>CAVRFW010000007.1:0-120403 GCA_963720565.1 Candidatus Bathyarchaeota archaeon | reverse complement strand
ATGCTTTTTCTCGTTGTGAAATCGAATAAACCACGATCGTTTAGTCTCCAGAAAGCTCGAATCTTATCCTATAGTCACCTAATCTTACGCGGTAATGCTTCTGATAGCCTCGAAGCTTCTTCAAGTCCATCCTTGCTGATAGCCCATCTTCCTCTAGCCACTCAAAACATCAAGCATTCTTTCTTGGATTTTTTTGGGAAGTCTACTGAACTGTTTCTGCGCTTTGGCTTCAACAAAAAGCGACTATTTTGCCAAGCGCTATGTCCCTTTAAGCAAGTCTGAGAGAGGCACTAAAGTCAGCTTTCCATTCTTCTTTGCAGCTTCATATTCTCTTATTGCTTCAACGTCTTCACGAGTTGGATCCTCAAAGCCGATCAGCCTCTCTTCCACCAGCTCGTTTAATCCATCGACATTCCTGTTCAGTTTTAGAAGTAAGCTCTTTTTCATTTGAGCTTCAGAAGTTATGCTCTCTCGCAAACTATTATGGTTACGGGGCTATTAAATAGCTGCACCGAGTATTCGCCATGAGCGCTTGTTGATTGCTAGCCAAGCTTTAGGCCGAGCAGGAAGCCCAAGCCTAGGCTGCCGATGAAGGGGAGGACCGAGATGGCGCCGAAGACCGAGGACAAAGCTTGAGTGGCAACCGCTAGCGTGTTTGCTAGCCAGGCCCAGAGCGCCTCGTAGTTTATGCTGATTACGCTGTCCTTCGCCAGGAAAAGCAGTGCGATGATGAATATGCCCAGCAGGACAAGCGCGAGTTTAGCGAGTTTCTTTAGTGCGAAGCCTATTGCGAAACCGCCGATGGCTCCCAGCCCGAGTTGGCTGATTACTGGAATGAGACTCAATCGAAGCTTCTCCAACTAGTTATTGTGCATCCAGACTTAAAATATTATCTTTCTACGCGCCGTGTTTTGGAAAGTTGTTTTACAGCGCGAGTTCAGAAGGGGATCGTCAGCTTGTGGACCAGATCAAGAAAACATGAAGCGTGCGGTGAACCGTTAATACTACTGGAGAGCGGTTCTCAAGTGTGCGCTAAAAATTTCGTGGAGTTTATTCTTCGGAGCTAGAAAGGCTTGTATTGCAGTGGGGGCTTTTGGTAGTAACTTCACTGATTATGTGATTGTTGAAAATTGCTGGAAGATAAACAAAGGATGAGAATACTGATTACGGGCGCTTTTGGGAACATTGGAAAATCGGTAGTTGAAGAGTCTCATAAGCGTGGTCACGAAATAGTCGTGTTCGATGTTGAGAGTAAGAAGACCCGCAGAGATGCTCGTAAGTATCGAGAAAAGATCCAGCGTGTAGTGTTTGGAGATGTCCGACATTTTGAAGATGTTAGAGAGGCGGTTCGGGGTTGCGACGCGGTGATTCATCTTGCGGCGATAATTCCTCCGGCCTCAAAAACTCGCCGGGAATTGACGATGGATGTCAATTATGGAGGCACCGTGAACCTTGTCAATGCGATCAGAGAGACGGGGCGAGTGATTCCCTTTGTTCTCACTTCGTCGGCGAGTGTGATGGGGCCTACCCAGCTGCGGGATGAACTGGTTGATCGCAATGATCCTTTGGTTGTTACTGGAAATTATGAAGAGTCAAAAATTAAGTGTGAAGAATTCCTGAGGGAAAATGCGGATAACTATCTTATTTTTAGGCTTGCGGGTGTGCTTCCGACTCTCTCAATTTTGTCATTGGGTCGAATTCTTCCTTTATTGGAAGAGATTTTTGATATGCATCGGGATATGCGGCTTGAAATGATAACAGATGCGGATGTTGCTACTGCCTTGGTTGCCGGAGTTGAGAAGCTGAAATCCGGGTTAACTCGGAGGAATCAGGCGTATATTCTTGGAGGCGGAGAAAAGAACGGGTGGAGGCTAAGAGGCGGCGAGTTTCTGTCTCGTTTCTTCGGCGTCTTGTCGCTTCCTTTGCCGGATCAAAAGTATTTCACGCAAGACATCAACTGCTATCATTTAGACTGGTATGACACTGAAGAGGCTCAGCGAGAATTCAGTTTTCAGAACAATTCCGTTGAGGATTACCTCAGAAGAATGAAGAAGGAATTCGGAGGTTTCAGATTTCTGATCGTATTGTTCCAAAGAGTTATTATGAGGAGGCTTGTGAAGATGTCCCCTTACCATGGTAAGGCTGATTGAATTTCCACCAGAAAGTGCGCGGCTTTGTTGAAAAGTGATGGCTTCGGCGTTCTGAAAGGCATGAATGCGTTCTTTGTTGAGGACGAGTTGAAAACGCTTGAGTAAATACGTCATAGACGCGTGAGCTTGGGCTGAATATCTGATAAGCAGCGAGTTTGATTCCTAATTTTGTGAATTTTGCCCAAGACTACCTTGAAGAGATCTGGAAGAACGCGCTTTTTCTCCTAGGGTTCGTTTTGGGTTGTGAGTGTTTTGAGCATTGTTTCTCTTGACATGTTCAGGAGGGATTTTACGCGTTGCATTCCCGTTCCCATCGCAGGATCCTTCGTTGGAGTTAGTACTTTGCTGTGTCCCTGGAAGAGGCGGGTTACTATGTCTACGTATTCTTCTCCGCCGAGCACGACGACAAAGTTGCATTCGCGCAGGTTCTTCTCCTGCACCTGTTTTTCGAGCTCGTCGAGGCTTATCGGGTTTGTCTGGGGCTTCTTGAAGGCCGCGTCGTAGTCTCCGGGAATCATATAGTCTGGGTCCATGAAGCCGTGTTTTGCAGACAAGATCACCCACCTGTCACTGAAAAGCTGGGCGAAAGCCTTGTTAACCTGGAACGGCGAACCCGCATACGCGTCCATAGCCTTAACTGGACCATGCTTCGGATCAAACTTCCAGATCTTCGTTTGGCCACCAGGAACAACAACCAGCAAACTAGCGTTAATCGGACTAAACTCCGAAGAACCCTCAAACATGTCTTATTCGCCAAGACACAATAATGCACAAAACACGCTTAAAAGTTGAACGCATACGATTTCGTCTGACACTTGATTATAGATACTTCTGTTGCAATAGCTTTCAAAGATGTGTGGAACCTTTCTAGGATCAGCTGATGAAAAAGGGGCTTAATGATCGTGCCCTTCTTAAAAATATCCGATTGTTCATTCTATTTCGCCGAAACAGGCTCAGGAAGAGTCTAAACGTCATCGAGACATTAGACATGACGGAGTGATCACTTTTCTCTTGGTTTCTACTAATTTTCCAGACTATGTCGTATGCTTCCTTTTTGGCTCCTTCGAGGGTCAGTAGTCCGAAGTAGTTTTCCTTGTTCAAGGGTGCCCACCTGCCGTCTCTTAACTCATAAATGAATATCTTGTCAACTACGGTTCAAGAGTGGAGTACACAGACCTCAGATATTCGGCCTGTGTTGCTTCAGTATAGCCATCTGTTTCTGACGGCTGCCCTGTTTCAGTCAGCCAAATTGGCTTCGACGTTAGAGCCTTAACAAACTGCAAATGTTCCAGATTTGTTGTCGTGTCATCATACAAGTGAATGCCCATGTAATCAAAGTAGTCCTGCGTGTCATCAAAAGCAAAGACTGTGCTCAAGTAAGTCTTCCAGCCAGGAACATTTGGTGAGACTCCGGCGAAAACAACAGGAATTGTTGTGTAGTTTTTGATTATTGCGTATGCACTCTTTAGCATTTCATAGTAGACTTCTGGTTCAATGGATGATTCAAACGAGTCACTGTTTGGTTCGTTCCATATCTCAACTGCGTCTGTGTTTCTGAAGTCCTCGGAAGTTACGAGTTCCGTTATGGTTCTGTTCCATTCTTCCAATGTGGGGATTCGGTATCCGAATGTTTTGTGGTCTATGATGGCGAGGAGGTTGATGTTGTTGTCTTGAAGGTCCTGTGAGTAATTTCTCATCGATTCGTCAGGAGTTGTCCAGTCAGTTCTAACCCAGCTAACCCTCAGATCAAGAAGAAACGAAATAGTCTGATTGTTATAGTCCGATAAGTGCAAGCAAACATTAACTTCGCTTTCAGCTGGTTTATGATAAAAATAAATCGTGACAATGCAGATTCCGACAAGGAGCATCACAACAACCAATATCCAAGGAGTCTTCAGCTAGGGTGTCTCCTGTAAGTTGGTAAGTATATTTCTGAAGTACAGCTATAACATTTTTCACTATAGGCCGTTTAAGAACGCGCGCTTAGAAAATGTAGGTGCCATGGATACTCTCGTCTGGTAGCAGCTTTCTGGAGCTACGAGAAGTAGTCACCCCGAGAAATATCACCGGGTCTACTACTTCTAATTATCTTACGCATCTAAGCTTCGCATAATCCTCTGAATTCAGCTAGTGTGCGCGCAGAATGTATGGGTGCAATCGCGACAGCAGTGCATGAGACTGAGGTGTTTCTGTTTTTTCTATGGCAGAACGATATTTGGAGTTTTGTGGAAATAGTTGGTTATTGTTCTTATAAGGGGTTAAGCTCTCTCGATTATGTTCTCAAGTTCATTCAATTCGTCGGTTGTCAGTAGTCTATACATCGTTATCTTGCTGCCTTTTATTGGCAATATGTGGTTTATTGATTTCTCCAGAGTTTTCCACTGTGAACGCTTGGCTTCGGTTCTGAAGGTCTTTGAAGTATCAACTATCTGTATGAATAGAATGGAGTCAGCCATCCCTATAGATTGATTTGCGTTGGATTCATAGATGTAAAAGTTGCTTAGCGCTGAGGTGAGAAGTTTTCCACATATTTGGGTTGGCTTAACATCAGACTCTTCGATTTCCACGATGACCTTGATTTTGCCATTTTTCAGGAGGAGCATGTCAACGTTGGAATATTTTGTCGCTCGTGACTTCGTGGGTGAACAAAACAGCGGGATACGTTGTTTTCCACCGCATGTTGTGTCTCGCAGCAGAGTTCAGCATCAGTTACAGGAAACCATCTTTTCGAATATGTCGCCTATTTTCTTGTGTATTGAATGGCTTTCTGGCGTCATCACTGTCACTTTAATTCTATTAAGAAACGAGTTTAAATTTTATGCTCTATCCGTTTGATAACCACTAGCTGGATGCCTTTGGACTGAGATTTACTGGGCATTCTACGCAAGATGATTTGGAGTGCTTGCAAAACAATGCTCCCAAGTCAATCAGCCCCAAGTTGTACTCTTTGACCTTTCTTTTCGGGAGAAGACCCGTGGCAAAAGACCAAAGGCCTTCATCCATATGAGCTGGTTTCTTAGATGGAAAATTCAAGCATCTTGCAAAAACGCGCTTCACGCTCTCGTCTACCAGTGGAACCCTGATTCCGTATGCGAGGCAGAGGACCGCGTTTGCCGTGTAGCGCCCAACACCTTTCAGGCTTGTCAACGCAGAATAATCTTCCGGAACATGCCCTTCGAAGTTTTCGACTAATGTTTTAGACAGGTCAACCAGCATTTTTGCCCTGTTAATAAGTCCTAGTGGACGTATCATCTCTTCCAGTTCCCCGATATCTGCTTCGGACATTAATTTTGGATCTCCATATATGGCAATGAGTTTTCTGTAAACGGGTTCCGCCTTGCCTGCTCCTGTAAGTTTGATGAGCACTTCCGCAACCAGGATTTCGTAAGGATCAACTGATTGCCTCCAAGGATATATTCGCCCACGGTTAGCATAAAACGCGATAACTGCTTTTTGGAAGGCTTCTTTCCGAGTATTCTTAAGGTTGTATTTTGAAGCCATATACTTCTTGCGTCCTGAATGCAACTGGGATTGCGATGCAGTTATGTTTTTCCTGCTCTGTGGTCAATTTTTTCTTGTAACGAGAATTTGCCTGCGCGAATAACTGAGAAAGTGAGGTCCGGAATAAGAGAAAGGGCTAACCGAATCTGTTGTATTATGAAAATTATACTTAGCACAATTGGCCTCTTCAAGCTGTTGCTAAAGTGTGTGCTTTTGCAGAGGATATCTACCATTGATCTCGTTTGCTGGCTAATTCCTTTTTGGCGTTTTTCTCTATTTCACGGTAAATATCTCTCTCGGTGTCTGAAACAACCTCCAAATCAGAACCTGTTTGATTAATGCTCTTTCTGAAGCTCAGTCGAACCATGTTCTTGTGGGTTTTACGATTAGGGCATGTCCAGAATGTGGAAAGTTTTCCTCGCGTTCTGACTCTTACCTTCTCCAAAGAATGACTGCACCAAGGACAAACCTTAATCCTTTCTCTCCCCTTTGTTGGCTGCACAGGTGTAAGACCCAGTCTCATAGTTTTTTCCGCTTTGTCTCTGTCTTTATGGGGAATAGTCTTGGTTTCTTTTGCCCTGATTTCTTTCGGAATTGTGCTGATTCCTACACGCGCGGTAGGTTTCATGTTGCTGTGGTTTTCATGTAGACTGTGCTGGAAACAATACGAACCTTCGCAGCTCCAACATTTGTAAGGAAGTAGCACTTTCTCTCCACAAGCGCTACATGCAGTTGTATAGTCCCTCAACGCTCAATCGTCCCATACTATTTGAAAGCGTAACTAACTGAGATAGTATACGCCGCAGGTTCCCTGGAGAAGCTATATGGAACACTTCATATGGACTAAGGAGTTTTGACGAAAAAGACTTTATGAATCCCAAATCAACGTCGGCCAATTGGCAAGCAGGATAAACGGGGAGTCCTCATTTAGAAATTCTCGATATGTGATTGAGCAGTCTTTCATAAAACTAAAAAGATTATGATATATCATGTTAAAATTGGTGCATAATAACCCGGGTCGAGGTATAACGTGGAAGTGAGTCGCGAGAAAAGTTATCACTGCGAAGTTTGCGGAATGGAAATCACCAGAGAAGAGCATGAAGAACATGAGGGCATGTGCTGGGAATGCTGGGACGATCAGCTAACCGAGGAATCCGACAGCATGTTCGGAGACCTGATGTAGATGAGTGCCAAACCTGAGGTTTATGAATACGGCAGTTGTGGAAAGACCATCACTGAAGAGGACTACTGTACGTTTGGCGGTTTGTGTGAAGAATGCTACCAGATTGAAGTAGACGATTTAGACCATGAAACTCAGTAGCGCCGGAACCAGACTTAGGTCTTAGTGTGCCCTCTTTTTTACGGATATTGCATAGGGAAAGGTTTTGTCAGCCATGCCTTGCAGCTCCATCTTATGTCGCATATTGTGCAGGTGTCAACCATGTCTTTTGCGCGTTGCCATGTGGGCGCCTGCCATATCTGACTTTCGCGGTCTCGGATTATTTTTCCGGCTGTATCGTCGAATTCGCTGAGAGCTTTTGCTATTTTTTCATCCGACATTTCCACTTCTAAGATTGCGGTTTTCGGTCTTTGGTTTTCGTTTTGGAGCTCATTGAGGAAGTAGAGTTTAGCAGCTTTGGGCAAGCATCCATTTCTGATTTTGAATAGTGCACAGTAGACTTGCATTTGATAAATGTATGATTCAAGACCTGCTTCGTTTTTGGGCCTTTTTTGACCTTTGTAGTCCCAAATTTATAGTTGGGATGGATCGGAAAACCCTTTTTCAACGTTAGTGTTCGGCCGACTAGTACATCAACTACTCCTTCCATTATGTACCCAACCTCTCGAGTTCCTCTAACTCGGTGTTCGGTATCTACAACCAAAGGATAAAGCGTAGGTCCTTCAATCTGGTTGAAGAGTATCAAGGTCTCAAGGGCTTTCTGTTTCAGGTCTCTAGTTATTGCCTTTATCCCACGCGCCTTAAGCGCATTGTCTACTTCATCAAAATAGCCCTCTATGTGTTCGCTTGTGGGTATCTCTCCTTTAGTCCGGGGGTCGTTTCAGACCTTGGAAGTGGTGATGTGTTCTATCGAGGACTTCGTGAATTATCGTCCCATAAAATATTTGTACGGTGTGTGCTGGTACAAAGCCTCGAACGGAGAAGAAACCGTACTGCCGTGGGCATCTCCTGTGGGCTACTATGTCGCCGGTTAAGCTGAATCTGGGGAGAGTCTCCACTTCTGGTTTGGAAGACACCTTCATTTTGGAGTATTCTTGCCACATTGTTATATCTCCGTTATTTTTAGCTCCTGTCTTAGCCAATTCAGATTTTTTCCGCCCAAACTAATGTGTTCGCCCTCCGCTTCTCCCGGAGCAATTTTGTCAGCTTTAAGAAGCAACACCAAGGCATATCTGGCTCGCGAGTACGCAACGTAGTAGAATCGAATAAGGTCTTCACGTGCCTTCTGATGAACATCTGAAACAGCCAGTTTGTTCTTTCTAAATTGGTTCAGTTCGTCCTCAACAAGGTGTTCTCCTCCTGGGTCCGCTTTTTCATCCATTCTTGCCACAAAAACCACCGGGAACTCCAATCCTTTAGCCTGGTGAACCGTCATGAAGGGAACTTTTCCTTCCGGAATAATTCTCTCTTCCTCTTCTGGATCATTCAGTCCCTGGTCAACCAGCAACGCTATTAGACCGTTGTAGAACTGGGACCTCCACATAAGACTGATCTCACCGTTGTTTTCCTGGAAACTGTTTCACGCATCGAAAAACGACAGCAAGAAGCCCTCAGGCTCTTCACAAATACAGACGTATCGCTAAACAAGAACGACGTAGCCGCCAAACTTAAAGTCGCGACCAAAACCGCATACCGCATGCTCAAAACACTAGCCAACGCAGGCTACCTCAAAGAGGAAACCCAAAGCAAGACCTACCAGTACCAACTGATGCAGAAGGAACCCGAGAACCTGGACCTCCTCCAAAACATCCAACTACTGCGACTGTTTCACCAAAAAGCCCTCGAAACATGGATAAACACGGTCGAGACAGCCGCCCAAGCAAAAGGCATACCCTTGAAATTCAACTACCCACCAAAACAAGAACCCCCTAAGGACGAAAAGGACACAGCAGCCCAACCGGAACAACGCTCTGACACGAATTTTCGAAACGACACCTCAACAAGGTCCCATGTCCCGATGCCATCACAGCCCAATTCAAGATTAGAAAACGAAAACAGCAACAACCAAATGATAAAAACCGAAATGTCCACATGCAAGGAGCCTAAAACAGAAAAAACCCAAGAATCAAACCTAAACAAAATTGACGACTTCGCAAGTGTCCACTGGAGCAACACCGGCTATGGATGGCACCCAGTGCGGAGTCTGCGGTCAAACCAAGCTGACCTGCTGTCAAGCCGAAACCTTCAAGAACGAAACAGTGTGGCTGTGCGAAGACTGCCAAACAAAATGGGAAACCACGCATAGCTCCTAAAACAAGTAGTTGTTGTTACAAGCAATTTTCACCCGTAACAACAACTTTTAACAGAAATCCTCAAAAGATTTTGCTATTCTATTCTGCGCCACCTTTACTCCTTTTGCTAAGACTAAGAAGATCGTCTGCAGCGGCGCGCGCCTCTTAAGGCAGTAGTTTTTCTCTTAGGATGAGGCGACCAACGGACATGAGTAATGCTAGCGAAATCAGTAAGGTTATCGCTGCAATCAGGCTATCGATGAGCACGGCGTATAATGGAAATATCATCGGCAGTATCAACGCGGGAAACATCGGAACAATCCCGACTATGATTCCCAAGGGCTGATTCGCACCCATCGGCGTTTTCTGAAGCGAACTAAAAGCCATCATCGAAATAGTAACCAGAAAAACCTCTGACATGCCAATAACAAACGTGAGAACAGCCATCACAGCCAACAACGTCAAACTGGTTCCCAGAAAAACTCCGAAAACCGTGTTAAACACAACCGCGAAGACCAGCAGGTAAGCCGCCAGCGACAATGCAGCCTTAACATATCCCTTAAAGATGTCAAGCTGGTCAAGGCCGGTCGAAAGAAGGTACTCCAGCACTCCATTGTTCTTGTCGTAAACAAACAGCATCACCACAGGCAGCGAAAAAAGCAGGGCAGAAAGCGATAGGAAAGCCACTGACAAGAAAGGAAAACTATTCAGCAATTCAACAGGAGTGCCTCCCATGTTTCCAGCATCCTCAGGAATCAACGTTAAGACATTCGACAAGATGACGCCGTAGACAGTCATTACTAGGCCTAAAATGAAGTAGGTTTTGCTGAGTCCCACACTTCTCTTTCTCGTAACTTGCGAAAAACTCATCTTTACTCCTCCTCAAAAAACTCCTGCAACGGATTATCCAACTCGCGCAGCTCCACGATTTCAGCGCCTTCCTGCACAAGATCGCGAACAATCTTTGCAACCTCTTGCGGGCCATTAACAGTCTTAACGTAATACCCATTTTCAAACACGGCTTCCGGCATCAACTTTGATACGTCATTGAGAGTCTTGATGCCTACACGATACTGTCCCGTTCTCAAATTCTCCATCTTGTCAAAAAACCTGAGCTCCCCATTCTTGATCAATATCAGGTACTTGCCAATCTCTCTTGCCTCATAGAGATTATGCGACGAATAAAGAACGAACTTGTCCATACTAAGCTTGACGAGTATTTCTCTGAGTTCTCTGGAAATCTTCGGATCAACATTAGAAGTTGGCTCATCAAGAAGATACATATCTCTTTCCCTGAGGAGGATCTTGCCAACTGAAACCCTCTTCTTTTGTCCCTGCGAAAGCGACGAAAACTTTTTGTCCCTAAGATCGTTCAAGTTGAGAACATCAAGGACATGTTCAACGTCTCCGCCCTCGATATCAGCATAATACTTCAACGCTTTGAACACAGTCATCTCCTCCGGGAGCGCATTCAGATGCGAAAGATAAGCCAACCTTCTACGCGCCTCTTTGGACTCGAAAAGATCAGCATCATCAAACGTTGCCTGACCAGAAAACGGCTTCAGAATACCGCATATTGTCCTAAAAAGAGTAGTTTTCCCCGCCCCATTGGGTCCAAGGACAACATAGATCGACGGCTCAGTTATCTTAAGGCTAATTTTATGAATAACCTCTTCCGATCCGTACCCAGCACTCAATTCCCGGAGCTCAAGCTTCTGCACTTCAACTAACCATCCTGAATGTCAACAGATAGGCATCTAAAGTACTAAGGTTTTCCTACCTATATTCGCCCGCTAGAATAGAAGAAGAAAAACAAGAGCAACAACTGTTTTCTACCGTTTTTCTTCTACTTGTCTGTTTAATGCCTGAGCTCTTCAAGAACGCCTTCGTTTTTCCGCAGCTGCTGTTTCGATAGGCACAACGTTAACTGGAAGTAGTCGTCCCGCAAAAAAATCAGAAGACGACTACAACTGACTGATTTATTGCGTACTAAAAAAGGGGAAAGAGAAGATCTGTGTCTTCTCAAGCTTCTACTTTTTTCTAAGCATCAGCAGTATTGCTGCGCCGACTATTGCGATTGCCGCGATTATTCCGCCTGTTGCAGGCAGCAGATATTGATCAGCCAAAGATGTTGGTGCCCGTGTCGGTTCAGGTGTAGCGTCGGCCGCTTCATCGACCGCGAACGCTGAAACAGCGTGCGAAGGCCAGTAGGAATCAGAACCTTCGAAGTAGGCGTAAACAGAGTATTTGCCTGGAATATCGGGTTTCCATTGATAGCTGAAGAATCCGTCCGAGTTCGCTGTGGCTGTGCCGATGTTTCGGTAGTTGCCGTTGGCGTCAAGGACGTATATCTGCACTGGAACTCCAACTGCGTCGGTCGGGCGGGGTTTCTGCATGTAAACGTACTCCATCCAGTTGCTCATGCTTTCATCAGCTACTGCCGGTACGCCTTTCGGAAAGCGAGCAATCTGTTCTGCTTGCTGTGTTCCAGCAGAAATGTCCGTGACCGAGCCTTTTATCAGCACGCTGCTGCCCTCAACCGTGATTTCCGGGGACACAGTGACCGCTGTCTCACTTGGACCCTTGCCCACAGAGTACACCGAGTTATCATAGAAATTGTAGTACACAAAATAGCCGTCTGCAAGAACGCAAGTTGATACGCCGTGACCGCCTATGGTGCCGGCCCAGCCGTTCATCTTCCAAATTCCTTCTCCAGTATAAGCGTCGATGCAGTGAACCTGGTAACCTCTATAGAGCGGCGAGTTAGGCGAATGCTCATTGTTGAAAGCATAGACTTTTCCGTCAGCCACCGCAGCCAAGAGAATCGGCAGGTATCCCCAAGGCGACTGAAGACCACTGTACGTGTCATTATATTTCCAAACCAGATTGCCTGTCTTTGTGTTAATGCAGAACATTTCTCCACCGTAACCCTGCGTGTAAATGTTGCCGTAAGCGGTTACGGCTCTCTGTCCTGCACCGGAGCCGCTGCTGAAGTACTGCATATCACGCATAGCAATGCTCGTTGGACCCCACAGTTTTTCACCATTCTCAACGCTGTACCCTAACCATTGGAACGTCTCTGCCTCAGCTATAGTCCAAACCCGATTCACGGGATCCAAAGGACCAAACGTCAAGCCAATGTCGCCAGCAGGAGCCGGGTAATCCTTGAGCCATAAAATTTGACCTCGAGATTCCGGCTTATCGCTTATCGCCCACACCGTCCACGGATTCGACATGCCCCTGTTCGCCATTCCATAAGTACCCGTCGTCACCGAAGAGCTCGTGCCGATTATTCTATCGCCAGGCAAAATGTAGATAATCGAGGGGTTAGCAGACCCCGGCAAATTCGGCAGGGTAACATTCCAAGAATAGGCAGATGAAGTATTGATAACCTTGTTTAAAGGTCTCCACTGACCATAATTCGTATCCGTCGGGCCAAGACGAGTTCCGAGCGCCTCAGTCCAGTTCCACAAGGCCATCCAGCGGTTCGCATAGTTGAAAACGTACCGCACAATTTCGCCCTTGTCATTGTAAACTTCGGTTCCTGAAGGAACATCAGTTAGGTTATACATCCACTTTCCAGAGAACCCGTCGAAAGCGCTCCAAGTGGTACCAGAAATCTGCCAAGCAATGCCTCCTCCTACACCATGCTGATTCTGAGAGTCATAGTCGTATAATTCTCCTTTGCTCGAGCTGTATCCGCCTCCGCTTCCGATGTCCGCTCGATACCATAACTGCTCACCAGTGCGCAAGTCAACACAGATGTACCCGCCGCTGCCGCCGGAATGGCCAAGAGGCATGGTGAAGTAAAGTCTTCCCTGCATGATCATCGCGTCTCCCAGCCTGCCTTCGTACGAGCCACCCGAATAGTACGTACTGCCATTAGAGGGAAGATAGGTTCCGCCCACGACACCTCCGAACTCGACAGGCCTCGTCCAAACAATGTGCCCGCTGTTCGGCCCAACGCCGTCAGTCTGCCAAAGATTGAGACGACCTCCCGGAGTCGCATAAGTCCCGAAATATGCCTCACGCAGCCAATGCGACGAGATACTGTACCAGTCAAGGTTCTGTCCTTCTATCGGTCGCGTCCAATACTCAGCCGGAAGAGGATAACTAAAGATGGGTTCAGGCAGCGGTTCCGCCTGCACTACCAAAGGCAACGTTCTAGAGTCCGGCAGAAAAACTGTCCCAGTCCATTGACGCTGAGCAGCTGTACCGTTCCAAATGTAGGTTTGTCCAGCGTACTCGAACAACACGGTGTACGTTCCGACCTGATCAGGCGTGAAACTGGTAAAGGCAACTCCCGTCGTGTCCTCTACAACGGCCCACGTTTTCGTCATAGCCACGGATCCGTCAGGCTCGGTGACAGTGATCTTGTAGTCATGCCGCCTAACTTGATTATCGAAATTTGCATCGGGGAACACCGCGTCAACCCACACGGAAATGAATGTGGCTTGACCGACTCCAACTGGGTTGGGCTCAACGCTAAGATAGCAGTAAGAAGTGATTTGCCTCGCCTGGGCATTCGCAAAGGGAAAAGCAACAATAGTAACAGACAATGTAACCATCAGAAACAAAGCAATCGCTAAAGTCATTTTGTTTCTTAGCATTTGCTAATTTCCTTCTCCTACAAGTATAGTACACATCACAGTGTACATTCAAATAATGAAATCAAACACAATTTAAGACTTATGCTTATTAAAAAAAAGCCTGAAGTTATGCATTCGTTCTTGAACGAAATTGCCAACAACAAGAACTACTCGTTAAAGCTGAGAAAATAGAACAGAAACAACCATCAAAAAACCGTATACTCGATTCAAACTAAACTATTAGTCCATATTGAGACCTCAGACAGCATTCTGTACTTGTGCTTCAGAAAATTCTTATGCAAACCTGCCAACTTCAACCAGTGATCTTCAATGAAGCCTAACCAGAGATCCCTCAGTCTTGGACTTTTCGCAGGACTCACGGTTTCGATGCTGTTTTCCGCATCTGGAATCCCGGTTTGGGCACTTCCTCTGGTTTTGTCAATTCCTCCGGTTTGGGCACTTCCTTACTGTAGGGTGCTGGTAGTTCTTGCTGGACAAACGGCAAGCGTAACCATCAGTGGTAAGACCCTTAATTTCAAATACGACCCGATTTCAAACATGGTAACTACCAATACAGTGGGCACGCCTGGAAGCAGCAGCTTCCCCCCGAATGTAGGAGGCGTCTATTGGGGAAGTGATTGGGGAGACTGCACGGAAATCATGGTTACTCCCTACTTTGTAGTCTTCTTTTTCAGACCCTTGACTGTCTTGAAATTGATGGGAATTGAATACGGGTTTTAGACAATAGTAAGAACCGCTTGGAGGGCGCGCGCCTAGTAAACCGGAATCATCCTAAAGCGCACTTTTCCAGAGTCAACTAGAATTTGCCAGTTCCGTTTTTAACTTTCAATTCACACTGTTCGCAGAGCCTAGAAGGCGGCTTAGCAGTGGTCTTCTGATAAATATAGCGCGGGTATTGGGTGCAGTTCTTGCATCGGTGCCAATTGTCAATCTCGCTTCCCCTGACATATTCAACCATGGTATCACAAGCGATTCAGAAAAGTGCTATTCTTCATAAAAATATAAAATTTCTTAACGGAGAAACAATATTCCAGAATCCTATTCCCCCATCTTCTGCACGTGATATGAGCGGTGGAAGCTACGGTATAGCGAAGTAATCAGAGTACAAGGCATAATCGTTCCTGTTGAGCGTCAAGCGATAATTTCCCGAAGGCAATGAAGCGTCAAAATTAAGAAACATTGTTTCCTCTGAATTCGCCGGCAAAACACACACAACAAAGTATTGCACCCAATGTCCCCGTCCATCCGAAACAGAACCAAAAGGCACAGTACGTAGACACTGGGCAACAACAGTCAGGCTTTCATCTTGAATGTATCCGTGGTCAAACTCAACATCGCGATTAATGGATGACTGGAGGTTAACCGTGAGAACAAGCGGGTCAACAGTATCCAAAGAGACATCTTTAATCAAGAGACCCTCTCCCCAAAAGGGAAGAGTATTTGGCACACCCACTGTCAACGCGCCCAGCCACGCACTGAAAAACACCGCGAACCCCACAAACGCCAGGACCGCCACAACGACTGCTGCATGTGCTCTGGTCAACATTCGCCTCACTGTCACAACATGATAGCTTCAAGGGTTCGATTCTAAAACACTTATGAATTCTGGATAACCGGCTTAGAAAAGCAAGCGCGTCAAAAGTGGAAAAAAGAAAGGGTGCAACGCGTCGCGAGCCAAATCCCGCGAAGAATTGGCGAGCTCTCCACCCCTTCTTCTCCCCATTATACCTTGAAGAAGGCTTAGAATAAAAGGTTTTCCAGCATGAAATAAGCACGCATTACTTTTTACACCAACACTCGCGTGCGCCATGGAAAAAAGTCTCAAAAACAAGCTTTCGATTTTTGATATGTTCTCATTTAGAAATTTCGCTTATATTAACTCTCGCGACGTAATAATTTAGGGTTTAGAAAAATGAAAAGAATGTCGCAAGAAGACTTTGACATATTCTACAAGGCAATCTGGCAAAGTGGACCGAGAACAAACTACTCAAACCCTGACGCTTGGTCCAACAATTACGCGGTAGCAAGACTGGTATAGCTCAATTTTTCTATCCGACGTAACGGTCGCCAAGTGCTAAGTGCGCGCTAAGTAGCTTTTAATATCGAGTCTAAACGCCCCAGAAACTGAATCCGCAGTTAACAAAGCATAAAGCCCAACAGGCTAAATCCAAACAGCGAGAAACCTTGCACTCTGCCAAAGGCAATGTCAAACCCTACGCGATTAGCCGTGGTCTGCGTACTTGCTGTCGCAGCCGTGATTTTCGCAGGAATAATCCTCAACACTCCACAAGAAAACCCGGAGCCCCCGACAAGGGAAAACGCAATACCCCCTGGCGCAGTCAAATCTACTCCTGAAACCGACATCTACCCGCCCATCCTAAATTCGGGAAAGTGGAATCAGCCTATACCCTTGGCTGATGCAGTCAACACTGCGGGCGGCGAAGACTCCCCCTTCATACTGCCGGATGGTAACACGCTGTACTTCTTTTTCACCCCAAACGTCACCGTCCCAGCCGAAAAACAGCTGCTTGACGGCGTAACAGGCATATACGTCTCGACAAAAGAGAACGGTGAATGGATGCCCGCGGAAAGAGTAAAATTGCAAGACGCTGGGAAACTGGCGTTGGACGGAGCCCAGTTCGTCCAGGACGATACTATGTGGTTTGCATCTGCCCGCGAAGGCTACACGGGAGTCAACCTTTTCACCGCGCAGCTCGTGGGCGACAAATGGGTGAACTGGCAATACGTCGGGGACAAACTGATGAAGGATTATCAGGTGGGAGAGATGCACATAACAGCCGACGGAAACACCATGTACTTCCATTCGGACCGCGCTGGCGGATTAGACGGACTCGACATTTGGACAACCGAAAAGATCAACGGTGAATGGCAAACACCCCAACATGTGGAGACAGTAAACACCCCTGAAGACGAGGGCTGGCCCTTTGTAAGCCAGGATGGAACAGAGTTGTGGTTCACACGCACATACAAAGGTTCCCCAGGCATATACAGAAGCACTAAACTTAACGGTGTCTGGCAAGAGGCAGAGCTTGTTGTCTCCCAGTTCGCAGGTGAGCCAACGCTCGACGAGGAAGGAAACCTCTATTTTGTTCATCACTTCTTCAACAACGCAGGCAAAATGCTGGAAGCAGACATATACGTCGCAACCAAGAAGTAGCTTTCTCACACGAGAGGATTGATTTAGCGCGCACGTTCAGCTTCGGGATTGTCTCCTCATCCTGTCTGTGGTCATCGATTAGGTCAACACAATGGAGAATATTCAGATTTTTCTGATTTTTAAGAAAAGTTTAAGTATTCGGGAGTGATTTGCTTTGACCTTGGTGGTCAAACGTGAGTTGTGAAAGTGACACCTGCAGAATCGATGCAGTTGTAACGATGGATGCCAAAGGCCAAATAGTTCTTCCCAAAGATTTACGTGAAAAGGCTAACATCAAACCAAACGACAAGATAGCCTTAGTAGCGTCTGAGAAGAATGGTGAGGTATGCTGCATCATGATACTAAAAGCAGAAAGACTGGTTGGTGCAGTAACAAAAACGCTTGGCCCATTACTCAAAGGAGTAACAAAACAGGAGACTTGAATGTGAAAGAAGAAAAAGTCAAAAAAATAGTCAGAAAACGCTACGCCAAAATTGCCAAAACAAATGGCTCTTGCTGCTCATCGAACGCCAGCTGCTGCTCAGCTCCGACCGACGCTCAGATAAGCAAAATGATAGGCTACAGTGAAAACGAGATGAACAATGTTCCCGAAGGCGCCAATCTCGGCCTAGGCTGCGGTAACCCCACTGCCCTAGCGTCTCTAAAAGAGGGCGAAAGAGTCCTAGATTTAGGATCAGGTGCCGGCTTTGACTGTTTCCTAGCCGCCAAGAAAGTTGGCAAGAAAGGAAAAGTAATCGGAGTGGACATGACTCCTGAAATGCTGGAAAAGGCACGTTCAAACGCCAGAAAAGGCAAGTACACCAACATCGAGTTCAGGCTCGGAGAAATCGAAAACCTACCTGTCGCAGACAACTCAGTAGACGTCATAATATCAAACTGCGTAATCAATCTAGCACCAAACAAGAAGAGAGTATTCGAAGAAGCCTTCAGAGTCCTTGCCCCAAAAGGCAGACTAATGGTTTCCGATATTGTTCTCTTGAAAAAGCTGCCAGAATCAGTACAGAAGAACGCTGAAGCCTACTCCAGCTGTATATCCGGAGCAGAAATCAAAGACAAATATCTTGACCTGATCAACAGAGTTGGATTCAAAGAAGTGAAGATCCTGCAAGAAAAAAACTACCCGATAGAATACATAGTAAGCGAACCTGAAACCAAAGAAGCCATAAACAACCTTGGCATGACACAAGAAGAAGTAAAAGACGCCGCTAACTCGATCGTAAGCATCAGTGTTTCAGCCATAAAACAAGAGTAGTCCCCAAATAGCAATTTTTTTTGGCATGTTTCCCTCTATTTTCAAATAGGTCAAACCTTTCGGCTTCAAAGCTTGGATTATGGCAAAACCGAAGCGGAGACAGGCGAAGGCATTATTCAACGCACTATCCATTAGTGTCTGCTACTGAGAAATGCTAAATCGATGTAAACGCTATCAGAGTGTGGCGAACTTTGGTATGGGGCTAACCTGCGTTATTGGGGTAGTTTTTAGGTTGCTGTTTTTTGTCTCAGCGTTTGTTCCGATAGGGCCCTTGCAGTAGTTGGCATAACCTTCAGTGACGCCCCTCTGATTGGATACTCATTCCTTGGAGCAAGCATAGTATTGTCCGTCATCTATGCTGTCAAGAGCTCAAGCATGAAGTGAACCCAGCAAACCTTGGTTGGGGTTGGACAGATTCTAATGCACACATAAAAGAGAGGGGGATTTTTGGTTCTATTTCCTTGCTTTCCAAAAAATGAATCCAGCAGTCACTACGCAAATCATGCCCACTATGCCCTTAACATCATTAGGCGACAGTATCTGACCTGCTGGGTTGTAGGTTGACAGATAAGCATCACCAAGCAAGAGTGCAGCGAAACATATGATGATTATTCCAACTACGATATTATCGATTTTCATAAATAGTTTTCACCTCCCCATTCGGCGATATTTCCATACAGTTCTTTGCGTGAACCGCATTTAGTCACTTTTTCTTGAAGTATAAGTAGGCGAGAATTGCTCCAATGAGTAGCAGTATTATGCCAAGAGCTGACATGTACCAGCACCATTCAGTTGACGGTATTATCCTACCCATAATTTCCCATGATTCTGCATAGCCTCCCGAAGCCGCGTACAATCCAATTGCAGTAATAATCGCGCCAGAGACTAGGAAACCTACAAACACCCTGTATTTGCTGTTCTTTCTTGTCGACAAATACGTACACCTCCTCACAGGCTAAAACGCAAAAATACTATTTCCTTGCTCTCGGCTTAAATCACTTGTGATGAAACACCGTTTCTGAAGAGCACATACTCGTTTCGAGCGCCTCATGAGCCTGTGTTCTGAGCTTGCTTCTTTCTGTTCCGAGCGGATACTGAAATTGAGAGCGCAAGTGTGGCAAACCATATGAGAACGCGAACCGAGAATCCAGCCAAAATCCATTCAGCGAATTGGGGAACAATAGACAGCAAGAAAAGACCAGCGAAAACAAACTGTCCGTTTCTGTTCATCGTGTAGAATTTCAGCTGGTGTGCCGCGAGGGTTTCTTTTTTCTCTTTCAGCAGAATATGACATAACGCGGCTGAAATTCCCATCAGGAAAGACATGTCAATAGCGTAGAGAGTCGACGTAAAAGGAAAGAGGTCTTGGCTGGTGCTTAGAATATTCAGAAGGTAGGGTTCAATCGCCACAAAAAACAATAGCGCAATATTAAGGAATATTGTTGTCGACCTTCCTTGGTCGAGTTTTGATATGAGGTCGACTAGTTCCCCACCAAATAACCACAAGTATAACGAAACTGAGACTGAACAGCAAAAGCCCTCCGACAATCTCCACCACGGTCTGGGGGTTTGCTGCAGTAAGAGAAAGAGCACCTACGGCAAGCGCAAAGCCGAAAACAGCTTCTGTCAATATCCCAATTGGCGAATCCCTAAACATTTCCAGACAGCAAGAGTATTGAGACCTTACTTCAAAAGCTTTGTCATACTGCAGGCAGGAACATTGGTCGCTCCTCACCGTCTTTCGTTGGTTGGTTTGACTAAGATTTAATCCAACAACCAAACTAACGGGAGAGGGTTTGTGCCTATGGAGAAAAAGGTGTGGCTTAGGACATTGAATAGCATAGCAAAGAGAAAGAAGAACGCCTCAAAGGTCAAGGGGCTACTTTGATTGCCAGAAAGCTGCTGTGGTGAAGTTAACACCACAGGAATCGCAGTCCCCTTCTGCGCACATTCTCCATCGGGTACTTCTTTTCGCTTTTGCTGCAGTTCCGCAGTTTGGGCATCTCGCCCTGAGTTGGGGCATGTGAATTATTTTGTTGACTCCATTATTTAAGGGATTTTGGAATCGAACACCTGGCAAAAAAGAAGTTTATTCTGCGACTTAACACGCGCTTTAATATCTATCTTCTGCAAAATGTAGCCGTATACTCGATTCCGACTATATACTATATCCCTATACTGATCTGAGAATAGTTACCCTACCCTTTTCCTGAGACACTGAAAATACCTATGCTCTGAACCCTGTATACGCTTTTCATTGTGCTTTCTGGCGCGCGTTTACTGGTCTGAAATTGGTTGGTTGGACTAAATTTTAGTGCACACACACACAAAACTCACTATGGTATGGAAAAAGGTGCCCTTGCTATAATTCAGAGGGCATAGCGATGACGCAAGGGTATGCGTTCCAGAAGGTGCGTCATACCCTATCCCGTATCAGATGATACGCACTACCCTTTCCCTGCGAGGGAAGGGATACGCATTATTCATGGCGATAATTCCAAATACTAATCATTATAGAAAATTCTTTATAATTAAACATGGAAATCAAATGTATGAGTTCACTTCTTGTTGATAAATGCAAAAAAGCAATTGGACAGGTGATATGCACGTTTGGCGCGCGCGCTTAGTTGCTCGTTCTTAGAAATGCAATGTGTGGTCTTCATCATGGACGGCATAGTAAAAGTCTTTAGGTCCGTCTTACCTTACACAGTTGGCGGAAGCCGTAAAACATTGGTCCGAAGGAAACAGTTATGACCGTTGCTGACAATGGGAAAGACTTTGGAAACGCCGTTTGTTGTGAATACGCTAAAATTGAGCTTGGTTTTGGGGAATTTGAATTAAGTGGTCGTAAGTGTGCAAATCAAACTTGTCCTCAATCTATTTTTTCTAATCCGTTAATCTACGAAAAATGTCCACAGCGTTTGAAGTACCAAAAAGACGGTGTGTCTGCGAATCAAAGTGAAGAACCGAAAAAAACCTTTGTTCGGGTTCATTCAAAACAAGAGTTTGTTTCTAAATTCTCGGGTATTAGCTGTAACGGCTGTCAGTTTAAAGCTGGGTCTTATTGTTGGGGTCAATGTACATATAATATTTGGAAGAGAAAACCTGATTGGTGAGGATTTTAGCGCGCCTAGCAGACGAACCTTACACTGAAAAAAAAGAATCAATCGCAGGATATATCATTATTAAAGCAACGAACTTTAACGAAGCGGTTAATGTTGCAAAGGGTTGCCCGATTTTACAAGGGAAAGGCACAAGTGTTGAAGTGAGAAAAGTTGAAGATTAAAGTTTAATGCTGCTGCTGAAACCAATCATCTGTGCGTGCTAATCTCTTGAATCAGGATAGAGCCTTGTGCTTTTTCCAGTCGAACCAATCCGTTATTGGTGGGTCAATGCTCTCTTGAAAGAGAAGCGCGTTGATTTCTCCACGATGCTGGAGCTCTTCTTCAACAAGATGCCACAGCAAGTCCACGAGTATCCCCTTGTCTTTTCGCTCTTTCTTGGCCTGCAAAAAAGAGAACTCAAATGACTTCTCAAGGTCAGAGGGAACTAATCTTTGCATGAGTCCAGAGAGGTAAGCATCAATCTCCTTCTCCTCCCGCATAATATCCTCGAAAGAAAGGTGCTCAAGAAGTTTAGTGCGTCTCCCAGTCTCATAGCGACCTATAAGCCATGCCTTGTAGACATCCAGAACATGCGTGAAAATATCAAGAACAGAAGGAAATGAAGCACCTTTATCCTCTGTTGTGACACTTCTGGGAAGCTTATTCAAAAAACGCAAGTAGCGTTTCCTAACGAAAATGTTGTACGCATACCACTCTCTCAACGCCTGCAGTTCCGAGTCGCCGACCGCCACTCTCATTCTGAAGACACCAGATAGATTCTATCAAGCTGTCAGTTAATAATGGTTTCATTACATTTCAGCATAACACTGCTGCGGGCACGTAGAGAGTTGGTTGGTTGGTTGGGTTGGACTAAAATTTAGTCAAAAAATTCTAAAATTCCAGAAAAAGATACTCGCCCAGCAAGGGGCGAGTAGTTTACTTTGGGTTTGTTTTGCTGAACCAATAGAAGATTGCAGGTTCGTTTCCGATGGTCCAGCCGTCATGTCCTGGTGGAATGTCAGCTACATCTCCCGGGCTGAATTCCATTTCTTGACCATCGTCCGCTCTCACACGCAATCTACCTGAGACTAGGACTCCGAAATGGTGCACTTGACAGGAATTTGTTCCAGCAAGGGCTTTCTGGTGTTTTGACCATTGCCATCCGGGTTGATAAGTTACCTTCAATACCGTCATGTCTCCTATTCTGATTGTGTCTACCTTTGCATTCGGAGGAGTCTGAGTTTCATCAGGATTCTGAAAATTCTTCTTTTGTAGAACCAACTTTCTTCACCGATAGGCTTAGGGGTATTCTCGGTATTAAGCAAATGTGGTTGTACTACTACAATAACAAGTGTTGGAAACGCGCGCTATGAAAAAGTCAGCGCTTTACGTTATTTTGAGGGTGTTGCACCACTCTGCGATTTTGTTTTTCGCCTCTTCCTTTTTATCAAAACCTTTCGCTGGCAAGGCCAACTCGCCGACGAAGGTAGAGTTTGGCGGCGTTTGCAGGGCAACTTTCTTAAATCTGTGGTTGAAATTGCTCTCCTGGGATGTTTGATCAATGAAGGCGGCGGCTCTATTTTCTGGCGGCAAAGATTCGCTTTACGCTGAGTACCTTGTCGAGAAACAGGGCGTCAATGTTAATCATCTTGTTACTGTGCTTCCTACTCTTCCTTGGCCTTCGCCTCACGCTGAAAATATTGAAGCCCTGAAAGTTCTGGCGGTATCCATGGGAAAACATTTGTCAATCGTGGATTTTCAGAAGGAAGGAGCGTTTATTGAAAAGCTTGAGAGCCTCGAGGTTGATGCTTTGGTGGCTGGAGACGTTAATGTTGAGGCGCATCGTCTGGGTCTTGAAGATGTTTGCAGTAAGACCGGTTTGAAATTGCTTGAACCGCTTTATGGACGAGATACTCTGGAGCTTTTTCATGAAATATTCAGTTTAGGATTCAAGGCTTTGGTTACTGGAGTGAACCTGAAGTATACGGGACAGGAATTGCTGGGATACGTCATCGACAAAGATACGAGCGCTGATTTCCTGTCAAGAATTGGAAGCCTCGACCCTTTGGGAGAGAATGGGGAGTTTCACACTTTAGTTCTTGAGTGCCCCCTCTTTTCGAAAGCCTTCAAGTTGAAATCTTCAGAAAGACATTTTGCAAAGGGTATGGCATATCTGATTGCGTCGATCACGTAACAGACTCTAACCCAACCAATCAAGAGCGCGCGCATGCTACTCTTGGCTAGCCCAAGGCTTTGTGACGATTATCACTCGCCGTGCCCGAAACACTCAAAGGTGTCGTCTCAAAAACCTATAAATCAGCCTTCGGCAAGAGAGTAAGTTCAAGTTGTCTCCAGCATTGCCCATGTGAACGGAAATGAATTCTTCAGAAGTCGTTATAGCCGCTCAGAATCTCACAAAGAAATTCAATGATTTCGTGGCCGTGGACCACATAAATTTTGAAGTCTATAGGGGAGAATGCGTGGGATTCTTAGGACCAAACGGTGCAGGAAAAACCACCACCGTGCGAATGATCTACTGCTTCTTACCCATCACTGAAGGTTCACTGAGCGTAGCCGGGATGGACGCTTCCACACAGTCTCGAGACATAAAGAAAATCGTGGGCGTCGCTCCTCAAGAGGACAACCTCGATCCAGACTTCAACGTCATCAAAAACCTACAGGTCTACGCGCGCTACTTTGACATGCCAAAGACTGAAGCTACAAGAAGAGCCCTGGACCTGCTGAAGTTCTTTCAACTCGAAGAAAAACAAACCAAGTCAATAGAGCAGCTGTCCACAGGCATGAAACGACGCCTAATCATGGCACGAGCACTGATTAACGAGCCCCAACTTCTTCTCCTAGACGAACCAACCACGGGATTAGACCCGCAAGGCCGACACATCGTATGGGACCAAATCCGAACCCTAAAGAAAAAAGGCGTAACAATAATCCTAACCACTCATTACATGGAAGAAGCAGCCGCCCTATGCGACAGAGTCCTAATCATAGACAACGGCAAAATAATCGAAAAAGGCTCACCTCAAAACCTCGTAAAGAAACACGCGGGCGAAGAAGTTTTAGAACTCCAATTTGACGAAACAACACTGAAACTGCTAAAAGAAGAATTGCCCGACGCACACATCGAAATCTACAATGACCAAATCCGAATATTCACCAATCAACCGCATGGCAGCTTCGAGAGAATAACCCGCAAATTTCCAGGAATGCCAATGAGCATTCGCGTCGCCAACCTGGAAGACGTCTTCCTAAAGCTAACCGGGAGAAAACTGCGAGAATGACAACAGACAACAAAAAGCCAGGCTCTTCCTTTTTCCCGAAGCTCACCTACCGCGTCTGGAGGGTCTGGCAGAGGGACTTCGACGTTTTCACCAAAACAATATTCGTCAACTTCTTGCCCGCACTCCTAGAGCCAATCTTGTACCTTGCAGCATTCGGAGTCGGCTTAGGATCTCTCATCACAGGAACGATTGAAGGAACCTCATACATTCAATTCATCGGTCCAGGCCTAATCTCCATCGCAGTAATGTACGGCGCCTTCTTCGAATGCACCTACGCTTCTTTTGTACGCATGTACTTTCAGAAAACTTTCGACGCCATCATCGCCACACCCATCAACCTAGACGAAGTCATAGCAGGCGAACTCTTATGGGGCGCAACACGCGCAACAATAAACGGCACAATCGTCCTAACAATAGTTGCAGCTTTCGGCTTAATCTCCAGCCCACTTGCACTCCTAATCCCAGCGCTCGCATTCCTCGGCGGGCTACTGTTTGCCTCCATAGGCATGTGCTTCACTGCACTCGCCTCAAACATTGACTTCTTCAATTTTCCATCATTCCTCTACATCACACCCATGTTCCTACTCAGCGGAACCTTCTTCCCACTAACAGTCTTGCCGGAAGCAATCCAAACCATAGCTTTCACCCTCCTGCCACTAACACACCTGGTTGGTTTAACAAGAGCACTTGCACTTGGAAAAATGGAGCCACTCCTAGGGCTCAGCCCAGAGGTACTGACTGCCTTGAGTATTGTTTGGATGCTGGCTGCGGCATTGACTTTCTTTTTCCTATCCATCTTCCTAATGAGAAGAAAACTAGTCAAATAAGCAAGTCATGCGTGTTCTTAAAAATGGCTACGACTGCTATTAATCCTGTCTTCCTGTAAATCAGGCTTTAAAAGTCCATTCCCTATAGCGCACTATCCAAGCAAATTGTATCAAAATAGGAGGTTGAAAGTAGGTTAGGAAGAGGCTTTGTGGTGCGCTTGACAGCTGTTATTGTTTCATCAATTTAGCGCGTGTTCACCGCCAAAAGAAGCAGCAGCATTCAAAACTGGAAACACCTTGAATAGCCTTCCTTTATCAAGGGGATCCTTTAGAGTTTAGTTTAAATGAAATCTTCATGCGTTCGTAGTCTTTTGGCGTTTTTTGAGGTAAACCAGCAAACCCAAACCGAACACAGCAGCCACTGCAATTGCAGACACTATGGCTAGGGTTGTTGGGAAAGGCTCTAGTAGGGGTGTAGGTTCTGGAATAGAACTTTCTTGAATGGTTATAGTTTGTGTGGGGCTCCAATCGCCTGTTGCATCAATATTTAATGACCAATAATCAATGCTGGCAGTGGCATTGACTACTCTGCCGGGAAACCAATTCCCTATGTATGCTTGAACTTGAAAATCTATCTTGTCACCATCGTTGACTTTTCCCAACATCAAATTGTAGTTGTCGGAACCATTGTTTCCCTGAAAGCCGAAAGCAAGAACAGTCATGGTAGAATTCCAAGCTAACAGTCTATTTGGAAGAAAGAACTGGGGAGTAAGATAGCTACTGTTATTATAATACTCATAGGATGTCCAATTTTCAGAAGAGTGACTTTTTGCTTTAGCATTATAGCAAAGGACATAAGCTGTTGGCTGATTCTTGATTGTGATCTCTATTGATTTATTCTGTACGAAGTTGCCAACCACATTATAGGAATTATCTGAATATTTTAAAGTGAACTCTGGAATTGCTGGCTCAGGTGGTGAATAGTTGATGGGATTTGCTCCTGTCAAGTTGACTTTTTGTGTGACAGCTGGAGCTAAGATAATTCCAAGAATGAGTACGAGGAATAAGGCTGTTTTCTTCATGGATTCTTATTCCTGCAGAATTTCTTCAAATAAACGAACAGACATGTTCCTGTGAGAGCTGTTGCGATACCAACTGAAGCTGCAACGAGTGATGCAGTAGAATTCTCTGGCTGTGGCGTGGATGTGGGTTCAAAAACGACTAATTCGATGGAGTCGAAGTAGATTTGGGAAACCATCCCAGAGTTGTCTTTAAACTGGGCATACGCGGTCTTGCTTCCTGCTCCCGCAAGTAGCGTCCAGCTCTTGGATTCAGTGTACTTTTCCCAAGTTGTCCAGTCTGTTCCATTGTGGCTGAAACGCATTTCTGCTATGCCTGAGACATCACTGGCGATTATTGAAAGTGTGACCGAAGTGGAATAGGTGGAGTTGGCATCGTCGTTTATGGTTATCGATCCTGTGGGGTCTGATTTATCAAGCTTTATGTCGGTTAAGAGCCTGTGCTGTTCAATTTTTCCCGAGATATCTCTGCTCCAGTATTCTAGCGTGTTGTTTGCACCTTCTGTAATGATGAGCGGTTGCCCATCTTCAGCGACGTTTTTTGTCTCACCGTTATTGATCTTGTAGAAAGTCGCAGCTACTAGCAAGTCGTCAGAAGCCGTGAGGTTGATGTTGAAGTCAGAGGCATGCCACTGCCCGTCATAGGCTGCAGCTGAGGTGGGCGGGCTCAAATCTTTGTATCTGTCCATGTTATAACTAACATAGATTCCCTCACGATAAAATGGGAGGGCTATAGTGCTTCCGTCTATACTAATGCAAGGTCCCCCAGCCACCTCGCCAAAACCCCAAGATCCCAAGTTGGTCAATTCTGACCCATCGGTACTAGTCAAGAAAAAGGTCACAGTGCTATCCCCATACAGGTACTGAGACGAGGAATAAACTATCCTGGTTCCATCCCCGTTTATAGAGGGGAAGAGTATACTCGTTGTTCCATTGCTGGTCAGTTGTTTGAGTCCTGTTCCGTCAGAGTTAACCACGAAAAGTGGGCCATCTGAGAAAGCTATTCTGTTGCCGTCAGCGCTGATTGAGGGATAGGTGTCAAAATAGTAAATGTAACGGTTGAAAGTCAGCTGTCTCAGTCCCGTTCCATCAGAGTTTATGACCAGCAACTCGTAATCGTCAGAATAGGGATCGTTGGTTTCCTCATTGGGGTCAGAATCGTATACTTTGTAGATAAACGCTATCTTGCTTCCGTCCCCGCTAATAACAGGGTCTAGGGCAGTGCTAGTGTTGGTTAGCTGCTTGAGTCCCGTTCCATCTGAGTTAACCACATAGAGAAGTCCCTCAGAGCAAAATGCCACTTTGCTGCCATCGCCATTGATAGACGGGATGCCCGCTTCCATATCGGTCAGCCGACTAAGTCCCGTGCCGTCTGAATTCACCACGAAAAGCTGATAATCAACCTGAAGAGGTTCGCCCGCACCAGTGTCCCACCATTTGAAGGACAAGAAGGCAATTTTGCTCCCATCAGCGCTGATTGATGCATACCCTTCCAGCCTTGAACTATCCGTTAACTGCTTCTCCCCGGTACCGTCAGAGTTGATGATGAAAATGTCGCAGTCTCCTTCTCCCTCCCAGGCGGAATACAATATTTTGCTTCCATCAGCACTCATCGAGAGAGCAACTTGCCTAGCCAACCAAGGGGTCACGATTTGTGCTGGTGAGCTCCACTGCTCGGCTTTAGCCTGAATGACGGAAAGTGTTGAGATTAGAATCGCCACGCTAAATGCCAACAATACTGCTGCCTTCTTCATGGACTCTTTTCCCCACGGCGTTTCTTGAGGTAGACAAGCAAGCCAATGCTGAGAGTGGCTGCCACACTCACATATGCCGTGACAGGAATTCCAGGGAGGGATCCTGGTTCTGTCGCAGGCTCTATGCTGAAGTAAGTGGTGTTTGAAATACCCATATTGCCAAAAGTGCCGCTGGCAAACAATGTCATGTTATGTGGACCTGCACTTAATTCTGATAGAGTGCTGTTTCCATGAATGGTAATTCTTGATTGATTATCCAAGCAGTAACCTATCCATGAAGCAGTTGCGTTGATTGTGAAGCATAGTGGCAGCGTGAATTGGGCTATGTTGTCTGTGGTGTAGCTTGTGTTTTGAGGCGAAATCGTAGTGGGAACAGGTGTTGGGGGGTCTGGATAGGGGTCTTTGCTCACTACCTGGGGATCCTTTTGGAATGATACTGTTTTGGAAGCAGGTTCTAGTTGAAAATGCACGGTTTGGGTGATGTAGGTGTTGTTTGTTCTTCCAGTTGTGATAGTTTCACCATCTTTCGTATAATATGCCCTGTAAGATGCACTTGCCTCAACCACTATGTGCACTGCATGTTCAGTGTCAGTCAGGTTGCTGAAAATGGCTGCATAGTCTGTTACAGTGTTACTTCTTGGAGACCTTTGAAGATTCCAGTTAGCATTGCCATCCAAATACACGCGCGTGCCGTAAGATCCTATGATGGGGATAAATCCCCTGTAGTATGAATTCCAAGACTCAGGTTGTATAATAATAAACTCTAATTTGAAGGTGTTATTTGCATAGTAATCAGAATAATTTTTTGGGGTTCTAATAGTCAGAGTTGGCAATTCTGTGCTGGGTGTATTTGGGTAAGGGATAGGATTAGCAGCTGCAATCGCAACCGTTGGACGAGCAATGACTACAAACCCCATTATTGCAGCCAATGCCAATGCAGTTTTCTTCATGGCATTACCATCCATTAATGGGCAGCCTCAGTCTAAAAGGAGTTTTTGTAAAGAATTATTGACTAAAGGTTTCTGCTTAACGACGGCGTTTCTTGAGGTAAACCAGCAGACCCAAACCAACCATCAGCCACCACAGCGACTACGGAACCGATGACGAAGGTTGTTGGGAAAGGCTCCGGTTCCGGTGTGGGTTCTGGACTTGTAGTCGGTGTTGGAGCCAGTGTAGGTATGGGTGTTGGTGAAGGAGGCGAATTGGAATTTGGAATTGGAGACATCTCAGATGGCGAAATTAACGGGTAGTTGTCTTTGTTGTTTTCGTCTATGATGTATGCTGTATCGCCTATTCCGTCATTGTTATAGTCCAGTCCAGAATAGTCACTCCAGTAGTTGCCTACGGTGCTGTTATCCCATGAGACAATGTCTGTGCCCATTCTCGTCGTGTTTGGATAGTTGTAATTGCTTTCTTCCTTGGCTACTTGCCTAGTGTTATTAAGGAACAGATTGCCAAAAACTGTGTTTCCGACTCCGCTGACAACTATGTCTCCAGCGTTTGGGAAATTAAGCAACGCGACTCCAACACCGTTTTGCGTGATGTTATTGCCATAGACGGTTGCGTTGCTGCAGGCTTCTGCAAATCTGATTCCCCAACTGTTGTCTGTTATTTTATTGCCATAGACAAAGTAAGGTCCATAATAGGCTAGATTTATTGCGCCCGTGTTATCAGAAATTTGGTTTTCGCTGATCGTGATGTTTCTGCATATTCCAATATTTACGCCATACCCGTTTTCGCTTATGTTATTTCGAGTGACAAAGACGTTTTCTGTATTGTAACCTGCTATTCCGATGCCGTTCTTGGTGATGTTGTTTTCCGAAATAAGCAGGTCGTTTCTTTGAGGTCTGATGCCCTCAGAATTGTTTACGATGTTGTTATTGATTATTCTGCATCCTAAGGGATTTGGCTCTCCAAAATAGTTTACCAACGCAATCGCCACCCTGAAGTCTGTTATAGTGAATCCTGAGACTGTTATGTTTGGGGCTGCAAGCCTAATTGCGACACCCCTGTCATATTGATTGCTGGAGACTCCAAGAATCACTGTTTTTGCAGGGTCTTCTCCGACTAGGTGCAGAGTTTTGCTTATAACAATTGTAGTGTTTTCATCCATTGGATAGATTCCGTTTTTCACCAGCACTGTGTCGCCGTCAGCAGCGTGACTGACAGCCTCCTGAATTGTGGAATAATCTTCAGGGACAACAATGGTTTTAGGACTTGACTTAACAGGCTGCACTCCAAACATTAGTGACGTTAGGAGTGCCAGTATTAGTGTCATTACTAACGCTGTATTCTTCACGGGGTATTTCCTCTTCCTCGCTATATGATAATGGCTTGTGACTGGTATTTCGCTCTATCTTTGGAACAAAACGTTCCACGGATGGAACATCCTCAATGAGGAATTGCCCGGCGTTTCTTGAGGTAAAACAGCAAACCAACGCCAACCACAGCCACTGCTGCAATTGCGGAGCCGAGGAGTAGTGTTGTTGGGAAAGGCTCTGGCTTTGCGATCGTGAAGAATAGCGTTTCTGAGGCTCCAGTGTTTCCAGAAGTGTCATTGGCGTAGACAATCAAGTCATGCACACCGTTTGACAATCCAGAAAGAGTGATGTTCCCGCTTAACGTCGCGTTTTCCAATCCGTCAAGACTATACAGTATTTGGGCGGCGTGTTCACTAGTTGTGAAGTTCAAGAGGACACTGTCCGTGTTGTACGTTTTGTTCTCTGGTGACGTAATTGTGATTTTTGGGGCAATGCTGTCAAAGAATTTCACGGGAGAGGGGTCTGGCACCCCATAACCAAACGGAGTATACCTCTCATTAGTCGATAATGGTGTTACTGTGAAGTAATTGTCATCAGGAAACGGATACTCAAGATATTTTCCTCCAACCAGATACACCATGTCATCTAAGACAGCAACGCCGAAATCTTCACGGTTTGTGGGGACATCAGCGCCACGAGACCAAGAGTCGTTAACCGGGTTGTAGACCAGATTCGGAAGTGGACCTGAATAAACATACTGCGTGAAAAAAACGTAGATCCGTTTTAAAGACAACGTTCCTGTTGTTGCACCGGCAGCTTCCGACGACCAGTTCCCCCTCCATGGGACACCTTCGCCGCTGAAAGTGTCGGCTGGAAGAGCGGCACACGAGGCCCAAGTGTCAGTTGGCGGGTCGTAGACATAATTCTTAGAATCAAGGAACTCGTTTCCCAAGGATTGAAGGAATCCGCTGACGTATATTCTGCCGTCGAGGACAACAGATACCTGAAATGAGACTTTCTCCGGCAAGGAAGCTCCGAGGGTCCAAGAGTCGGCTGCAGGGTCATAGACTTGGTTTAACGTTCCTGTTTCGCCTCCTCCGACCAAATAGATTTTGCCACCAACAACGTTTGCCTGACCCTCTGGGCTAAAAGGCACAGATGCTCTCTTCTCCCATATATCAGCCGCCGGGTTGTAAACTTCATTGATCTTTGTGCGGTTAATATAGTATCCAACATGCCAGTCAACCACACCGCCTATGCAGTAGATCTTGTTCTGGCAAGCAGCTGCCGCAAACTCGTATCTGGGAGTGGGCATTGGCTTCTTGAAAGCCCATGTGCCTATTGCCGGATTGTATTCTTCATTGAAGTTCGATATCCATCCTTTGGCTGTGTAGTTGTTTCCAACGGTGTTCGGTATGTATCCGCTTTCTGTGCTTCCGCCTATTGCGTATATTCTGCCGCCTAACGTGACGACGCCCAAATCGCATCTCGCAACCTGCATAGGAGCCATAGTCGTCCAAGAATCCGACGTAGCAGCAGAGACAGGCCGAACCGGCGCTACAAGTAGTGGAGTGAGTAAGATTAGTGCAAGGAGAATTGCAGCGTGTTTGCTCATGTTTTTTTCGCCATGTATTGTTTGGTGGCTGTGTTTTAAAGGGGTTTTTGTAAAGGTTTCTTGACTAAACACGCCCATTTTATAGTCAAATTTCCTGCGCGTAGGATTTTTTAACTGGGACTACTGTACTTTCTTTTGTCTTCTGATTTTGTTTTAGCCAGAAAACCCTAAATGTTCAGTTACCTATTTTATTTTGGGGACAGAAATGGCTAAGCGAAATTTGAGGTTTTCTGTCTTAGTGGTTGCTGCGGTGCTGTTGGTGACTTCGTGTTTTGCTGTGGTTCCGGAATCCCCAATCATTGGTTTGGCGGAAGCGTCCACTACAATACCTGTTAGTGGTGTCGAATACACGAATGGCACTGTTGTTCCTGAAAATTCGCCTCTGCTCATATGGTACGATTGGGTCAGCGTTTCCGGCACTCAGGTGATCAACTTTGCGATTTACACTACTCCAGACTATGGCTATCCCGTTCCCGTGGCTAATCTTTTGGGGCAACACTTCTTCATGGCAGACGGCACTCAAGTCTTCATCGCAAGCGCCCTCTCCGAACTGGAAGTCTACCGGGACTTTAACGGTGATGGAGTCCCGCAAACTTCGGGCGAAAGCGAAATAGTATATTACATGTACGTTAACATGAGCGACAGCTACAGCATGACCCCGATCCAGAAGGCCATGGAAGGCTCGGATCCGCATTACCGTTGGAGCTTCACGTATGAGAACACCCACGGATACCTTCAAAACGCAAGCCATCGCGTCGGCGTCGTAGCTTCATTAGTCTTTGGCCACATAACCCTGAGCTACGATTTCACCGTTAACGGAAACGTCTCAAACCTAAAGACCAGCTTCGACATCGGACCAATAACTAGCCTGTTGATTCATGATTCTTCGCAGCTCTCGCTGGAAGGTTTAAGCTTGGCCCTGCTGTACGCGACAGCCACGTACACCTCGAAGCCGTACACGACCTACGTGGACGGTGAGGAATTCAATTCGGCAACTGCAGAAGACTCAGCAATTGATGCTGAACTGGCTCAGGTGGAAGTCGACGGCGCCAAAGCCTATGACTTCGTCTTCGGCGGAAACTACACGCTCAACCGTGGCGAAGCCAACCAGACTCATCAAACACACGTTGAAACCTACGAGACGAAAGCAGAAGCCGCTGCATTCTCCGATGTCCCGCCATTAATCCGGGTAAACCCCGTTAATGGGATGGAGTTCTTCAGAGACCAACTACAACTTGAAGCACTATTCGGAGGTTCATGGCAAGACTTCAACATGGATTACCAATCGTCCTCGCTGATTTACAGGATCTGTTTTCCAGTGTGGGATGGCATGCAGATTCAACATGACCCTGTCTACGTTGGCTACATACTCGGCGGGCTCCCTGAAAACATTCAACCTTGGAATTTCCCAACTGCAATAGTACTGTCTGCCCTCGTCATCACAATAGCAGCGTTGCTGATTATCGCGGTAATTGTTAGAAGACGAAAACAACCCAGTGATACTGGAAACCTATAGAGAAAACAAGAAGCGCGCGTTTTGTATCGGAAAAAGGGTGTGGCGGGAGACGTCTCCACTACCCATGTGTTTCGCCAGCGCTGGTAAAGCGGGTACCCGCGAGATAGAAAGCTAATCAGAAAAGTTGGGATACTACTGCAGATAAAACTCCAGCTGTTTTGGAAAGAATCCTATAATTCGTTAAAACGCAGGTTTGAGTATTTGCGTAGCTCTAAAGTGGTCTAAGCGAAGTTTTTTCTTGCTTTCTTGAAGTAAATCAGCAACCCCAAACCAACCAAGACTACTGCGATTGCGGAGACGATGACAAGGGTTGTTGGGAAAGGCTCTGGAACAGCTACCGTGAAAGACACAATTTCTGATGCTCCCATGTTTCCGAAGGTGTCATTGGCATAAACCACCACGCTGTGCAAACCATTCGACAATCCAGCAAGAGTGGCATTTCCAGCAACCGTCACGTTTTCCACCCAATCGAGACTATAACCCACCCAACTAACCTGCTTGCCCACGGTGAAAATCAGGGAAACACTGGACCCATTGTATTTCTGATTCACTGGCGAAACAACATTGATTTCAGGCGGAACCCCATAACCGAGGGGGAAGTACTGCTCGTTCACCGCGGTTGGTGTCACAGTACCGTGTATGCCTGATGTGTAAGAGTACCCTCCGATTGCGTACAAGACATCATTAACCTCTGCAACACCAAAATCAACACGAAACGTAGGCATCGCAGTGGCTGCTGTCCAAGCGTTAGCCTCTGGATCATAAACCTGATTAGTAGAAGGCGCAGGATACTGTCCAGCGTTTAAGCCTAAAACGTAAATCCTTTGAAGAGCGTTAACACCAGCTGTAGCCACAGCCGCATCATTAACAACAAGGACTGGACCAGTCTCGCCTTCGCTCCAGCCGTCTGTTTCCGTGTCGTAAACCATGACTTTCTGGGCTGAAGTGTAATTCCATCCGACTCTAAACTCACCAGTGACAACAATTTTCTTGCCTACGACAGCGGAGACCGGCGAAGACCAAGGATAAGGCGGAGGCATCCGTGTCTTCTCAGACCACGAATCCTTTTCAGGATCATAAACATACACCAAAGACCAATCCATAACGAAGATTTTTCCGTCTACCACATGGGCTTGAATCTGCATTCCGTCATCGGGCATGGATTTCTTGGCAACCCAAGTGTTCGTGATTGTATCATACACCTCTGTCACTCCAGAAGTAACGTATGAGTGAAATCCAGATACTTCATCCACGCTAAAACCCACAGCTCCACCTATGCAGTATATTTTGTTTTTGTAAGCGGCTATGGCGAAGTAGTCTCTTGGAGTTGGCATTGAAGCTTTGGTGGTCCACGTGTCTGTTGTTGGGTCGTATTCCTCGTTTGTTCCAACAAAGTCACCGGCGAAAGCATCTGGGCGATATGGTCCGCTTGCTGTGGAGCCTCCTATTGCGTAGATTTTGCCATTTACTACGGCAACGCCTAAGCCGCCTCTTGCTTCCCGCATCGGCGTTTTTGCTGTCCATGAGTCCGGAGATGCTGCAGAAACGGGGTTAACTGGTATGGCGAGAATTGACGCAAGGAAAACCAGAACTATCAGTACTGCTGCAGTTCTACTCATGCTCGTTCCTGTTTTATGTGGTGTTTGCACGCTAAAAGGGGTTTTTGTAAAGGTTTCTTGACTGGACGCGCCCTTATGCCAGTCAAGATTCCTTGACTAAGCCTTGCAACTGAAGACAGTGAGTGCTCCAAGCGTGACCGGAGCATCACAATCGAAATGCTGCTGCGGAAAGGTGTCAAAGCGTATGGGCATACTTCAGGAACATTCATACTTTAAGAGATAATACAAGTTTATTCCAATTATTAGTAGAAGTCCCAGCAGATTCAGATGTTGCCGGGGCGGGCTTGCTATCTTAACCTGACTTTTTAACATATGAATGCACGTGGTTTTTGCTCAATCTAAGGAGAAGCTGTAGGTGCAACACATTTTCTGCATAACAAATACACCGCAAGCAACATTATCAATCCTGCAATTATTTGAACAACAGAGAATGGTTCGCCGAGTATTAGAAATGCAAAGAATGCTCCAAAAAGTGAAGAAACAGAATAAACTGAACCAGTCCTCATTGAACCAATTTCTCTTAACGCAAAGAGAAACAACAGAATTGAAAGTGCAATACTCAAGGATCCTACAGTGAAAATGTATGGCAAAGCAACCAACGGAATATTATATTCAATATTGAGAAGTAAGGGTAATAATAGAAGAATTGACCCGCCTATCACACATTTCAATCCTGTAATGTATATGATTTCTGTTTTCTTGCTGAGAAATTTGCTAAAGGTATTGTCTAATCCCCAAAACAGACATGCTCCAACAACCAACAGATTTCCTGTAATTTGACTTGTTAGACTCAATCCCTGGAAATGCCCATTAGTTGTCACAACTAATACTCCTAGTAGAAGCAGAATAATGCTGAAGTAGTCTCTCTTTGTACCTCTCTCTCCAAGAACGGTGAAGGCAATCAATGCTGTGAAAAAGGATTCAGTGCTGAGTAGGAGCGAGGCATTTACGGCTGTGGTAATTTGTAGTCCCTGTAGAAGCATCACTGGAGCCATTACTGACCCACACAGAATAATCAATACCAGATTTCTGTAGTCTTTCTTGGCAATTTTGTGTTCAGTCACCGTTTTTGTTTCAAATAGAGCAAGAAGCTCTCCATGAAGAGGTGAAAAATGGATTGCCAAAAGGAGAAGACCACCAACAAAGTAGATTGTTCCCGCTATCAATATGGGATTAACTTCATTCAGAGCTATCTTGTTGAGAGTGGAACTTAACCCAAACAGAATGGCTGATCCTAAAGCCCCCAAATAACCCCAATGATGGCTCAATCCAAATCAGAACCAACTCAAACAGATATTCCATATATTAACTCATCTAAGTTTCTTGACTAACGCTAAAAGCACGCCAACAAGGAGATCCTACAGACTTTAGTCTAAATAATAACTCTATGCACTCTTGAGATTGCGGCGTTTCTTGAAGTAAAACAGCAAGCCTATTACAGCAACAGCAACTATCGCTGAGGCAACAATAACCAATATTATTTGGAAAAGCTCCGGCTGGAAAGTAGGTTGTGGAGAAGGAGAGGGAGTTGGAGTTGAAGGGGACGGAGATGGCGACGGAGTAGGCGTTTGGGATGTGGGAGTGGGGGTTGGAGTTGCCGTTGGAGTGGGTGTGGGCTGTGGTGTGGGTAGTGCGGGCGTATTCGGGGTTTGGATCGTGTATGCTGTTGATGGAGCTTGGGGATTTTGGGCATTTAGAATGGGGAGGAAATTCACTTTTCCAAGGTTCAAATCGTATTTGAAGTCGTGAATAGTCAGGTTTATAGCTTGGGTGTCAGTTTCTCCCCACCAGTTGTATGTAGCATCTACGTCTAAAGGAAAGTTTGCCAAGAGCACGCTGTTTTCGCTATACGTGATGATATTGTTGTAGTTAATCGGTTGTGACGTGTCTATGGCACCACCGCTAACGAGTCCGATTGCAGTTGAACTGTTGAATATCGTGTTGTTCTGAATTGTCGCTTGGGACATGAGGCTTATGCCGTATTCGCAGTTTTGAATCAGATTGTCTTGAATGGTTGCCATTCCGTCTGGATATGTGCTGCCGACTCCGAAGTTGCTGCCGTTGATAACATTATTCTTAATTATTGAGTCGCCGTAGCCGTAATCGATGTCGTTGAAAGCTGAAATGTAGATGTGGCCCACCTGTATCCCCCCTGACGTGATGTAATTGCCGTCTATGACCGCGTTACCCGCCACTCTGATCATGTTTTTCACCAGATTTCCTGAAACGAGCGAAGATCCACCGTCAATCATCAATCCGTAGCCTCCTGTTATGCTGTAGATGACGTTAGAGGTTACATAGGATTCCCCCTTAACAGTGAGCGCTGACGTAGCGTCTTCTGGTCTTCCAGCCCAATCCGTGAAGCGGGCTCCACCTTCGATTGTGTTGCCCGTTATGTTGGATGAAGTTGCGGTGACGCCGCCTGAGATTGCATTATTCGTGACTTCGGAAAATGCGCCAACGGTAAGAGCGATAGTGTAACTGTGTCCTCCGAATGGCGCGATAACAACGTGACTCCCATCGACGTAATTGTTCGAGACAACGGCATATCTTCCCGCCTCGATGTCTCCGTGGATCTCGTTGCCACGGAAGACGCAGTAGTCTCCAACCCAGACTTCTCCCGTGATGGTGTTGTCTGAAAAAGTCGATGAAGCTCCAGCCTTAACCGCTTCAAAGATGACGTTGTTGGATATTGTTGAAGAATCTCCTATCGTAACGCGTTGGTTGATTGTATTATTGTTCAGAACTAGGGGTTTGCTGCTTAGAATCGGAGCATCGATTATGACGTTGCGGAAAACAGAAGAGGAGCTTGCGCTTTCGCCAAAGGTAACATTGAGACCTGTTACGTGGATATTCTCTGAAACACTGCCGACTGCTTTTAACGTTCCGTTAATGAGTAACGGATAGTCATTGAGATTTACAGTTACGCCGCCCTCAATCGTCAAAGTTACTCCGGAACTAACAACAGTGGGACCAGTGAGAGCGATCGGGCTATTCGTTTTGGTCCAGGTTGTGTCTGAGGTTATAAAAACTACAAGCCCAGTTTGAGCCAAACCAAAACGAGTCAAACTCCCCAATGCAATAAAGCAGATAAGAAAGGACAAGAGCAGGATTGCGAGGCTCTTCTTTTTCATAATTCATCTTTTCCTAATATGCAGAGTTTTTCTTCGTGCAATTCAGTTTCTGGTTGAGACGGACTATTAGGAATTGTCGATTTAGAATTCATACCGTAACTCTGCAAGTGCGTGCCGAGCAGTACTTCTGGTGATGTTTTCTTCATGCTTATTTACTCGATTCTATTTTGCTTCGCTCTAAAAGGGGTTTTTGAAAACAAAGCTACACAGGCAAAAACAGCTATTACACTTACAGATGCCATGACCAGCGTTGCTGAGATAGAATCTGGTTGTGACTTAATTCCTCGAGTAGCTGTAGGTTCTGGAGTGGCTGAGGTCGTAAGTGTTGGGGCGGATACAGGTGTTGGAGAAGGGGACGCACCCCCAACTATACTGAAGTACACAGTCACAGATGAGCTATTTGCTGGTACTCTATAGACTCTGTTTCCCATAGCATAGCCTCCCTTCACTCCTGTTGAGTTTGTTTCAACCATCAAGCAGTGGCTCCCATCATGCAGGTCAGTCAAATAAGCAGAGAAGCGAAAAGGATGAGACAAATTACTGTCAGCCACAATTGACCCCCGGAAACTTCCATCTATATAATAATCCACAGAGTTAAGCATCTGATAAATTTCTGGAAAGTCATCAATACCTTTCACCCAATCCCTTGTTGCAATCACAGTGAAACTCAGCAGGACATTTCCAGAATAGGTCTTGTTCACAGGTGAATCTAATCTAATATACGGAGGAGCTGTAAAATCAAACAACCACAAAGGATTTGCCCCTGCCAGACTAACAAACTGCGTTCCAGCAACTAATGAAACAACTAATCCAGACACGATTGTAAGTGCCAATTTTGTTTTCTTCATGAGCCCCGGCTCCTCCTGCGTTTCTTGAAGTAATTAGCAAGCAAACCTATGCAGGCAACAGCTATTGTTCCAGAGAGTACTGCTGTTTGCTGGTGCAAAGACAATTTCAGTCCATATTCTTGTGTTGATGTTGGACTTGGTGCTGAAGAAGGGTTGGATGTTTTGTTTACGGTGAAGAAAACTGTTGAGTTACTTTCTATGAAGAACACTTCATAAGGTCCAGGCTCAACACCTCCTTCTACTTGAACCACCAAAGTGTGATTTCCATCACTAAGGTCATGTAAAACTGTGGAGTTATCCACTTCAGGGACGGGTTCAAAATAATTATTGAAAACACGATGATAAATCCCATCTAAATAGTAATGTACATAGATTATGTATGACTCCGTTGGAGTTGGAGTTTCTGGCTTCGCTACATGCATGGTGAAGTTGAGGTCACCGCTTGTGTATGTAGTGTAGTTTTTTGGGCTTGTGATTGTTATTTTGGGTGGAATTGTTCCCGGAATCGGATCAACAAATTCCCAAAAGAAGCTATATGGATTTGCCTCTGCCAAACTAACGAACTGAGCTCCGACTACCGAAAACAGAAGGGCAGACATGAGCATTATTGCCAATGTTGCTCTCTTCATAACAACACCAACAATACTAGCTTGTTTCGCGCTAAAAGGAGTTTTTGTAAAGGTTTCTTGACTCAACAATTCTGCTTAACGCTTGCTTTTCTTGAAGTAAACTAGCAAACCTATGACGGCTGTGGCAATTCCTACTGAACCGATAAAGAGTAGCGTTGCTGGAAAAGGCTCTGGTTTCGGTGTAGGTTCCGGGGAAGGAGTTGGAGTAGGAGATGAAATCGGGATAACTGGTTCAGATATGTTGAAGGGTGTCGTTAGGGGATACCTGTCAACCGCCTCAACGATGTAGGTGTTTACATGAGTGCTGTTGATTGCGCATGAAAAACCGATGAAGTACGCTGTGTCTCCGATTCCTGAATCAGCAATTTCAGTTGCATTAGGGTACACAATAGCGTAATCGCTCCAGTAGTTTCCCCCTGAGGGGTACCCGTTGTCCCAATCAGGCTTCAAGGTCACATTCACACCCAAAGAGTAAAAGTCTATTCCCAGAATCATTGCCTCCCAGCTTCCTCCTGAACCAATCGTTTGGTTAATGAAGTTGTTATGGTAGACTTGGAAGCCACCGGTGCCAGTGGAAATAGCTTCCATGTTTTTTTCGATTATGTTGGCTATAATATTGTTGCCGGAGCTATTGGTTATGAAAAAACCTTTTGCGTTGTCAACGATGTGGTTTTGTGTTATATTGTTGTTTTTTCCTACTATTCGAATGCCTATGTCGTTATCCGACAAATAGTTGCCTTCAATACGGTAGTCGTCGGCGTACACTGCAATGGCTCTGTCCGTTCTCGTGATATTGTTGTTGACTACGTTGTTGCCGTTGTATGCACCTATAATTCCCGCTTCAAAAAACCCGATTATGTTAAAGTTCTGAACTGTTACATTGCTGCACGTGAGGTTAATTGCGCCCAGTCCGTCTACCCAGCCAGTTGGTCCCTGAAGAGTAAAACCTGAACCGTCAAGAACCACGTTGTTGCATGTGACAGTGATCGTGGAATTGATGATGTTGCCTGTTAATGTATAGACGTTTCCGTTGCGGGTAATCTTGTCTGAACCTTCGACGCTTCCGTCGCCTTTGATGTTTACAGTGGCAAAGGTTTTAGCCGTTGCTAGATTAAATAGCTGACCTCCAACCATTAGGGCTGAGAATAGAATTGGAATGATAAGCGTTAGTGCTAATGCTCTTTTCTTCACAACAGCACCATGTTCAATAATGTTCGAAAACTGTATTTAGCTCTCCCTAGAGAACACCATGTTCAACAGTTCTCTGGGAGGTCCTTTTAGATTTTAGTTTTGCAAAGTATTCATTACGATTTCGGTTTAATCAAATTCTTCATGCACTCTTGAGCCTGCGGAGTTTCTTGAAGTAAACCAGCAAACCCAAGCAGACAACAGTAACTACTGCGATTGCGGATCCGCTGACTAATGTTGTTGGGAAAGGATCAGGTTCCTGTGTTGGTTCTGGACTTGGAGTTGACATTGGTTCTGGAGAAGCAGTTAATGTTGGAGTTGTTGTGGGTTCTGGTGAATGAGTTGATGTTGGAGCAAAGGTGGGTGCTGGATCGGAGGAAGTCTTTTCTGTTTTTATGATCCAAACAGCAGAGTAATAGTCTTCCCAAGATTGATAATCAATGAGGGTGCGGGTTTCCAGCAGTGCATATCCTCCGTCGAATGTCTGAACCACGGACATGCCTGCACTGCCCTCTGCAAGGCTGATTACCCATGAAATGTTGCCTTCGGAGTCAACCTTGACGATCTCAAAAAAGACGTCTCCCTCTTCTATTGTCCAATCTTCAGTCGCGCAGAAAATGTAGCCGCCATCCCGTGTACCAACCATATCGGAAGGTATTGCGCGCTCGCGCAGGTAATTCTTCGCCCACAATTCGTTGCCTTCTGCATCGGTCTTGATTAGGCCTGGTCCGCGCCAGTCTACAGTTAGCATACCAAAAAGAACGAATGCACCTCCGCTGGTTTGAACCACTGAAAGACTGTAGTCATCTGTGGTTCCATATGTTCTTGTCCACTCTTGTCTGCCTAGCGAATCAGTTTTGATTAGCACTAAACCTGTTCTTGAGTCGTCGCCGAATAATGCGTAGCCGCCGTCGCTGGTTTGAATTACTGAACGCGTTGTTCCCGTTCCATAGGTCTTGTTCCACTCTACATTCCCGGACGCGTCGATCTTGATAAGTTGGAGATATGATGGGGGGCCAAAGTACGTGAAGTATGTGGGACGGTCCCAGTCGTCACACGCTATGGCGTAGCCTCCATCGCTTGTCTGGATAATTGAAGCGTAGTTACTAACGTTGGTGCCATTGGAGTAGGTTCGGCTCCACTGGGTGTTGCCTGCTGAATCTGTCTTCACTACTGTAGCTTTATCATTCATTGTGCCTGCGACCGCATAGCCACCGTCACTAGTCTGAATGACTGAATGGGCAAAATCTCGGTAAGGGCCGCCGAAAGTCTTCTCCCACTCTACGTTTGCGTTTGAATCGGTCTTGACGAGCCACCAATCATACCAGTCCCCGCTGGATGATCCGTTGGATCCCCCGGCGACAACGTAGCCTCCATCGCTTGCTTGAATGATTTCCCCAGCAAACGAACGGGTGTATTGCCCAGCTGTCTCGTTCCACGCTGAGATTGTCTTGTTCCATAATAATTGTGGCCCTTCTGGATACGAGCTAGAAACTGTGGCAGCCCGTGTGATGGGCGGAACGCAATCTTTCAGTTCGAAATTGGCTATTGAGAAGAGAGTAATCAAGATAAGAGAGAGTGCTAATGTTGTTTTCTTCATAACAGCACCAACAATAGCTAGCTTGTTTCGCGCTAAAAGGGGTTTTTGTAAAGATTTCTTGAGTCAACAATTCTTGCTGTAACGATTTTCTAAACCAACCAAGTTCGTTTAGATTTTAGTTCAAACAAAATATTCAGGCACTCTTGAATAAGTGGCGTTTTTGAAAAAGCTTTATGTGTTTTATGGGCAAAGTGGTATTTGATTAGCATGAAGACAGTAGTGCTTCTGATCGGGAGCAACGATTCAGGAAAGACAAAAACGCTCAAGACTTTCTTTCGAGTAAACCTGAGTGACGCAATTAAACCAATGCAGGTCCTAACAAGAAAGCTCAACAGAAAAGATGTTCTTGGTATTGGTCTGAGTTCACCACAAGAACTGTGTAGCTTCTGCCATTCAGATGAAGTCAAGAGAAACATTGAAGAACGCGTAAGTATTTGCGAAAAAGAAACTAAGGGGAGAGACTACTTTCTAATTATTCCGTTTGAAGTTTACAGAAACGCAAATGGAGAAATTAATTCAAAATGTATCATAGAACCAATATTGTCATTAAGAGTCAAAGGTAGAGTTGTCTTGGTCTATCTTAGGAAGGGCAATGCCGAAATTAATCAATCTTTGGATATGCTAATGACCAGTCTTTCAGTTAAGAATCGAATCGGAAGCACCATGAGTTACGAAAAACAGGCTAAAGAACTTGAGGAAATCCTGAGAAATGAATTGGATGAACAAAAAAGAAACTAAGGCTATTTGTTTATCAATTCTTTTGACTTGCAAGCTGGAGATCTCAACCACCAATTAGGCGGAGATGCTACCCGCACAATCTCCTTTTCTTTCTCTTTGTATTTCAGGTTTTGGCTGAGCTAGTGTGTGCTTCCTAATTTCAGTTTAAACCTTTTCAGGAAGCCAACGGAAGAAAGCGAGAGACAGGTTTGAACCCCTGTTAGGCGGGATGTCACTTGCCCAATCCCCCTTTTCTGTGACAATACTAACGTGGTGTCCCTCAAAAAAATATTTAAGACAAGTGCTCTTAGGAACTTGTGGGATGGCAAAAGTGGTTAAAATCATAGTTGACTCTAAATGCACTGGATGTGAAACCTGCGTTAACAATTGCCCAGTCGGTGTCTACGAAATAAAAGACGGCAAATCTGTGCCAGTAAGAGTTGAAGAATGCATACTCTGCAGAACATGCGAATCACAATGCCCAGAAGGCGCAATCCAAGTTATCGAAGTTGAATTATACCTGCAAAAGTGGAGACCCCAGAAGCAGAACCGACAAAGACAAAAACAAAGAGAAAAACAAAAAAGAAGACCTCACCCAAACCTAAAACCAAATCTAAGAAAAAATCTTCCCACTAACTAACAAGCCAGCCACCACAAATTTTTTTTCTAGAATATTCTTTTCAGTACTCATACTGGTTTTACTCAAGTGCAACATGGTGGGAATTGACTCCAGAGGAGTGGAGATATGTCTCCCACAGATTCCTTTTTTCTCTTGACTGCAATCTAACTAAAATCTTCCCGAACTTCTACTCAATGTTTGCGTTTCTTGTAATAAACCAGCAAACCCGCACCTATGACAACTATCAACGCTATGGTACCTATGGCAACCAGTATTACGATAGCTATGACCAATGCCGTTGAGATAGGCTCTGGTGTGTGTTCCGGAGTAGCGGTGGGTGTTGATTGTGGATTGGGAGATGAGGTACCCCAAGCACTGAGAACTCCATTGCCAACAACATAGACTACGCCAGCAGCTACTGATGGAGAGCCAGCGCTGCCTCCGGCATTAACAGGAGAAGGCACACCTGCTGCAACACGCCAAAGTTCAACCCCAGAATATGCATCCAGACAATAGAGGTTGCCATCATATGACCCTGCGAAGACGCAGCCTCCAGCTACAGATGGAGGATTAACAATTCCGCCAGTTGAAAAACTCCAAATTTCTTCACCCGTTAGGGCATCTAAACAAAAAACGTCAAAATCGGTAGACCCAACATACACGTGGCCGTAGGCTACGGCAGGATCTGAAACCGTATTGCCCCAGTGATAATTATGGGATGGACCCGCAGCGTTGTACCAAGTTGTGTAGTTCCAGATCTTGGTTCCACTTGAAGCGTTAAAGCAGTATGCGTTTCCATCACTAGATCCAAAATAGATGAATCCGTCAACCACCACGTCAGCACTGACTCCGGCTTCCACTGTGCTATTCCAAACCAGTGCGCCTGAAGTGGCGTTGAGACAGAAAATGTCTCCGTTTACATTATTAACGTAGCAGTAGCCTTCGGAAGAAATGGCTGGTGAGGTTGGATACGAAACGTAATTATTCTCCGGTTCCCGTGTCCCAGTTGAAAACTGCCACAGTCTCTCGCCGCTTGCTGCGTCCAGACAGTAAAGGGTTCCACTCAGAGCTCCAACATAAGCTCTGCCTTCTGCAATATTCACTGAGGAACTCACTGGAACGCCGACGGTTGTCCACAAGTCATACGAGCCAACTGAGAAATTCCACAATTTATTGCCAGTAGAAGCATCAATGCAGTAGACTTGCCCATTGTCTGAACCTGCATACACGCGCCCGTCAATAACGGTTGGAGAATAGTAATAATCCATTTCAGCTTCAGGTTTAAAACTCCAAACCTTTGTTCCGTCAGACGATTCAAAACAGCAGACACCGTAATCGTCAGAACACACATACACGCGTCCGCTAACAACAACAGGTGACTCAGGCGCAGATAGGGCGCTAGTTCTCAATCGTGTAATTCCACAATTGCACTGCTGCCGATGTTGTTGCCGTACTGCTTGAAAAGCCAGTCTGAGCTGCATCATGCCTACAGATTGGCCAATCATCCGCAGAAGATGCACCGCATGAAACAATTTGACAAGTTACAATCACAGCTGAAAAGCTGAACATTAGAATTAACAACAACGCGAATGCAGTTCTTTTCATATCAGCACCAATTAATCTTTGCTCATTTCAGCTAAAAGGGGTTTTTGCAAAGATTTCTTGACTAAACACGCCTGTCACTAGTCAAAGCCAAGATTTCTTGACAAAGTCTAGGTTCAGCAATTGGTTAGTTTAGTAAAACGTTTGCTTTCTTATGAGAATTTCATCATTTATGCCATGACCTGATACAACTGGGATAATTCATAGTAGTTTTCCAGCCCATTCCAAACGTAATCCACACTATAAATGCTTCCAGCAGGAAACAAAGTAGCAGTGACTATTTGTGGATGAACAGTGAAAGAGAAGCCTATGACGTTTTCATCGATGTCAAAGAAAATTGGCTCTGTATCTTCGGCCAGGGGAGACGTGTTTTCTGAAACTGTAAAGAGAACCTTGATTGCGGTGCTGTTGACGGGGATGTAGGTTAGTTGTGGCTGGGTTGGGAAAGAGGCGTTGACGCTGTTTATGACCATGTAGAAACTGGCTGGGGCAGATTCAAGATTTTGGCAGGTCAGGTTAAACTGGTTAGTTCTCCCGGGATAATAATTCGGGAAACCATAGATGTAGTATTCGTAGACGGTCCGTCTGGGCGCTTCATACGCCTGAAATAAGGTTAAAACAAGCGCTGCTGTCACAAGAGAATAAAACAGCATGTTTCTTGTTTTGCGGTATATTCTCAAAGAAGGAAACTTGACGAACAATACTATGGCAATGATTAGAACTACCAGAAAGAGGAGGATGTAGGGGATAGGGGAAGGTGCTGCTACAATAAGAGGTATTGGAAACGTTCTAGAACTGAGCACCGGCTCACCAGTTGAATAAGGGTTTGAGCTGTCTAAAAGGTTTTTTGTAGTTCCGACTATTCTGAAAGATTGAAGTGCTTTCTTAGCAATTGTTAGTTGATTGAAACGTTACCATTATTATGATGCCTGATGCGTGTATTTCTTGAAGTAAACCAGCAAACCCAAGCAGACAACAGCCACAACAGCGATAACGGAGCCGATGAATAAGGTAATTGCGCGCGCTTTCACCTTAATGCAAAAACTTTTACCAATAAATCCCCCAATATTAAGCAGGGATTTTGAAGAGGGAAAAGCCTTGAACAGAAAAATATCCATAACACTTGCAGCTTGTCTCGTCTTCATCATTACAACAGGCGGATTAGCAGCTTATTACGCATCAGTGATTGCCGATAAGGACAGACAGATAGCTGACTTAAAAAGTGAAACGGACAAGAACCCAAAAATTGTTATTGACGGTTTAACTGTGGAAGACGATAGAACGCACGTCCCCTATACACTTCACATTTACGGTTTCGTAAACAACACTGGGCAAAGCATAGCTTACAACGCAGTTCTCCACATAATTGCCACTAACACAGAAGGCTATGTCAGAGGCTATGCCATAGATGCATTTCACGATTTTACAGGAATCACGGGTGGGATGTCTTTGGGACTGGATTTCAGATTGGAATATGCTGGTTCTCCAATCGAATGGTGGGCTATTACACCCGTTTGGACTGATGCATTGGTAACGGGTTTGCAAGGTACGTTCCCCACTTAGAACGTGCGCTACACTATAATCCTCTACCACAAAGGTAATTTTCAGAAGTCTTCTTAGTGTCATTTGCTAGCTCAGCCGGTGCCTGGGAGCCATCTTGCGCAGGGCAGTTCGGGTGCATTTGCGTATGCATAAAGACATCCAAGTTAACAGGTACGTACAACGCAATGATCACCTTGAGAAACCTTCCTTTGTCAAGAGGATCCTTTAGAGTTTAGTTTAAATAAAATCTTCACGCATTTTTGTGCTTGCCACGTTTTCTTGAGGTAAACCAGCAAACCCAAACAGACAACAGCAGCCACAACTGCGACTACGGAGCCGATGAGTAGGGTTGTTGGGAAAGGGTCTGCTTCTGCAGCTCCATTGAAGTTCACAACCAAGTTGTGAATACTGTGTGAATATGCAATATCCAAAACCCATGATTGACTCGTCGAGGCGATGGCGTATTCAATTGGCTTGCCATCTAAGAATACACTCACACCTTCAGGGTCGAATTCAGGGTCTTTCTCGAGAGTAATCCTAACGTAACCGTTTGTTCCACTTGGACCCTCAGCAGAAAAACTGAGAATACGAGTACTCGCGTTAAAATTCAATCCAGTAATAGTTGAATTTGAAGAAAACTCGGTAATAAAATCCCCATACGATTTCACACCAAGGTTAACGCTTACACTTGTCTCAGGATAGGTAGAATTTCCCATCCATGTTGCCTTAACCTGATAACTCCCACGCGGTGGCTTCCAGACAGTCAAGTATTTGCCATTATCATCAGTTTTAACCGACGCTATTTCATTCCACATGGCGTTCTCAATGTAAGTTTTGCTCGAAAGAACAATCCAAGCATTTGGCACGCCTGTGCCATTATAGGTGAGATTTCCGCTGATTGTGACTTCTTGTCCAGTGTAGACTGAGTCACTGCTCAAAGAAACATGAACGGTGACAGGTGTTCGTTCCCTCACCTCTATTTCCATCTGGCTACTGCCGCCAGTCCCGAGATTATCATCTACAGTAACGCCGACGGCATAGGTGCCTGGTTTAGTGTAGGTGTGGTTGACGGTAACGCCAGTTTCGAAGGTGCCGTCTCCAAAACTCCAACTGTAAGAGAAGGTACGTGGGTCGTAGTTTTCGTTCCAGTATTGTTCCCACCACAAAGCGTCGAAACTGACAACGTCTCCAACTCTTGGAGTAAGCGGAGAATAAACAAATGAAGGGGTTGCATGAACGACTTGCGCATTTACAGTAGACGGGTGAGCGAGAGGAATCAATGAAAAAAGCATTATGATTGCTAAAGCCGTTTTCTTCATGGACTCCTATCTCCTGTTTTCGGATGACGTTTCTTGAGGTAAACCAGCAAACCCAAACCAACCACAGTCACTGCTATTGCGGAGCTTATGAATAATGTTGTTGGGAAAGGTTCTGCCTCGCTTGATCCGTTAGGCATTTCTGGTATAACAACGGGGTTCGTGAGCGGATAGCGGTCTGTGTTGTTTCGGAGTTGATTGATCACATAAGCCGTGTCGCCTATCCCGTCGCTGTTAGCATCTGTGGGGTTGAGACTACTCCAGTAATTGCCGCCGGAGGGATAGCCGTTATCCCACACGTGCATCCCGTTCGGCAATGGTAAGAAGTTCAGCGGGTTCCAATCAGCGGAATCCGCGTGCATTGAATTGTTGATGAAGTTGTTGTGGAATATTATCTGCGATGATCCCACAAGATAGACTCCTACGTTGTTGTTTTCAATAATGTTTCCAGTTATGGTGTTAGCGAGAGTGGAACTAATGAGAATGCCGAACTCTTTGTTGTGTGCCACGTAATTCTCAGTTATTACATTGCCGTAGGAATCGCGGATCTGGAGCCCGTGCCAACTGTTCGTTAGGCTATTATGAATTATCATTGAGTTGGTCGTGGAGACCAAGGAGAAAGTGATTCCTGAGAGTCTCAAGTTTCGCACAGTCATGTTGGTGCAGTTTACAAGGGCAAGATATCCGATGTTTGGATAATCAGCAGGACTAATTGTTAGGTTCTTCTTGTTTACTAGGTAGTATATGGGTTTGCCATCGATGTTGTTTGATGTATCGATTGAGTTGAGCCAGCCTTCATCGAAGAATAATGTGCTATTTTCGAGTTTGTTGTCTCTGAATATGTTATTTGAAGAATAGGAAATTGCAATTCCAGCATCGGTGTCGATTAATCTGTTGTCTGAAATGGTGTTATCTTCGGCTTCATTAAGGTCAATGCCCGCAGAACAGTCAGAAATAGTGCAGTCTGTAACAAGGTTTCCGGTGCCTTTGAGGCGGATGCCGGTTACGAAATTCGTTATTTTGAGGTTCTTTATTGTTACTCTGTCTGCTCCAGGAAGCAGAAGCAATCCAGCTCCGTTTCCTTCTATCTCGTTTCCCTCAAGAGTGTAGCCTGCACCGTCTATCACGACGTTGCTTTTTCCTACTCTAATGGTGTAGATTATGTTGTCTGTTAGCGTGTAGACGTTTCCTTCTTGTCTGATTTTGTCCGTGCCTGTTATTGTGCCGTCGCTGTTGATGGTGATGGCATGGGCTGATTGCACATTTGCGGCTAGAAATGCCAGAAAGCATAGCAGAATCAAGGTCATCGCTTTTGCCGTGTTCTTCATTGGGTCTTACCTTTCCGGCGTTTCTTGAGGTAAACCAGCAAACCCAAGCCAAGAACAGCCACTACCACAATTACGGAACCGATGACTAGTGTTGTTGGGAGACGCTCTGGCTCTGTTGTAGGTTCTCGTGAAGGAGCTGGAGTTGGAGATTCACCAAACGGTATCATAAGCGGGCAGTTATCTTGATTATGCTCGTCAATAACGTACGGTGTATCACCTATTCCGTCATGATCGCTGTCCGCACCTTTGTAGTTGCTCCAATAGTTTCCAACGGAACCATTATCCCAGATGTTGACACTTTCAGGGCTGAAGATCATCTGCTCGTTTTGAATGTTTTGAGAATTATGAACAAAATCGTTGCCGAATATCGTATTGTTCATTAGATTCGTCTCGTAGCCTATGGAGTACATCCAAACGAAATGCATACCTACATCATTATCTGCAATCAGGTTTTGGTTGATGAGGTTGCCTTTTCCATCTCCGCCTTCCTGAGCCATTTGAAAGCTGATGCCGATGCCATTTTCTGTTATTCTATTGTTCACTATTCTATTGTCGGAGAAGGCGAAGTAGCTTGAGAAACGAACGCCGACACCGTTATTGGACAAGTTGTTTTCGGTGATTGAGACTCCGCTAATCACATTCCCCCAATAACCGAAAACGTCGATGCCTTCTTCGAAACCTTCAACGGCAAGACGCTTGACCGTAACGTCATAGCTGCTTACGACAGTTGAATTGTAGGGATTGAAAATTTGTATGCCTATTCCGGTTCCGTTTCCTTGAAGGCTATACCCTGCACCGTCGACTATTATATTGAATTTCTCGACAGTTATGCTGCCTGTTATGTCGCTGGTCAATTTGTATGTGTTTCCTATTCTTGTTATGGGTGCGGTTGGAGGGTCAATGCTTCCGTCCGTCCTGATGGTTACGTCGATGCGTGGTTGAGCAACTGCGGAATTCGTGGACTGTGTGGCAACCAGCAATGAGAATGAGAGTGCTATGATGATCGTTATTTGGATTGTTGTTTTCTTCATTTGGGTTTTGCCTCTTCCCCGTTTCTTGTAGAGTAGGCATCCAACACCAACCAGGATAATGGCGACAACGGCAACAGCAAGAACAAGCACCGTAGGGAAAGGCTCAGCCACACTGAAGCTGATTGTCTCCGAGGCTCCGACATTTCCAGCGGCATCCCAAGCATGAACTGTCACGTTATGCGGACCGAGAGACAACCCTGATAAAGTCGTGTTGCCAGTAACCGTCAGGTTTCCTCTCCCATCAAGGCTATAGACTACTCGGGCAACAGACTCGTTTTCCATAAAAATCAGTGGTACATCGGTCGCGGGATAAGATCGGTTCTCAGGCGACGAAACAAGGATTTGCGGAGGAGAAAGATCAACAGCAAAGTGCACCGAAGCGAGTGAAATGACGTCTCCTGCAAAATTGCTTGCATAAACCGACAAAAAGTGTTCTCCCTCAGATAGCGCAACCACAGTACGGTTCCCTGTCAGGGTGACATTTGAATGCCCGTCGAGACTAAACCCCATCCAAGAAGTGACTTGGCTCACGGTTACATTCAAAGATATATCTGGTTCAGCATAAGTCGTGTTTCTGGGTGAAACAAACGAGACATCTGGAACAGTTCCGAACAAGAATGGAGTGTACATTTCATTTGCCCAGAAATACGTATACGTCCAGAACGGGTACGTTTCATGCAATTCACTGCCTCCTACAACATAAAAAGTTTCGTCGATGACAGCGACTCCAGGGCTAGCTCTTGAAGTGGGCAACGGGGAGCCAATCGCCCAACTGTCACTGGCTGGGTCGTAAACGTGAGTTTCGTCAGGGTCAAAAATATAGATTTTCTTTGGACCGTGTACTCCGGTTGTGGCGCCTGCAGGTCCTCTCACCCTGTAAAAGGGGTATGGTCTGATCTTCCACCCGCCCGTTTCTGTATCATATGCCTCCACTACTTCCTCTGTCGGAGATTCTGGATCGTTAGTCATTCTGTAACCTGCGTAATATATCATGCCATCAACTGCGGTTAGGCCGGAAGTAATTCTTTGAGGCGGCGAATTCTTCGTCGTCCAAGAATCGTTTGCTGGGTCGTAAGCCAGGTTCATGTTGGATGTCATATTTGCTCCCCAGTCGAAGTATCCGCTTACGACGTATATCACGCCATTCACGGTGTTGGCGCTTAGGAGGTCCACGGGACTAGGCAATGCAGCCTTGGTTTCCCAGGTGTCAGTGGCTGGATCGTAGACTTCATTCACATCAGTATATGTGTAAGCTCTTCCTCCAATGCAGTAGATCTTGTTCTGGTAGACGGCGATGCCGAAATCCGATCTTGGTGTAGGCATCGGCTGCTTGCGAATCCATTTGTCTGATGCCGGATCGTACTCTTCGTTACTACTGAGGACGCCGTTGTATCCCTGGCCCCCAATGGCGTAGATTTTACCGTTGACCACGGCGATGCCAAAATCGCTTCTCGCATCAACAATAGGCGCCTTTGAAACCCAGTAATTCTCAGCTGGCTCAACTCCTGCAACAGGCTTAGCTGGCAAGGCGAGGAAGGATATAAAGAAGAGCAGGACAAGTAGCCCTGCAATGATTCTTCTCATGTCTGTTCGATATACTATTCGGGTTGTTTCTGTGCTAAAAGGATTTTTGTAAAGGTTTCTTGACTAAACACGCCCAGGAACCGCTTTCTCAAGTCAAGGATTCTTGACAAAGGAAGCTTATTGGGTGAATCTAGGTTATTTCTCCATAATTCTAACATACGCCTGTACACAACAAAGTCGATATGTATACTGAGTGAAGCGTGTGACTAGGGTCTTATCCGTAAGGGTCAAGAAAGAGTTGAAACTTGAAGCTGAGAAGCTGGGCGTAGACCTCAAAGCCGAAGTCGAAAAACATGGAACTTCTTGGATTTCTACAAACAACTGGGCGTTGTAGAATACACAGAAAAAGGAAAGTAACTCTTTCCACAAGAATAGGCGTACTATCAAACACAGCAAAGAACTAACGCCGCTAAGCATGCTGCACGTGCAAAACCCTACAGCAGGCTAATTGCCTCTTGCCTCGGTATGGCGACGAGAGTTTCGCTCGATACCCACTCCGAAATATCAGTCGCAGTTTTCAACGCTTCTTTTTCACTCGCAGCTTCAAATATGAACACAGTATCGTAGCGACCCAATGTCCAATACCAGTTCAGCACATTCACTCCCTTCTTCTTGAACTCTTCAACAATCTTGGCGGAGTCACCAGCCGTTGCCTTGTCAGGTTTCTTACGGAATCTCCCTAGATTAACAAAAATCAACATTTCTCACCTCACAAACGCTCTACTTAACAATTCACGCCTTCTGACAACTTAAAAGTTTGTGGATGCTCAACTACAACCACAACTATTGAGCGGTTTCTTTCTCAATAGACTTATTACTCGCTACACAAGAAATTTTTACGGAAAAGAAAATAACAGAATAATCCGGCAGAAACTTCAGGGAAGTTTACAGCGAGGGCGTACTTGCGTGTCTTTCTGAATGCAATTGTCCACCCGTTGCCCAATTTCTCTTCGGAGCTTCATAAATAACGATCTCAACTGCTTCCTTAGGAACCCCTAAATCTACAAAAACCTTGGTTATCCCTTCAACAGTTTTCTTCTTGTTCTCAAGAGTCATTCCTTCCCAAACAGAAACTTGAACTATTGGCATTCCGTCTTTACCTCAAATAATTCTTTGCTATGTCGCCAGATTAATATGTTCTTAACAATCTGAAACTACTATCTAATTCCCGTAAGCAAGAGGTCGAGAATAAGTAAATACATCCAGCAAAGCCTTTCCAGCTGATATTTGAAGGAAAAAGGCGTGCGCTAAAAGAGGGCAAAGTTGAAACACCAGTCCCTCATGACCTTCAGTGCTTAAGACGACCTTTTTTCTATAGACCATCTATTGCCTCTTACCTCGGTATGGCTACAAGCGTAGCGTACGCGATGTTTTTTCCCGTAGTTTGTATCTGCAACTAACCTTGCGCGTGCGAGAAACAACGAAATCTAAAAGTATGCGACTTGCTGGCAAAAAGAGAATTCTTATTAATTCACGCGTTAATCCGTGATGGGGGCAGACGTATGGCTGACTTGCAGGATAAAACTGGCACTCTTTCCGAAGAAAAAAACCTTAGTTTTTGCTTCACACTTACAAGTGGTGGCACACAGAGCAAACGTTCAAAAAATTTTGAAGATTTCCTCCCTCTAATAGAGCAGGCATCAATCGCGTGGGTAGATGTTAAGCTGGACGACTTTGAAAAGGAAGCTGTGGAAACAGGAGTCAAATTCGGCTTTTCAGAATTGCTAATAAAGCAACTTCTGACTCGATTGGGGGATGGAACACGTTTCCAGGGAGGCTACGAAGACTATGACACCGAGATGGGTTTGCTTCTCCCAGCAATCAGCGCGAAGAGTTTTGACATCACGATAAATCCAGTACTTATGCTTCTCAAGAAGAACCTCATAACGACAATACGCAGCAACAAAACTCACGTCTACCGCAATCTACACCGTTATGCGGAAGCTTTCTTGAGGCGACTTCCACGGGACCTCAAAAAAACCGATTTGCTTACGCTGTTGCTCATCCGACTCCTAGATGAAAACAACGAGAGGAATTTCGAGCAGCTTCAGGAAATTGACAAATGGAGCGAGGGCTTGACTAAAGACCTCAAGGACGAAAGCATTGTGCGCAGCGCAGTCGGCGATCAGATCTACCAGATAAAGCTCACACTCGTAAGATATCTCTCCTGCCTCTGGGGAACTTCGGATACGCTAAATTCACTCCGCTACGGCGACGCCGACCTTGTGTCTGATGACCCTCAAGTGCTTGATAAGATAAGCCTATTGATAAGAGAAGTACGTGACCAGCTAAGCTTGGCAGAACACCTGTCTGATGTTCTTGCGTCGGGGCTCGAATGTTTGCAGTCTATACACAATAATCAGCTGCAGGAGAGGAATAACCTGCTCCAGGACAGAAATAACGTGCTCCAGGGAAAGAATAACAAGCTAGCAGACCTCAACAACAAACTGCAGGAGAAGAATAATTTGCTCCAGGAAAAAAATAACAAGATGCAGGAATACAGCAATCGATTGACGTTGCTTAACAACCGACTGACTGTACTCAACAATAGAATCACGCTTCTCGCCGGATTTCTTGCGATCCTCAGTGCAGGATTTATCGTGCCAAATACCATAGCCACTGTGATGTCTCAAACTAACATATTCTTATTCAGTCCAGCGGATATGGGCTGGTATCTCGCGCTAATCGTGGGGTCTACAATTTTTACGACGATGTTGGTGTGGTTGTGGGTGAAGAAGAAAGGGCTACTTCCGAAAACGGCAGAAGAGAATGAAGAACGTCTTATTTCCGAAGCTGAAAAAGAACGTGAAATTGAATAAAATAAAATGACCCCGCAGTTTCTCTGCATTAGTGTCCTATTCTTGGCGCGCGGAAACAAAAAAACGATGGACTAGGTTGATTCATTTAAGGATGTTCCTGTTGCGTCTGATTAACGATGGTTTTTGCGATAAAATAGGGCGACTTTAGCCCTATCTTTTCAGCGTGCGCTTCTTTTGTCAGTTTTAGAGTTTCAAGCCCTCAGCCACGGCTTTGCCGAGCTCCGGGTCCGCCTTAGTCAGATTCGCGATGGCTCGCAGCTGGATTTGTTTCTCGATAGGGGTCAGATCGGCTATTAGATTATCGGCGAGATGTTCCTGGTCCATCTTGCTCAGGGAAAGATATTTCTCACGTGCTTGTTGGAAATCGTTGGTTTTACTGATTTTCTTCTTGGCCACCTCTCCCTCAACAGAATAGGCGGAAGCGGTTCCTGACGGAGCTTCCACGGGGGATCCGCCGTCAAGTGTAGAGGGCTCATAATTCACGCGACCACTGTAAGTTTCCATTTGCATGGCTCCATCGCGCCGGTTGTTGTTGACCTCAACAAGTGGACGGTTCACAGGGATCTGCAGGTAGTTGGGTCCCAATCTGTGACGCTGAGTATCCGCATATGAGAACGTTCGACCCTGAAGCAGCTTGTCCGCTGAGAAGTCTACTCCTGGAACAATACTGGCTGGACAGAAAGCCGCCTGCTCAATTTCAGCGAAAAAGTTCCTGGGATTCCGATTCAACACCATTTTCCCAACCGGCATGAGTGGGAATTTACTTTCGGGCCAGGTTTTAGTCGGATCCAGTGGGTCAAAATCCTGCTTCAATTCATCCTCAATTTCCATCAGCTGGACGCAGAGTTCATACTCAACCTCTTCACCCCGGGCGATAGCATCCCAAAGGTCACGAGACAGATAGTCAGGATCGGCACCCGCCAACCTAGTTGCTTCATGGCGGTCAAGATTGTGCACACCCAATTTCGGCTTCCAGTGATATTTTACATAAACCCGCTTTCCTTCTGAATTCACCCAGACATAGGTGTTAACACCAAAGCCCTCGGTCATCCTGTAGCTTTTCGGGGTTCCTCGGTCTGAAAAGAGCCATATGATCATGTGTGTGGATTCAGGAGTCAAAGAGATGAATTCCCAAAAGTTGTTATGTGAAGAGGAAGAAGACGGGATGTTGCTATCAGGCTCACCCTTAAAAGCATGCACCATATCAGGGAACTTGATAGCGTCTCTGATGAAAAACACGGGCAGATTGTTTCCGACCAAGTCGTAGTTACCCTCATCAGTGTAGAACTTTACGGCAAATCCCCGGGGATCTCGCGCAGTATCAACTGAGCCTCTTCCTCCGGTCACGGTTGAAAACCTTACTAGGACAGGGGTTTTCTTCTCTGGATCTTGAAGGAACTTCGCCTTGGTGTAGGCCGCCATGTTTCTATAAACTTGAAAATGCCCATGCGCTCCTGCCCCCTTGGCATGAACAACTCGTTCGGGGATACGCTCTCTATCAAAATGAGCCATCTTCTCAATAAATTGAACATCTTGCAGCAAGACAGGACCGCGTTCACCGACGGTTAAAGAGTTTTGATTGTCAGTGACCGGCACGCCTTGGTCGGTTGTCAAGTGTTTTTTGCTCTCCATTTTCACTATCTCCATTCCCTATTACTTTAACTCATAACAAAGATGTAATCATTATTATTTAAGTATTCTTATTTCTTACAAAACATTTTATATAACCTAGTTCACAGTTAGTAACTGTGAACACTCAACAACTCATCGCCAAATTACATGAGAAAGACTTCAGGGTTACCCCCCAACGTCTGGCGATTTGCGAACTGATCCTTTCGAGCAAAGAACACCCAACAGTTGAACACATCCACCATGCAATGCAGAAGAAATATCCAACCCTCAGCTTGGCAACCGTCTATCAGACACTGCACTTGCTCACAGAGATTGGAATGCTACAAGAACTGGGCTTTCGTGACGGAATCACCAGATATGATCCAGACACTTCACCCCACATCAACATCGTCTGCAAGAACTGCGCAAAGATACAAAATTATGAATCACTAACCATTCGGGATTTCATGTCACAAATAACTGCAGAATTGAATCACTCGCATATTGAGCAACATTTGGAAATACACACCTATTGCAATCAATGCAAGAAATCGGAATCTTGAGAAAACTAATCTTTTCAGCAGCAACAATCTTTAAGCCTTACGGAATTGTCTTCCAAAAAATCTCTATTGGCGCGCGTGGCTGCCGCTACCTTGGTTCCATCCCTGCTTTTTCGCTCCTCTATTGGCTTTCAAACTTAACATTCAGATCCTAAAATCACATCTTACAAAAAACTACAGACAATAACTGGTTAGCTTGTCTTGGTCCACAAAACTGGACTTAACTCTCACTCTATTTCTAGACAGGTCTACAAACGAGGAATTAAATATCAAAATGAGCCCTTTACATAAAGGGCTGCTAAAAATGGAAAAACCCGAAGATGTCGAAAAAGACCGCCAGCGTGCAGAGGTATTTGACGCACTAGGGCATCCAACTCGCATAGTTCTCTTGAAGGTTCTAAGTGAAGGAGCACTCGGCTTTGCTGATTTAAAAAAGAAGGTATCCATTGAAAGCAGCGGGCATCTTCAACATCACCTGACCAAGCTCAATGGACTAATAAAGACCGACGAATACGGAAAATACTGCCTTTCCGAACAAGGAAAAGATGCTTTGCTCACAATCCAGACAGTGGAAAACGTGTCATCTGTCAGAGAGACAGGGAATCTTAAAGGAGCTAATCGGCGTCTCTCCATCCAGAAAGTCGGATTGAAATCAGGGGCTCTGTTGCTTTCAGCCTTGTTGATAGTCACTACAGCATTCGCTTTTTACGAGTACACTCAGGCTCTTGACCTTCAGAGGGAAAATGAGCGTTTGAAAGCAATCGACGTTGAGGCAATGGCGTACTATGATGAATTCGGAGTGATTCCCTACATAAACGTTAATTCTTCATTCTCACCTTCTGTGTCAGTGTATCGTGCTCTGCAGCTAGGGTTACGAGCTGGCGGTTGGAACAAGACTTCACTTCAGGGCATGAGAGTGGGGGCCTATCTGAGGACGTTGAAACAGGTTACTGACCTTGATGGACATAACTTCACTGGGCCAATTGTGGTCGATATTAGTCCGATTACTGTTCCGCCGTCAGATTACTCTCCTGTCTACGGGGAAGGTGTGGTTTACAAGTATGTCTGGCAGATAGTCGTTACTGAACCCTCTGGGTACATTCGCTCAGGGACACTTGTTCCCATTGTTGATTGACGCTGCTACTGGGGAAAAGTTGCCTAATCCCCCGCTTTACTGAACATTTCACTCGTAGAACTTAAAGGTCGACTGATTGAAAGTCTCTTTTTCAAGAGGTCGTTTAGATTTTAGTTTAGACAAATCTTCATGTAATCTTGAGCTTGTAGCGTTTCTTGTGGTAAACCAGAAGACCCAAACCGACAATAGCCACTACGCCTGCGGATGACAGGGCAAGTGCAGTTGGGAACGGTTGTGCTATGCTGAAGTTGATCGTTGCAGAGGAGCCCATGTTTCCAACCGTGTCATTTGCGTAAATAGTTATTGTGTGTGAGCCATAGGGCAGCTGTGTGAGCGTGAAATTCCCAGTCAAAGTAACGTTAGCCTGTTCATCCAAACAATAACCCATCCATGAAGTTGACTCGTCAACCGTAAAATTCAAGTTCAAATTATCTTGACTGTAAGTTATGTTTTCAAGACTTAGACTTGATATGACTGGAGCCTTACCATTATTGATTGTAAAGCAAACCCTGCTACTATCATGCACATTGTAATTGGAGCCGCCAACATGCTCATATCTTCCATAGACTGATATGCTGTGAAAACCTTCAGGGAGTTCTGGCAAAGCCACGCTTGCATTGATGATGTAATAAGAGAATAGTGATGAAATGCCAGTTTGTGTTGAGCCGTTTGCATAAGTTATTGTTGTTTCTACTGGAAAGAGTTTTGTTGATACTGCGACAGTGGTGTTTTCTTTTCCATCCAGGCTGTAAAGCACTGTTATGTTTGTCTTTTCAACATTGAGCATCAATTTGAAACTGATATCGAGCATCAATAACCCTGAATCATATGTGCTGTTAGATGGTGAAGTTATTTCAATTGGTGAAGCAAGGGGGAATGGTCTTCCATCATCAGCATATTGTGCTTTTACAGATTGAAAATCAAGCAATGAAGCAGCAAGTAATCCTAAGATAATGAAGCTTAGAAACTTTGTTGTCTTTCGCACTGCAATCATCTCCAATACACTGGTAAAGATCCTATATAGTTCTACTCAAGGAACACATTGTTCCGCCACAGGAACGCAGTCAGCATACAATCAGAGCTTGTGGCGTTTCTTGACGTAAACCAGCAAGCCAGCACACAAGACCCCTAGTAATATGGCAGTCAAAGGCAGAATCGTCCATATTGGATACTCCGGAACGGATGGACCGGGCAGTGGGATAGAGGAAATTGATATCACCGAAATCCTGTTGCTTTCAGAATAAGTCACAAATATCTCTCCCTTACCAGAATCAAAACCTATACCCTGCGGATGGCTTTCCAGAGCTACATTTGCAATTACAGTATTGTTACTGTCGGATATCACTGAGACCGAGCTCGAATTGTAATTTGCCACATAGACTTGGCCATTACCCGAATCATACGCGATACCTACGGGATTTGCTCCCACATTTACGGTTGCAACAATCTGGTTTGTAGCGTCTGATATAATTGAGACCGAACTTGAATTATAGTTAGCCACAAAGACTTCTCCTTTACCGGAATCATAAACCAAACTCAAGGGATCTTGCACAGTTATGTTTGCGACAACGGCGTAAGTGGTGTCCGATATCACCAAAACCTGATTGCAGCCAGCATGCCCCACAAATATCTCTCCTTTACCCGAATCATAGGCTAGAGCACAGGGTTGAATTCCCACGCTTATGTTTGCGACTACGGTATAGGTGCTATCCGATATCACCGAGACAGAACTAGAATTATAGTTGGACACGAAGATTTCGCCCTTACCGGAATCATAAGCCACGGCAAAGGGCGCGGTCCCACAGGGTATGTCTGCAATTACGGTATTGTTACTGTCCGAAATAACCGAAACCGAATTGGAACCATAATTGGCAACGAATAGTTCACCCTTCGCAGAATCATAAGCTATTCCCACAGGCTGTCTCCCCACGGGTATACTTGCGACTACTGCATTGTTACTGTCTGAAATTACGTAGACCAAATCGAAATCCACATTGGTCAAAAAGACTTCTCCTTTGCCAGAATCATAAGCCACGCCGTAATAACCGCCTGGATTCTCCAAAGTCAAAGTGGCCGTTACCTCAAAAGCTCTAACAGGCGGTAGGCAAAAGAGAGACAAGATAAGTGTTAGTGCTATTGCCTTGTTCTGCATAAATTCTTGTCCTTCTGGCGTTTCTGGAAATAAACCAGCAGAACCACACCAGCAGCAGCAAAAATTAGAGAAGCAACAACAACCTGCGCTAACGGAAACACTTCTTCAGTGGGCAACACTATGTCGTCGTTATCGCCTGCAAATGGCGCCATTAGCGGGTAATTGTCTTGGTTGTTTTCATCGATAACATATGGGGTGTCGCCTATGCCATCGCTACCCGGCTTATCTTGATTAGCGCCAGAATACTCATCGATTCCTGTGTAGTCGCTCCAATAATTACCGCCTGAAGGATAGCCTCCGTCCAAACTACTGGTGCTGTCTGATAAGCGAGCAGAAAGTGTATTGTTGACGAGGTTGTTATGGAAAACCGTGTTGTAAACTGAATCATAGATGTGGATGCCGTCATAGTCGCTGCCCGATATGTTGTTTCCGAATATTACGTTGAATGCACCGTGAAGGCCAATGCCGTCGTAATTGCTGTCTGTTATGTTATTTCCGAAGATTTTGTTATAAGCGCCGTGGAGGCACATGCCGTCATAGCGGTTGTCTGCTATTGCGTTTCCAGAGATGATGTTTCCTGAAGAATTCCAGAAAAAGATCCCTCTGAAGTTGTTCGCTATCACGCTCTGGGAGATTGTGTTGTTGTCAGAACAATAAAGGAAGACGCCGTCGTAGCCATTGTCCCTTATCGTGTTAGCTGAGATGAAATTGAATTTTGAGTAACCATAGATATAGATGCCGTCGTAACCATTGTTTCTCAATAGGTTTCCAGATACAATGTTGGAGTCAGAATAATCATCTAGGCATATGCCATCATTGCCATTATTTTCTATAGAATTTGCGGAAACAGTGTTGTTGGAGGAACCATCTAGATAGATGCCATTATAGTTTTCAGTCAGGATGTTTTCAGAGACTGTGTTGTATCGGGAATCGTAGATGTGGATGCCGTCATAGTCGTTCTTTGTTATTATGTTTCCAGAGATGGCGTTTAATTCAGAAGAGCCATACAATGAGATTCCTTCGGTGTTGCTTGTTAAGGTGTTATTGGAAATACTATTTTTGGAGGAACCATCTAGGTATATGCCGCGGTTACTGTCGGTTATAATGTTTTGGGAAACTGTGTTAAGCTCTGTAGAACTGTCGAGGTAAATGCCCTCGTAATTGTTTGTTATGGTATTTCCATTGATGGTGTTGAGTTGTGAAGATCCATGAAGGTGGATGCCGCGGTTGCTGTTCGTTATCGTGTTTTCGGAAATCACGTTGAATCTTGAGTGATCATGCAAGTTGATTCCGTGATAATTGTCCCTGAAGGTGTTCTGGATTATTGTGTTAGATTCCGAAGAACCGTAGAGGGAAATGCCGTCATAGTTGCTGTTTGTTATGGTGTTTCCGGAAATGGTGTTGTTGGATGCACCGTAGAAGGAGAAACCCTCGTAGTTGTTTCCTGTTATTGTGTTACCAAAAAAAGTGTTATTGAAAGAAACAGAAAGCCATATGCTTCTGAAGCTGTTTGTCAAGTTGTTTTTGGATATAGTGTTGAAGTCTGAAGAACTGTAGAGTTCGAAGCCTCTAAGGTAAATGTTTGTTATCGTGTTCTCGGAGATGGTGTTGTCAGAGGAACTGTGCAAAAAGACGGCGTGGTAGCTGTTTGTTATAACATTCCTGTAGATGTTGTTGTCTGGAGAGCTATGAAGGCGGATGCTCTGATAGTTGTCTTTAATTGTGTTGCTGGAGATGGTATTGCCAGAAGATCCGTCAAGACGAATTCCATCATAGCTGCAGTTTGCTATTGTGTTTGAAAAGACTGTGTTTCCAGAAGAACCGTCAAACCAGAGGCCGGATGTGAAGCTTTGGATATTTGTGTTCTGTATCGTGACGCCATTTACTCCTGCCAGTTTGATCCCACTTCCGCTTCCTGAACCCTGAAGAGTATACCCGTTTCCATCCACTGTTACGTTGCTTTTCTCCACCACAATTTCGCCAAAAACGTTGCCGGTAAACGCGTAACGGTTTCCATCCCGAAGAAAGGGTGCTGTTGAAGGGGCAATTGTCCCATCAGCCATAATGACAATGGTTAATGCTTCGGATCGAACGAGTTCAACGGAGAAAGGTAATGTTAACACGCTGGTCAGCAACAATGTTAACATTATTTCGTGTACTACTTTCATGCCTAGTCTCCATCCACTTTTGTCGCCATGCTTATTTCTGGGGGTTTCCATAATCCAGCGGTTTTTCCCGGGAGAGATTGAAATGCAAGATAGCGCATCTCTTCTCTCCTAAGAGGCAGAACGCTTCCGCAAGCGTGGGAAAAAGCCTGGAACCCTATTCTTGTAATCTACGAATTCTTGCCCAAACTGTTTCTCCATGTCTTTGTCTTCTCTTTTTGAGAGCTGCCAGTAAAGCACTGCCAGTATAGGCCAGAGTATGAGCGTGATTATGGTCAGCCACATCACATTTAACCCCAGAGTGATCAACAGGAAGCCTACGTATTGCGGGTTGCGGATGACGCCATAGAGGCCTGTGGTCACAAGCTTGCCTTCTTTTCTACCCTTGTAGATTGCCCTCCAACCGTAAATGATCAGCAGTATGCCTATGCCCATAATGATTTTGGACAGGGGAAAGATGTAGGTGTTGAAAACGCGGTAGAACGTTTCTTGACCTACCACGCCTGCGAGGAGGAACTCGAGCGAGAATATGTTGTTTTGTCCGAAGAAGCCTGCGAACAGAAACATTGTCAGTGGGATGCCATACATCTCCACGTAGAGAGCTAGTATGAAGGCGAGATAGACGCTGTTGGGCAGACGCGCCACCTTCTTCTTGAAGGGTAGAAACAGGAGAAAGAGGGCAAGGAAAACCACGTTCAACGCAATCAAGATCCACTTGTCAGTAGTACCGTAGCTGTAGCCAGTGAGGGTAAGGAAGTAGAGGGGTACAGCAATTATTACAGTTATGACGATGAATAGTGCAATCTCTTTGAGTTTACTCATTGCGTTCTTCACCTCCAGAGGCAGCAAAAGCTGCATTAGGCTGCGCATAGAAAGGCGAAGTTAGGAGAACCGGAACGATTAACACTCCCGCATTCTTGTTCATGTCTGTTCCCAGTTACATCGGGGTGACGGCGTGATAAAATCGTTTTTGTAAAACTTTATTGACTCAACAATTCTGCTTAACGCTTGCGTTTCTTGAAGTAAACCAGCAAACCCAAGCCAACAGCAATCAATGCGATTACGAAGCTTATGACCAGCGGGGTTGGGAAAGGCTCTGGCTCCGAAACGCTGAAGTAGACTGTTTGAGAAAAAACTCCCCTCACAGTCCAAACGATAACTGTTATTTCATGTTTACCAAGGGACAATCCAGTCAAAGTCAAATTCCCGGAAATAGGTCCCATGCCTATACCGTCTAGCACGTAATCAGGAGACACAAACGTGAATTCCTCACTGCAAACAAAAGTCAGAGGAACTTCAGTTGTGTAGTAGGTAATGTTTTGGGGGGACAGAACCAAAAGTGGCGTCTGGTAGTTTGTATCAATCATAAACTCCACTGACGCTGACATCTGCACGCCAGAATCATCCTGCGAATAAGCTTTGAGCGTGTGGTTGCCTTCAGACAGATTCTCCAAAACTAGTTCTGCAAAGAATTGGGAACCGTCAATGTGACCTGGGGGGCGAAGTGTCTTGTTCAAATTGGTCAGAGTTACATTTGGGTTTTCGTCAAGACTGTAAGCAAGGCTCACAATCTCAGGGGTAGGATTAGCAACATTAGCCACTAAAATAAGTGGAATAGAAGTGTTTGCGTAAACCATTCCAGAAGTTGGAGAAGAGATCAGCAGGGCATTACCCGGAAAGAAATTAGCGGTAGCAACTTGAATATTATGCACGCTAACGATCAATGAAACAGAGAAGACGAATATCAGTGCCAATACTAACGCTTTGCCACTCATGGATTCCTAATCCCCCGGCGTTTCTTGAGGTAAACCAGCAACCCACTCCGACAACACCAGCAACCCCACTCCGACAACAGCCACTACGGCAATTATGGATCCGATGAGTAGTGTTGTTGGGAAAGAATCTTGCTCAGGTTCTGGTTTTTCCGCTGTAGTGAAGAAAATTGTTTCTGAAGTTCCAGCGTTTTCAAACATGTCCTTTGCGTATACAGTTATGCTGTGCAAACCGCTTGATAAGCCCGTGAGAGTCAAGTTTCCATCAATGGTTACATTGTAAAATCCGTCAAGGCTATAACCCATCCAAGAAGTCGGCTTGTTAACCCTGAAGTTCAGAGAAACATTTCCAGAGTATGTCGCATTCTCCAAGCCTAAAATAGAAATAAGCGGGGCACCCCACGGGTACATAAGCGGGTATAGGTCTTTAAAATAGCGAGTGTCGCCTATTCCGTTGCCGTCAGCATCTTTTCCAGTGTAGTCACTCCAGTAATTACCTTCCTTGCCATTATCATAGTCTCCAATTGGATAGATTGCTGCTTCAGAACCATAGTTACCGTAATAGGTAGAACGACTGTTAATTTGTTCAGCATTATTAACAAAGTTGTTATGGTAGACTGTGTTGTTTTCTCCTGCAGTCCTCAAGTATGTGTGACTCAGCAGGACTCCATATTGTGTTGTCGGCTACGTAGTTGTCATGGAAAGCGTTGTTGCTTCCTTCACCAAAAAGTTCAAGCCCTCCAACGTTGTTGACAACCATGTTTGAATAGATGTTGTTCAAGCTACTCGTCCCCAAAACACTCACACCGTGATTACAGTTCTCTATGAAATTGCCGAAAACAGTGTTTCCACTCCACTGCAGCATTATTCCATAACCCTCGGATTCAGTATTACAGTCCGTGATGTTGTTTCCATTGATTATGCTGAAGTCGCCAGCTGCCCAAATGCCATGCCCTATGATTGTGTTTCTTTCGATGTTGTTGTAGGTTCCATAATTTTGAATTCCTTCAGTTAGAACATTCAAGGAAATATTCTGGTAACGACCCTCTGCAACCACATACGTATTTATCATATTGCCCGTTATTTGGACTCTGCTTCCACTTGCCGAGAGGGAGCCACCGACGCTATTTATTGTAAAACCTGATAGTAAGACATCGCTGGCTTGAACCTCGATTGCATTTTCATAGTAAGGCGTAGAGTAAGGATAAGGCGGATCTATCCGATGGGGATACAGGTTTAGAATTGTGCTATCGGGGTCTTCACCCACGAGCGAGATAGACCTGCTTATAACTAGTGTTTGGCTTTCTTGGTACTCGTAGGTTCCGTTTTTCACGATTATCGTGGTTCCATCAGTCGCACCATAAACAGCGTTTGCTAGCTGGTTAACGTTGGTGACAATTATTGTTCCTGATTCTGCTCTGGCTGGTTGAATAGGGAAAACGCATAGCGGTACGAGGAGGACAAGAACAAACATCAACCCTGCAGTTTTGCTCATCTCTGTTCCTCTACTATGCAGGTTTGGGTGCTAAAAGGGGTTTTTGTAAAGGTCTCTTGACTAAACACGCCCTTTTCTAGTCAAAATTCCTTGACTAACAAGAAACCTTGCACGAGGAATTCTCAGAGTCTATTATCAAGTTTCAAGGGGTTCTTTTTGATTTTAGTTTGACAAGATATTCGTTCTGATTTCAGTTTAAACTCTTCAGGAAGCCAGTGATAAGAGCGGAGGTAGTTTGATTTGTCTTTTGTCTTAACTAATACTTGCATTTTTAACCTGTTACCGCAAACGGGGCATTTCAAGAATAACCAACCGCCATCCTTGGTTACTCCGTGAGGGCTTAAAAAATCGGTTAATGCGGAAATTTCGAATTCTGAGCCACATGTTGGGCAACTGTAAGCAGTAGATTTAGCGTGCCATAAAACAAGCAGCATCAATCCAGCTGCCACTAACGCTATCCAGAGGTACCAGTAACTGACTAGCAGGTAGAAAGCTGTAATGGAAATGCCTGCAACATAAACTCCTATGAAAATTAGTGATTTTGACCAGTCACTTCTTTTAGGCTTACGATAAGTGGGCAATCTGCTTCAAAACCAATTGGTCTAACAATATTTAAGAATGATCCCCTTTGAGCTTGGATTTTCGCGCGTTATCAACGATAGTGAAAGACTGGGGCTTATGACCTGTTGTTCTTTGTAGCACAAAGCGTTAGAACCATACGCCCGCGCTAAAATCTTCATGCACTCTTCTACTGAAGCATTTGAGACCGTTCTGGTGGGGAATGCCAAAAGTCTTAACCGTCAAAGACTGAAAACTAGTGAAAACGGGTGTTAAGGTTTGCTTGAAGGCAAAACTGTGAACCTCAGAGTAATGGAAAGAGAGGATCTAGGAGTCTTGCAGGAATGGGATAACACTCCTGAGTTTATGGGTGAATATGAGCCTCTTAGACAAGAGACGAAAACTGAGTTGGAGAAAACCTTCGACAATCTCAAAGATGCACAGTGGTTCTTTGTGCAGAAGAAGGACGGAACAAAGATCGGTTACGTTGCTCATTTTCTGGCAGCAGGCGAAACAGAGCTTGGATACTTTGTTGTGCCCGATGAAAGAGGCAAGGGGTATGTCAGCGAAGCCATTGAGATAATGATCGACTACTTGTTCCTCTCAAGAAACATAGTGAGGATTCAAGCCAAAGCTGACCCAGAAAACATAGCATCATGGAAAGCTCTTGAGAAGGTCGGATTCAAGAGGGAAGGTGTTCTGAGAAAGACCTTCTTCTGCAGAGGGAAATGGAGAGACGACTGCATATACAGCATTCTGAGGGAAGAGTGGAAAGAACCAAAAATTCTAGTCAATCTTGAATGAATGGAGATGCCGCTGATTTCCCCATTCTTTGGAATGGAGTTATTTAGTTCGTTTTGACTTCAGCTTAAACAAAATCTTCACGCGCTCCTCGCTAATTATTAATATTAGAAGGGAACATTGGAGTAGCGGTTGTTATGGTAAGGCTTCAGTGCAAGAAGTGCACAAACGTTTTCGAGGCTGGGTTATCGAACATACTGTCGCTGCACGTTGGTCCCTACCATCTTATGAAGTGCCCTGCCTGCAACAAGAGAGGCTGGTTCAACTTTTACTCCTCAGTCAAGGACCCAATCACTTGGCCTATTTCGGAGAAGACGCAAACCATAAAAAAGCCATTCACCGAAGAAGAGTACGAGAAGAAACGCATCGAAGACTCGAAATACGAGAAGACTTGAAAAGAACACGGGGCATAGGGCTAAAGCTTGATTGAAACAGAAAACTTGACCAGAAAATTCGGCGAGCTAACAGCAGTAGAAGACCTCACCCTAAAGGTGGATGATGGCGAAGTTTTCGGTTTTCTTGGGCCGAATGCAGCTGGAAAAACCACCACGATACGGATGCTCTGCTGCCTGATAGCCAAGACCAGCGGAACCGCAAGGATAGGCGACCTCAGCGTGGACAGCCCCCAGGATTGCCTAGAAATCAGAAAGATGGTTGGGTTGCTGCCCGAAAACGTCGGATTATACGACAGCCTAAGCGCAATCAAGAACCTGGACTTCTACGGCAAACTCTACGAGGTTCCACCCCAAAAACGCGAAGAGAACATAAAACATCTGCTGAGCCTGCTTGGCATCTGGGAGAGAAGAAACGATCTCGTGGGCACCTTTTCCAAGGGCACCAAACAGAAAATAGCAATCGCCCGAGCCCTAATCCATGACCCAAAACTGCTGTTTTTGGATGAGCCAACCGCAAACTTGGACCCTGAAGCCTCCAAAACAGTCAGAGACTTCATTCTTGAACTCAAAAGAGAGAAACGAACCATATTCATCAACACCCACAACCTCGACGAGGCGGAGAGGCTCTGTGACCGCATCGGCATACTTAAAACGCGGCTACTCACGATCGGCGCGCCCGGAAGCTTGGCTAGGGGCTTGCAGGCCAGAAAGACCGTGGTTCACCTGCAACGAACCGACGAAAAGGCACTAGCCGCGGTTAGAAAGCTCGGCGCGGTCAAGAATGCGCGAGTCGTAGACAACAAACTGGTTCTCGACGTGGACGACCCCGAGCACGATAACCCGGAGATTGTCCGTACTCTGATAGCTGCAGGCGCCAACGTGCAATTTGTCACCGAACTCAGATCCACGCTCGAGGATGTTTACCTAAAAATGATCAGGGAGAACGATGTCAAATGAGGTTCTGGAAGGCCTGGATCGTCACAACCAAAGACTTTAGCGTTTTCAGAAAGAACAAGTACATATTCTACTCCATACTTGCGATGCCGCTGATGTTCGGTCTCATACTCCCCTTGGTCATGCTGCTCTTCTTGCCCGCCGATGTTCCCGCAGAAGCCGTAACTCTAATTCTGAGTGTGCTCAACATGTACTTTGCCGTAATGGCCTCGATTCTTCCCACAGTCATCGCCTCCTACAGTTTCGTCGGCGAAAAAATTGAGAAGAGCCTAGAGCCGCTGTTGGCTACCCCAACAACTGATGGAGAGCTATTATTCGGCAAAAGCTTAGCCGCTTTTCTTCCCTGCATTCTCGCAACCTACATCGGCGCCGCAGCCTACGTTGTAGTCGCAGATGCTTGGTCGTACATGAACCTCGGAGTTTTCCTGTTGCCAAACTTGAACTGGATCATCATAGTCGGATTAGTAGCACCCCTAGCATGCATCCTAAGTGTAGAAGCCAACGTCATAGTATCTTCCAGAGTCAGCGACGTGAGGGCAGCACAGCAGCTAGGCAGTCTAGTCGTGCTCCCAATCATACTAATCCTACTTCTAGGCTCAACGATTGGGTTCATGCCGGCCGACACGCTCGCGCTGATACTATCAGGCGCAATGGCCATCGCAGTCGTAGCCCTGTTCTATGTAAGCAAAGCGACTTTCCAACGAGAAGAAATACTGACAAAATGGAAATAAAACCAACCAGCGCGTGCTGACCACTAAGAGTTGCGCTCGTTCAGGACACATGCCTGAATTGGAATAGACTCTCTTGCATATTTCTTCTGTGCACTGCCCTTCTGACATGATAGGAAAGACCTAAATCAGAGTTAATTTTTCTGAATCCTTTACTCACTCAACGAGGTATTTGGTGGAGTATGGAGTTCGCTGTTGACGTTAGAGGATTAACAAAAGTTTATGATGGCAAGGTTAGGGCTTTAGACGGCGTTGATTTGAGAGTTGAGGTCGGCAAAGTTTTTGCTGTTCTCGGTCCCAACGGCGCCGGCAAAACCACATTGATAAGAATTTTGACCACGCAGCTTAAGCCCACCTCGGGTGCAGCCTCCGTTTTCGGATTGGACGTGGTCCGCGATGGCGCCAAAATAAGGCGACTTGTGGGCTATGTCCCTCAAGAAATGAGCGTTTGGACCGACATAAGCGGCTACGAGAATCTCCTTATCTACGCCAAAATCTACAATGTTCCATCACCCAAGAAGAGAGTTATTGAGGACGTACTAGGAAAAATGGGTTTAAGCGATGTTGGAAACCAGCTAGTCAAGACATATTCTGGCGGAATGATCAGAAGACTTGAGATTGCATGCACGCTTTTGACAAAGCCCAAGATTCTATTCTTAGACGAACCCACTATTGGTTTAGATCCTTCTGCGAGAAAAGCGGTCTGGGAGGAACTCGCTTCTATCAGGGAAGAGCATGGGTCCACGATATTCTTCAACACGCACTACATGGATGAAGCCGACTTATACTCTGACGAAATAGCCATAATCAATGGAGGAAAGATTGTAAAGTTAGGCACAACAGCAGAGCTTAAACGTTCAGTCGGAGGCGAAGTCATCATGCTCGGCATAGAATCCAATAGCGTTAACGAAGACACTTTGAGCGAAATCAGAAAGCTAAATTCAGTTAACGACGTCATCATAAACAATTCAGCATTAACCGTCATTACCAAAGATGCTGAATCACTTCTGCCTGATGTTGTCGAGGTTCTACGGGAGGAAGGCATTTCTGTTACGAACGCCTCCATAACCAAGCCAACTTTAGATGACGTTTTCCAAAAGTATGCTGGAATAAGGCTTGAATCCGGCGGACGAATCAGCGACGTCACGCAAACCAGACGCATGATTAAGCGGGGATAGATTTGCTAGACTCTTTGAGAACAATGCTCGTGATGATTGAACTCGAGCTTCGCAGACTAAAACATGACAGAACAGAACTCTATACTAGAGCAATTCAACCTATTCTATGGATAGTGGTTTACGGCACCATAATGAGCAGCATTGCAGCGATACCAACCGGCGGTATACCTTACACGGACTTCATTACTCCAGGCATACTCATACAGTCAACAACTTTCGTTTCCATCTTCTACGGCTTAACCATTGTCTGGGAAAGAGACTCAGGAATCTTGAAGAAGCTTCTCGTTACACCCGCCAGCAGATATGCCACTGTCATAGGCCGATCGATGGCTTCTGGCGTCAGGGCTGTATTTCAAGCCCTAATCATCGTTCCAGTGGCATTACTTGTCGGAGTCAATTTCTTCCCTAACATCGCGTATTTTGTTTTGGCTCTCCTAATCGTATTCTTTGCCTCCGGAGGATTTGCAGCAATATCCATCCTCATTGCCTCTTTCCTGAAGACCAGAGAAAGATTCATGGGCATAGGCCAAGCCATAACCTTTCCTCTTTTCTTTGCAAGCAACGCACTATACCCTGTCTCGATTATGCCTCCCATCTTGCAGGAGTTTTCGCGTTTCAACCCCATGAGTTACATAGTCGACGCTGTAAGAGGCCTGATGATTAGCGGGAACTTGTCTAACCTTCCAATCGATTTGCTAGCCATAGCGTTATTTGACGGGGCAATGTTTGTCTTGGCCTCTATAAGCTTCAAGAGAATTGTAGAATGAGTCCTCATTGAAAGGAAAACTACGTAGCGCGCGGCAGCCTTCTAAACATTGTGTGGATACCGGGCTTCGGCGGATACCTGCTAGCTGTTCACAAAAAGTGGAGAAGCAGTAGCGCGATCTCATCAGGTGGCATAGCAAAACGCCAGCCATGGTAGAATGCTGAAAAAATAAAAATAGGGGTTTTGCCTACTCTTTTTTGGAGTTCAATATTCTGCTGTTTCTTTCCATTCTGTAGTATACAAATGAAAAGAAAAGTGAGGCCGCCCCAGCTAAGGCAATTGCAAAGTCAGACATCTGTCCTACACCTCCTCTTCTATAGCTAACTTTATCGGATCGATTCCGGTTTTCTCGCAATCTTTGAATTTGCGCTTCATCTCTGTTCCCACTCCAACCAAACCAGTTTCTAACACATCTGTTGTCCAGAATTATTTAAGTATTGTGGACTATTGTTCATATATGTAAATATGAAATATACATATGTACAACTATTTAGACAATTATTAGACATAAAAGAAAGTGTGGCCACGCGAAGACTGCCAAACAACATGGAAAAAGGACATGGGATAAACTAGTAACAACCTCAGAAGGATTATTCCAAGCGTGCGCTGCCGACTCAGGGGAATTTTGTAGGTTCTTTCTGCTTAGGCACTTTCACCACTAGAAACCTAAAGGTGTCTTGTCCAGTGTTGCGAAGCAGATGAGGCGAGTTTTTCGGGCTCTCTATTAGCATGTCCTTTTCTACGTCTTGTTTTTCGTCGCCAATCTCAACGATGCCTTTGCCTTCCAGAATATAGAAGAAGACATCCACTGGCGTGATGTGCTTTTTCAAGGATTGCCCCGGCTTCAACGCCATGTGAATTGCTTCAGCATTGTCTGTGTCATACAATCTTTTCGCTTCAACTGCATGAGGATTCTGAAATCCGCCAATTTCATAAACACGCGTAATCTTCATACAATCACCAACTACTTTCCTGAAGAGAATGACCAATAAGTGTTTCGCTCTTTAACGTCAGTGCGCTCTACTTGAAGAAAACCGGTCTTAGGCTTCCATCTTCTCCTGCGTGAGAGCGGTCAAGGCCTCGGCGTTGTCCACTACGTAGACCCTCTTGGGTTTGAGCTGCCCCATGGTCCTTCCCTCTCTTATTCTCCGTTTGATCTCCGCGTCAATCAAGTCGTAGGCAGATGGTCGCGTTATCATTAGATCCAAGTAGTTCCTCTGGTCCTCCATGGCAGCGGTCCCTCCCACCAGGAATGCTCTCCCCTGGGCAGCTGCCGTGAAGTCATCAAACATGTAAACAAGGGAACGCAGGATCTCGTTCCTAAATGCGGTCTCATCAGAGACAGTGTTCTCCGGGATTATTAGGAAGACGAACTTGCCGGGGCTCCCCTTCACGTGGTAGAGCTCCCACCACCTCACGTTTTTTATCCCCATCAGGGCGTCATTGATCTGTCGCGAGTAGACCTTGAAGCCCAGAAAGTTACCGGACTCGTCCGCTCCAGCGAAGTCCACCGAGTCCGCAGCTCTCCCCAGCGCCTTTATGGCCGGGAGAGTAATCTGCAGCTTCCCCCGCTCAAGCATAACCTCAAAGCTGAAGGCAGGGTCCATCACCTCCACGAGATCGCCCGTGGCGTACCTCACCAGCGGCAAACACTCGTTAGCGCGCGTAAGCATAAGCTCCCCTTTCAAGCCCTTCTCCCACTCGTACCACGGCACACCCTTCACCCTGTAGCTCCTGTCAGTCTTTCCCCTTCAGGATCTCCTCCGGCGGAGCTATCTCGGGTATGGAGTATCTGAGGAAAAAGCTAAGCCAATTCTTCTCAGGCGAGACCTGTATGGCCTGGACCCACTGCTCCGTTGCCCCGAAGACATCATGCATCTCTAGGTTAGGGTAAACCTCCCTGATCTTAGGCAGATAAGGCGAGAGGGCTTCAGCATGGGAAAAGCCAAGCCTCGCGTTCTGCAATGAGCGGTCAAGCCGGGCATAGTCAATGCCCCTGAGAAGATACCGCGTCACAAGCCAAGAGAGACCTAGGATCTTCACCTTCTTCTTCACCTCGCCTGCCACGAGCCTCTTAAAATCCTGGGGGTCCTTCACGATCCTATCCATTAGCAGGTACAGCCACGTCACCCCAACCATGACATCTATCTTATCGAGCCTAGACGCCTCCCTTAGAGCCTTAATCAGGTCCAATTCACCCGCCAGAGGACTTATGGTTCCCTCCAATCCGTACTTGTCCAAAACTAAGCCAAAGAGAGTCTCTCCACCGCTCGCCGTGAACACCCAGGCACTATTCCACGGTCTAGCCCCGCAAAGATAGAGCAACTGGAGGAGCCCCTGGGCAATCTCATCCAAGTCGCGCTTCCCATAGTAGACCTTCTTGGGTTTCCCCGTCGAACCAGACGTGTGCCAAAACCTAGCTGCCGGAGCCTGCAGCACCTTCTCAACGCCAAGCCGATCGAAACAATCCTGAACATGAGAATAAGTCGTCAAGGGAAGCTCGCCTAGACGAGCCACGTCTGAGACCGTTGCAAGCCCCTCGTACACGGGGGACCTGCTGGCCTGAGCGGTTATGCTTCCCAAAAGCGAAGAGTGAAAACGCTTGATCTCGGGGTAAGTCATCCCGAAATCCTTAACGATCGTATCCTCTATCTCCTGTACAAGGCGGGTGTGGTCGGTCAGAAAGCCTCTCTCCAACGATTTATTGACTCTATTCTTCAGACACCAGCTTAATCCGTCTTTCGCATTTCTCTTCCTTCCCGAGCAGGTTCCCTCACGTAAGCAAAGAACGCGATCACCGTGAGGACGCCAAGCATCCCGCTCATTATAAACGGCAGCGCTGCCGAGACGTTGTCATAGACTAAAAACCCGAGAATCGGTCCAGCTAACGAGCCCAAATCAAATATCGTCAGGAACGCCCCGGTCAACGTTCCCCTGAGGCGCTGGGGAAACAGATCCTGCAGAAGCGCCAGGTAAGCAGGCGTGGCGAGGCTGAAGAAACCGTACCACAGAACAATCAAGACACCCACATTCGCAACGTCTACAGCGAACGGCATCAGAAACGCCAAAGCCTGGGCAGCTAAGGCCGAAACGGCAATTATGACCTTCTTGCTGAAACGGTCCGCAAGCAAGCCCGCAACCAACTGAGCCCCAATAACAAGACCTCCAGAGGCCAGGTAAACAACTGTCATGCTCGAGGTGACCTCGTCCGCCGAGAGACCAAACGCCAGCTGGGCATGATACACGAGAAGAGGCTCGATAAGCGCAACTATAAACGCGAAAGAGAAAACCAGAAGCGACATAACCAAAAGAGACCTCTTCACAGAAACATCCATTTCCTGGCTGACCTCCTCCTCTGCCTCACCTCCATGCCTAACCCCTGGCTCCCGGATAACGGCAACAACTAACACGAGAGCAGCCGCCTGCAAGAGGGCAAACGCGAAAAAAACCGCCTGGAAACTCCCCTCAAGCGACATCAAACCCGCAGTACGGAAATAACCCTGCACTACACCGCCCAGCCCAGGACCAAGCACCCACCCAGCCATAGAAAGAGAATTATACACTCCCATTGCAAACCCCCTCCTCCCCCGCGGTATAAGATCCCCCAAAAGAGCCGTAGACGGAACCCACACCATGGCTGAACCCACACCCTGAAGAGCCCTCACACCCAAAATAGCATACCAACCCACAGGAATAGCAAAGAGAAACGAGGAAAAAGCACAGATGACAATGCCCAACACAATCAGCCTCTTCCTCCCCAGCCGATCAGACTTCCTGCCTGAATAATAATTCATGAAAATCCTGGTCAAAAGAAACATGGAGGTGAAAAGACCTATCTCGATTCCAAGCGTCGCGCCAAACGACTTGGCATACACCGGGAGAAAGGGAGTCATCATGCTTGCGCCCATGTTGACAATGAAAGTGGAAAGGGCAAGGATAACAACAGAATACATAGCTCTCATAGATTCTCAAACGCCTAAAGCCTAGTCAGTATAGCACGTGCACATTTCATTTGTTGCGTGCGGTATTTCAACATTCGCATAAAACCCGCCAGAGTTCGAAATCTACACTCGCGCAACTCCACTTTCTCACGTTTATCTGCTATTCCAAAAAATCGCGTCCGCATTTCGTGGGCATTTGGGTTAAAACCCCCGTTTACCCTTATTTTTCAAGGTTTTGCTTTTTCTTGTATTAGACTGGAACTCTTACACTAACGGGAGAGAATACCTTAAGAAACCTTCCTTTAACGCGGCTTACCGAGTTGAAGTTGTTCCGGTGTTGGAACGTTTTGTTCCTTGAGTAGAACTAAGAGGCTCCCGTCGAATAATCTGTGACTGGAGAACCAGTCCATGAATGATTCGATTCAAACTAGGAAGAGAACTCTGCGAAACATGTCAATTGGAATTGTCTGCATAGCATTGCTACTTGCAACATACTTTACGACGAGCAATTACGTTAACGGAGAAATTCGCACTAGAGATGAGAAAATAAGCGACCTAAACAATCAGGTTAACTCCCTACAAAATCTTCTCGAAGAACAGGAGCCCACTTGGTGAAGATTTAATTCGGCAAATAAGAAATCTCACGGGCGTGGTTAAAACTCTGCAGACCGAAAATGAGGAACTCACTGGCGAAGTACATCAGAAACAATATCAACTCTTACTAGCATGGCACGAAATCTACGTTTTGAGAAACCAAACTGAAATGCTAAAGGGTCAAATTGCTGAGTTAGAGAGACAAAATGAAGTGCTGCGCGCTACAGCACCACCGACGGGAGTTCCGTAAATCAAGACTCTTCGCAAAGCAATTCTGAATTGCTGAAAAGTCTGTCTCGCCCATTCTAATTACGCGTGCGGCGTTAAGCCAATAGTTTTCAATTATTCAATCAGAGACCATTTCGGGGTTACTTCTACTCTTGTTACAGAATCAGCACAATCACAATCAATAACTCTTCTAACATAATTATCTGTCCAATACCCAATATCTCCTACGTCAACTTCTGATGATTGCAGCAATGTCACGTTATCATAGAAATCAACTATCAACTTGCAGTTTACTGCTGTTGTGGCTCCAACATTTAATACTTCCCCGTAGATGGTGAATGTGTTTCTGGAAGCTAGGAACCGGGTCAGAGCTACCATGGACGTACCATCCCAAGTTGGTGACAAGATACGGCTTCATTAAATACGGACTTTTCTCGTATGTATTCATGAATCTTTTAATTTCTTCAAGCTTCTCATTCTCTTGTGATAAGTCCCAAATTTGCAGCTTGTAAGATTCGAAGGTAGCGTTAAACCTACTGCAGAAATAGACGTAGCTAGCTAGTGGAGACAATGTGGCAATTATTATGCAGACAACGCTATTGCGGTGAATTTCTTATTCATTCCTCATACCCATGTCTAATCTCATAATGAGCCAGACAAAGTGCTAACCCTCTGCGTTTCACGTCAGCATCAATACATGAATGTTTCAGACTGGTACTTAGCTCTCCTCGAAGAACACTCTATTCTGATAGAAGAACGACCCGGTAGCGCGCTTCAGAAAAAAGACGCTCACCCTCACGGGCGAGTAGTTCACTTCGGGTTTGACTTAGGTGTGAAAGCATAGAAGACTGCAGGTTCGTTTCCGACGACCCAGCCGTCATGCCCCGGCGGAATGTCAGATACATCTCCGGGACCAAATTCTATCTCTTGCCCGTCATCGGCTCTCACGCGCAACTTGCCTGAGACCCAGACTCCGAAATGGTGCACTTGACAGGAATTTGTTTTAGCGATAGGTTTGATGTGTTTTGACCATTGCCATCCGGGTTGATAGGTTTGCTTCGAGATCGTCATGTCGCCTATTCTGATGTTCTCTATCCTTACATACGGGGGCGACTGAGTCTCGTCAGGTTTACTGAAATTCTTTTTTTGAAGAACCAACTTTCTTCACCATTAGTCTAAGCGGCTATTCTCGGTATTAAACAATGTTGTTGAAGCGTTGCAGCGATTTGTCCCTTTCTCCCTTGACAGCGTCTGCCGTTGCCGGACAGTGTATGTGTGAATACAATCTAGCAACCAGTGAACTAACGGAAACGATGAACTGGAAGAGAAAAAGAAGAGAGTAACTAGAGAGGCTGAAAATCTGATGAAAAACAACGAGATAAATGATGATTTTCCATTTCACTAGTATTGCTTAATTAGGCATGACCTGCATCGGCGGTTTCAACTTCTGCCTTCTTCTTAGCTTTGAAGTGCGGGCAAGCTTGCCCCTTAGGGTCCACATTGGTGAAATGAAAGAATTTGCAGGCTCCATTATCAAAGTTAGCGCAGTCTTCGTGCTTGTTTTTCATGAAATCCATTTTTGGAAGCCCGCGCCGCAGCCGTCCGAAAGCATTCCGCAGCAAACTCATTCTCGACACCTTCCACGCATTTTCTGTAACTATCGTCAGACTCTTAGAAGCGCCTCTGTAATTTCCTTTTCTGTACTAATTGACGTGCTAGAAAAACTTTGTTAACCTTCTTGTGTCGCAACAAGGATATTTTGGCAGGTAAGACATGAACAACTTCTTGCAGCTTACTAGCAGAAGAGAAAGCGTGGCAATTACTGCGACTGCTATGATGACAAATGAAAGTTTCAAAGCCTTCCTATACTTCCCTTTCTTTCTTCCGATTATATGCCTGGCTGTTCTATATCCGCAGGCTATGGTTGTTGCCTGACCTTCTCCTGGAAACGTCCAGGCTGAGCTTAGGTGCAGATGCTTGATTGGATTATTGACCATTCTATCCATAGGTGTAAATTGAGTTGTGGTGTTAGCCCATCCGTAGAATGCGCCGTTGAAGTTGCCCGTGTATCTTTCCAGGGTTAGGGGGGTTGCTGATTCTATGACTTCGATGTGTCTTGATAATCCGCTGATTATTTTTTCGGCTCTCTTGATGAGTATCCCTGCGAGTCTGTCTTTTTCTTTGTTGTATTCGTCTTTTTTGCCCGTTTTGTAGTCGGTTTCGAATTTCTTCCAGTGGCTGTACGGTTGACCCTGAGTCAAGGACAGTACAAATCTGTTGGCTGGGCTTAATGATTCGTCAACGTTGGAATGTAGTGTTATGAAATAGCTAGCTTTCTCTGTCTCACATTGACTTATCCATTCGTAGTCTGTGTCTTGGTCATAGGTTTCTGAGACGAAGATTTCGTAGTCCTCTGTATTGTTCAGTTTAGCTTTGAACTCCTCATCTAACCCAAGATAGACCATGAATCCTGAGGTGGAAGGTTCCATTCCTTTCATTTTTTCGAGGAATTTGGTGGGTAGTCTTCGGTCTCCTATGAGGGTGTGGAATGTTTCGGGGGCGCTGGCGTTGGAGATTATGTTTTCGGCGAAGAATTCTTCTCCTTTTCTTGTCCTGACACCTATAGCTTGGTTTTTCTCGGTTATGATTGAGGTGACTTGTGAGTTGAGGTAAATTTCTCCTTTGTTGCGTTTGATGAATTCTGCAAACGCGTTAGGTATTGTTTGATTTCCGCCTTTGGGGTAGTACGCACCGTCAGTCCAGTAAGTGATGTTGGCGTATACCGAGAGCGCGTTCAATCTGCTTGGTGGTAAGCCGAAGAAACCATAGTTTGCCAATAGAATGGCTTTCAGCTTGTAATCCTTGATGTGTTTATCGAGGAGTTGTTTGGCTGTCTTTTTGAGCATCCGAAAAAGTGATCTGTACTTGAATGGAAAGATGGGTAACTGTTGCCACATCGGTGCCTCCGAGAGTACGAATCTGCGCGTGTCATCATGAATTTTGGTCATTTCCCTGAGAAGAGGTCTGATTCCTTTTTCGTTTGGAAAACTCGTTTCCAAGAGCACTGTGACTTCTTCCAGGTTTCCGTTTGGCACTCGCAGATCGTGGTCTGGAAAGACTAGTCTAGCAAAATGTTTGAGCTTGAGAAATTCTATCTCGTCTGCGACTCCGCACCATTCTAAGAATCTATACATGTCTTGCCCTTTGCCTACGCCAGCGATCATGTGAAGAGTTGAGTCAAAAGTGTAAACGCCTCTTCTGAAGCTAGTGGCATATCCTCCGGGGGTGGTGTGCTTTTCAAGAATCAGTACTTTCAAGCCGTTTTTAGCGAGGTAGGCGCCACACGACAAGCCTCCAAGGCCTGAACCGATGATGATTGCATCGTATTTTGCTGATTCCATATGCTTCGCCAAAATATAAGTGAGGCAAAAAAAGAAGATAAGATGTTCTAAACAGAAAATATGAAATATAATAATCAACTATTAAGCGATGTACATCAAGAACGGGGTACTTCAGTATGTGTTCAAGCAAGGGAGGATGGTCTGAAAGTTGAAAGACTTGGGCGGTCTCTTGTTTGAGCTTTCAAATGAGGATCGCCTCAACATACTTCGTGAGCTCAAGAAGAATCCGATGAGGCTTTCTCGCATTTCCGAAAAGTTTGGTTTCACTGTGCCAGAAACCGCGCGAAACATTTCGAGACTCAACGAGGAAGACCTGATTGCCAAGGATTCGGGCGGCTTTTATCATTTGACTCCCATGGGGGAGGAAGCCTTGGAGTTGCTTCCGGGCTTTGAATTTCTTTCCAAGAATAGAAGTTACTTCCTGACTCATTCTCTATCCAAGTTACCTCACGAGTTCTCGGTGAGTTTGGGTAGCCTTGAGAAATGCAAAATAGTCAGTGAAGTGACGACAACTATGCGCAACATTGAAAGAGTGATGAGCGAAGCTGAAGAATACTATTGGTTTGTTGCTGATCAGCTTCTCGCGAGCGGACTGCCCATAGCTGTTGAAGCGGTTAAACGCGGAGTTGCCTTCAAGAAACTATTGCCTAGAAACGCCAGTATTCCAGACGATATTCTTGCAATGGCCAATGATCCCGTATTCGATCGCGCTGCACGAGATAAGAAGTTCGAAAGCAGATATGCTGAAAGAATTGAGGTGGCTATTTTTCTTTCTGAAAAGGAAGTTGCAACGCTCTGTTTTCCGGAAACGAATGGAAGATTTGACTATCTTGGATTTACGTCCAAAGACGAAGTCGTACACAAATGGTCAAAATCTTTGTTCTCGTACTATTGGGATAAAACAAAACGATAGCACGCACTAAGACTAATCAGAAGACAAAGAAACCTGCGCCTGCTATAGACTCAACATTGAACTTCCGAACAGAAAATATGAAATACAATAGTCAACTATAAACTACAGTATTGGCAATTTCAAAAAACAACCAGTGGCAAAAGGTAATCTGAGAAATGGCAGAACTCTGTGCTCTTTTTTTTGAACTTTCAAACGAGGATCGACTCAACATTCTCAGAGAAATAAAAAAGAGCCCCATTAGACTTTCTCGCGTGTCTGAAAGATTCAACTTCACCGTTCCTGAAACTGCGAGAAACATGGCGCGGCTGACCGAATCAGACCTCATCGCAAAAGATGCGGACGGCTTTTTTCATCTGACGCCCGTAGGAGAAGCAGCTCTGCAGTTTATTCCAAGCTTTGCGTTCATTTCCAAACACAAGAAGTACTTCAAAACACACAGAATCTCAGCTTTGCCTACAGAATTCGCCGCAAGCATAGGTGCCTTACATAAGAGTGAATATGTTAACGGTGTCACAGAAATGTTATTCAACGCAGAAAACGCGGTGAAGGAAGCTCAAGAGTTCATGTGGATCATCGTCGACCAGATTCTTCCCAGTTCCTTGCCACTCTTCCTTGAAGCCATTGCCCGTGGTGTAGAGGTTAGAAAACTGATGCCTAAGACTGCATCAATTCCCCCAGCCATTTTGGAGTTGGCAAACAACCCTGCTTTTGATCGTGCCGCCAGAGCAAAGAAGGCGGAGAGCAGGTACTTGGACACTATCGGCGTCTTCATGTTCCTATCGGAGAAGGAACTTGCCGGAATAGGCTTCGAGAATTTGGAAGGCATTTTTGACTATGGGTCGTTTAAGTCGCAGGACAAAATTGCGGTCAACTGGGCTAAATCACTGTTCTTGCACTATTGGGGAAGAGCCAAACGGGAATAGAAGTGGTGCGTAACCGCCTATTCTCACAATCATGGCATTTATAGCGAACTATTATTTTTCATAAACGCTTCTTAGGAGATTTTATCTCTCGTCTGCAAGGATAGATTACTCATGGCGAGGTTTATGGTTCGAATCGAGAAAGTTCAAAAATCTACGGATTCGATGGCCAATTGGAAAGAACATCTTGAGCAGGTAGGTGCAGTGAGCGTTTATGGCCAAAATTGACGTCACTGACGAAGCAGTTATTGACAGCCCACCAATGGCGGTCTATACTGCTTTCTTGAACGAGCTCTTCGGGGTCACAAAATGGTGGATGCCACATATCAGATTCAATCCTATGGGTTCAATCGCTCGTGAGGGGGCAGTCTTTGACGCAACCATCAATCCGGAGAGCAGAACTAGTCTCAAGTGTTCCGCCAAGATTACGAAGCTGGTGGAGGACAAGTTGATAGAACTAGAATATGCAGGTGATTTTGTGGGGACTGGAGTATACACGTTTGTACCGAGAGATGAAAAAACGAATACGAGGTTTCGGTTTACCGTTAGACCCAAGAAGCTATTGTTCCGTTTTATCGTTCCTTTCGTAGACACGGCAAAAGCGCATTCGGAAGTCATGCAACTCGGTTTCAAAGCTTGCAACGATTATCTGGCGCAAAAGAAACGGAAGGAGGTGATTGTGTGGCAAGGATAACTAAGACTGTCAATATCAAGGCGCCTCCTGAGAAGGTTTTCGCCTTCATGTTAAGCGACAAGATGAATGATGTGTGGGGAAGATGGTTGGAGGGGAAATGGATCTCAGAAGGACCTATTGGAGTTGGCTCGGTTTCGCATTGGACGCCGAAAGAAGAATTTAAGATAAAGGGCGAATGGGACGAAGAGATAATTGAATTTGAGAAGAACAAGAAGATTGTTATGCGAACAGTCAAAGACAGCAAACTCAACATGACGATAACTGGTCTCTTTGAACCGACTCCTGTGGGAACCAAACTAACATACAAAGATGAATACGAAGTGCCTTACTCCATTTTGGGAAAGCTTGTTGACAAGGTGAAGTACAGCAAAGACACCGAAAAATTCATGGAAGGAATGCTGGAAAACTTAAAGCAAACTCTTGAGGCGTAGAGGAAGATCAAAGGAAGCTGACTAAATCTTTTTTCTCTATTTTTGGGTCATTGCGCGCCAAGTTCAGACTTTCCCGCTGAGAATCTGATCGATCAGTCGCGCGGCTTCTTGTTCTCCTTTTGTCGGAAGCTTAGGATATTCCACTCGTTTGCCGATGTTGGACAACACGGTCTCGGCGAGTAGTTCAGGAGTGGTTTTTGAGTAATCCATCCTGACGCCGGCGTTGTGACGCTTACATCTTGGAGCTACGGCAAACTGCTGCTCAGCATGGTCTCTGAGAGGAAAGTACAGGAAAGGTCTTTCGAGAGCGGTCAGCTCAAGTGTTACCGTACCGCCCCCTGTTACGATGGAAAGGTCGGCTGCGCCTAGGTGCCTGTAAAGGTCAGGTAGATAGCCAACAATTTTCAAGCCTTCTGGGGCTTTGACGAAATCCGGCGCCAGGCGTGGTCCGCAAACCAGGATCATCTGGAGTTCTGGGATTCTTTCCTTCATGGCTGGGTAAGCGGCGATGCATAGATCGAGAAGGTCTTTTCCCGCTGCTGTACCGCCTATGGAACACAGAATTAATGGTTCGTTTCCGTAGTTTAGAAGTTTGCGCGCGTAAGCTTTGTCTTTGAATTCTTCAATGTCTTCTGGAAGGACGTAGCCGACGAATTTCGCGAATTTTTCAGCGATTCTGCGGCGGTTGGGGCGCATGAAGCCGAAGTTTTTGTCCGGGACGTCTTCCGGTTCTCCTATGATGATGTTCAATTCAGCGAGTGGTGGTTCGCTTCTCAGGAAGTTCAGCCACGCTTTGTTCGTCATGCTGACTATGAGGTGTTCGACGGGATTCCATGTGTTTGTGTCTAATCCTACACAGTCGTTGATAACCACAAAGGGGCATTTCTTTAGGCTCGGATTCTTTTCATAGGCAATCATGATGTCGTAGGGTTCGTCACCTATCCAGAGGTCAAAATCATAAGTTTCAGATATCTTGGCGTAGACTTCGGTGTTCTTGGTCCAGCCCTTTTGCATGTTTTTTACCCATCGGACGAGGTTGGCTTTGTATTCCTTGGTGGATTTTTCCAGCTCAAAATTCGATGAGTATAGCTGGCTGGCTTCTGGCAAGAGTCTTTCTGCTGCTTTTTCGAGCACTTCTGAAGCGGGGGATTCAGCCATCCAATAGATTTCAACGTCGTTGCGAAGCTTTCTGAGTTCCTTCGCGATTTCGATGTCTCTTCCAACGTGCCCCAAACCGAGCGAACCGCTTACAAACAGAATTCTCTTCAATTTGACGTTCCCTCTCGTGATGGCGCACGTGCCATAATTAATGATAAACCCAAAAGCATCCGAACAGCTTTAGTCATTTCAACTTCAACATCTAATGCACGCTATGATTAATAGTGTTAACGCTGTTTTCTTCCTAGACTCCCATCCCTCTGGGGTTTCTTGAGGTAAACCAGCAAACCCAAGCCACCCGCGCAGACCTTTTTATCACATCACTTGGCTAGAATGGTTCTCTGTAGAAATAGTCGAAGAACGAGATTGAATTATTTGACAACTATTTTTCCATGACTTTTCTAGTGGCGATCTCGATATCTTCCGTTTTGATGGTTTTTCTTCCGGCATGCATAGCATAATCAAGTGCTTCTCTAGCAATCTTTACGCCAATTTCTTCAAGTGCCTTTGCAAGTTCCTTTGCTGCTGCTTCGCTCACTCTTTCAGCACCAGCTTTTTTGCATAATCTGTGCATGGTTGCTACAGCAATTTCTGATTCGACCATATTGACTTCTCCACACCTCTTTTTCTTTTTAAGGCAATATTAACCTTTGTATTTTACATTCCGCCTACACAATTAACAATTTCTGCCTCTACAACTTCTGAATGGTTTTTCCAAGGCAAAAAATCGAAAAACAGACTCTTTTAGAGATTTCATGGTTTAGCCCTTTAGATTTCGATTAAAGAGGCACAATATGAAACGCCAGGCTTTAGCAAATTTTATATACAAATTATTATCATACATAAAATCCCGAGGCTATACAAGTGGCTAAGAAGAAAGCAGCAAAGAAGAAGGCTCCGGCAAAGAAAGCGTAAAACCTCGGCGCAAGTACATTTGCTTCTCCATTTTTTTCTTTTCCAGTTCGTTGAGGTTTTAGTCTAGCTAAAATCTTTAGACCTGTTTGGTTTGCCCGTTTCTTGAAGTAGCGCGTGTTCCTCCTTGGGAAGCTCCGGGCTTAACCGGGCGTACTTAGGGCTTAAATTTTGAATTTGACATAACTAGTGAATACAAGTCTTATCGAGAAGGTGTCAAAATGCAAAGTGAAACCGACCCAAAAAAGTCGATAGCTCTGAAGAAAGAGATTTTTATTGCTCACGGAAAAGACCTGAAGCCGTTAAATGAGCTCAAGACTATGCTTGTTGATTTTGGTCTAACACCTGTCGTTCTCAGCGAACAGCCAAGCGGAGGCAAGACGGTGATCGAGAAGCTTGAGGCTTACTCGGATGTCGGTTTCGTATTTGTCATTCTAACTCCTGACGACTTAGGCGGTTTTGTTGAAATGGGTAGCATTTGGTCGAGGCCTCAGAGGCTTAGAAAGTTTTTGAAAACCGCCTATCCCCGCCCCAGACAGAACGTGATTCTTGAATTCGGGTTTTTTGTGGGAAAGCTGGGTCGTAACAGGATTGCCTGTTTGCTCAAGAAACCCGTTGAACAACCTTCGGATATGCAGGGCATCGTTTACCTGAGTTTTAAAGATTCATTGGATGAGATTAGAGCGGAAATACTCAAGGAGCTTAAGGCAGCAGGCTACGAAACTTCCTAAAAACAGCATTACCGCGGAAGCGCACACTAACCCTTCCCACCGACCGAGACGCATAACCCTCGCCCGTCATCGTCTGACTGTGCAAACATGTGTTATGACGAAGCGACTATTTTCTCTATTCAGCTTCTGAAAGCACCGCAAGCACGCCCAGGTCTGTGGTCCCTGGCGCAGACGGGGACGCCTGCTACTATATCATAGTTGGCGCAGTTAAGGCAAAATCGCTCATGAACGTTGTCTGGGTTCACGCTTGCGTTTCTAGGCTTGAACTCTTGGCAGCACACCGATGGCCCGTGGTGCATGGCACAAAGCGCGACTCCTTCTTTGTCCCTGCGATCTTCGAAGTTTGCGCAGTCCCTACAACTTTCCATTTGCAGTCGTCTTCACCTCCTTTCATTTCTGAGTAAGTGAAAGATCCACAGGTTTCATGATGTATGAATTGTTTATTTTTTCCGTCTCAAACTTGGAAACGTTGATGGTTTTCTTATAGAAGGGCGCGTCCACAGTCATTGTATGATATTCCCCATTCTCGCCGCAGATGTCCATCCCAGTTTCTTTGCTGAGAACTTTTAGTTCTTCAACGGTTTGAGAATCGATTTCTCTTCCCAGCCAATCTTCATTAAACCAAGGTTTTTTGACGCAGGTGAAGATGACTTTGAAACCGCTTCTTAAAAGATCTTCAACTATTCTAAGGCGCTCTAGTTCCCAGAGCGGTTTGATTACTTTGATGCCTGTGCCTTTGCAGACGTCGTCTATCCAGTTGCCATGGAAGCTGTCGACGCGGGAAATGTCGCCGGTAACGACTCCTTCGATACCGTAGTCTTCTTTGAGTTCCAGGATGGCTTGTTTGTAGTCTTTGAAATATGGGGGGGATGCTCTTTGCCAATAGAATGGGATTTGGAGAGCTTCGGATTGAAGTTTGATCATGGGTAAAGGATGTGATGGTGGTGGTTGATCCCAGATGAAGGTCATGACGAAGGCTACATCAAATTTTTCTTTCAAGGCTTTGTAGCAGGCTAAAGAGGAGTCTTTTCCTCCAGTCCATAAGGCTGCGACCTTCATGGGGAATCGCCGCGGACCAATTCGAACTTAAAACTCATCATTTTTGCAATATACTCCTAATATTGTGGCTATGTGTTCTTTTAGTTAGTTATATTCTAACCGAATAAAAGTCTTTCTCTTATAATACTGGACAAATGTTTAATTGAAACTGCATGAAAATCAAAAATCAACAACGTGCTCTTTTGCCTCAGCACCTTGTGCGCTCTCCACTTTTTTCATTGATTGGGTATTTGAAGGTTGGCGCACGACACAGGTAACAGTTTACGTTTCAGCATCTTTCTTAGCTCCTCCATCACAAGAACCGCGGGAGCTATTAGAAGAAGGAAAAGTAGGTCCATGCGGAAGCAGTGGGGCAGTGCCGAATAACGGCTGGAAGAAAGGTACATACACTATTGCTGCCAATATAGCGAACGTAGCCAGTACGCCAGGAAGAATCCATCGGTTTCTAAACAGGTTCAGCTTAAATGCTGATATTGAACTCGTTCGTGCGGAAAAGAGGTTCCCAAGCTGTCCCACCATTATTCCCGTCATGACAACCGTCGTACCTCTAGCGTATATCACTGCATCACTCACGGTGCTCTGGCCCAACACCCACCCTGAACTCCCCCAAACATTGAAGGCCAAGTAGATCGCAACAACCGCTGCGAACACGCCTATGTAGAGACCCCTGAGCAGAGTCGAAACATTGATCAGTCTCGTGTCCGTCTTCCGCGGAGGTTTCATCATAACATCGGGTTCAGGAGGCTCCAATATCAGGGCAAGGGAAGGGAGTACATCCATCGCGAGGTCTATCGCTAGCACCTGGATCACAAGCAGCGGAAGCGGAGTTTTAAGCAGTACAAAGACGAGGAACGCGACTAGTTCAGCCCAGTTGTGAGTGTAGACATAGGAGACGAATTTCCTCAGGTTGTCGAACGTTGACCTTCCCAACCTAATCCCTTCGACTATCGATGTAAAATCATTGTCTAGGAGGATTAAGTCGGCGGATTCTCGTGCCACGTCGGTTCCACCTGCTCCCATTGCTATGCCAACGTTTGCTTCCGTAAGCGCGGGGGAGTCATTCACGCCATCTCCTGTCACTGCCACTACTTCACCCATGGATTTCAGGACGTGTACTATCCTCAGCTTCTGTTCGGGTGCTATCCTCGCAAACACGGACTCGCCTCTAACAAGGATGTCTGTCAAGTGTTTGTCATTCATCTGGCTGATTTCTTTTCCAGTGAAGACTTTCTGGTCCTCTGCTGTTATGATGCCCACTTTTTTTGCTATGGAATAGGCAGTAAGCTCGTGATCACCGGTCAGCATAATGACTCTTACACCTGCATTCTTGGCTTCTTGAACCGCTGCTTCTACCTTTGGTCTAGGCGGATCCAGCAATGCTGCCAAACCCAGAAAGGTCATGTTTTCTTCGACATCTTGGGATAGGTTTTCAGGTTCATTTGAGAAAGTCTTTTTTGCCATTGCGAGAACTCGAAAGCCCTCTGAAGCAAAATCGTTCATCTGTTTTTTTATGGCCTTCTTGGTCTCGTCTGTCAGAAGGATGTATTCATTGTCATAGAAAACACGGGTACATCGTTTGAGAACTTCCGAGCCAGCACCCTTGGTGAACGCGGTTGACTCTCCCTTCGGATCTCTGTGAATACTCGTCATCATTCGCCTCTTGGAATCAAAAGGAATCAGGTTAACTCTTTGATTCTCCGCTAGAGCTTTGCTAACGTTGAAATCCCCCTTTCCCGCGAACACGAGAAAAGCTCCATCAGTGTGATCTCCCAAAACCGTCCATCTGCCAATTCTGTCCGAAGGAGCGTTCAGCTTGGCATTGTTGCAGAAAGCACTAACCTCCAAAAGCTTAGAGACGGCTGAGTTCTCACTGCGATCGATCTTTCTGCCGTTGAAGGTGATGTGGCCATCTGGACTATATCCGTCGCCAATGACTTCAAAAATCTTGCCTGCAGCCCAGAGTTTCTTCACCATCATCTCTCCACTCGTAATCGTGCCCGTCTTGTCTACACATAGCACGGTCATTGATCCAGCCGTTTCAACGGAGGAAAGTCGTTTCACGACAACATTTCTCTCAGCCATCTTACGAGCAGTCAGAGCTAGAGAAAGAGAGACAGTCAGCTGGAAGCCCTCCGGCACTAGGCATATCATCACGCCAACTGCGAACAATATACTCGTAGCGAGGTTTAGCCCAACAAAAAGCAGAGCTGCCGAAAAGAAGATTAGACTCACACCAATCGCCAGCAGGAAATTCAGTCTAGCAGTATGGTTTATGTCTCTCTCAAGTGAGCTCATAGGTTCATGAGCTTCGCCGGATAGGGAAACAATTCTCCCGAACTCGGTATTCTTTGCTGTTGAAAGGACAACACCCCTGGCAACTCCTGAAACTATGGTTGTTCCAGCAAAGAGAATGTTGTGCACTTCATAGGGGGTGTCTGTCTCCACATCTGGAGACATCGTGGCAAATCGTCTCTGAGGCTCGGATTCTCCAGTGAGAATAGAGTTGTCAACGGAAACCTCAAATGCGCTGATTAACCGCAGGTCTGCAGGCACTCTATCCCCCTCTTCAAAAGCCAAAATATCGCCGGGAACCGCATCTGTCACGGCTATTTCTTTCATTTGACCGTTTCTGATGGCTTTTGTCTTGGTGGGGATGAGGTTTTTTATCACCTGCACAGCCCTTTCAGCCCTGTATTCTTGAAAAAGACTGAAGACTATGTTTATGACAACTGCTACAAGTATCGCAAGACCCATCTGAATTGAGGATGGATCATTGGATATGAAGCCGCTTAGAAACGAGAGGAACGAAGCGACCAATAGAAGAAGATTGAACATGTTCTTTAATTGTAAAGCAATCTTCCTAGCTATGCTGACTTTCTTGGACTTTGGAAGGACGTTAAGACCCATTTTCAGGAGGCGACGTTTCGCCTCTTCATCTGAAAGACCCTCAGGTCCAGTTTGAAGTTCTTTGAAGAGATCTTCGATGTTTGCTAGAGCGGCTTTCCCATACGACATAAAGTTGCCTCTTAAAATGGGTATTATTAGATTGGAGGTAGACCGATGGGAGACATACTCTTAGCCTTGTCACAGTCAGTTTAACCCTACCCATCTAAAGAAAGGGCTTATTATTCTTTCCGAAGCGCGCTTTTTGGACACTCGCCACCTAATGTTTAAGAATTGGACTGTTGATTCTCGCTGAGGTTTAACGCACAGATCGAGTGCGAGAAGTCAGTTCAGGCGTTAACCTTAACTTAGAAATGATTGTTACTTAACATTTGTGAGGGGCAGTTTTGTTGAAGAAAACCAAGATCATATGCACTGTGGGCCCTGCTAGTTCTTCTAAGCAAATAATTGAAAAAATGTATAAGGCAGGCATGAACGGGGTCAGGATAAACACTGCCTACGGAAATCTCGCCACATACAAGTCAATAATCGAAACAGTTAGGGAAATCGGGGATATTCCAGTAATAATTGACATTAAGGGACCGGAGATCAGAATCAGGGCTAAAAAACGAAGAGTCCTTGACAAAGACGAAATTCTCGAAATAGGTTTCGGCAAAGAAGAAATCTCCTTCAACCACGACTTCTATGACCAGATGGAAGTTAACGACGAAGTCTACATTGACAATGGAAAAATCAGAACACGCATCATCGAAAAGAAAACCCGAAGACTCCATCTGCTAACCCTAGACGGCGGCACCATAGAAGACGGAAAGGGAGTCAACATCCCAAAGAAGCATCTTTCAGTCCCCACCATCCCCAGCAAAGACGTGGAGATCATACGGTTTGCGGAAAAACACGACGCCGAATACATTGCGCTCTCGTTCACAAGAAACGCGCAGGACATTGAGAACTTGATTCAAGCCGGCAATTTTGAAGGCGCAATAATCGCCAAGATCGAGAACTCTGAAGGCGTCAAAAACGCCGAAGAAATCCTCACGCAGCAGACGGATTAATGGTTGCAAGAGGCGACTTAGGCGTCGAAATCCCACCCGAAAAGGTGCCTCTAATCCAGAAATCCCTGATCAGACTCTGCAACCAGAAGGGAAAACCCGTAGTCACCGCGACAGAAATGCTCGAATCAATGATTCATGAACCATTACCTACAAGGGCCGAAGTAAGCGACGTAGCCAACGCGATACTGGACGGAACAGACGCAACCATGCTTTCTGGAGAAACAGCCGTCGGTGAATACCCCGTAGAATCCGTCGCAATGATGGCAAGAATCGCAGCAGAAAACGAAAAAGCCGCCAAAATGCAACGTCGAAGAAGAAGGATTCATCAACATATCGGACACAATAAGCAAAGCAGTCCAGAAAATATGCCTAACCATGCCCATAACCAAAGTAGTCACGCTAACCAGATCAGGATACACCGCACGAATGATCGCAAGGTTCAAGATTTCCCAACCCATAATCGCAGTCACCCCAGACGAGAAAGTGAAAAGACAGCTCGAACTCGCCTTCGGAGTGTACCCAGCCAAGATAGACTACCAAAAACAAACAGATCACATCCTATGCACCGCGAAAAACCTCTACTCAATGAACCTAATCAACGACGATGACACCGTGCTCTTCACAGCCGCCTTCAGAACTCTCACAAAACACGCCAGCAACCTAATAGAAATACACAAAATTGAAAACCTCAAAAACTACAACCGGGACTGACAATTGATAGCCCTCTCTCATACAGCGCGCCAAGAATCGTCACTGAACTTTATGAAGTATAATACTGCAAGACCTGCGGAAACAGAGTCAAGGTTGTAGAAACCGGATTCGGAACCCTCGTATGTTATGGCAAACCAATGAATCTGGTTACTGTTTGAACTTCGATATAGGGTCTACACGCTTAGATTCAAGATCCTGGTCGGCCTTCCGAATTTTCTATTATCCCTCTCGCGAACCCAGACCAAAGCGAAAGTGTTTTATTAGTTCCCGGCTAATCATCTGGAACAGAGCTTCGAAATAATGAAAAAAATCCCTCTGTTCGAACATGAAATACCCTGTTACCGAAAACAGCATTCAGCTGAATGGGAACGTCAAAAACAAACACGTTAGACTTTTTCAGGATTCAAAATAGGAAGAAGCGAACCGTTCAGCATACTTCACACGCTCTAAGTTGTTACACGCGTTAGGCTGGAATCAATGCCTATTTTCTTTTCGTGACCGCGTCGAATCTTCGTTTTAGGGGAAAAAGGTTCTCCAGCTCAGACTTGCCAATTTCTGCATGATTTTACCGTGAGCTCATTTTTCGCCAGCCAACATCGAAATATAGTCTGCTGTATCAGCGCACACATCTGAGGCTTCTTCTATGTACCCTGCCAGCTCATTGAGTAGAAGGAGCGTGCTTGGGTCAATCTGGTCTACGTATCTTGGGAAAGATTTTCTGATTTCAAAGTGTTGCTTGTCAATTTGGCTTTCGTATTGTTCTATTTCTTTAGTCTTTTGTACCGCTGTATCAACATTTGAACTCAATTGTTCTATAGCTGTGCACGCAGCGCGTCAGAGCTTCGCACCGTATCTTCTGCCATTTCAAAGTACGCCTTCCACAATTCCTTCAGGCACTTTTCTTTCAAGCAGAAGCAGATACACACCGAGCAGCATCTTTTACGTGGTCTGCCATAACGTCAAGTCGTTTCACCAAGTGCATGAAATCCTCACGAAACTCTATCGAAATAGCTGTGTTTGTCATTTTTCTGAAAACAGATCGGCGCAATTCATCAACTTCCTCTTCTTCCAAGAAGAGCTTTTCAATGCTATCTCCGCGCTTTTTCCAAGTCTTTCTGTATCACGTGAACTAATTGCTTCCTTTCAGGAGCACCACTGTACCAAGGGATTTCTCTATCTGTTTTTGCGCTAGATTCATCACTTCTATTCTGTTTCTATCCTCGAACCATCCAAAACTCTTTCTTTGCCATTTTTTGTTCCTCCATTACTATCCGAGCGAGACTTTCTCGCCACTCACAACATAGACCAGCGACTCACAAACGTAAACAGCGTGGTCAGCTATCCTTTCTAGATACCTGACAACCAAAACGCTGGCTATCGTGCATTTGTTTGTCGTTGAAGCCTTCTTCACCAATTCTTCGAGAAAATTAAAGTAATCTTTGATCAACTTCCGTTCTCGATGTTTGAAATGCTTCTGGCAAGCTCAACGTCATGATCTTTGAGTGCGTTGATGCTTATTTGAACCATTTCCAAACTTTTTCGCTCATGTTCCCGACGTAGCTCACTTATCCATTCTTCGCATTCGTGCAGGCTTCCCATTCGTTTGCAGATGTAAGATATGTCCATGAGCGTAGCGACCATACCGTGCAAAGTCATTTGAGATTTTCATGTAGGATTTTATCACTCTAAGATCAGAGGCGACGGGTTGAAATCTGGCGATAAGCTCGAAGGCTTTGTTTTCTGCCTTTTCGGCCATCGAAGATATCGCCTCCGATAAATCGCTATATTCGGTCATAGTTGTCATGCCCTGTCAAGCAACTTCTGAGTGCAAGCGAGACAGCTTCGAATGAAGCAGTTCCCAAGTCTGCAGAGTATTACAGAAAGCTCTTCTAATCCTGTGTCTATTATTCTACTCATTCTTTTTCACCTATCCAAATTCTCCAGTTATGTATTTTTCAGTTAATGGACTCTTGGGATTCTCAAACACGTCTTTTGTTACTCCGTATTCAACAAGCTTTCCCAAGTAGAAAAAGGCAGTGAAATCAGAGACTCTGGCAGCTTGCTGCATATTATGAGTAACTATGACCACAGTGTACTCCTCAGAAAGCTTGCGAATTAAGCTTTCGATTTTTGCAGTGGCAATCGGGTCAAGTGCAGAGCATGGCTCATCCATTAGAATAACTTCCGGGTCAACTGCCAAAGCTCGGGCTATGCAAAGTCTCTGTTGTTGTCCGCCTGAGAGGTCCAAGGCAGAAGTGTTTATTCTGTCAGAGACTTCATCCCACAAGTGTGGCTTTCTTCAAGTTTTCCTCAACTATTTTGTCCAGAACTGGTTTTTTGGCGAGTGCCATGGATTCTTGGACCGTAAGCTACATTGTCGTATATTGATTTAGGAAAGGGGTTTGGCTTCTGGAAAATCATACCTACTTTTCTTCGCAGACCGACGACGTCATAGTCTTTGTCGTAGATGTTTTGTCCATCCAAGAGGACCGAGCCGGTTGTTGTGGCTTTTCCAACGATTTCGTTCATTCTGTTCAAGCTTTTGATGAAGGTTGATTTTCCGCATCCTGAAGGACCGATTACGGCGGTCACCTTGTTTGCGAGAACTTGCAGTGAGATATCTTTTATCGCCTGCGTCGTACCGAAAGACACACTTAAAGAGCGAGTTTCCATTCGAAGTGACATTCTACCAGTTCCTCCTTCTTCTGTATCTTGTTCTAATGACTATGGCAATCAAGTTCAATAATAGAACCATTGCGAGAAGCACTAATGCTGTTCCATAGGTTATTGGTCTGACGAGAGTGATGTTCGGGTGTTGTGTTGCCATGTAATAAATGTGAGTTGAGAGAGCCATTGTGCCTTGCAGAGGCGAACGTGGGAATATTTGGGCTGAAAAAAAATGCTGCTGTCGTGATTATGGGTGCTGTTTCGCCAGCAGCTCTCGCAACCGCTAATATTATTCCGGTAAGCATTCCAGGCAAGGCGTATGGCAGGACGTTGTTCCTTGTCGTTTGCCATTTTGTTGCGCCCAGTGCTAGTGAGCCTTCGCGGAAAGATTTCGGCACACTTACCAAAGCTTCCCTGGTTGCAGCAATAACAATCGGCAATACCAACAAAGACATTGTCAGGGCACCCGCAAGTATAGATGTCCCCAAACCCAGGAAGACAACAAACAGTCCAAAGCCAAAAAGACCGTAGATGATTGAAGGAACTCCCGCCAGGTTAACTATCGCAGAGTTAATTGCTCCAACAATGCGACCTTCTCTTGCATATTCGACAAGATAAACTGCAGCCGCAATTCCAATTGGCAAGGCAAAAGCCATCGTCGCCAAAGTCAGATATAACGTGCCAACAATAGCAGGGAATATGCCGCCTTCCGTCATTCCTTTCCGGGGTATATCCGTCAGGAAAGTCCAGTCTATTACTCCAATTCCATTGTAAACAAATGTCCCGATCATGTAGACTAGGAAGGCGACAACAATGGCTGTAATTATTCTGAAGAAGTTGAAGTATATTTTCTGTTTCAGGAGTTTCATGTTCATCTGCCTTGCCTCCTGAGACGTTTCAGAACGACTCCGCCAAGATAGTTGAATCCGAAAGTGATTGCAAACAATACAATTGCCAACGCAAAGAGCGACTGGTAGTGCAGGCTTCCGAATGCCACTTCAGGAGTCTCGATGACTATTGTCGCGGTCATTGTTCGCACAGAATCCAAGATGTTGAGGTTGATTGTTGCGGCATTTCCGGTTGCCATCAGAACAGCCATTGTCTCGCCTATGGCGCGGCCGAATCCGAGAAGTATCGCTGCCAGTATTCCTGAGGCAGAGGCGGGCAAGACTACTGAACGGATTGTTTCCCATTTTGTAGCTCCCAGTGCTATTGACGCCTCTCGATATTCTTTTGGCACCGAGGTTATTGCATCCTCTGCCATGCTCACAATCGTTGGTATTGCCATAATTGCTAGTATTATGCCTCCGTTTAGGGCATTAAGTCTGGAAGTTGTTCCTGTAAGTTGCTGGATTATAGATGCAAGGGTGACTAGAGCGAAGAATCCGAAAATAACCGAGGGAATTCCGGCTATTAGCTCGATAGTTGGTTTCAAGACTTCTTTTTCTACAGGGCTGCGAGACCTCTCCAATGTAGATGGCAATGATCATTCCTACTGGAACAGCGATAATCATTGCCAAAGACGTAACTAGCATAGTTCCATAGATTAGGGGTAATGCACCAAACGTTCTTGCCACCACGCTGGTTGGTTGCCAACTTGTACCGAGCAGAAATTCTATTGGTGATACTGAGCCGAACATAGGGAATCCTTGGCTGAAAAGAAATCCAAAGATTAGAATCACAACTACTACAGAGAACAAGGCACAGAAGAAAAGGGCTTTCTCTGTGATTTTCTCAGTAATTTTCTGTTTACCCTTTTGTTCAGGTGCTTTTTCTTCCGTTCTTGCCTCACTTCTTCAACTAAGTTGATTTTCTTGTAACTTGTATAAAGAAAAGAGTTTTGAATTCTACTTTTCCAGTTTTATTGTGGAAATGTAGCCTACTTCTTCGAGTATTTCTTGCCCTTGTGGTCCAAGGATGAACGCAACGTACTGCTCTAGCAGATCTGATTGTTCGCTGTCGGTGTAGATGTAGAGTTTTCGTGGCTATGGGGTATGCTCCGCTCTTGATGTTTGCGATTGTGGGTTGGTAGATAGTTGTTGACGTTGATGATATTCCCAAGATCTTCACGTCCACTCCCTGTTTCGTGTAAGCCACGCCGACATAGCCTATGCCGTTTGCGTCGCCTTGTACTGACTGGACGATTTCTGCGTTGCCTGCGAGTTCGCGGTTGTCTGCTCTGAAGTCTCTGTTGTGCAAGACGTGTTCGCGGAAGAAATCGTAGGTTCCTGATGTGCTTTGTCTGCCGTAAGTCACTATGGGGGCGTTGTTTCCGCCGACTTCTGACCAGTTAGTGTAGGTTCCGTTGTAGATCATTTCAAGCTGTGTCGTTGAGAGGCTGGTTACTGGATTGTTTGGGTGTACAACGATTGATATTCCATCAAGACCGACTGTCCATTCTACTGGGTTTACTCCGGCTGCTTTGCAGGATTCTACTTCTGAGGTTTTGATTTCTCTGGATGCATCTGCGATGTCTGTTGTTTTGTCCTTCAGTGCTGTGAAGCCTGTTCCTGTTCCTCCTCCTGCGACTTGGATGTTGACTTTCGGATGTAGAGTAATGAATTCTTCTGCCCATCTTTGAGCGACTATGAGTAGCGTGTCGGAGCCTTTCACGACGATGGTGCCGGTGAGTTCGGTTCCTGTTGTTGCTCCAGTTCGTGGTGCTGCTACGTAGCCTACAGCGATTCCTATCTAGTAGACCGATTATGAGAAATACTGCCGATATTTTCATGTCCATGTTTTTCTCTCCATTATTTATTTTCAGTTGAAGTAGGGCAATAGAGATTATTTAGATTGTCCAAATAGAATATATAGTCAATCATAATCTATATATTATATATAGGTCAACAATATTTGCCAAAACGCGATTAGTTGAATTCAAGAGGCAAAACGGGCAGTGATTTGATTTGGCAAAAGTAGACGAAAAGAGACTTGAAGAGCAGAGGAAGCTTCAGGTGACCGGCGGGTCTACCTATATTCTTTCTCTGCCCAAGGAATGGGTAACTCAGGAACCAACTCAAAAAGGGAAGCTCCATAATCATCAACGAAGAAGACGACGGATCACTATCAATAAACCCTTCGAAGCATGAAAAACCGGAAAGAAAGAGTGAAGCATTGATTCGGGTATCACCCAATGACAATCCAGACGCTGTCATGAGAAAGGCAATTTCAGCATATCTGGTTGGTTACAGCATACTTCACATAAGAGCTCAGGGTCAACAATCGTTTCCTGTGGGATTAAGAAATTACCTGAAGAGATTCGCTAGAAACTACCTGGTCGGAACAGAAATTGTAACTGATTCTCCGACGGAACTGACGCTTCAGATCTTGCTCAATTACCAGGACCTCAGTGTTCAGAGTGCACTGCGAAGAATGTCAATAATTGCAGCGTCGATGCACAAGGAGGCAGTTGCGATGTCTACGCCAATCTGGACTATTCTGCGGCCAAAGCTGTGGTTGAAACGGATCAAGAAGTCAATCGATTCAGCTTGTACATCGTGAGACTGCTGAAGATGGCAGTCACCAATATCAAGACCGTTAAGGAAATTGGCTTAAGCAACCAGCGGGAATGCATAGGGTATAGACTAATAGCAAAATCAGTTGAGAGGACAGCCGATCACGCCACAAACATCGCCAAAAACATGTTGACGCTCAAAGATCCGATAAAGCCGGAACTTCTTGAAAGGACAGAAAAACTGAGCAACCTGGCTATTTCCATGTTTGAAAGCTCGGTGGAAGCCTTGTTCAGACACGACTACAATTTGGCTGAGAAAGTAATTGAAAAGCTTGGCCAAATACACAAGCTAGAAAAAGACGCAGTCGTATCTTCTCAAGATGTCAGCGTGGACCAAATCCCCAGTTTGAGGTTGCTTATTGAAAGCATAAGAAGAACAGCGGAATATGCAAGTGACATATCAGAGGTTGTGCTTAACCTAAATGTGGAATCTGTATTGACGTAGTTTCCTGGCAGGTAATAGAATAATATTCTTGTCTGAATCTTCTCGGGGACAGCCACAAAATCATCAGTGAGGGTCTCGCAGAAGCCTCAAGTCAGGGTGTTAACGATCGTATTGAGTGGCGTCATCTTACCGATTCAAGCTTTTGCTGTCGCTTCACGACAAAGGACGAGGAGAGCGCAGTTTTCTTTTTGACCCCTCGCTCTGCTGCCACTCCGAGAATAAGTCAAGAGGAAGCCGCTTTGTGGACTGACAGCTCAGCCGTTGTGGGGAGCCCTCAGAGTGCTTTTCGATCAGTTATGGTCAGGCGCAGTAGCTCGTCCTCGCTGATTTAAAGAATCTGTTTTCCAGTGTGGGATGGCCTGCAGATTCAACATGACCCAGTCTACATCGGCTACATACTCAGCGAGCTCCCCGAAATCGTTTAACCTTGGAATTTCCCAAACTGACAAGACTCATCAAAATCGTTGGAATGCTGCTGCAAACTAAAGTCTATCTGTTTTGGTCTAAAATTTAGTCTTTTTTTTTCTACACCAAATTTTAATCCAACCAACCAACCAACCCCAAACACGTGTACTCTCTCATACGTGTATGGCGTCAGTCACTCAGTCAGTATTCCATTGGCATCTAACCACTCATTGTCAAAACACGGTAGCAACAAAAAAAGAAAAGAGGAGTAAGAGTGTATTTTGCAATGTTATGCTATTTGACCACTTGTTTCCAAGTACGAGGACATAACCCGTGGCGACCGTTCATACCAGTTATCCTGGTGTCCTGCGTTATTACCACTGATTGACCCGTGAAATGACCAAAGCCCTGAAGCACGTAAGCTTGCTGTGAAGTAGTAGTCTGGCGTGCCATAGCCGAGAAATCCGCATTAACAACGCAACAAACCCGTGATTCATTTTGCCAAGGTCACCAAAATACCGCGGGGCCGTATAGTACACTATTTGCCCGTCTCCTGTCGCGACATTGAAAGTCATGTCAAAAAGGTCGCATGCGACTCCTTCATAAACTTCATCGCCGATTGTTATAGTAAATACACAGTATTCTGTTTCGCCAGCTACATGCAGACATAAAGATTCCCGTCTGCGTCGGGTCCTAGGGGTAGTGGCGACTGGTACAGTTGGGGCTGGATAGGGATTTTCGTATAGTCCCGCATCGAGACACAACGCCGTCAATTCATCATATGTGATTGCTGTAGCACTCGGTGTCAGAAGTAGGAACGTATGCCAAGCTGGCGACGAGTCTTTTGGAACTGCCATATACGGGCACGACCACTAAAGCATCATTAACATAGCCATTGCTAAGACTACAACTGCAAGTTTCTTCACTTCAATCACCTCCCTTTAAGTTTCACTTGTTTCACTAATTGTTTTTCCAATCACAAAAATATGTAAGCATTTTTGCTGATTTTCTAGAAATTCGTGAAATTTGATCTTGCAGGTTTGTTTGAGCGGATAGAAATGCGTTGGACTTGTTTTGATGTCTGTCGTTTAGCTTATTTTTTCTTCATTTCCGAACTGTGCTGATCAATGTATTGTTTTACGTCTTCTTTTTCGTAAGCGATTCTGAGCTTGAGTATTTTTCCTCCCCGACCTCTTTCTCCAGTGAATACGCGGGTCTCAACTAAGCCTGAATGCTCCAGTTCGGACACAGCTGTTCCGCGGTGATTGACTGACCCGTAAACGCTGTACGGCGTTAGCTGTCCTTGCTTTACGAGGTCCATCAGGGTTCTCCATCCGGCTTTTTCATGGAGCAGTTTTCGTTGAACGTAGTCTTCTTTGAAGGCTGTGATTAGGAAGTCTATTGCTTTCTGGGCAGCCTCGGAATTGGGCTCGGAAATAGCAGGCGCGGTTTCAGATTTTGTGGGCAATGCATGTTTGACATTTATGTTGACTGCTTCTACCTTGCAGGCTTTAGTCTCTCCGCTGGCATCAGAGAAAATGATCTTGGGCTCTATGGTAAGTAACCCTGCTCTTGAAGCACTTAGTTTCAGTTTGAGTACTTTGACTTGAAAAGGGTTTATGTGACCTTCTTGAATCTCAAGGTTTCCCTTTTCATTTTTGGTTTGAGAAGGCAAAGACTCGATTTTGAACTGGGGAGCTACAATCTCCTCTATTTTGAGGAGTGAACCCGGTTTCTTGCCGACGTTAACTACGTCAAAACGCATTTCGAATTCTTGGTCAACAGATATCTCTCTGGGCGCCGTCAACTTTGCCTGAATGTTGGTCTTGTCAAATCTCTTCTCAATTCTCTCGAGAATTCTTTCAGCCTCGGCGTCGAGGGTTTTTCCCTCCTCGGTTCTTCCTCGAAGACCAAGAATGAGGGCTTGGTTGAATCGAAGCCAAAATTGAGCTCCCATGTTTCTTGGATACATTCTTGAAATGGCCTCTTGGGCTTGCTTGATCGCGTTGTCTGCTTCTGTCCATTGCTTCTTTACCGCAAACAAAACCGCTGGGGCAAATGTGACGTAAAGGATGTTTCTTGGGTGAAATCGGATTGCAGGGGGAGTCTTATTCATTTCATCGCAGTAGAACTCTGCTTTTCTTGTGTCATTGAGTAAAGCGTAGAGTGTAGCCAGTTTGGCGTTTACCTTGCATTTTGTGCCTTCCGCGTCAGTTTTTTGGGCGAATTCTTGGGCTTTCAAGGCTTGTGCTAAAGCTTCCGTGAGGTTTCCTTTGTATTCGGATATATCGCTCATTGAGATTAGTGTGCCAGCTATGTTGTCAAAATCACCGAGCTTTTCTCCTAGCCTCAGCACGTTTGCCGCGTTATCGCATGTTTCATCAAAAAGACCGCAGAGGTGGAATATGTCAACGCCGCCGTTTTTCCATGCGAGTAGTTCGCCATGGGCGTCGCCTAGTTCTTGATGGATCGCTATTCCTCGCAGTATCTCGCCTAGCCCTTTTTCTTCATCTATGCCGAGGACGGCGCGGGTTATTCCAGTTCCCCACAGGGCAAACGCTGCATCGATGAGGGAGCCTTCTTCTTCAAAAATCTTCAGCGCCTCTTCATGAGCATTTAGACTTGATTTCACATCTCCGAGCCAGAGTAGCGCTCGTCCTTTGTTCCATCGTACGCGTGCGCTCTCCAAACGGTCTAGAACAATGTAGGGTTCAGCCTGTTTAATTAGCTCTATTAGCCGTTGAGAATCCATGTCCTTATACCAGACTGCCTCCATCTCTTTTCTTAGAGCCCTCAGTTTAGCGTGGCTTGTCTCGATTCTTGCAAACTCTTTGTAGGCTCTGATGGCCTGTTCAAACATGCAGTTGGCGTAGTAGGCATCTCCTAATCCTTCTAGGGCAGTTCTTCTTTCATTTTCTTTTCCGGGGACGGTTGAAACTGCGTTTAACGCGAACTCGAAGTGTTTGATGGCTTCGGTATTGGCGCATCGAGCCAGGGCGTCTTGTCCTGCCAGCAAAGAGTACCTCACAGCTTTTTCTTTGTTTTCTGCTTTGGCGTAATGATAGGCGAGGTCGTTAAGAGGAAGCGCAGCAGGAGGACTGTTTGCCTCCAGAGCCTCTGCGATTCTTGCGTGATATTCTGCCCGAAGTGATTGTGGAATTTCGCTGCAGAGCATTTCACGGATTTTGGCGTGCTTGAATCTATAATCGTTCCCTTCGGGAAGGGCCAGCAGAGTATTCTGTGCAATGGCTCTTAATGCTTCAAGGACGCCGAGGTTGTTTTGGGAAAGCACATCAGCCACTAGTTTGGAGGCAAATCTTTCGCCGATAACTGAGGCTGCGTCAAGAATCCTTCGTTCATTGGTTTTTAACGAGTCAAATCTTCGCAAGATTACGTCTTTTACCTTGTCTGGAACGCCGATGGCAGCGTCTTCGAGGCGCCATTGTCCCTGTTCTTTCTTTATTTTGCCTTGACTGTGCATCATGCGTAGCGATTCAACCACAAAAAGCGGGTTACCATCGCTTTCCTCTGACAGCCTCTCAGCAGATTCCATATCTAATGCGCCTCCGAGCATATCTTCGGCAATTCTACTGACGTCGTTTTGATTTAGGTTTGAGAGTTTTATCTCTTGGAAGAGGTCTTCTCGACCCATGAGCCGTAAAACTTCAGTCAAAGGGTGCGGTTGCCCGTCAACGGATGCTTTTATTTCTTCAATTCGAAAAGAGCCCAGAACCAGAATTCTCTCCATTTTGGCGGCTCGCGCAACGTAATGAAGCAAAGCGAGTGAGGCTGAGTCAGCCCAATGAAGATCATCTATGAAGAGAACGGTCGGTTTGCCTGTTGACAAACGCAAAAGTTCTTCGGTTATCGTGGCAAACGCTTGATCCCTCCAGATCTGAGGAGTCCACACTTTTGCCTTGTCCACACCTTCGACAGCACCCGTTTCGGTTGAGGCTATTCTCAGGCTAAGTTGTCTTGTGTCAAAAGCTCTGATTTCTTTCTCATCATCAGATTCGAAGGAGCTGAAAGCTTCGATGAACGGGAAATAGGGAATGGCGACGTTGCTCATGCACGAACCCGCTAAAACAATAACGTCTTTGGCTTTGACCTGCTTCAAGAATTCCTCTGCTAATCTTGTCTTTCCGCTTCCAGCCTCTCCCGATATGAAAACCGCAGTTCCTTCTCCCTCCAGAATTCCATCCAGAAAACGCTGCAGCTCCTCGAGTTCTCTTTCTCTGCCAACTAGAATGGGTTCAGGCAAAACCTTAGATTTCAACCTGTCTAACCAATAGAAATGCCCTGTCAGGCACTTTTATTCTTTGTTTCTTTGTCGCATATACACAAATGGGCATACGCGTGCCCGTGTATATGAGTAGGTAGGTATGTTTATGCGTAAATAACGAGTGAGGGATTGAGTAGCGCAGTGACTGTTCCTATAAAAACAATACTTGCAATTGAAAAAAGCGACACATCAATTTACAAGTTTTCTGTTCCTTTTTCACAACAGTTGCTTTTTAGGTACTTTCAAGCTTTTGATTTAGAGTTCAGAGAAGCTCCGATTAGAATCGTCAAAGGTTTTGCTTCGAAACTTGGGTGTCCGAAGTATCTGGCGGTTGTCTCAGTCGGAATGGAAGAAGTTCAGCCCTCGAGAGACATCAGTTTTAACAGGGACGTTTTCACGGCAATAAAGGATCAAAAACAGAGTTAGACCACGCTCCGACTCATAATTCAAGCTCAGAGAAAATATATTCAGAAAGTTGATGAAAAAGACCGACTTAGCATAGAACTCAGGTTGCATGCTAATCCTGAACAATTTGTAAACAACTGGAGCAAAATCAAGTAATCTTTTTCTGCAAATGATGAATGAAATAGGGCGTATACTCGTTTCCGTCTATACGTATACCCTATATTGAAATTGAATTGAATCTGAATCTACGCCTACCCTACATCTTGATGTTGTAATAATCAAACCATATCTGACCTGAATCCTGTATACACAGCCCATACCTGTTTTCTACAATTTCATCAGCGTAGTTGCCCGTTCAGTTGGTTGGTTGGGTTAAATTTTAATGCAAAGAAAGGAAAGGTAGAATTGTTTTATCTTGATTTTCTCCAAATTAGTAACAATCTGATAATGTATACGATTATCGCTCCAAAGAAACACCATATGCAGAAAATGTATGCGTCTAATCCAGCGAGAAGTCCAGCAGTTAGTAGGGGATTATAAGTTGATGGATAGAACGGCTGGATGTCCGTGTAAATTCGTGAATCAAGCAGTATATGTATGTATATTCCTGAGAATGCCGCCACTAATATTCTCATAAACGATATTTTTTGTTCAAGTTTAAAGAAAGACAGCAAGGGAGACAACCTGTCTCTAATTTGGTGCATCATCAGAGCAAGGAGCACCGCTACTAATGTTCCACCTAAGAAAGAATGAAAGAATCCATGAAGTGGATAATTCAGGTTTAATGCTAGAACCAGAAATGGTTCTATATCAACAATGACGTTAGCAACAAGAAATGTTGGAAAATCAATGAAACTAAGAAATAGTAAACCAAACAATAATGCTGGACCAAGATGGTAAGGGGTAAATGGCATACTGCTCAATTACATGGTATGGAGACTTAGCCTTTTCGTCTTGTCAAGTTTTCCTTTTTCGCGTTAAATTTTGGTCTTGGGGTGTGCACTAAGTATTAGCGCAAACCTTTTTCCATCCTATCGACAACACCATTTATTATTGTCTTCTCAAACCACCCGCTTGCCAACTGTTTGGCAGCCAGAAGTCTATCCTTATAAATATGAACTTCCTGAACTTTGCCCTTTTTGAACTCAAAAATATCCAGCCCTTGCAGCTGCGCCTTCTTGCTGCCACCCCTAACAGAAGTCCCTTCAAAAGCCCACTCAAGGACAGCCATGTCTCCTTCGACAACGATGCTTTTCTCTGCAAGAGATATCTCTGAATAATTCGAATAACTCCAAGTGTAGTACCGCTTGATCTCTTCCTTTCCCCTAAAAGTTCCTTCAGACCGAATATAGGCGGCATCATCAGCAAAGAAAGAAAGCATACTCGTTAAGTCCTTCTTGTTGTATGCTTCAAGAATATTGCGTATGATACTCTTGATGCGCTCACCTCCCACCAAACTCCAAACTAACAACTTCCCCCAAAGAATCACCAAGTGCATAATCGCTATTTATGACTTTGCGCGCTTTAAGCGCTTTTCAGTAATCCTTTATCTACAGGTTGCAACAAAGACCGTTTCCTTCGTTTCGTCGTAGAGTTGAATAGACGAGTGCTATCAGTTCTGTGTCGCCCTTTCTTACCGCGTACTCTGGCTTGGCATTCTAGCTTACTTAAGTGTTTCCTGACGTTATCCATTACTTTCGAGTACTTTCTGTAGTTCACCTGCTTTGAACTTGAATTAGTCCTCGCTGAATAGCAGCAGTAATTCTTCACTGACAGAATCGAGTATTCTGCTTGCCAAATCTGGAGCACGTTGCTTTCGATTCTTGCTGCAAACCCTGTCGAGGTTCGTCAACGAGTTCCTGCTCTATCGCTTTCGGGATTATGACTTACGCAGTTTTCTTTCCTTTTCTGCTGCAAGAAACCTTCCAGTTTCCCCTTCCTATCCAGGAAAATGAGAATCGACGAATCGACTACAAGACAGCTAGGCATCGATTGACGCCTGCTTCGTCCAGAAGTGAGACAAACTCGTAGTAGCTTATTCCTCAGCAAGCTATCTCATTGAATTGAAATTGGATTAACAATTACTTCTCGGTAGTCCAATCAAGGTCTTACGGCTCAATGTCCTTCTTTAACACTTTTTCGAGTTTGACCCAGCCAAACCATTCTGAAAGTGCAAACTGAGTTCTGGGTCTGGTCTGGGTTTCTATAGATTTAAAATGAGAGAACACTGGTCAGAGTGGTCAAGATACTGAAGAACTTGCATCAGGATGTTTTCTGTTTGGAGCAAATCTTATTAGTTTCAACAAAGGAAGCTGATTATATGCTAAACTTTGAAAAATTCTTTGCAGTAGCCTTCATAGCTACATTCCTAGCAGCCACACCATTAGTTGTTTCAGCCAGTTGCGGAGAACTATCTTCAGTAACATACACAATTGAAGTTCAGGATTACTATGCAAAGCCGCCAAGCACTCCTGGAGGAGGCGGCAAGACCCCAATGCCCTATATAAACTCACAGGTTACAAATGGCTCACCCTGCCCCTAACCGTCAAGGTCGACCCAGGCGGACTAAATGCCAATTTCATTGAAAGTGCAATTATTGCGAGTGCTGAGGCGTGGGATATCGCAGCTCATGCTGAGTTAGTGAACACTTATGAGATCTCCACGTTTGATTTGGATGGACCAACAGTGGACAGGGTAAACGAAGTAGTCTTTGGATCTATTGCGGACTCCAACATAATTGCACAATGCACTTTCTGGTACTACAGAACAACTAGAGAACTAGTCGATTTTGAAATAGTCTTCAATACATATTACAGTTGGGGAGATGCAACCTAGCTTCTTCAGGTGTAATGGATGTGCAAAACATTGCTACGCATGAACTTGGACATGGCTTTGGTCTTGCTGACTTGTACAAAGAGGCGCAGTCTGAACAAACCATGTATGGCTATGGCAGCATTGGCGAGACTGAGAAAAGGACTTTGGAATCAGGGGACATTGCAGGAATCCAGGTGCTCTATGGAGTACCTTAAATCCTTCTCTTTTTTATAGCGCCCGCAGTGTTGTGCGGCGAGGCGGAGCGGAGAGGCACTGAGACTTTAGAGACAAGATTTTTAAGGCGAGCAGGATGATGTCCATTCGTGCCTACCGCTGCAAAACTATTCGCGAAAATATCCAGATCCGAATTCTTGTTGCCAAATCTAGGCTCACTGATCATGGGTCTCGCATGGGGCGCCAGCCCACCCATCGATCCGATAAATGGAACAATCTCAGTGGTCCTTTCTTTTCTAATAATTAACCTCAGCTCCATTATTGGCGCTCAAGCGAACACGCTCTATGACTACAAACTTGACCTGAAGGATGAACGCAAGAAAGAACTAGTTCAAGCGCTGGACTCGTTTGGACACAAGAAAGTCAGAAACGTCATGATTCTTGAAATCTTGCTTGACTCTCGTTCTGGTTTCAGCGCTGGCGCTGTATATGCAGGAGCCAATCTTGCTCGCACTCTGGATAGTAGGCATCTCCTTGGGAATCGCATTTTCAGCTCCGCCTCTGCGGTTAAAAGCAAGGTTTTGGATCGGACCGATCTGCCAGATGCTTGTTCTGGCAGTATTTCCCGTACTGTTCGCTTACTACGCATTCACCTCTGAAATCAACACCTATTTTCTAATGTCTCTTGCAGGTCTATCCCTTACTGTGTACGGCGTTATCGTGCCTACTGAAATTCGAGACTATTTCGGTGACAAAGCCATGGACATTCAAACTCTAACGGTGCGCATGGGTCTATCCAGAGCAGCTTTGATGGGCATTGTTTTGTTGAGCGCAGGTGCGGCTTTGACTGCAACAGCATTATTCCTAGAATGGGTCTCGTAACCAACTGTCGGTTTTAGGAGTTTTCGTTCTGGCAATACCGATAGTCGTATTATTTGTCCTGTCAAAATTCTGGAAACTATACTGCCTAACGAGAGAATACGAAAATGCAGATAACCAAGACCGCCTCGCTCTGGAGGGAAAAATCACGGATTTGTCATCAGAAAATCCAAAGTGGATAATGTTGGTCACTCAAACCTATATGATCCTGTCGATAATGCTGTTGCTCACGAAATTTGTCTTCTGATTCTGGAAAATAGGTCGTTTCTTCTCTATCTATTCTCAATGTGATAGGTGGGATGCAATCACAAACGCTTATAGACTGATTTCAGGTAGGAAAAACTAGGTGTTCATAGAATATGTCAGAGTACGAGTCAACTCTTGAAGACATCAAGAAAACTATGGGCGTCGTTCTCGACCAGTTCAAAAGGATTCCGCACGACGTTGTTCCCCACGAATGGGCTCTAATGAAAGAATACTCTTTCTCGGAGACCAAGATACCCGCCAAGTACAAAGAGCTAATGGGCGTGGCTATTGCAGCAACAATCAAGTGTCCATACTGTATTCATTTCCATACGCGGGCAGCTAAAATGAACGGAGCTACTGACGACGAAATCGCTGAAACCGCTTTTCTAGACCCGCTTTACAACGGGTTGGAGCGAAATGATACATGCGACCAGCATAGATTTAGGCGAATTCAAAAAACAGTTTGCTGAAGTCGAAGCCTACCTATCGAAGAAACAAGAAGAGTAGACTGCACGAGACCCATTCGGGCTGATATGTCTCCCGTGTAATCTCCTTTTTTCTACCATCATTTTAGCTATGAAAAAGTTGTTTTTTTAATGGCAAGTGGGTTCAATGGAACCCGATAGCGCTTTCTATTAGTTGAATGCCGCTTCAATATGTTTAACAACCAACCTAATCTGGAATTTTGAGCGAGACTATTGTAGTAGGCATATTCTTGTTTTAGCCATTCAAGGTGTTTGAAGACTTGTTTTCGGTATTCGTCCAAATCGGTGATGTTTCTGGCTAAAAGGTCTGCAGTGACTGCCGACGGTTCGTTCCCTTCTGCGAAGCTACTTATTCCCCCCACGCTGCCGCCCACCCCAACAATGTTTTCTTTATGGAAAGGGAGGCTTTGATTTGGCTGGTTAATTCGCAGTTGCTTAGCCTGTTTCTCCAGTGTTTCTCCGTTGTATTTGTGAAGGAAGCGATTTACTTGTTCTGCCGCTGTTGACCCTTGCAGTGAACCACAGCCTACATATGCTTCTCTCTCTCCAGTTGGAAAAAACCAGAGATACAGAGTCTTGCCCATGTCCGAAGGAAAACGCATGTAAAAATCGTTTAATGGAGGCTCCTTGAACCGTGCCTTCACTTGGTACATAACATAGAGTAGATCTTGGGGGAGGCGCCCTAGAAGTTCTCTTGTTCCAGTGGCGTCCACAACCAAATCAGCAGCGATTCTTGATTTGGGATTCATATTTGAAGAAAACTTCACGTCAACGCACAGGTCCTGCATGAATTGGAACTTGTCAAAAGTACATAATCCCTTTAGCGATACGTAGCGGAGTTTTCCCCTATGCTCCGTCGTGAGAGTCTTAGACTTCCAGAGAATATAGTCTTCAGCGTTTAGGCCATGCTCCTTTGATATTTCAGTTAAACGAGAAGTCGGTATGCCACATGCGCAGACTACCTTCAGCTGTTTGCTCCTTTCATAAACCGTTACTTCATGTTCATTTGATAAGGTATCTGCGAGGAGGCGTCCAGACCAGCCCCCGCCACAAATAGCAATCTTCATTTCCGTCACCAAAAATCGCAGGCAGGGTTTTTTGCGAACATAGGTTGAGACCAATACAGAAGACTGCTTTATTAATGGCGGCTGGGGAAGCGTAGATTTGCCTGATTTTTTCAATGGTATTTGACCATTGATTGTTTCTCAGGTGGATAAGAAATGCATGTTTTGTTTCTTTCCACACGCAAAATCCCTGTTATTCTGTATTCTCGTTTGTCTTTTATAGATTGTGAGCGTCCCGCATTTCCCTTTTTTCAGAACCATTTCAAACGCTCGTTGTGGTTAGCGTCACTGGAATTTGAACATGGGACAAATGGAGATGTCTCCCACAAATCCCTTTTTTCGAAACAGGAAATTATTAAGAATTTTGCTTGGAGATAGTTACTGCACTTCGCGCCGCGCTAAGGAATGCTTGAAGTGACTCCTCGAGCGCCAGAGACTCCGTCTACTAGTGCAAGCCTTCGGTGAGGCTCACATAGAAAAGAAGACAAAAAATCAAAAAAAAGAAATCGCAAGGTCTAACTCATGCTCTAGAAACTTGCCTTATGCCTCTTGTGCCTTGTGAAAACGCCTCTGAAGACCTTCGGCAACGATGAAAAAGCCAACGAGTACAATCACCGTCGGAATGAAGGGCATTTCGAATCCCAATACCAGAACCGCTGAGAGCAAGAGCGAGCAGACCTATGAAGAGACTGAATTTGCTTATTGTGATTCCCATGGCCCGTCTTGTAAGATTTAGAGCTATCAGAATAAGTCCAGCTCCAAGAGCGACGTAAATTCCAGTGTCCATCTTGTAGTAAGAGGATGCTATCCATCCGGCTCCGAGCAAGACAATAAACACGCCCCATGCTATGGCATCCAAGACTTTGTTTGTTTGAGTTTTTTCGGTCATTTCATTTCACCTCCATTTTTTCCTTTTGCTTGATTCAGCTGCACCCGCAGCCAGTATTGCCAGATTCTTCTCCGATCTCCATCTCAGTCATGCCCGCGGCGAACTTGTCCATAAAAGTAGTGGCGTTTCTTCGGACCAGCTTTGCCACTCCGATTGCTTCCGCGATTTCTTTTTTACTGGCTCCAGCTTCGAGAGCCTTTTTGAATATGGTTTTTAGGCACGGTTGGCAGTTTGCGTTGAACGCTGCGCCAGCCGCTATTAGCCATTTTATTTTTTCTTCCATGTCAGTCCTTCCTTCACATTCTTCTACTTCTCTATGTGCAGTAGAAAAGCATATAAGATTTTTCTGACATTTACTTCTCAGAAAGCAGGAGAACGTCGATAATGAAAGGAAATGAAACAATTGCACGAGACCGAATAGTTTCAAGTTTGAAGAACTTGGACTTGTCGACGCATGAAGCAGAAATATATGCGACTTTGTTGGTTCACCCAAACTTGACTGCGAGTGCGCTATGCAAAGAGACTGGAATTTCTGATACGAAAATATACTATGCACTTGACGGGCTTTCGGAGAAGGGAATGCTTGTCGTCCGCAATGCTAACCCGAAGGTGTACAAGCCTGTTCCGCCGAAAGAGGCAATTGCGAACCTGAAACAGCGTTTGACAGAGAAGTTGAATGAAGAACTCAAGGAAGCAGATGTCTTGGTTGACATGTTGTCGCCCATTTATGACAGCGCCGAAAAGCCTGAAGAATTGGAAATAGGCTACATCCTAAGCGGAAAGAACATTGTTTTAAACAGAATGAAAGCTTTGATTGAGAACTGCTCGGAAGGAGATAACTTTCTTCGTTTCGTACCCTGAACTTTTCAAAGAACTCAGCGCACCACTTCGTGAAGCTCAGGATAAGCGGAGAATCAAACTGAACATTGCCTTGTCAGAAGAAATGTTCAAGACGGAAAAAATAAAAGACTTGGGTGATGTTCGCCAGCTATGTTGCCCCGTAAACTTGATAATATCGGATATGAAAACACTCATAACGGTGTCAGACTGGACTTTTTCTGAAACTGCCATGCTTTCGCAAGACCAAAACCTAATTCGCATATCAAGAGACTACTTCGAAAACTCAATGTGCTATACACCTTAGTGAGCGAGTGTTCTGGAATTGGCTGGTTAGCCGAGCCTTCTTTTTGCGTGTTTCTTAGCTAGTTAATAGTAGGAAAAGGTAGCTGAGAATGAATCTTCTACGCAAACCGTATAAGCAAACTGCAACAGAATAGCGATTATGTTTCTTTAGGATTAGAGGAGAAAGGAGGAGAAAAAAATGGGCGTAAAGAATGAGTATCTGTCGCCATGCGGTATGTATTGTAGTGTATGTTCAGTACGAGCAGCAGATCAAAATAATGACCAGAAACTCAAAGAAGACCTTGCTTCTTTCTTTGGCACTTCACCTGAGAACATAGCTTGTGAGGGATGCATGTCGGAAAAGACTTTTCAATTCGCTAAGACATGTCCTGTTAGAGCATGTGCGCAGAAAAAAGAACTGAAAGGCTGCCACCAATGTGATGATTTTCCATGTAATAACATAAAGAATTTTCCTATCGAAGCTGCCAGAAATAACATATTGAAATCTATACCTCGATGGAAGGAATTGGGCACCGAACGCTGGGTAGCAGAACAGGAAAAACACTATACCTGTTCTAAATGTGGAACATTATTACATCGCTATGCCGATAAATGCAGCAATTGCCAAAACCCTACTGCGTTTTGACCCGTTAAAGGTTGCTCCGTGCCAAAGGTTTCTATTGCTTTACGCGCGTTAATCGATAAATGGAGCACAACCTAACTTTCTTAGTGCCACAAGAATTTGTATCAGTTTTAACAGCGGAACCGTACGTTGCGTCTTGTGCTCTGCGGATTTCCCTCGAAAGAAGGCGGGCGAAAGGCTAACTAATATTTAATCCAAATAATCAGATTTTTCTGATTTTTAGGAAAAGTTTAAGTATGCTGAAATATACTGCTCTTTGCATGGTGATTAAGCGTGACCAAATGTGAAGATGACACTTGCAGAATCGACGCGGTCGTAACCATGGACGCGAAGGGGCAAATCGTGCTGCCCAAAGATTTGCGAGAAAAAGCAAACATCAAGCCGAACGAAAAGTTGGCCTTGGTGGCTTGCGAGAAGAACGGTGAAGTATGCTGCATCACGATGGTAAAAGCAGAAAAACTCGTCGGTGCTGTGACAAAAACGCTTGGTCCACTACTCAAATCATTGACTAATCAGGAGGTTTGAAAATGAAAGAAGAAAACGTGAAGGAAATAGTACGGAAACGCTACGCGAAAGTTGCCAAGAACAAGGGCCCTAACTGCGGCTGCGCTCCTACCTCAAGTTGCTGTTCAGCTCCATCAAACGATCAGGTCAGCAAGATAATCGGCTACAGCGAAGACGAAATGAATGTTGTTCCAGAAGGGGCTAATCTCGGTCTGGGCTGTGGCAATCCAACAGCTATGGCATCCCTAAAAGAGGGCGAAAGAGTCCTCGACCTAGGTTCGGGAGGCGGCTTCGACTGCTTCCTGGCAGCCAAGAAAGTCGGAAAGACAGGAAAGGTAATCGGTGTAGACATGACTCCCGAGATGCTGGACAAAGCAAGAACGAACGCCAAGAAAGGCAAATACACAAACGTTGAATTCAGACTCGGAGAAATCGAAAACCTGCCATTAGCAGACAGCTCGAGTCGACGTCATAATCTCAAACTGCGTAATAAACCTGGCACCGAACAAGAAACGAGTATTTGAAGAAGCTTTCAGAGTCCTGGCGCCCAACGGTCGCCTCATGGTTTCAGATATTGTTCTGTTGAAACACTTACCAGAAGAGATTCAGAAGAGCGCTGAAGCGTACACTAGCTGTGTCGCGGGCGCAGAAATCAAAGACAAATATCTTGGCTTGATGCGAGACGCTGGTTTCAAAGACGTGAAAGTCCTAAGCGAGAAAAACTATCCGCTCGACTTCATCTTAAGCGAACCCGAAGTCAAGAGAGTCGTTAGCAACTTGAAATTGACGAAAGAAGAAGTTGATGAAACCGCAAATTCCATTGTAAGCATTAGCGTCTCCGCTTCGAAATAGACGCGAACTCAGAATGTTGTGGCTTTCGATTTGGAGGCGGAAGGCGCGAACCCCAAAAAAAAGACCCTCAGTGGCGACACCTCCCGTCACCCATTTTTCTTCTCAGAGATTGGTTTTGTAGTTCTCAAGGGATGCGCTCGAAATTTTGCTTCAGGTTCTGAGCAAACTCTTCTGCGCGTGCTTGAGGTCTTCAGCGTTAGGTCTGCCCTTGTTTATTCCCCCAAACAGTCTGAGGAAACTATTAGTGTTGAAACCTGCACAAATGAATTCATCGACAATTACGTATCCTTTGGATTGCAGTTTCTCCTTGAGTGGGTTGTGCTGTTCAAGTGCTTTCGTGATTGCAGATGTCTCCAAATGTTATTGGTGCTCCAGTGGTTGAGAAGAGACAAACACTCTCCTGTTGGTCACTTGCGGTAGTTTATCGGCGAGGTCAAGCAGAGATTTATGGTGTTGGTAGCTGTATATGCCTGAGCCAAGACCGACAAGATCATATTGGTTAAGCTCCTCTGGGTCAGTTTCTTGAGGCGACTTTATCTGAGCATCAAGCACTTTTGATATTGCTTCCGCTATTTTCTTGGTGTTGTTGTGATGGTAAGAAAATAAAATTATCAAGGATTTCATTGGCAATCATTCTTGGCATGTTTTTAGCGCGCGCGGACGGCTGCCGCCTCATTTTTTTCAAGAGACTACCGGCTTGCATGGATAGGTGGAATTCGATCATGCCAAGGCATTTCTTTTTCAAGTGAACTTGCCAGACGAATTAACGTGCTTTCCTCCCCAAACCTAGCCATGAACTGTACCCCTATCGGCAAGCCTGATTGGCTTTGTCCAAGAGGCAATGATATTGCTGGCTGTCCAGTCACATTGGCAGCTGGGGGATGGATTCGGACTTCGTCGCACAGACGCATATACCCGACATAATCAATGTCTGTCCGCATCTTCGTGTACTTGCCAATTGGCTCCGGCAACTTGACCAATGTGGGTGTGAGCAGCAGATCATACTGTTCGAAGAATTTCCCAAAGGTTCGTCGGAATTTGTTCAAGACAAATTCAGTCATGAACATGTCAGCCGCACTGAGACCTTTGGAGTAGTTGTAAAATGACAACATCACGGGTTCCAAATTCTCCTCGCTGATTTTTCGTCCCGTCATAGCTGCGAACATATCCATCCCTGCGTACAATCCGAAGGACCAAGCAATGCATGTGGCGCGGAGGTACTCTTCATAATCAAAGACTGGACTCGCCTCAACGAGTTCATGGCCCATCCTTTCACATTCAGAGACTACCTGCTCCACACAGTTGACGACTTCTGAATCCACGGAGGCGCCAGGTTGCCAAGAATCGGTGGTCCAGGCTATTCGCAAGTGCCCTGTTGGGGCGTTCACTTCTTGGGCATAAGGTCGAGCGGGCTGAGTTATGATGAACGGGTCACCAGGAGCAGGCGCTGACACCATGTCTAGCATCAAAGCAGTATCCCGGACGGTTCTGCTCAGGATGAACTCTTGTAACATTCCGGGCCACATCTCCCCGATGTCTGGCCCGAGGGTCACGCGTCCTCGGGAAGGCTTCAATCCGACAAGGCCGCAAGCACTTGCTGGGATGCGGATCGAGCCGCCGTTGTCGCTTCCATGCGCCATCGGCACGATGCCAGCTGCGATGCTCGCTCCAGAACCACCGCTAGAACCGCCGCAAATGGTGTCAAGATTCCACGGATTGCGAGTTGCACCCATAAGTTCCGATTCCGTCGAGACTCCTAAGGCGAATTCTGGCGTTGTTGTACGACCCATAAGGGTCAAACCTGCTTTCTTGAAGAGCGTGGTCAAAAACGAGTCCTTGTCCACGACATGTCCCTTCATGAGCCTCGACCCGCTCTCTTGAAGCCGTCCGCCTTCACCAGCTCCGATATCCTTCATCAAGAAGGGCACCCCTGCGAATGGACCAGCAGGTATCGCATGATCATCCAACCCTTCGACACGATCTTGAATAGACCTCTATGACAGCGTTGATTCTGGGATTGACCTTTTCCACTGCTTCCACAAAGAGATGCGCCAGTTCTTTCGGTGAGACTTCTCGTTTTCTCACCAATTCAGCTAGAGCGACACCATCACAACGAGAATACTCTTCTAAGTTCATCCTAAAACACTCCTATAATATTGCATTGTCCTTGAGTATATGCGATTCTAGTAACTATTAAAAGAATTAGAATACTCTCTCAAGTTAAAGAGTGCGCTCCTCTTTCCTACTGCAAGAGGAATGGATTCGTTTCGCCGATCGAGCGATACATCGCCATACGAAGCGCATTTTGTCTCGGATCCATCAAGTAGAAATCAGTTCAGATTCGGGACATATGCAAAGCCAATCTTGGCGTGGGGATCAGCAAAACCAAAGCATCCCCCAAATCCTAGCATGCCAAAGGAGCTCGGATGAGCGAAAGGAACCTTCTGGCTTGGCTTCATAAAGCCAAGGGACATTTCCATTCCCTCCAATTTCATTACTTCATCGTAGAATCCATGAGTCGGCGGAACCGCAGGTGCCATTAGCTGCTCTAAGGTCTCTTCACGCAATCCAAGCTCCTTTCCGCCGGTGGCGAAGACGCCATATGCCTTGGCGATCGCACGAGCAGTTCCGATTCCTCCTCCAGAAGGCACCTCCACGTTCCGAGGGTAGACATGCTCCTTGTCTTCTGGCAGTTCTCCCCACAACGCCCTGTTGTATGCGTGAGCGAGGGTTCATGACATGCGAGCACCAGAGGGATGGGCGCTTTGAGTGCCGCTGGCGCCGGATTAGCCATGTAGGTTCTTGCCAGCCGGGAATTGGGAATGTCTTCCGGCAGCCCGATGTAGAAATCGAGCCCCAGGGGACTAGCTATTTCCTCGTGGAAGAACCGCCCAAGGCTTCTGTGCTTCGGGTCGACTCGACGAAGCAACTCGCTCTCATAGAATCCGAGGGTGATGGCATGATAGGCCTGACGCGTCCCTGGTTCCCAAGCCGGTCTCTGTCGCGCTAGTATGACCGCCAGCTTGTCAAGGTCAGCCTCTACTCTCGTGTCCACGCGCTCATCCAAAGCAAAAAGCCCTGCCTGATGTGCCAGCAGCTGCCGGATGGTGATCTTGTCCTTGCCCTTGCTGAGCGAACTCCGGCCAGTACTTTGAAATACGCTCGTCGTAATCAAACAACCCGCGGGATTGAGCAAGCGCCATGGCCAGACCGGCGAGTCCCTTCGTGGCTGAGGAGACGAGAACCATCGTATTCTCTTCCCACGGTTCGCCAGTCGCCTTGTTCCGGATACCGCCCCAGAGGTCAACGACTTTTTCCCCACGGTAGTAGATGCAACAGGCGGCTCCAAGCTCATGGCGACGCTCAAAGTTCTCGACGAAGGCTTCCCGCACAGCCTCAAACCCTGGCTTGACAAAACCTGATATTTCGCTCCCTCTTGGTCATTTCTATCACACCGGCCTGGTTTTTTTGGCATCCATTATCTGACGTTTGCTTTTTAATCTGCGCGCTCGCGCAACCGCAAATCTACTTTTCCTGCACGCGCTCAGTATCGTAAGTTGTTGGGTTAAGAGGTGAAATCATTATGCGAAGATATGTCATGTCTTTTTCAGTTATTTTCTCCAATGGCTTTATTTTGAATGTGTTGGAGTAAAGAGGACTCTCAACAACTATGGTGTGGAATTCACCGTTCTCTCCAAGAGGGTCTATTTGTTGCGTTCTTGACAAGAAGGCTTCAGCCGTTTCACTGCTTATTGTGAACCCTAACCACTCATCCGTTAGATATTTTGTGTTTACACCTATGATTGTAGCTTTGAACCTGGGCTCACTAAACATTTCCTGGAATAAAACTGATGTATTCTTCCCGAAAAGAGGTTCAAGCAGTTCTATGCCTGCTTGACTGCATATGTTTTGGAGCCACGTTATGTGTTGTGGAACGTTGATGTCTCCTGCAACGAGTGCATCAACGTTGAGGTTCTTGAGCAAGTCAACAAGTTCTTGTTCACCTTTGTGAAGGTCTACGAGTGCGAAATGTTTGTTCATGGATTTTGCAAGCGTTTTTAGGGCTTCAATATTGTGTGCATGAGGCGATGTGAAAGTTGGAATCTGGTGAATTAAATGCTTAACCTCAACACCTTGTTTTTCGACAGTAGATATGGCATGAACAGATTCTTTGCCGCCTGAGAAAAGACTCGCCGCTAACACTTTCTCAACCTTCCATGATTGCTATTCCTTCTTTCCTGATATTTATTTATTCTTAAATACCAACGCTCCGTTTTTTTCGTCGACGATGATGGCTGCGTTTTTATCGACTTTTTCTTGCTAGGATCATTTTTGACAGTTCGTTCAGGATTTCTTTTTGGATGACTCGTTTTATTGGTCGGGCGCCGAATTGGGGGTCATAGCCGATGGTGGCGATGTGGTTTATGGCTTTTTTTGTAATGGTTAGTTTGATGTTGCTTTTTTCGAGCATTTTTTGGATGTTTTTTAGTTGGAGTTCTACGATGTTTTGGACTTGGTCTTGGGTTAGGGGTTGGAACATTATTATTTCGTCGATGCGATTTAGGAATTCTGGTTTGATGCTCTTTTTAAGCAGGTCAAAGACTTGGGTTTTGGTTTGATTTAGGATTTCTTCGCGGTTTTGCGGGGTTATTTTTTCTAGGTTTTCTTGGATTATATGTGAGCCAATGTTTGAGGTCATTATGATTATGCTGTTTTTGAAGTCGACGGTTCGGCCTTTATTGTCGGTTAGTCTACCATCGTCAAGGACCTGCAGAAGTATGTTGAAGACGTCAGGATGCGCCTTTTCAATCTCGTCTAGAAGGACAACAGCGTAGGGTTTTCTTCGCACTGCTTCGGTTAGTTGTCCGCTTTCTTCGTAGCCTACGTATCCTGGGGGTGCACCAATTAGTCTTGAGACGGTGTGGCGCTCCTGGTATTCGGACATGTCGATTCTAACCATGTTGTTTTCGTTGTTGAATAGAAATTCCGCTAATGCTTTTGCTAATTCGGTTTTTCCTACTCCGGTGGTGCCTAAAAAGATGAATGATCCGATGGGTCGTTTGGGGTCTTGGAGTCCTGCACGGCTTCTTCTTATCGCGTCTGAGACTGCGCTGATGGCTTCGTCTTGTCCGACGACTCGCATGTGGAGCTCTGTTTCTAGGCTGAGTAGTTTTTGTTTTTCGCTTTGGAGCATGCGACTTACAGGGATGCCTGTCCATCGGGAGACGACTTCAGCGATTTCTTCCGCGTCGACTTCTTCGTTGACCATGGCGGATTCTTTTTGTAGCTCTTGGAGTTTTTTCTTTAGGGTTTCGATGGTTTTTTCTGCGGCGGGGATGGTGCTATAGCGGATTTCTGCGACTTTTTCTAGGTTGCCGTTGCGATTTGCTTTTTCTTCTTCGAATTTGAGTTGGTCGATTTCGTTCTTTTTTATTTGGATTTGGTCGACCAGGGTTTTTTCGGATTGCCATTTTGCTCTGAGTTGGTTGCGTGTTTCGCTGAGGTTGGCTATTTCTTGGTTTAGGGTTTTTAGTTTGGGTTCGTCTTTTTCGCGTTTGATGGCTTCGCGTTCGATTTCAAGTTGACGAATTTTTCGGTCTATGGTTTCTAGTTCTTCGGGGGCGGAGTTGATTTCTAGGCGGAGTTTGGAGGCTGCTTCGTCTATGAGGTCGATGGCTTTGTCGGGTAGGAAGCGGTTGGAGATGTATCTTTGGGAGAGTTCGACGGCGGCGACTATGGCTTCATCTTTGATTCGGACATGGTGGTATATTTCGTAGCGTTCTTTGAGGCCGCGTAGAATCGATATAGCGTCTAGTGTGTCTGGTTCATTGACCATGACGGGTTGGAATCGTCTTTCCAGGGCCTTGTCTTTTTCGAAGTATTTTTGGTATTCGTTTAGGGTGGTGGCGCCGATGGCGCGTAGTTCTCCTTTGGCAAGCGCTGGTTTTAGAATGTTGGCGGCGTCCATGGCTCCTTCACCTCCACCTGCTCCAACGAGGGTGTGGATTTCGTCTATGAATAAGACTATATCACCTTCAGCTGAGATGACTTCTTTAACTACGCTTTTTAGGCGTTCTTCAAATTCGCCTTTGTATTTTGCTCCTGCGATGAGCGAGCCCATGTCTAGAGCGTAGATTTGTTTTGATTTGAGGTTCTCTGGGACGTCTTTGTCGATTATGCGTCGGGCTAGGCCTTCCACAATGGCGGTTTTGCCTACGCCGGGTTCGCCTATGAGGATGGGGTTGTTTTTGGTTCGTCGAGATAGGATTTGGAGGACTCGGCGGATTTCTTCGTCGCGTCCAATGACGGGGTCGAGTTTTCCTTGTCGTGCTCGGTCGTTTAGGTTGATGGCGAATTTGTTTAGTGCGTTGTAGGTTTCTTCTGCCGTTTGCGAATTAACGTTGGATCCTTTGCGTAGTTGTTTGATGGCTTCTTTGAGGCCTTTTTCGGTAACTTGGTTGTTTTTTAGTAATCTTGAGGCGGAGTCGTTTGAGACTAAAATGCCTAGACAACAAGTGTTCGATGGCGATGAATTCGTCTTTAAATTCTGTGGCCATCTCTTGGGCTTTTTGGAGAACCTGATTTGAGTTGAGTGAGAGGAATTGTTGGCCTCCGCTAACTTTGGGTAAATCGTCAATTAATTTATCGAGCTGTTTTGAGAAGAGCTCAAAGTTAACGTTTAGTTTTTTCAGTAGATATGGTGCTACGTTTTCGTCGACCATCAGTATGCCTTTGAGCAAGTGTGAGGGTTCAATTGCCTGATTCTGCTTTGATAAGGCGATCTCTGTAGCTTTCTGAATAGCCTCTTGAGCTTTAATAGTAAAATTATTCAAATTCATATAACGTCACCCTTCACCCTTCACTTCTAATTGACGTGTTAGTCTATCTTAAGCAGATAATTTCAAACTATAAAAAAGTAGATCCTCAAAAAGTAAAATTCTGATGTTGGCAATCGCAGAATACTTGCCTCAAGCGCACGCCAAGAACATATGCCGTAAAGCGCATGTTTGAACCTGCGGGATTGAGCTTGGATTGCGGGTTGCGCGGGCAACTTCCTAGAGTGCTCTTCTAGGGTTTTTGATGGATTTTGGATCTGTATTGGTAGTGTAGGTTTATGATGGTGTTTTAACGGTTTCTCGCGCACCTGTTGTACAGTTCAACGATGCTTTAGATATGCCGATTCCGGGGTTATTTCAGCGTCTGACATGTTGTTTTTTCTGTCTCAAGGCTTCTTTTGATATGTTTCCGATATGCTCGCAAGTATGTCTGTATCGTTAAATCGGAGGTCTGCGCATTGATAGTATCGTACGACATATGTCTCAAGAAAGACCTATCGTACACGTGTAGAACAAAAATACAACAAGGAGAAAAAACAAAAAATGAACAACCCCCAAAAAGAAGCCCAAACAAAACTAACCAAAGGCCTACTCGACATGATCGTCCTCCAACTGCTCAGAAACGAGCCCATGCACGGTTACCAGATAATCACCAACATACGCCGAAGCTTCGGCGTCTACTTCGGCCCAAGTACCGTGTGATCTCCTACCAGGAAACGCTGAAAAGAAGGGACAAGTCAAAAGCGAATGGAACATGACCCATGAAAGACCACGCAAAGTCTACGCCCTAACCAACCGAAGGCCAGCCTGCCATCCTTCACCCGAAAACTCGCTAAACCTCATCACCAGAACCCTATCAAAAACCTCCACCCCTGAAGCCACCGTTGTAATGCCATCCCCCGCCGACGGCCCAACAAGAAGAAACCCAACCATTCAAGCCTAAACCCAACAACACACCAAACCCCAGAAAGCAGTTAGCACCCCATCTTGAAACGCCCCCGCAAGGAAGAAACGAGGAGCAAAGGAGAAGGCTTCCCCTACCCCCATCAGTAACCACACAGCCCAATTGTATTTGTCTGAGAAAGAACAACGCTTGCGCTATTTTGGACTTACAAGTTTTTTGCC
>CAVRFW010000006.1:0-89943 GCA_963720565.1 Candidatus Bathyarchaeota archaeon | reverse complement strand
ATTGTTATGATCGCACTCTTGCTGTGCTTTGTTCTGTTACCGAGTCACGCCTTCTCCGCATTTGTTCCTCATCAAGGGGACTATTTCAGCTACTATGAGGTTATTGACGTGGGAAGCGGTTCGGGAGATTATGCCGGATACACAGAGCACACTGTGGTAACTGGAACGGAAAATGTTAACGGAGTGACTGGGGACGGAATCGTATCTGTTCACTTCAGTTACAGTTGGGATTTCAGCAGCAATGACGGTTCAACCGACAGTGGCAGTTCATCGGGCGACTTTACTTTTTCCTCAAACACGTTTCGATACGTCAACGGAACTGACGACCAAGTTGGATACGTGAATCCAACTGTGTGGTTCTGCATGGATACTGCAATTCCTGAAAGCGGCTCCTTCTATCTTCTGGACACTCTGATGACTGTGAAGTCTAAGGAGTATAGTTATTTCCTTCCATCAGAGGACAGAAATGTGTATGCGATTTTCACTCAGGGCGACGGGAGTTACCAGAGAAACGACGAGTACGGGCAATTCACCGCTACGTATACTTGGAGTGCATATTTTGATCCTGTCTCAGGCTACATCATAGGTTACGATTACACTGAGCATGATACCAATCCTTCGGGAACAGGATTCACCTACACTGAAAAGCTGTACATCAACGAAGCAAGTTATCAGTTGCAGACGGGCCCGCCAACCGTGCCTGATTTCTTCTCAGAGTTGCTGAAGTATGCTGTTCTCATTGTGGTAGTACTCGTAGTCGTTGGAGTTGTTTTGATTGTCTACGCTGTTTCAAGAGGTAGAAGAAGGCTTCCAAGACACCCAGCTCAGCGTCCGGTTTATACGCCTCCGAGTGATCAGCCGCCACCGCCCCCGCGGGAGGATATTGATCTGACTCCGAAGCAGGCTCCAGTACAGCAAATCGTGGTCAAAGAAATAGTAAAAGTAAACTGCCAATACTGCGGAGCATTGATAGATTCACGCGTTACGAATTGTCCTTACTGTGGGGCTCCCCGAAGATAGACGTTGGCGGGTTCGTTGCTTGCTGTTTTCTTCTTGAAGTATTGGTAAACTTGCCCACACACCATCATTTGCGCTTTCGTGGCGATTCTTGAAGAGGGAGAATTGTCGTGGGCTATTTCTGAGAATACTAGGCGTGCATGTTTTGACTTCAACCACAGAAGTCGTGCGTAGAGGATGTCCTCGCCTATGCCTAGTTTCCTGAATTGAGGTTGCACAAAAAGAGAGTGAACTCTTCCGGTGCCGTTAACACATGAAGCCCAGCCTAAACCGGCAATCTCGCTGTCTAACCTGACAGTGAAGCATTTGTCTCCGTACTTTAGCGCGACTCTTGTCCATTTCCTGTTTATTTCAGGGTGCGCCAGAACCATGAACCGTTCTATTTCACTTGTTTGCTCATCGCTAGCCATTGAGATTTCATGGCTGAACCTGTGAACGATGTCGTGTTTTTCCAGGTTTATACTATGTATGTTGTAGATTTCGTGTTCGGCTTCAGTTTTCAGCTCTGCAAAAAGAAAATTGAACGGCTTCGATCCGTAAAAGTAGTCAAATACTTCCCTCGATCTCGTGAAAACCGTTCCAGACTTCTCAAAGTCATCATAGATGAATAATCCAGAAATATTACCGTCAGAGAGCCATAGATACGTAGGCCTCGCCTCCTATCTCAAGAACCTCCCTGACAAAGTATTGAAGATAAGGTTCAAAAAACGAGAAGCCCTCTGGAAAAACAATTTCAATATCAAATGCACTCGATAATTTTGAGACTTCCATATTTCCGGATTCGCTCGCTTTTACAGATACTAAGTATCTCTATATGATAAACATGAGTTTACCATTGCATTAGCTTAGGCTTGGTAGAAAAAGAACAATGTTTCTAGCCTGTTTTTGTTCTGCCAACTAAGACACATAATCCGAAATTTACGACTTGTCGTACAAGTCCGATGAGAAATCGCATAGATATAGGCCTGACTTCATTTCTGTATCTGCAGCCAATAATCTAGATTATGCAAGTAGGTTTGCCGAGTTGTTGACAATACTTTTAAGTTGTTTGACTGCAGTTAGAAACGTGACTTTGAGAGTGATTGAAATATGAAGACGAGGATGATAAAACTTAGCCCTGAATTCCTTTTGGACGCATTGCGGGGAAAAACGTCATGTTGCCCTTCTAACCTGCCGAGTGATCTTGAGCTTCTTGCGATAAAGTACGATCCTTTTTCGAAGCAGGTCTCTGCGGTAGTTAGAAGCGACAGCTTTGAAGATGTTGGAGAATCCTTCCCGATTCCAGAATTAAACATAATATATCCTGAAACCTCTAAGTCTGTGTCGCAGCCCAAGACAAGTCTTAAGCCTGAGCCTAAACCCGTGGAAAGAACCAGGACTCAGATAAGTCAGGGCACAGGCGGAGTGGAGAAGGAATTCAGTGCCGAACAACGCGCGTTGCTAAGCTTCACTGTGGAAGGCGATTATGTGGTGGTTAAGCCTGTTCAGTACTTGAAGGCTGAATGGGATGAAATAAATGATGTTGTGAAAAGCGTAGGGGGCAAATGGGTTAAAGGCGACATTATCAGCTTCTGGGTAATTCCCTTGCAACCAAGCTGACAACATTTTTTCGGTCGCCGCTAAAAAGCCCGTTTTCTTCTTCTTAAGGCTAAAGAGTCAGCCTTCTCGTTTCTTTTTGTTAAGAGTGTGCTAAACCTTTTTATAGGCGAACTCGTCCATCTGCAGTGTCACATTAACTCATGTACCTAACTAAGCTCCTGAAAAGCTTTTGGAAAAGCATGAACATTTCTGTGGCAGGAGAAATAAGATATATTGGAAATACAGTCGTTTAAAGACTTACCATTGAGCATGGAAGTCTTAAGAAGCATTAAAGAACTTGGGTTTGACAGTCTTTTTCCGATTCAAGCTCAAGCGATAGTTCCGCTCCTCGATGGCAAGGATGTCATCGGGCAAGCACAAACAGGAACGGGCAAAACAGCTGCGTTCGGAGTTCCAATGGTGGAACGCCTAAAACCGCAAATTAGAAAAGTTCAAGGATTAATTCTTGTCCCTACACGCGAACTCGCCGTTCAAGTGGCACAGCAAATGAGCCTATTCGCGAAATACGCCAAGCTCAAGGTCTTGCCAGTCTATGGCGGAGCCTCAATTGAGAGGCAAGTACGCGAGCTTCAATACGGCGCTCAAATCGTCGTTGGCACACCAGGTCGAGTAATTGACCTTCTAGAAAGACGCGTGCTAGACCTGTCCAACGTTAGAGTCGTGGTGTTAGACGAGGCCGATCGGATGCTCGACATGGGATTCATAGAAGACATAAGCTACATAATATCAAGAGTACCGACTGATAGGCAGACAAGCCTTTTCAGCGCAACCATAGACAAGACAGTTATGGGCGTCTGCAACCGTTACATGCGCAACCCTATTAAAATCCTTGTAAGCAAAGACGAAATCGGACTAACACAGATGAAACAGTACTACACCGTTGTCAACCAGCACGGCAAATTCGAAACCCTCTGCAACCTACTAAAGGAAAGCCATGTGGAAAGAGCCATAATCTTCTGCAGAACACGCCACGAAACAAGCAAAATAGCTGATAGACTATACGCAAAAGGACACAACACACAAGCGCTGCACGCAGGCTTCACTCAATCACAGAGAGAACATGTCATAGCCGATTTCCGCAATGGACGATTAGATCTACTTGTTGCAACAGACGTTGCGGCACGCGGTTTAGACATACAAGGGATAACGCACATAATCAACTACGATGTACCAGAAGATCCGTTAGTATACTTCCACAGGGTAGGCAGAACCGCCCGCATGGGAGGCGACGGCACAGCTATCACTCTAGTTAGCTACGGAGAACTCAGCAACTTCAACAACATCAAAGCACTAACAAAGACAAAAATCGAAGAGATAGGCTCTCATCAAGATTCAGATTCGCCCGTGGTTGGCTTTTTCTAAACCACCAACCCGCGAACGAATCTGAGCATCCTCAACTTTTCTTCTGTTATTAAGAAACAGTGAAGACAAAAAAAGATAGCTTCACCAAGTTTGAAACAAAAATCTTCCAGACTTGTCCCCGTGGGTTTTATCAATAAACAAGGCAAAATATGCTTGTTGGTTTCCCGAGGAATCACAAATATGTCAACAGAACTTTGTATAGTGGGTATCATACCACTAACCATAAAAGGCGGAAGACATACTTTTCACTGAGGTAGAGAAAAGGGAATATGTTCAGAGACCCAGTCTGCGGCATGGTTCTTGATGAAAACACGGCTAAATTCAAAATAACATATCAGGGTGAAACTTTCCATTTTTGCAGCGTGACATGCAAGAAACGATTCAAGCGGCACGCAACAAAATTCGTAAAATAGTCCGCCAGACAAACACTGCAAACTTTTCCTGAAAGCTAGAGCTTCTCATCAGATGAGATATCCATCATCATTAAGCCAGAAACTGGCTTTGGATAGAAATCTGTTGATTTTTCGGGTAATCTCCAACGTTTTAGAGCTATTTTCCAAACCATTTTCGGGTTTATGGGATTAACCAAGAATGCCAGCTCCGCTTCTCCAGTCTGGACTTTTTCAAAGGCTTCCTTCGTTGACCCGGCGTAGACGATATGCTTGTCCATCTGCATCTCACCGGTCTTAATCACATGTTTGAAGATGAGATCCCGAAGTATCACCACATCCAATACACATGCCTCCTTGGGGCAGCCAGCATCGATAATTTCGACTACATTTTTTTCGTCCTTCAGGAGCAAGCCATAAACTTTTGACCCATCATAGACACAAAATCCATGTTCTCGATTATGTCTCTCAAGATACGCTTCCGCAACTTCAACAGTTGACCCGATTTCTGAAACGGTAAAGAACCGGTTCAACTCTGCCAGAACGCTTTTGGAAAGTCTGAATCCTTTCAGCAGTCTGTGAGTGGGCAAAACCACTAACCCTTCATCCTGGACTGGAACCATGTAGCACATGTGAAAATTGAAAGCTGAATCCTTTGTCCATTCCGTCTCGCTGCGTCTTTCGTCCCGGTACGCAATGGCGCTCTCATACCTGTGATGGCCGTCCGTGATAACCAAAGTTTTGTCTTCCATCTCTTTCCTTAAAAACTCCAATTTCTGCGGATCTGAGATTTTCCAAACAGTATGCTTCACCCCATACGAATCAACAACCTCTGTTGTCGGTTTCTTCTTTGCAATTTCAGCGAACAAGTCTACTGTCCTGTTCTCGGGGTCTGAGTATATTAGAAAAACGGGTTCGAGATCCCTTTGAATTTTCCTTAGCATGTTTAGTCTGTCGGCTTTCGGTTCGGAATATGTGATTTCATGAGGAAAAACCATGTCTTCGCTGTACGAGTATAATCGCAAGGCGGCGATTAATCCCGTGCGAACACGTGTTTTTCCTGACAGCGTGAATTCTTGTCTTGAAACGAAAACTGCAGGCTGTTCCTCTTTGGCCAGTATGCCTTCTCTTGTCCATTGGTCGATTCGTTGTCCAGCGACTTCATACTTGTTTTCTTCCATAGGCAGAATCAGGCGGCAGTAGTTGTATGGTGACTTGCTATAGTAGGTTCTTCTGCAATGCAGAGTCGATCTTGTCATAGGGCAAGGTTATCAGGTTCTGTGGGTCACCGGCCTTTTCTGTATACCGTATTGCTCTGAAAGGTCTGATATCAACCAAGATTTTCAGCCCACAGTCTTTCCAACTACTTCATCTGAGCTTTCGTTTCCGACTTGGAAACTGAACGTTAGTTTTTGAGCCCCCAGATGTCGTCGATGTTAGCTAGGACTTCTTTAATTGCTGCGAGGTTCCATTCGCCCATATGGCCTATGCGGAAGGTTTTCTCCGCTAATTTTCCGTAACCGTTGGAAATGGTGTATCCTCGTTCTCCAAGTTTCGCGTTAAGTTCTTTCACGCTCTTTCCTATTGTATTCTGGATGCAGCTCACAGTGATTGATTCGTAGCCGGGTTCAGAAAACATCGCAAAATGGTTTTTAGCCCATTGCTGCGTGTACTTTGCCATATCTTTGTGCCTTTGATAAACAGCTTCATAGGTTTCTTCAAGCAGCAAATCCATGCGCTTGTTCAAAGCGTACAACAGTGGAATGCACGGTGTGAAAGGCGTCTGGTTCTTCTTTTCGAACTCGAAAATCTCCAGAAGATCTGTGTAGCAACCTCGGTTGGGAACTTCTCTAGCCCTTTCCAATGCTCTATCATGGACCAAACCGACAGCCAACCCCGGAGGCAGCGCGAAGCATTTTTGTGTTGAAGCAAAGATGATGTCGCAGCCGATTTCCTCGGGAAGTGTTTTATCTCCCGCCATGGCTGAGACGCTGTCGATAGCAAGCATAACGTCAGGATAGTCTTTGCGCACTATTTTTCCAATCTCATGGATCGGGTTGCGTACCCCCGTTGAAGACTCGTTGTGGCATATGGTTAGCGTGTCGTATTTGCCTGATTCGAGCTTTTCCGCTATCATATCCGGCTTCACGGCTTTGCCCCACTCCACTTCTATGACGTCAGCCTGTTTGCCGCAGGCTTGAATTGTCTGAGAGAATCGCTGCGAGAAAGCTCCGTTGGTGCATGCAAGGGCTTTATTTTTCACGATGCTTCTGCCTACGATGTCAAACCATAGGGTACCTGAAGACGTAGTAACGGTCGGTTTGCAATCTGCGGGCAATTCAAAGTACTTGGCAGATTTTTCCAGTTATTCCAGCGTAAAGCTCAGAGAATTCTTTGCTTCTGTGACCTATCAATGGATGGGTTTGCTCTTGAAGTATGGTTTGGCTTACTTCTGTGGGACCCGGAATCAATAGTTTCTTATGCATCTTCTCTTTCTTCCTATCTGTCCTGCTCTCTTGAGACACCTGTAAACGTATGCTGTATCTTAATGCTTTATGTGTCTTCTTTTTCTCTTTTATGCTTTCTACCTTCATGGAATACGACAGCAAAGGCAAAAAGATGATAAATTTCTAGTCGGTTGCCTATCTAGCTTTGGGTGGATAAACTTGGGGTTTTTTCTATAGCAGTATTCTAAATGATAATCTCATAAGGCATTTAAGTACTGCGACAACAAAGGATGGTTAGGAGAAACGACCTTTGGCTTCCAAGATCTCGATGATTCTGGACCTGCTTAGTGACGGAAAGTGGCATAGCATTGCAGGACTAAGCAGGAAATCGAGCCTAGATGGTCGGGAGATGGAAGAGATTCTTTCGTTCTTAGACAAGTATGAGTTTGCAAAGGTTGATTTTGAAAACGGAAAAGCTAAAATCAATAAGGCTTTTCAAAAATTGTTGGATTTAACAACGCCTTAAAAGGCGGGATTTGCAAGTCTTGGTAGCGTTTATCTTGTTATTGCCTAACGCTGTTTAGTATGTCTGCGTGGTCTACATCTTTTTCCATGAATATGTTTACTCTATTCTCATCGAGAACAAAGCAGAGCGTTTTCATGTTTTTTCCTTCAATTAGCGTGCTCTCGAAATCGCCTAGGTTGAACATTTGACTAATTTCTTGGCTTGATTCCAGCGTCTGAGATGTCAAGAGGGCATAATCGACAATTTTCTCGGGTTCTTTAAGGTTTATCGTTGCGGTGGTTGCATCTCGCAGTATGAAGCCTAAGACTCCTGGCCGTTCGCACATTTTTGACAAGCGAGTAGCCAAATCCTGGGAAACCTGTTTTTCCTCTACTGCCTCTACTATCGGGGCGCTTTCTTCAGCGAATACTGTATCAGCAGTTTCGTTCATGCTTTTCTTTTTCTTAGCCATCATTTTCCCTCTTTCTACTCAACCACCGGTTTTACCATCACAAGCTTGCCTTTACTGGTTTCCATTGCAGCCTGGATCTTATCGGGTATTTGGATCACGCCTTTTCCCTGATATTTCGAATCCTTAATCGGACTGAATTTGCACCTTATTGTTTTCCCGTTCAGAGCATCCAGCTCAACTTCCTCGATTATCCTGTCACCGTAAAGATCTTTCCACTGTTCAATAACTGAGTTGTCGACGCGAACCGTGTCTGACTTGAACTGCAAACGTCCAAGACTCTCAACAATCACTTGAGTTACAGGAGGTTCCGGAAGCACCAGACCATTTTCCTCAACATTGTCAGCCTGAACTTCTTGGACGGATTCAATCAAGTTCTTCTGCAACGGTTTCTTCAACGGTCGGCATTTCTTCTTCAGGTTGTTCGGTATGTTCAGCTTCTTCAACGGCCTCTTCTTGGTAGGCGTATTCAACGGGTTCTTGTATGGGCTCTTGTATTGATTCCTGTACGAGTTCGAGTTCTGCGGTCATGGTTGGTTCGTCGCTTCTTGTGGGGGCAGGCTGGATTTGATCGACGATTTTGACGACTGTAGGAATCAGAATGCGGGTTAATGAGTTTACGAATTTTTCGTCAGCTTCTTTCGAAGTGACGGTTGCTAAATAAAAGTTGTTGATGGAGGCTATGTTTACTCGACCTTCGGAGCCTTGTATGGTTACCGCTTCTAAGCCGCCTGAGGTTTCTGATTTTGATTTGATAGCTTGGAATGCGTCTACGGTTTTGTTTATGGTTTCCTGGGTTGTGTCGTCGTCTTTGGCGATGGTTTGCGAGTTTTCTTCGAAGACGAAGATGCTAGTCACATCTGGGCAAACGTTCTTGATTTCTCGCAGCGTGTTATCGAGCGCCAAAGCGTATACTTGATTACTCATGTCTTAATGGCTCCTTCATGGTCTTTCGTGGTGTCCAGCGTTTAGGAGATCTTGAACAGAATGCGTTCTGGGACTCCTTCGCTTTCAACCACTAAGTATTTCAAGCCTTCAGTATCGCCGAGTTGATCTAGCCATTTAAGAGCTTCACGTGCCTTCTGGAGGACGAGTAGGCGTTCCTGGTGGCTGCGAACAACGGATTCTATCGCTGTTAATTCGTGGAATGGGTTAGCGTCTAGTATGATGTTTAGGCTTCCGACGTTGATTTCGCCTAGGCCTTCGCTGCCTGCTTTTGCTTTTCCAGCTAGTTTCATTACTACTTCGCGGATCTTCTTTGATTTCTCCGCCAAGTTGCGAATTTCGTCTAGCCTTCGCAAGTATTCGCCTAACGTGCTCTTGGTTTCGGCTATTTCCTTGTCTAAGGTTTCGGCTATATTTTCAGCTGATCCATATTCTTTTATTTGTACTACCATTTTGTTTTTGCACCTCCAAAGAGGAAACTAAGAGAAAGGGAAATTGAGAGTGATTTTTTTCACCCTACCCCTCGATTTCTAACGTAAAGATAATGGGGGAATTTAATGCTGGAGCGACTGCAGTGTACATGAAAGTGTTGCCTTTGGTTGAGACGAGCTTGACTTGATAGTTGTAGCCGTCAGTTACAGCAGTGGTTATAACGAATTGTTGTCCTGAGTTTGCAGATATTGATTCGTCCCGTCGCCAGTAACACTACGCTGCTGCAATTGGTGAATTGTTTACCCACACTTCATTGATTGTTACTGGAGATGTTCCTGTGTTGTTGGCGACCAATAGTTATGCTGTTTGACCAGTGAAAGTCATGCTTGTGATTTTGAGTTCTTCTGTTCCCATGAATCCGACGGTTAGTGCTCCCATCCATGCGGCTACTGCGATGCTGACTGCGACGGTGACTGCGATGAGTATGATTGATGCGACTACGGGGCTAAGGGCTTTTGTGCTTTTTCTTATTTTTCTTAGTGTTTTCATTTTCTCTTTTATCCCTCCTTTTGGGATTAACGAGTATGTTAGACGAAATTACCCATTTAAATCTTATGACTTACTACACCATATTCATTATGTGTAAAACACAACTACACAAAAACCACAGATGACCAAACAAAATCAAGTTTAAAGAAACGTTGAAAAAGAAACTGTGCAACACTCAAGCGCCAATGCGCCGGCTAAGACTAAGCACCGAATTCGTCAAAGAATCCAAGAAGAAGCTTCGCGACCTTCTCACCCAACTCCGTCTTCAAATAATACTTCTTCAACGGATCAATCCGTTCGCTCTTAGCCAAGCCCAACTCTTCGATCTCAATCATCCGCGCCCTGAAAGTGCCATCGCTCAGCGTCAGTTTGTTTTTGCGCATGAAATCCTTTGCTTCCTTCCATTTCCCACGGCCAACGTACAGCAAGAAGAGGCAATCTATAGCGTGGTCCTTCTCAAGCATAGTCTTTATCGCTGAAAGTCTCGGGTCGGTTAGAACGTGCTTAATCTTCTCCTCGTCTCCACTTTTTTTCATGACCAGTATTCACACCTTATTTTTGTTTCTGAATATAGCAGAGTCCCCTTTTAAGATTTAACCTATATTACGATTTATGACACATTACACGGGACTATATGTGGATTTTCACCATATCCCTGGCATTTTCGGGAGAAACGTAGGCTATTTCTTACAGTTCTAAGACATGTTTGCTTGGGAATTATCATCTGAAACAAAGTTGCTCTCTGCAACAAACTCCGTAGAAGAAATTCGCCGAACACTGGCCATTTCTAGCCAGACCCATTTCAACATCTACGAAAGTTTTTTATAAAATATCTTAAGATAACAAATGCGAGTGAAAAACATGGCAGACTTAGTCGAAGTTCTCTCTAACATGGTTGGAGACATAATCAACGCAATACCATCAATTCTCGCCGCAATCATCGTGATTCTACTCGGATACTTCATCGGAACAATAGTCGGCAAAGCTGTGAACAAAATCGTAACGAAACTCGGCATCGAAAAAGCATTTGACGGAACCGTCGCAGGCAAATCTTTCAAGTCAGCAGGCATAGACATGTCAGACTTCATCGCCGGAATAGTAAAGGCTTTCATAATAATCCTTGCAGTAATCATGGCAATAGGCATTCTCAACGTTGGAGGCGTAATCGGCACATACTTAACACGCATAGCAGACTACTTACCGAGACTTCTGGGCGGAATCCTCATCATTGTCTTCGGCGCCGTCTTCGTTGAACTCCTAGCAACATTCATCGGAAAAATGATAAAGCCAATCTTCCCCGCAGCCAAATCCGAAATCGCTGACATGCTAACGAGCCTCCTGCAAATCGGCTTGATAGCGTTCATACTGCTCCTCGCACTAAACCTTATGTTATTATCAGGCGACACAATATACCCGCTGATACTCGGCTTCGTAATAATCGGCGCAGGAATATCACTAACAGACGGACTGATAAAATCAATAAACGATGACCACGCAGAATTCCGAGAAGTCGCAGGATACGCAAAATTCGTCCTCTACAGCATCTTCCTCATAATCGGCGCAGGCGCAATATTCGCAACCTTCCCAGGAGTTACAAACATAGTGGCTAACATATCATGGGCTTTCGCAATAGCCTTGGCAATAATGCTGATCCCAATAGCCTACGCCCTAGCAAAGAGAATGTCCAAAGAAAAAGCATAAACAGTCGTAATCTTCCCCAATCCCCCTTTCTTTTTTCAACTGCGAAATCAAAGACAAGTTTGCTTCAAACACGGTATTCTAATTCAGTGAGTTTGCGCTGACAATCACGTAAAACAATTCATCCAGCGTAAAACTAAACTGGTTGAATTAATTTCATTTGAATGTTTCACTTTCACTGTACTCTCCCACGGGTACCAGAGAGTCGTTTCAATGACAGCCTAAAAAGGGGATTCGGCAATCTTTGTTAATTATTCATTAAGTGGGAGAAGTGAGAGACATGTCCCAAAATACACTATTCAAGACCGCGCCGTGCAAAAATCTGCTTTCGTTTAACATGCGAAACATAAATCAGCTGTTTCCCGGATTTAGAACAGGCGACTTTGCAGTCCTGTATGGTTCTGACGCCGTATTATCCTTATCTTCGCTTCTATGTGTAAGAGCTCAATTGCCACCTCAACTAGGCGGGTTAGGAAGCAACGTAGTCTTCATCGACGGCGGAAACACCTTCAAACTATACCAGATAACACGGTTAGCCAAGCTTCACCAACTTGACCCAAAACAAGTCCTGGACCGCATATACCTCTCCAGAGCCTTCACTGCTTACCAAATGACTTCACTTATACTGCAGAAACTCGAAGACGCCGTTAAAAGCTGCAACGCAAAACTCGTAATAATTTCAGACATAGCCGCCATGTTTCTGGACAAGGATGTGCAAGACGAAGAAGCAAAAAGAATCTTCAGCCAAGTCACCACTAGACTATTGAACTTCGCCCGAGAACAAGACGTCATAGTAGTTGCCACTTACCCACCCCACCAAGACAGCCAACGCAACCTGCACCTTCAAACTTTGACTTACGGAAGGGCAAATGTAGTCATGGCTTTTAAACAGACAAAATACGAAAGAGAGATATTTTTAGAGAAACATCCTGCATTCACGCTTGGCTCTGCCGAGTTACCTACCGAAATCCTGCCCTTAACAGCCTTCATAGAGGGACATTATAGTGGATGAAACCATCAAATCTTACCGCCTGGCTTTAGACGATGAAATCCGAAGATGGGATGGCTTCGCAAAGGCCTTACGGAACAAAGACCGAGAAGCATTTGACGCGTTAATGGAAGCTGGCCGAAGCTACGCTTATGCATGCAACAACAACGTTCAACCAATAATCTTCGAACCGATGGTTATGTCTATCCTCCTCTCGCAGCAAATACGACTGCAAAAACTACAGAAGGAATTAGATGCAGTCAAAAACACAGGTAGCTCCAGACCATGTTAGAGGCTGGATACTTGACGCTTACCCTTCCGGCCCCGGCAAAATCGCCGTTTGGATCATAACCGAAAACGGCGAAAGAATAAAACTCGCAGATAATTTCCAACCCAAAATTTACGTTTCAGCCAAGCAGGATGAAATAGAACGCTTAGTCAGCCGACTCTGTAACAACAGCATACTATCCTCATGGAATTTCGCGTACAAGTACGCGCACCCCACAGACGCCATGAAATCCAGAGTCTTAGAGCTTACGCTGAAAGACTGTAGAAAAACACAATCTCTCACTCTCAACATTCTGAGATTAGGTGACTATCTGAATTATGAGATCCACAACTGCGATTTGAAAGGAGATCGTGCCTACTTCTTCAGCCACGACATTTTCCCTTTGGCGTTTGTAGACATCCGAACAGAAGAGACAGGACTGCACTATACACTCCTAGATTCGGCAACCAGCACAGATTATGCTGTTCCAGAGTTGCGAGTGATGAAGCTGAGAGTGGAAATCGACAAAAAAGGAAAAATACCCAATTTCCAAGACTCCATATCCTCAGTTTGCATAACTCAAAACCAGAAAGAAATATGCATCGATTCAGACGAGGAAGCAGAAAAAATACTTCAAATCGCCAAAGTCGTCAAAGAACTTGACCCAGACATCATAATAACCCAAGGCGGCGACTCCTATCTTTTCCCCTACCTCACACAACGAGCCACCCTTAATAATGTCCTGAGCGAATTCATCCTGAGCCGAGACAAAACACCTTTCTCGCCGAAACCCCCTTCAGGAAAAACATTCTTCTCCTACGGTCGTACGTTCTACAGAGCCGGAGCCATTCGACTCTACGGCAGAATACACATCGACGAAAACAACACGTTCATCTTATCTGAAGCCGGATTCGAAGGTCTAATAGAAGTCGCCAGAACATGCCGCGTACCCCTACACACCGCTGCCCGCAACTCCATAGGCTCAAGCATGTCTTCACTCCAGTTTTATCAGGCGATTAAAGACGATGTGCTAATTCCCCGGAACAAGAGCATCCCTGAAGCCTTCAAAACCGCCTACGAACTGCTCGTAGGCGACCGAGGCGGCATAGTCTTCGAACCACGAGTAGGAGCTCACGACTTTGTGGGCGAAATTGATTTTTCTTCGATGTACCCTGTTTTGATGGTGGACAACAACATATCGGCAGAAACCGTTCTCTGTGAATGCTGCCCAAACTCGACTTCACGAATCCCAGACCTGAACTACAATATATGCACGAAACGGGAAGGCATAGTCCCCAAAACCCTAAGGCTGATCGTAGATAAACGCTTGTTCTACAAACGTATGAAGGACCAAACAGACGATCCACAGCTTAAGGAAGTTTACGACAGACGCCAGGCCGCACTGAAGTGGATTTTAGTCACTTGTTTCGGCTATTTGGGCTATCGGAATGCAAAGTTCGGCACAGTTGACGGTCACATGGGCGTCTGTGCTTTCGGCAGAGAAGCCCTATTGAAGGCAGCACACAAGGCTGAGAAATATGGATTTGAGGTGGTCCACGGCATCGTTGATTCTCTATGGCTAAAGAAACGAGACGCTAGTACTCGAAGAATACAATACATTGTGCAAAACAATAACGGAGCAAGTTGGAGTGCCCATAACATTTGAGGGACGCTATAAATGGATAGTTTTTTTGCCTTCGAAAATGCATCCACGCGTGGGCGTATTGAACCGGTATTACGGTGTAATGGAAAACGGAAAAATCAAAGTCCGCGGCTTAGAAATTCGCCGTAGAGACACACCACACTTCGTGTTTGAAGCCCAAACAGAAATGATAAAAACCCTAGCTTCCGCAAACAACACCAGTGAACTGTACAAAAAAATTCCTGACGCCCTAGAAATTGTTAAAAAATATCGGCGAAAACTGCTGGACGGCCAGGTACCTCTCTGGGACCTAATAGTCACAAAACATATGTCAAAAAACCCGAAGCGTTATAGGCAACACGTCAGCCAAGTCATAGCTGCCGAGCAACTCATAAAGGAAGGCGCCCAAATACACGCGGGAAACAATGTACGCTTCCTTTTCACTCATGCCAAAGACAAACGCTATGACCGCAGAGTTAAAGCAGCACAACTCATAGAGAAAGGTGTGAACCCCGACATCAAGAAATATCTGCTTTTGCTCTATGCCTCTGGGGCCAGCCTTTTGAGCTTTGCAGACTACACGACCGAATCAGTTTACGACGCAATCAAGGGACAGAAACAGAAGAAACTATCAAACTACGAGACATAACCCTGGCACAAGACCTTTATTGCTTCAATTTGCCTCCGACTTCCACTACTCATTTTGCAATTCCGAATAAGGCAATCCAATTTTCTGCTCTCAGAGAAAAACAAAAGAAAATTACACAAAATTCATCAAGTATTTATTTCAGTTCTACCGCAAAAACTCTAATGTAGAGCAAGCATGCATTTTAGTCTACAAAAAACCAGCATACTGCTAATTAGCATATTGTTAACAGGTTTAATCATGCCCTTCTCCATTGCAGCCAATTACGATCTCACATACAACTGTACCGTTCAATTCGGACTAAACGACCACAAACTCTACGTTTCCATACCCCCATCTCTCTACAATTATTACCAAGGCAAGACACACGTCGTCACTGACGAATCTCAATACTCAAACTTTGTAACACCAACCGCGGTCGCTCCCATAGCGCAGAGCATACGCAACCTCACTTCCAAAGACACCTATGGCGACGAAGAATTCGCCAATGCAGTCTTGGCGCTCGTCCAACAAATCCCGTACGTTGAAATTGACATCAAATACCCGATTGAAACCATAGTGGACAACAAAGGGGACTGCGACACAGTTTCACTGCTTGCAGCTTCAATCCTCATAGCAGGAGACTTGGATGTTGTCTTGTTATACTATAAAGAAGCTGCCCACATGAACATAGGGATTCACCTATCGAGCACTCCCTCAAGTCTATGGTGGACACCACCTACTAGCTACGAATACAAAGGCAAAGAATACTGGGTTGCAGAATGCACACCCAAAGCACAATGGCGCGTTGGCGATCAACCTGACTCTCTTGGAGGAGAGCGACCTCTAATCATTCCCATCAATAACTGCGAGAAATCGCCGCCAGCAAAGATAGCATCGGAAATAGATAGACCACTCAACTCCTCATCCATATCGATTGATCTTTCTTCACCCCTATCAACCATTGAATATGGAGAGTCAAACATAGCAATCTCAGGCTTCATTTCTCCAGCATACAGGGCGGAAGACGTAACAATGTATCTCAGCCGAGACAGAGCCACTTGGGATGTATTCAGCACAGAAACAAGAGATGATGGAGAATACTCATTTGATTGGAATTTTACCACAACAGGTATATATTACATTCAAACAAGCTGGAGCGGAACCGCAGGCTACGCAGGCGCAGACAGCGAAATAATAACAGTCTTTATAGGTTTCCCTAAATCAACGGTTCAATTCGAGTCGCCTAACTATATTTACATACTCGGCAATCCAGGCGCTGCGACATATGAACTTCGGATTAGACAGGGCATAGAAGACTTCCTTAATTTCAACTTGGAAGGAACTGGCGTTACGATCACCGGAGATTTCATCGTTATGAAAAGCGGGGAAACAGTGTCGATTAAGGGGAAACCTGAAGTACAGCTAGGCGAGCAACCATTGAGACTGCCACTCAATATAGTAAAGAATGATCAATTCTGTTTCATACTGCAAAACTATGGCCAAGGCAACTACAAAGTACATGTCAAGGCAATAGACGACTATGCTGTGTCCCAAATACAGGAATTTCACAAAGACAAAACTGTCTTACTGAATGCATCAGGAAGCATCAGCGAGAACACATGGTATAAGATGCAAGCAAAACTGTCTGAAACCGAGATATACGCCCAACTGTTTGATGCAGAAGGGGCTCTTCTAGAAAGCTTATCAATCAGAAATGAAGCTGCAAGCATAGGAGAAATCGGAATATTAGTAGCAAACAACACAAACAAAGCCGTAGCCTTCAAAAACTTAAGAATCGAAACCGTGAACCAGCCCCTGCAACCAATAGATAGAAACACAAACCCAACAATCAACACCGAAACATTTGTTCCATACGCTAACTGGGCAATAGTAGCGATTTCAGCCTTAACCGCCATATTCTATACCTGGAAAAAAGAAAAAACACGAAGACTCGTGCTCCAAATCTGACATGCGAAAGTTCCCTTCCTTTCATAGTTTAAGACGAAACATTAAATTGAAAGCAAATGATTTTCCCTCGTTCCGGAGAAGGAAGGTTTAAATAAATTACGTTTCACTTTCGTAGGTAGCTCCAGACTTTAAACGGATGAAAAGTTAGAATGTCACAGGAATATCGTTACATACTTCGTATTATGGGTACAGATATGGAGGGTACCCTGAAAACTGTTTACGCATTAACAGCTATCAAAGGAATTAGCCTGAGCCTCTCAAACGCCATAATTAAAAAGGCAGGCGTGAATCCTGACTTAAGAGTCGGCTTCCTAACCGAGATGGAAATTGGCAAAATTGAAGCGGTAATTAGAGAACCAGCAAAATATGGTCTGCCAGCTTGGCTTTTTAACCGACGAAAAGACGCAGAAACAGGCAAAGATTCTCACCTCTTAAGCGCAGATCTTGTGCTTAGAACGAAAATGGATATTGATCAAGCCAAGGAAATAAGGTCTTGGCGCGGATATCGCCATGCATACAGTTTGAAAGTGCGTGGGCAACATACAAAAACCACGGGCAGAGCGGGAAAAGCCCTTGGGGTCAAGAAGAAGACGCTTATGCAGAAACCTGGAGCCGCACCTCCAGCAAAGTGAGGTATGAACAATGGGCGATCCAAAGAAACAACGTAAGAAATTTCAAACTCCACGTTTTAGCTGGCGCAAAGACGTACTGGAGGAAGAACTGAAGTATCTAGGTCAGTACGGCTTACGCAACAAGCATGAGTTGTGGCGTCTCAAAACAACTCTGTCAAAAACTAGGGGCATAGCCCGCTCACTGATCGGTAAATCAGCTGAAGAACGCGCCAAAATGGAGAACGAATTGCTAACAAAACTGAAAAAACGGGGCGTTCTACAAGAAACCGCAGTTTTGGACAATGTTTTGGACTTATCCATTGAGGACCTTCTTGAACGCAGACTCCAGACAATTGTGTTCAGAAAAGGTTTAACCAGGACAATCTTCCAAGTCCAGACAACTAATAACGCATGGACACGTGACTATTGGAAACCGAAGAGTGACAATTCCAGGTTATCTAGTATCAAAAGAGGAAGAAGCACAAATCACCTACAACCAACAGAGCGACATTGCAAAAGAAACACATCCACTGCGCCAAGGCTTGTCATTTGTGGCGAAACAGCCAGAAATAAGACCTCCAAGTCGGGGTAGAAGAGGCGGAAGAGGAGGCGGCAGGTTCTGAGCAGTAGCAAGAAAACAGAGAAGTGGGGTGTCGTCCACATCTTCAGCAGTTACAACAACACCCTAATCCATGTAACCGACATATCAGGCGCCGAAACAATTTCTCGCACAAGTGGCGGAATGTTCGTTAAAGCTGACCGAATGGAGTCCTCGCCCTACGCAGCAATGCGAGCTGCCACAGCAGCTGCAGAATCTGCTAGAGACAAAGGCATAACAGCGATACACATAAAGGTCCGAGCTCCAGGAGGGTCAGGTCCAAGAACGCCAGGCCCTGGTGCACAAGCAGCCATACGCGCATTAGCTAGGTTTGGTTTTCGCATTGAACGTATTGAGGAAGTCACGCCGATTCCACACGACGGAACGAGAAGACCAGGCGGCAGAAGAGGAAGACGCGTATAGTTAGTTTAGTCTGAATGTGTCAAACAGAAAAATTGAAATAATGCACTTGCGCTTCTATTGAACCGCACAGTCATTATCCTTACCATTATGGAGTGTCCCAAACAAGTGAAGATTGAAGTGCTGGAAAAAGATGAGATGAACCTTCGCGTAGTCATACGTGAGGCAGAAGTTCCTTTGATTAATGCCTTGCGGCGCATAGCACTTGCTGAGGTTCCTAGCATGGCAATAGATGAAGTGGTTATGATCGAGAACTCATCTATTTTGCAGGACGAGATTATAGCTCACAGGCTAGGTCTCACTCCAATGAAAACTGATCTGGACACTTACAACCTTCCGGAAGACTGCGAGTGCCACAGTGAGTTTGGTTGCTCTCTATGTCGAGTAACCTTGACGCTGGACGCAGAGGCGAAGGAGGGAACAAGGACAGTTTACTCCGGAGAAATTGTTTCGGAAAACACTAACATAGTTCCAGTGTCAGACAAGGTGCCCATCATAAAGCTTGCTAAGGGGCAAAAACTGAAACTTGAAGCTTACGCAAGGCTTGGCAAAGGGAAGAACCATGCTAAGTGGCAGCCAGTGTGCATGTGTGTTTACAAATATTACCCCCAGATAGAAGTTCCAATCAAAGACTGCGGCGATTGCGAGAAATGTGTGACCATATGTCCTAAAAAAGTGCTAGCCATGAAGGAAAATAAAGTTGAAATCCGCGATTTGTTGGCGTGCAACCTTTGCATGGACTGCGTTGATGCTTGCCCAAAAGAGCCTAAAGCCATCAAGGTAAATTGGGAGAAGAACGCTTTCATTATGAGTATTGAATCGTCAGGTGCGTTGCCTCCGGAGAGAGTGCTTCAACAAGCTACAAAAATACTTGACAAGCAATTAGAAGATTTTCAAGAACAACTGAAGGTGGAAGAATAATGAGAGACACCAAAACACCAAATCCTGAACTCATCCAGCTTATTCGTTTCCTGAAAAAGCAGAGCCGCGAAAAAGATGCTGCAATCTGGCTGGATGTAGCAGAACATTTATCCAAACCCAGCAGGCAGCGCATTGCTGTAAACCTAAGCAGGATAAACAGAAACACGCAAAAAGGTAGCACAATCGTAGTTCCAGGCAAAATTTTAGCGACAGGTACCTTAAATCATGCAGTAACCGTAGCTGCCTTCGGTGCTTCAGAAAGAGCCCAAGAAAAATTGAAAGCTGCCAGGGCAAAGTACATTTCGATTCCAGAGTTGATAGAGAAAAACCCGAAAGGGTCAAACATTACAATTATTCGGTGAACAAAGAATGCAGAAAGTGGAAACAGCTAAGAAGCACCCTGTTCTAATCAACGCCAACGGTTTGATTCTCGGCAGAATGGCAAGCAAAGTCGCTAAACGCTTGCTAAACGGAGAAGAAGTGATAATACTTAACGCTGAAAAAGCAATAATCTCGGGAAAGAAAAAGGTCAAAGTGGCAGAAGCCAAAGTATTCTTGGAGGTTGGAGCTCCAGACAGAGGTCCCTTTCACTACAGAAGACCGGACAAGATGGTCAAGAAAACAGTCAGGGGAATGTTGCCAATCAAACAGCCCAAAGGAAAGACAGCTCTTGGAAAGCTGAAAGTGTTCATGGGTGTGCCAAGGGATTATCAAGACCTTCAAACCACAACGTTAGACCAGGCTAAATCAGAAAAGCTGAAGGGACCTCATTTTACCCTTGGCGAACTTGCAAAAGAAATAGGATGGAATCAAGGTGACTAATTAATGCCAGCTAAGAAAGTTTTGGTAGTAAGTGGAAAAAGGAAAACCGCCGTAGCCCGTGCAGTTGTCAAGTCAGGCATGGGAAGAGTCCGGGTTAACATGACTCCTGTAGAGATTTATGAGCCTGAAATCGCACGCGAGAAGATCATGGAACCTCTTCTACAGGCTGGCGCTGATGTCTGGAATCAATTGGACATGGACGTTCGAACTCAGGGAGGAGGATACATGGGGCAAGCTGAAGCTGCTCGGATGGCGGTTGCGAACGCAATGCTAAAATGGACAAAAAGCAGTCACCTGCGTACCGTTTTTGCGGAATATGATAGGACCATGATTGTCGGAGATTCACGCCGCAAAGAATCGAAAAAAGTCGGCGGCCCAGGGGCACGCGCTAAGGGACAGAAGAGCTACAGGTAAAGGAGAACAGCAGAGATGATCATTCCGGTAAGATGCTTCACGTGCGGCAAACTGATCGGTGATAGATGGGAGGAATTTGCCAGAAGAGTAAAAACAGGGGAAAATGCACGTGACGTTTTGGATAGTTTGGGCATCAAACGCTACTGTTGCAGACGTATGCTGCTCTCAAATGTTGAGATAATAGACGAAGTTCTTCGTTTCTACGAAGAGGCGGAGAAAAGGAAAGAAGCCCGCAAGTATTACTAACTTTTTCTTCAAGTGTTCAAAATTTCCTTTCTCGACAAACATGTTGACTTGAGGTTGTCTAACTCGGGCTTTTTGCTTCTGTTTTGGATACAAGCGTCAGATTCCCTTAGAGTATGTAGACTTTTGCTTGGCTAGCACTTTAATCTTAAATCTCGTATTTTCACCCTGCTTTCAGGGGTTCGCTTCGACTACGGACGAATCAAACCCTGTTGATAGGGATTTCTGATATATTACGCAACGCTTGAGAACAAAAGCTAGTTTTATTGAAAGTGTTAAACTCGCAGAAAGTTATGAACTGCAAATGTTGTTTTCCGAAAGAGTAAATAAGAGCTAAACAAAAGGTATAGCGCTTGAAGGTGTTCACGTGTCGTCAATAATCGAAGACCTCATCGCGAGAAAGATATTCAACAATCGCGGAGAGGAAACTATAGAGGTTGACGTCATAACAGCAAACGGTTTCGGACGTGCATCAGCCCCAGCCGGAAAAAGCCGGGGCAAAGCCGAAGTTGTTTACTACCCCCAAGGTGGAGTTGAACAGGCGATTAAAAAAATCGACGACCTAATAGCTCCTGAACTTGCGGGCTTAAACAGTGATTTCCAAGAGGAAATTGATGGTACACTTCATGAGGTCGACGGTACAACAAACTTCCGAGTCATAGGCGGAAATACGGCCTTTGCCGTTTCGCTAGCAAATGCTGAGGCAGCTGCAAACTCGCATGGGTTGCTGCTGTTCCAGTTTCTAGGTGGAAACATTGCCAACACGCTTCCTTACCCACTTGGGAATTGCATAAGTGGTGGTCAGCACGCACGCGGCAAAGCACCCGACATTCAGGAATTCTTGACGCTTCCTCATGGGGCTGAGACTTTTCTGGAAGCTTTAACCGCGAACACTCAAATTCACAAGAAAATCGGAGACGCATTGAAAAAGAAAGACAAGCTATTCAGTGGCGGTACAAGCTCTGAAGGCGCGTGGATTGCCAACATCGGAAACGAAGACGCGTTTGAAACTATCGCCAAGGCCTGTGAAGAAGTGGGCAACGAATTGGATTTCGAATGTGGATTTGGAATAGACGTAGCTGCCTCCTCTTTATGGAAGGAGAAAGAAGAAAAATACGTTTACGAGAATGGAAGTAAGAAACGAGATGCTTCCGAACAATTGGATTTCATGTTGGACCTGATTGAGCAATACCATCTAGCGTATGTTGAAGATCCGTTCCACGAAGAAGACTTCGAAAGTTTTGCAGAACTTACAAAAAAAGCTCGAAACTGCCTGGTCTGCGGTGACGATTTATTCACTACAAACAACGAACGACTAAACCAAGGAATCAAACTCGACGCTGCAAACGCCATAATAATTAAAGTCAATCAAATCGGTACGCTTTCAGACGCGGCAGAGACAATAGAAAACGCGCAGAGGAACGGTTACACGTGTGTGGTTTCACATCGCTCAGGCGACACGTGCGACTGGCACATAGCCCATTTAGCAGTAGCATTCAAGTGCCCAATAATAAAGACTGGAGTAGTGGAAGGGACACGCATCGCAAAGCTAAATGAGCTGATTAGGATCGAACATTTCCTTGGAAACAGAGCCAAAATGGCAGATTTATAGTAAATAAGAGGAAAAACAATGTCAGAAGATGAAATAAAAGAAAATCCGACTGAAGCAGAGCCTGCAGTCGAACCTGAAACACCATCAGCACCCGACGAAGGGCTCCTTCTACCGCGAGACACACTTTTGTCAGCGGGAATACACATCGGAACAAGAATGAAAACCCTTGATATGGAACCCTTCATTTACCGCGTTAGACCCGACGGACTATTCGTCTTGGACGTGAAAAAAACTGATGACCGCATTAGAACCGCTGCCAAGTTTTTAGCACGTTTTGAGCGAGCAAGAGTAGCTGTGGCCGCAAGCAGACTGTACGCTCACGAACCAATAAAGAAGTTCTGCGAGTTGACTGGAGCTACACCCATAATTGGCCGTTTCATCCCGGGACTATTGTCAAACCCTCAATACTCAAGTCGCATTGACCCTGAAGTAATTCTGGTTTCTGATCCTCGAGCTGATGCTCAAGCTGTAAAAGAAGCTGGGAGAGTAGGCATACCCATAGTTGCATTATGCAGTAGTGACAACGAATTCGCAGGTGTAGACTTAGTCATCCCCACAAACAACAAGGGCCGAAGAGCACTGGCAGTTATCTTCTGGCTCCTCGCTAGACAAATGCTACGGGAAAAAGGCGAACTAGCCACCGACAAAGATCCGACAGCGACAATTGAAGACTTTGAAGCCAAGATTTCGCGGGAAGACGAGGAGGACACCTGACCGAATGGCGACGGTTCGGCGTCCAATCGTAGCAGGACAATTCTACGAGGGAGACGCCGAAGCGCTAAAAATTCAAATCGAGAACTGTTTTTTACACAAATTCGGTCCTGGGCAACTTCCAAAAATTGATGGCGACGGTTCCCGAAAGATCGTGGGAATAGTCTGTCCCCATGCAGGTTACCTGTATTCTGGCCCAGTTGCGGCTAAAGCTTACTACGAATTGGCATCAGACGGTAGACCTGACACTGTTGTAATCTTGGGTCCAAATCACACTGGACACGGCAGCGGTTTAGCCCTTGTGAATGAGGGCTCTTGGCGTACTCCTCTTGGGAACGTGGAGATTGACGTGGAAACAGCTAACAGGATAGTTGAGGAATCAGGAATTGTCGATGTTGATAGTACTGCACATCGTTTTGAGCATTCTATAGAAGTTCAACTGCCTTTCCTGCAATACATCTATGGAAAGAACTTCAAATTCGTGCCGATGTCTTTTCTAATGCAGGATTTGCAGTCCGCCGTGGAGATTGGCACCGTTTTGACTAAGGTCTTGGCTGACAGAAATGCTGTGGTTGTTTCTTCCTCAGATTTCACACACTATGAACCTCAGGCGTCCGTAAACAAAAAGGACTTAGCGGCTTTGAAAGCCATTGTAGACTTGGACGTGAAACAGCTTTATTCGATAATTGAGAAGCAAGATGTGAGCGCCTGCGGGTATGGTCCTATAGCCTCTTTGATGACTTTATCTAAAGCTTTGGGCGTGAAGGCTGCGGTAGTGTTATCTCACAAGACCAGTGGAGACATAATAGAAGAGTTCTCCAGCGTCGTCGGATATGCCGCTGTAGTCTTCAGAAAACCCTGATGTTAATTTGCCGAGCTTTTGCTAGATAGAAACGAGACGGGCTATGAATAGGAAAGAGTTTTTCGACAAGCATTATTGATTAAGACAGAATTCCAATGTATCGATTTTAGAGAACGCGGCAGAGCAAAACTGATAATGAGGGAAGTTCATAGAATTTTCTAGTCTGATTGAAACTTTTGTTCCTGCAAGTTATCTAGCGCGAACGGTTTATATCAAAGAATGCAAAAGGATTAAAACATTAAATCAAGGAGAACAAACTAAATGGTTAATGGTCCTTTTCACGTAACAGACGCAAGTTTTGATGAAACCCTTAGGAAAAACAATTTGGTTTTGCTGGACTTCTGGGCAGGATGGTGTGGTCCATGCAGAGCCTTAGCGCCTACGATTGAGGAATTGGCTAGAGAATTCGCAGGTAAGGTTCTTGTTGCCAAACTAGATGTTGATGAGAACCCGAATACCGCCGAGAAATTTCAGGTTTTTAGCATACCTACGATGGTAGTTTTCAAGGATAGCGTTGAAGTTGAGAGGCTTGTGGGTATGTGCCCCAAGAAAAACATTGAAGCCCTCCTCAAGAAATATCTTGAGTAGGTTTCGCTTCACTTCTTCATTTTTTCGTACATCTTTTCTAAAGTCCATCTAATGCTGGATTTCAGCTCTCTCAAACGCTCTTCATCGACATTCCTGATAACTATTTCACGTATCAAATCGGATTCACGCACGATGTTATACGCAAACATTTTTTCAGGAGTTAGCTGGCCCATTCGAACAAGTTCGTTGTCTTTCTCCTGCATCTTCGCCAGAACTCTTTCAATAAGAAAATTGCTGAAAGGGGGCGTGTTAACGCTGAAGTTTTTGCTCTCGTCTGGTAATACATGCAGAGAATGCTTGTCAACGTATATTATCGCTAGGGGTTCATCATCAAACGTTTTCAATGGTATGACACTCTCTGGCTCAGTTGCAGGCTGCAAAGCGGGCTTTTCACGCGTAACTACGGGTGCTTCCTTTGGCAGTGCAACATCTTTGGGCGTGGTGGGTATCTCTTTAATATCTCCTCGTTTGAATCCTTTTTCGAGTAGAATAGAATTGACTGTGTCTAGAGTAGCTTGAAATTCCTTAGTCTCAGAGTCTAATTCCTCAATTCTCTTTTCCAGTTTCTTTTTGAATGCAACGAGAGCTTTCATTCTTTCTGAGTCTTGGGACATTCCTTCCACACAAGTACTATTCTGTGTTAATTGTGTTTATCAAGGTTTGCAGCATCAATCAAAAAGTATCTATATTTAGCTATGTGTCGCTGATTTTCTTGAGTTGCTTATGGTACATTTCCAAGACTTCTTCAGAAGTGGTAGCGTCTTCTGCTGCTTTATCCGTTCTGTACTTTCCAGTGAATCTTGGAAACCTTATAGCTAAACCGCTTCTCTTTCTTACGGAATCCATAGCACTTGTGTGGATAGGGCTCAGCGTGATTTCAGCCCCAAGTATTTCCAGAACTACGGCAGGTTCAAACCAAATATCAGCCTCAAGAGTGGACAGAACGCGTGAGTGTTTGCGAGGGACTTCATGTTTCTTCAGAATCTCGGGGAAACCCGCCAAGTCTTTGTCAGTGAAACCGGTCCCGCACTTTGTGACTGTTTCAAAAACATCTCTTTCTTTATTGTACGTGGCTAGAAGCAAGGCACCATAGGTTCCAGCACGTCTTCCTCTCCCGTGAAAAGCGCCCACGACCACGAGGTCAACCGTGTCCGTCATCTCACTCTTGTAATCACGTTTGTACTTTATCCAGAGCCATCCTCGAGCTCCCGCTTGGTATACTGAGTCTTTTCCTATGGCTTTACAAATCAAACCTTCGCATCCGTTCTCTATGGCTTCCTCAAAAAATTCCTCAAGTTCTTTCGTGCTATGCGCGATTATGTGTTTAGCCACTTTGGCAGTGTCGTTACCCCTGAGCGTGTTTTCAAGAGCTTTTCGTCGAGTTGGATAAGTTTCGAACGTCAAATCCTTCCCATCCAAGTAGAGGGCGTCAAACATGAAAAGCGAAACGGGGTACTGCTCCATAGCGGCTTCAACCCCGTATTTTCTCCGGCGGTGCATCAACTCTTGGAATGGTCTCATTTCGCCTGTTTCAAGATCCATTGCTACGCATTCAGCTTCTAGTATAGCTTCCTTTGCTTTTATCTTATCTTTGATGAGTTCAACTGCGTCTGGATACTGGTCGGAAATGTTCTCCAAACGTCTGGAAAACAACACTACTCTGTCATCTTTCTTATGCGCTTGGATGCGTTCACCATCATACTTGTACTCGGCAATACATTTTCCCCCAAGTTTTTCCAAAATCTCTTCGAGAGAAGGCAGCCTCTCAGCCAACATAGGCCGAATCGGCTCAAAAACCATCACTTGAAACTTCTTTATTCCATCCAATCCCTTCTCAACCAAGACGTTTGCCACTCTGCCAAGGTCAGAAGAGATGTTGTAAGCACGTTCTACAAGTTCGCGAGATTCTTTGCCGCCTCCGTATGCTATCGCTAAAGCATCCAGAACAGTCATGTCAGCGATGCCCAAGCGCAGGTTGCCTGTGACGGTTCGCATTATGTATTTGGCCTCTTTAGGCGATGCATGTGACAGCAATCCGGCCAAAAGCGCCATCTTGGAGTCTACGGCGCCTGAACCCAGCGTCTTAGCCATTTTGTCTAGAACTTCGTAAACTCGCTCAACTGTCAGGGTTTTCGGTGCTCCTAACGTGGCTTGCTTTTTTCTTTTTATGACTTCTTCTGTCACCTCGCCGACGTCACCGATTTTGGCAAGGAGTTTAGAAAGCTCGACATTTTTTATCCCTGAAGCACGTGATAGGGCTTTGACAGCAAGTTTTTCAGCTACACCTATCTCTAAACCGACAAAATCTGGGTATATCTTTCCTTGTGTCAAATAGACAACTTTGCCAATTGTGCTCTTTGGGGTTTTTTTCAGCAGTTCCACCAGTAAATCAGTCATTTCCAGCCTTTTCGTAGTCGCCTCGATTCTTTCGTAAGCATCTGCGATTATCGTGTATTCCAACAAGGAAACCCCCGAGAATATACTGGATATACTATATTGACGGCTAATAAGATTTCACACACCTAAAAAATGATATATCCCTTCATTACAGATTGATTTTCTACATGGTAGGGACACGGGGCGATTAATATGAGCTTGGAAATCATAGTCATAGTGAGCAACACTCTAGTCGTCTTCGCAACCTTCTTGGCGACACTCTACAGAATAAAAATAGAACGTGACCAAATCCAAACCGTTAGGAAAGACGTAAGAGCAAAAGACTGCTTGGATGCCCTTCGCAAATACATCAAGGCAGAACGCACTTCCATATCTAGCATGAACAAAGAAGAATTGAGTGAATTTCTGGATTACTTAGAAAATCTAGGGTAATGCTAATCACGTGTTGTCATCCGACTTTTCCTCAGCAATAACCATCCAACTATTGCTATGGCCGCGATAATTGCTGCTGTAGCGACGATTATGTACAGCTTAAATTCAAAGAAAGAGTCTGATTGATCTCCATTTGAAGACGCGCCTAACACTCCAACAGCTGTTGTCGCGCGAGAACTGCCGTAGGATTCTGACCCCTTGAAGGTTGCCGTGATAACGTATTCCCCCGGGGTATCTGGGGTGAACAACTTTTTGAACAATCCACTTGAATCACTCTTGACCCTCCCGATTTCCTGCAGGTTACCGTTAGGGTCAATAGCAGTTAAAACTACTTCTACGCCTTCCACGTTTTCTGGACAAGGCTTCTGCATGTGAACATGCTCCATCCACTCGCTCATATATTCATCCCCAATGGCTGGAGTATTCTTCGTACCTATTGACTGGTCAGTAACTGTGCCTTCAATCAACACGCCGGCTCCTCTAAGAGTGACTTTAGGCGACGCTGTTACTGTTGTAGCGCTTGGTCCCTTCCCGAAACAGTAGATTCGATTGTCATATCCATTGTATCCTACCAGATAGCCGTCTGCTATAGCTCTCAGACTCATGTACCCGCCCATGCTCCAAATTTCTTCTCCGGTTTCAGCGTCGAACGCGAATATCCTGTTTCCTTTGGACAGGGGCTGAGTTGGGGTTTCTTCGCCGTTGCCGCAAAAAACAATGTTGCCGCCGATGATGGGGCCAGACCACATGGGCCAAATTCCAACCCCGATTTCAGGGTTAACTCCGCCTCCGGCTTTCCAGACTTCCTTGCCCGTTTTAATGTCGAAAGCGTGCATGTACCCATCAAAGGACCCCGAATACAGCTTTCCGCGTGCAATGGCTGGAGCGTAGCTTACATAGCTTCCCCAGGGGTACGAGTTTAGGTCACTTATCCATAGTTGAATTCCTGTTTGGGCATCATACCCGGTCCACCTCATCTCTGAGTAGCTGAAGGAAGCGTAGACTCCATCTCCAGCGACGCAAAACCACGTCTGCACCGGGTTTTCGTTGACCCAGAGTTCTTCTCCTGTGGTTAGGCTGTAGGCAACCTCATACTTGACCCAGTTACCGCCATCAGTCACTTTTGCTATCAACACGTTACCCGTTAAAACTTGCTTTACTGGTCCAACAATGTTGCCCAATGGATCTGCAGCCTGCCTGTTTGGAATTGTGACGTTCCATTCGACGCCGAGCTTCCAATCGTAGGTGTCTGGCAGCTGCCCAATAAAATACATTACATTTTCTTTCTCAGCCTTGGCTTGTGACCACTTGGCAAGCCAGTTTGCTTTTCCATTGAGAATGAAAACTTCAAGCTTTCCCTCACTGTCCAGAGTAATCGCATCAGGCCACCACTTGCTCCCAAAATCCAAGCCGGAAACTGCTCCGTCAAAAGCGAAAGCCCATTTCCCGGTGAAAGGGTCGTACACATCCCAAGTTGACCCTGTCACATCCCAGAGGTAAGGTATCCCTCCTTGCCCATCAAACGAAGAGGATTTCGTGATTTGAGCCAGATCAATATACCCTTCTTCGTTTCTCCAATACTCCTCTCCGGAGCGTAAGTCAACACAGACAAAGCCTGGGTAGTATCCCTGTCCCAACCATCCGCTCTTGCCCATTCTGTAGTATATTCTGCCGTTCAATATTATCGGAGGAGCGAAGTAAGGATCATAGGATTGACCAGTATAATACCCGAAGGAGTCAAGTTCCCCCCCTACTAGTCCTCCCAAAGCTAATTCCTTTGTCCACATTACATGAGCAGATCTCGGGGCCTGCGTGTACGGATTAAACCCCGAAGTCGAGTCGCCAAAGCCCATGCTGTAAGTGGAGTTGTAGCCGAGCATCAACCAGTTGCCCGCGATTGAAGCCCAACCCCTATTTTCACTGTTTATTGGCCGTGTCCAGTAATCGGTCGGAATCGGGCTCTCAGGCAATGATGGAGTTGGTTCTTGCCGTACTGTGAGTTCTGCAGCCGGAGACTCGGAGGGCAAATAATCGTCACCTGTGGAAACTGTCTGTCCCAGATACTTGAACACTAATCTGTAAATTCCCGTGGCATTGGGCGTATACTCAAAGAATACTCCCCCCATCACGAAAGAGTCCATCGGTCCTTTAGTTTCTGTGGTTCCGTCAGGCCTGGTAATGTCGACCGTGAAACCGTGAAATACTTCTCCTGCCGTAGGCACAATAGGATTCACCCATATTGTAACCTGAACTTTTTGGCCAACACCGACAGGGTTTGGCGCAACAGAGAGGAAAGCCCTGGTTCCAACATCAACCGCCTCAACGCGTGGGATCGCAACCAAAGACTCTGCAATAGCCAAAGTTAGAAGCAAAGCAATCGCCAAGACAGTTCCATTTCGGCTCATCCTTTCTCGCCTATAACAATAACACACAATCCTGTGTACAGCGTGCTATATGAATTTCAAACAATATTTAAAACCTGTTGGGCGACCTCAAATTGGAACTCTTAACTCACAAGACGCAAAGCAGCCTCTGAATCCTTTCCATCCATATTGACTGGTGGAAGAAGAAAATCATGATTCAGGTTTCCATCTTATATCACTCTTGCCGTTATGCAAATAAAATCAGGTGTAATTACGATAAGCGGCGCAAAGTTGCTGGAAATACACTAGCCATTTTGTGAACAGAACACGGGTGAATTTTGCACAAGCTAGAACTGGTTCAACCATCTTGGAAATCTGGGTTGATACGACATTTTGTCGGTCGATAGGTTTTTATGTGCCGCTTAAATTCCTAAGGTAGTCACCTTAAAATGACAGAGCACGGATTGATTGGCGAAAAATGGTAAGAAAAGCGCGAATCCGCTTAACAAGCACAGATTACAAGAAGCTTGAAGAGGTATGTTCAGAACTGAGCAGCATAGCCCTCAAAACAGGCGTCAAAATTAATGGTCCGGTGCCACTGCCGACAAAAAGACTCCGCGTACCCGTGTTAAAGTCTCCTTGCGGTGAAGGTACAGCCACATGGGACAGATGGGAGATGCGAATCCACAAACGCCTTATTGAAATTGACTCTGAAGAACGTGTCATGAGGCGCATAATGCGTATCCGTGTTCCAGAAGAAGTCCATGTGACAATAGAACTAGTCTAACAATCTAGAATTTTAGAATTCATCCATATCCATTCTAGTAAGAGTAGAACATAACGTACGAGATCGCCAATAGAACTGCGCTTGCACCGAAAGCCAGAACCCAAATCTTCTTATCCCAACTAAAGATTTTAAAACCGTCAAGGATTCCAATCGGGATCAGATTAAAGACAGCTATGTACCCGTTGATAAGCGCACCCAAGAGCAAAATCGAGGAAATCGAACTCGGAATCAAAGCAGCGCACAAGAGTGTGCCCGACAAAACAATGTTGGTTATGGGTCCAGCAATCGATATTTTTCCTATATCGTCACTTCGAGCAGATCCAGAAATCATAACCGCGCCTGGAGAGATTAACTTAAACGGGGTAGGCAAAACCATGAAAACCAAAGTCAACAACGCTCCCCAAGTTGTCAAACGAAACTCTGCCCATAATCCTCGTTTCTGCGCAGTGACCTTATGGGCTATTTCGTGAACAAAAAAAGATGTTGCTAAAATGATTGCTGAAGCAGTCAAGACAAGCATCAACGAAGATACCACGCTACTCATGTAAAGACCTGCAGAAAACCCAACGCCTATCACAAGCAACGCTGCCGCAGCCAAATGTTTCAGCTCTTTAGGACTGAAGTAAACATGCCCTTTGGTTTGCAGAGGTTGTCCAAGCGAAACCGTGTACTCATACGAAGTGGAATCACTCTTCACCATAACTTTCTCGTTTTTTTGTGCTCGAGCAAGATCAATGTTTGGGCAAAGGTGGTTCTCTGGCAAGCGGTGAACATTGCAGAATTGACCACCGCAGTACTGGCACTGGAATGGAAGATAGGTTTCCTGCCCGCATTTCTGACATTTCATGTTTTACCCGTACTTTTAGAATCAACACATACTCTGAATGTTTAAACATTATTCCTTGAAACCGGAAAAACCCACTGTTCTTTTTACGTAAACGCTTAAAACCTGCAACTCCACAGTCTAAAGCCAGACGATACAGCTAATGAAAGAAGGAGAATCCAACTACAATTGAAAGCTTTCAGCTTCGTTCACGTCAGTGACCTGCATTTAGGATACGCACAATACGGACTAGAAGCCAGAAGGCAAGATTTTGACGATGTATTCGCTGAGATTGTCGAGAAAACAATCGAGTTAAAGCCAGATTTCATGATTATCGCAGGAGACATATTTCACCAAGCGCGTCCCTCAAACACAACATTGGAGAATGCAATAAGATGCTTCAAACAGATTAGGGATGCTGGAATTCCCGTTTTGACTGTTGACGGATCCCATGACTCGGCACCCAACATGATAACTGGTACAATACTGAATCCTCTAGACAGTGCAGGTTTGATAATACATCTGCCTAGACGGGAAGGTGCCTGCTGGCGTCTACCAGATCGCTGCTATGTTTATGGAGTGCCTAATTATCGAAGCAGACGAAAAACTGAAGAAGCCCTTCCAGTTTTTTTCGAACAAAACCCCCCTACACCAGATCCAGTAGCAAGCAACATTTTCGTATTCCATGCTGCAGTGGATTTGCCCAGCCTCAAGCCACCTTACATCGAGGCTGAAATTCCGCCTGATCTTCTACCTGCTGGATTTAACTACTACGCAGCTGGACACGTGCATGAACGTTACATCGGAGAGTTCAAAAACGGCTTACTTGTCTACAGTGGATGCACCGAAACCGTTAGTTACGACGAAGCAAAGTACAAGAAAGGATTCTGCCACGTCAAAGTCAACGAAAAGGGCGCGTTTTCTCCAGAGTTCATAGAGCTCGATTCCCCGAGGAAATTTGTTGTTGTAGATCAGGATTTCTCGGGCATGAACTCAGCTAAAATCACTGAATTAGCTGCCCAACTTGTCAAGAATGCAGATGAGGAAAACGCGATAATAATTCCAGTTTTGAAAGGCACTTTACCAGTTGAAGCTAGCCGTGTTGAAATCGACATCGCGCATATTAGAAGTGCTGCTGAGAAAGCTTTACTTGTGCATCCTGTCATTTTGTTGAAGGAGAGTGCAGTTTCAGAGGAGATTGCGCGTTCTATTTTTGAGAGCGAGTTTAAGGATTTAAAGACCAAAGCTTTTGAGTATTTCATGCAGATTTTCAGCGACCGTTACAGCCGCGAAGATGCTGAGAAAATATCTCGCTCCGCCCTTGCTCTGATTGAACCGCTGACGAAGAAACAAGCAGACAAAGTGCGGCAAACCGTGGAGGAAATGGCCCGTTGAAAATCGAGATCGTTCAGCTTGAAAACATCCGCTCACATGTCAAATCCACGGTGCCATTTACAAGGGGTTTTAATTGTTTAGTGGGCGGTTTAGGCTGCGGAAAATCCAGCGTTCTATACTCCATCGACTTTGCTCTTTTCGGAGAGCCAATCGGCAGGAGCTTTGAGTATCTGCTGCGTGAAGGCGCAGATTCCGGAAAAGTGACAGTTCAGTTTACTCACAACGGGAACACCTACAAGCTAACTCGTGGGCTAAAAAGACGCTCCAAAGGCATAAGCCAAGACCTGGAAGAGCTGAAACTCTTCCAAGATGAAACCTTGATGGCAAGCATGAAGACTGACGCTGTGTCCGAACAGTTTAAGGCCATAACGGGGGTGGACAGGGACCTTTACCGCGAAATCATCTGGGTTAGGCAGGAGCATTTGAAAGAACTTATCGATTCAGCACCCCGGGAAAGGCAAAGGCGTTTGGACGAGTTATTCGGGCTATCGGATTACGAAACTGCGTGGAGCAGCATAGCCGAGTACCAGCGCGAATACGAAACAGAAAAGAGAGTATACGAGAAAGATCCAGACGTGGTCAGTCTGGAGAAACTCTAGCAATGAGCACAACCGTATTACCGAAGAGTTCACCGTCCTGGAGATTGAGCTGCAGGGGGCCGTCGAAAAAGTAGCCAGGGCAAGAAGAGTGCTGGAGGACGCAGATGCAAAGCTCAAGAAGCTCGAAGAAAAGAAGCTTTTAATCGACGACCTAAAGAGGCGCGAAGCAAAAGTCCAAACGAACATAACAAACACGATAGATGCATCGGCATCTCTGACTCAAAGAATTGAGGGAAAAAAGACAATCATCGAAAACCTCAAACAACGACAAAGCTCAATTAACATACAGATCAAAGCAAGCCATAGGCTTCTTGAGGAAGTTGGAATACAGCCAAACCAGCAAATAGAAAAACTGCAGCAGCATTTGGCAACCCTTGATGATCGAATCTCCAACCTGAAAGCCGAGCAAGAAGCTATTCTTCAAAACATGCAAGTTGATCAAAAAAGAACCAAGTCTCTTTCCGCCGAAAACCGTTGTCCACTTTGCCTGCAATCGTTGAATGAAGAATACAAGAATGGTTTAGTCCAGAGGATCGAAGAAGAAAATGTAGACAGGCAAAAAGTCCTCAAACAATTAAGAAGTGAACTTGAAGAGGTACAACGAGTCAAAGCTGTAGCCTTCGAAGCATGCTCGAACCTGCCTACTCTTACTGCGCGAAATGAAGACCTGAAAGTTCGAATAAACGAAGAAGAGAAATCTATGAACGATTTGTCCGCCGAATATGAGGCAAAACAGCGTCTTGCAGCAGAACTGCAAACGCAGCTTGATGATTTGCGTTTTGAGATTGGCAGATTCGATTCATCGGATCTCGAAGCCGCACGGGAACAAAGCAGACAAGCATTCCAGCAGTATTCTCATTTGGAATCTGACTTGCGACTCAGAGAAAACCGCAAGAAAGATCTTCTCAAACGTTTAGACGAGACCAAAGATAGGATAGACAATGCTCAAGAAAAGTTTGAACGAATTCAAAAAATCTCCAAGACTCTTGAGATTTTGGGCGGAATCCGTGATGCGTACAGAAGCATACAGCCTAAACTGCGCAGTGAATTCGTGAAAGTGCTTAGGAACTTCGTGCAGCAAGTGCTTGACAGTCTAGTTGGCGGGGAGGCACCACTGTTGAACGTCATGATAGATGAAACGTACACGCCCTGCGTGAAAAGCGAAAGCGGAGTTGAAAGGGAAGTCTCAAACCTTTCTGGTGGAGAGCGCACGTTGCTCGCTTTTGCTTATCGCTTAGGCTTAGGTCAACTCATCATGCAATCACGGACAGGTCATGGCTTGAGCATGTTGCTGTTGGATGAGCCTACTGAAAGCCTAGGCAGAGAAGACGGCAGTATCGAGCATTTGGCCGAAGCGATTTCTCGATTCAAAGCTATAGAACAGATTATCGCGGTAACCCATAGCGAAGTCTTCGCAGAAAAAGCTGAACACGTAATAACACTTGAAAAAGAAGCTGGAATCAGCAAAATCTCTATAGAAAGATAGTTGCTACCCTTCTTGTTCTTCAACAGTGTTTTCTAGAACACCGATTCCTTCGATTTCAATTCGGACTCTATCGCCGTGTTGGAGGTATCTTCTGGGTTTCATCGCGTGCCCGACCCCTGCGGGTGTGCCCGTTGCAATGATATCGCAAGGTTCAAGCGTCATAACCCGGCTGAGTTGATGCACGATTTGACTAACGTTGAAAACCATATTTCGTGTAGTTCCATTCTGGCGTTTTTCCCCATTAACCCAAGTGCGAATAGCTAAGTCATCGGTGCAAAGCTGACTCTCGGTGGTTATGCACGGTCCTGTTGGAGCAAACGTATCAAAGCTTTTCCCCCTGGTCCATTGTCCATCTTTAAACTGGAAATCCCGTGCTGAAACATCGTTAAAGATCGTATATCCAAAAATGCTTTCTTTCGCTTCCTTCACACCGATGTTTTTAGTTTTCTTTCCGATTACTACACCAAGTTCTCCTTCATAATCGAGTTCCTTCACGAATTTTGGTTTCAAAATCTTCTGGTTTGAACCTATTATAGCGGTGTGAGGCTTCATGAATATGATGGGTTCATCTGGGACACGGGAGTTGGTTTCTGCAGCGTGATCGAGATAATTTAATCCCAAACAGATAATTTTCGGCGGAAAAGCTATTGGTGCAAGAAAGGAAACCGCGTTTAATGGTGTTGAAACTTTTTCAATGTCGACGTCCTTTGTCTTTGTAAGTAGCTCTGCCACGGTCTCTGTTGCCCTTTCTCCTTGGGCTATGAATTCTTCGAGGTTATGGGGTAATTGTTTCTTGAGGAGTCTTGAAAGTAATGGCAAGGACAAAATAGTTTTTCCATCAATAATTCCATAGCTTTCCTCGGATCCGTATCGGTATCTCGCAATTTTCAATATTCTACGCTTCCTTTTTTCACTTTTACCTTCAGTTCGAGAAATACAAAGGTTTTATGCTAAGATTTGTCGGACTGCCAATTTCTATTTTGTTTTCTTCTCTGCAAGCTCTAAGAGTATGGCCTTTGCTGAGTAAAGCCTATTTTCAGCTTGCTCGTAAATAACAGAACGCCCATCATCAATCATGTCTTTGCTTATTTCGTATCCTCTGTGGATCGGCATATCATGCATAATGTATCCTTTGCTTTCTTTCATTAAATCCTTGTTGATTTGGTAAGGCATCATGATTTTCAAACGTTTCTCCTTCTCTACTGCAAATTTCGGATTGGTGAAAAACTCCATGTCTATCCAAGTGTCAGTGTAAACGAAATCCGCGTTTTTAACTGCATTCTCAATGTCCAAAGTTTGATGCCACAACCCAGTTTTCTCTGCGGATTTCATTAGTTCGTCATCACGCGCGGGTTCGTTAAAAAGCGGCGCTACTGTTGTAATTTCAACGCCGGTTTTGGTGCAACCCTCAATCAAAGAGTTGCAAACATTGTTGTGAACGCCTATGTAAACAAGCTTCGTGCCTCTAAGTTTGCCAATCTTTTCCTTAATAGTTATCAGATCAGCTAATGCTTGGCTTGGATGATATTTCTCGTCGCAACCATTAATCACTGGAACTATTGAAGCCTTAGCCATTTTCTGCAAATCTTCATTCAACAACAGTCTTGCCATTATGCAGTCAACATTGCGCGATAAGTACTTGGTTTCATCAAAAATGTCTGCAAGAGTAAAGTTCGTCGTTCTCCAGTCTATATACAATCCGTGACCGCCTAGTTGCGTCATAGCAACCTCGAAAGCCACACGGGTTCTGGTGCTGGTTTTCTGGAAAACCAAAGCTAATGACTTGCCGTGCAATTTTTCCACGAATTTCTCGGGATTGTGCTTTACCTCAATTCCCATATCAACTAACTGGTTGAGCTGTTTTCCAGACAACTCTCTAAAGCTAATCAAATGCATCTTTGTCCAGCCTCTAACAAGAAATGGTGAACCCCGCCTAACGATTATAAACTTTATGGAAAACGCTTTTAGTGCAATCACACTATCCTTTTGGAAGGACAAAAAATGATTTTGATAGTTTCCTCACGCAAAGACCCTGCAGGATTGAACATCAAAAAGCAAGTACTCAAAAACTACCCATTCAACGAAACAAAAGTAACTTATCAAGAAAACCCTGTATTCTATGCCAAATTGCAGGGCGCTGAGGTCAAATTAATCACTCTAAACGAGGAAGCCATAAAGGCACAGTACCTTTCAGACCATTTTCACAATTTGAGTCTGGTTGTTTTCATCTCCCGCCACAGTAGCCAAAGCGGTACCCCTACTTTGTCAGTCCACACACCGGGCAATTTTGGACCGGCAGAACTTGGCGGATTACCTCGAAGCGTTTCCATCTCGCCAGCCACAGCCATGCGAGACACACTAGCAGCTTTGTTGCGTTACAGGACAATTTCAAGCGCTGAATATGAGGTGTCTTACGAATGTACCCATCATGGCCCTTCCTTAAACGTCCCCACAATGTTTGTGGAACTAGGTAGCTCGCCTCCCCAATGGAGTGATATGGATGCTGCAGAAACTGTTGCCCACGCAACAATGGAGGCAATCTCAAAGTTCGGTCACACTCAAAATTCTGCAGCGTTAGGCATAGGCGGAACACATTACAATCAGCGTTTCACCCGAATGGCACTTGAAGGCAAAGCAATTTTCAGTCACATGATACCAAAGTATGCTGTTGGCTATGCTGACTCTGAAATTCTCAGTCAATGTGTAGAAAAGACTGTGGAAAAAGTCGACTGTGCACTCCTTGATTGGAAAGGCATTAAAAGTGAGAACAAGGAAAATCTAATTAGTTCTCTACAAGAGATTGGACTACCATACGTGAAGATATGAGCTTCAACAGCGGTTCCAAAGCAAGCTTTAAAGTCTAAAAGCCACAGTAACGTTTATTATCACTAAGTGAAATCTTGAGTGTGCGGTTAAAAATGGGCATTAGATCATGGCTATCTCAAGCATCTAGAACCTTGAAACTGGCAGTAAAACCTGACAGAAGCGAGCTGTGGCTGTCAATAAAAATTAGCGTGCTTGGCATAGGCGTAGTGGGTCTGGTCGGATTCGTAATTAGACTTTTATCTTTTGCCTTGGGTGGAGCAACAGCAGCGAGTTAGAAGGAAAAGAAAATGGAGAAAAAAGAGGAACAATTTACACCCAAGATTTTCGCTATTAAAACCACAACCGGCCAAGAACGCAATGTAGCTCGTCTGATAGCTGCAAAAGTCGAAATGACACATGTCCCGATAAAAGCCATTCTTGTTCCGGATACACTCAAAGGTTATGTATTCATAGAAGCCGACGGGCCGCACCTCGTAGAAGAAGCTATAACTGGGGTAAGACATGTCCGCTCCCGCATTCCTGGTCTGATAAGTTTCCCTGAGATCGAGCGGTACATAGTTAGGAAGCCAGTTCTCGAAGATCTGTACGAGGATGATGTCGTCGAAATTACAGGTGGACCTTTCAAGGGCATGCGCGCCAAGATCACGCGTCTTGACAAATCCAAGGGCGAGGTCACACTTGAATTGCTGGAGGCAACGTTTACTTTACCCATCACAGTTCATTCAGACTACGTGAAGTTAGTGGAAAAAGCAAAAAGTAGAAGTAGTGAATCATAAAATGGTTGATAAAAAAATTGTAGAGTTGCTCGTAAGCGGCGGACAAGCAAACGCTGGTCCACCAATGGGTCCTGCACTCGGTCCTCTAGGTATTAATATCATGGCTGTTGTGAATAAGATTAACGAGCTAACGAAAGACTACGCTGGAATGAAAGTTCCAGTGAAGATTTCAGTTGATACTGAAGACAAAACCTTTGATGTTAGCATTGGAGTTCCAACCGCTTCAGCTCTTATCGTAAGCGAATTGAAGATCGAGAAGGGTTCTGGAACACCAAACACAGTCAAAGTAGGTGACTTGTCAATGGATCAAGTCACCCGCATAGCAAAAATCAAGCGCCCGGAGCTCCTATCGCCGAATTTGAAGTCTGCCGCGAAGGAGATTCTAGGAACTTGTGTCAGCCTAGGCGTAACGGTTGAAGGCAAAGATCCCCGTGATATCCAGAAAGAAATTGACGCTGGCAGCTATGAAGAGTTGTTCAGAAAGGACGAATAAATAAGTGAATATTTTTATAACTGGGTTCCAACACCTCATTGGCACGAGGCCATAAAGATGCCCTTAGATAACAAGACACTATTAGAAGCGGTAAAAGAAGCGAAATCCAAGTCTGGACAGAAAAAGTTTAACCAGACAGTGGATTTAATTTTCGACATTAAGGAGATTGACATGAAGGCTCCTGAGGGCAAGATTCAAGCGGTTCTCGAGCTGCCTCATGCTACTGGAAAACCTAATAAAATCTGCATAATCGCATCTGGAGAGCTAGCGCTTAAAGCACGTAATGCGCAGGCTGACAAAGTTATAGAACGCGTTGACTTGGAAGGATTAGCCGGAAAGAAGAAAGACCTGCGGAAACTCGCAAGCAGTTATGACGTGTTCATTTCTGAAACCCCATTAATGCCCCTAGTCGGAAAAATTCTAGGTCCAGTCTTGGGTCCAAGAGGAAAAATGCCTGTACCTGTTCCTCCTAATGCCGACATAGCGACCGTCATAACAAAGAACCGGAACACGGTTGTTGTACGTATGCGTAACCAACCAATCATCCAGGTTTCCGTTGGCTCTGAAAAGATGAGTGACGAAGAACTAGTTAACAACATTCAAGCGGTTTTGAGACTTCTAGAGGGAAAACTCAAACGTGGTCTGAAAAATGTCAAGTTCGCATTTATCAAGACATCTATGGGCTCCCCTGTGAAGATTAAACCATAATGCGAAGTGGAATTTAATGCCTTCTCAACAAGTATTAGACGCAAAATCTGCTGAGGTTGAAGCAATCAAAGACCTGCTTCAAGAATACAAGTTCATAGGTGTTGCAAGCCTACAGAAAGTCCGCGCAACCCAACTTCAAGAACTAAAGAAGAACCTATCGGGCAAGGTCTACATGAGGGTTCTCAAGAACACCCTCATGAAACTAGCCATTGACGAGCTTGGAAAAGAGAACTTACAAAAACTTGAAGCCTACTTAGCCGGATCAAACATACTGCTTTTTACTAACCTTAACCCGTTCAAATTAGCTCTTCTATTAGAACGCGGAAAAGTTAAGACCACAGCGAAATCAGGCGATATAGCGGCTATGGACGTAGTGATTCCCGCTGGAAACACCGGGCAACCCCCTGGTCCAATCATCAGTCAACTCAATGCTGCTGGCTTGCCAACAAGAATCGAATCTGGAAGCGTCTGGGTAAGCAAAGACACCTTGGTTGTGCGAAAGGGCGAAGCCATTAACGAAAGGCTTGCTGGAGTCTTATCAAAATTAGGCGTTAAAGCAGTTGAAGCGGGCTTGGCAATGCAGGCAGTTTATGATGAAGGTCTGATTATTGTCGGAAACCAGCTTAAGGTGGATGTTGATGGCACGCGCAAAAATCTCGAACAAAGCACTGCTGAAGCATTCGCTTTGTCCTTAACCCTCGCATACCCCACCTCTGAAAACATTGCTGCCCTTCTGCAGATTGCACATCAGAAAGCATTTGCTTTGTCGCTGGGAGCTGCTATACCGACTAAAGAAACCATTGGAGATTTGATAAGAAAAGCACAAGCAGAATTACTTAGCCTAAACAAAGCCGTTGAGAAAGCAACACCAAAAGCTTAAGCATTAACCGTCAATCAAAAACCTTTTCGCGAACTTGTTGTTCGTTAAGAATTTCCGCAAATTATCTGCAACTCCCAGTTACACGAATGGCAATTTTTTCGTTGCGCAAAAAAGCATATTTTCTGTATGATAATCTCCAAACTCTCGAGAAGATTCTTCAAACTAACGTCCAGATTCTGATAAGTGGAAAAGCCAAAACTAGAACATTTTTTCTATTTCTTGTGTCTTTTTATTCTGTCTTGCCTCTGGGTTTTCATGCGCCAGTCTCTTTTTCTCTGCGTTTGCAGGGAAAACCTCTCTTGGTGTGGAATGGAGTTTTGTTTTCGGTATTTGGAGATATTCATGTAGAATGTTTCGTGGTCAATCTTGTTTTGTTTGAGCGCTTCAATATTGCTGTTTAGTTCTTTCTTGGCATCGTTGCTGGTCACATTATCAAATGCTTCAGAGTAAACAAGATAAGCAGCATGAAATGGAAAATTCATTTGTTCGTCAATCAGGAGTTTCTCAGGAGAGGGCGCTTCATTGATACCAGGTTCTTCAGTCATTCTAACCCAAGCTTTTGCTATTGACACATATGTTTTCCCCCTTTTATAGGTGCTCCTGAATGGAAGTTTTCTAAGCAAGAATCCATTTACCGTGGCTTTGCTACAATGCCCAAAAAACACTTACTTTGTGGATATCTTTAAAGAATTCAAACTGCACTATGTTGTCATGGAAACGATAGTTGACGATGTAGGAAGTTTCCCTTTATCCCCTACGGTTGAAAGGGAGACATTCAACAAGGCTTATGGCCTTTCAAGGGAAGCCATACGCAACGGAAAGGACATCCGAAAAGACGAATTTTTATTGGAAAATTTTTATAGAGTAACTCTCGAATCGTTTAAAACAAAGCTCTCTTCAGGCTTGGACGCCGTAACCTATCCTCAGCAGTATGATGGAATAAAACAAGTTGGCGACGCTATTCACATTGCAATGAACGCGGGATCCTTTCTAGTAGAGGACAAGGAAGCGTTTCTGCCAGAAGTGTACGTTATCAAAGAAGAAGCTAAAAATCTCAGCGAGGAATTTGGAAAGATTCTGTTGCGAATTTCGCTCTTTGGTCCCATGGAGCAGTATCTGAAGGAAATTGGCACCGTACCATACAGCGATGTTCTTGAAAACTTCGCGGAGACGATAAAACGTTTCGCTAAAAACGCGGTCTTAAACACCAAGTACGTGAAGACTGAGGTTGTTTCGATAGATGAGCCAAGTTATGGTTTCATGAACATTGCCGCTGGAACTGATGTTCTAAGTGATGTTCTGGAAAAAGCTTTTAGTTTTCACGGGGCAGTTCGCCAGATTCACCTACACTCGGCAACACGATTACCGGATTTACTCTGTGTGAAGAACATAGATGTCCTGTCTTTCGAATATGCTGGTTCCCCGAGGAATATCGATTCGGTTTCCAAAAAAATGTTGGATGGCGCCGACAAGCAAATTCGGGTTGGTATAGCAAGAACGGATATAGACTCTATCCTTGCGGAACTCCAAGACAGAAATATTGCGAAGCCTACGTCAGAGCAGTTGGCAGAAGACAAAGAAAACATTAGGAAAAGATATCTAAGTGCCAAGGCGAAATATGGCGACAGGATGACGTTTGCAGGTCCAGACTGCGGACTTGGAGGCTGGCCTTCCCAAGAAGCAGCCCAGTTGCTATTGAAGAGGACAGTTGCAGCCGTTAAGGGCAATTAGAGCAAGTAAACAACAGCGTCTCAAGGTTATGCTCAATACCCAATAGGATGAACACAAGTTGCGCATCAGTTGGTTCTGTGCATAATCCTCTTTGCCACTGAGATTATTGCTATATTACCCTCTGGCTAGTTCCAGTACTCTCGGATAAGAGGAAAGGGAGAAAGTGTTTCGTGTGTGTTTTTGCTGATTCTTGGGTTTGGAAATGGAAATGGGCGGTTCGGTAGTGGTCTTAGTGGTTGTGGCGGTTCAAGTTTTGTTGGTGATTGGTTATTCATCGTTTTCATCTTCGGCTTCTTTTGGTGTGATACTGAGCTCGAGTAGTTTTTCTCCGCGCAAGATTGTTAGTTGTGTCTCTTTTCCGACTATATCTTCGGCTAAGCATCTTGGTAGGTCGTAGAAGTTGACAATGGGTTTTCCGTTGAACTTCATTATTACATCACCCATCATTAAACCTGCTTTTCTTGCAGGTGAATTGGGCTCCACTGAGAAAATCATGACTCCGGTTTCTTGGTCTGTTTCCAATTGCGTTGCGAGCTCTTCTGGAATGGCTATAGTGTTTGCGATTACGCCCAAGTAGGCTTTTTTAGCTGCTCTTCCGGTCATTAGTCTGTCAGCTATGGCTTTCACTTTGTTTATTGGAATCGCTATGCCACGTTGCCAAACATATGCCGTGTTTATTCCTACTATCTTGCCATCAACATCTGCCAAGGGTCCACCTGAAAAGCCTGGAATGAGTTTCGCGTCTGTACTTATAATGTTCTCCATATGCGTTCCCTGCCAACCTCTGAGAGTACCGTTTACGCTTGTTATTGTTCCCGTCGTGGCTGTTGCCTGTTCCCTGTTAAAGGGGTTAGCGATTGCTATAACATATTGACCTACTTTGAGTTTGTCTGAGTCGCCAAGTTCTGCTGGTTGGAACTTTCCGTTTTCTGCCTTGAGCAACGCAATATCGTTGTACGGATCCGTGGCAACTATTTTTGCGTTGAATGTTTTTTGTCCTTGCCCTATTTTCACTATGTTGCATCCTTGGAGGACGTGGTTGCAGGTGATTATGTACCCTTCAGAATTCAGGATTATTCCTGTACCTCGGGACATTCTGGAGTTTATGCTGACAACCGACTGGGAGGTTTGCTGGACAAGTGTACTCGTAGCTTCAGAAAGTGATTTCAACACTTCTAATGGATTAACTAATTGACTCATTTCGTTTTTCACCTTAAAATTGAATATGACGAAAAAGTATTTGTTGACTAAGGAACCATGAAAGTCAGTCACAAAAATTATGCAACAGTGAAGTAAGCGTAAGGATACGCATTTGAGTTGCCGTAGATTGATACATGCCTCGCCAGTCTTGTACCCGCGCACTGTCTGCTTATGTATGCCATCAGCTGGTACGCAGCTTTCAAAGCCAAGTCAAGGTCACTGCACGTTAAAAACTTCGCCTCTATGCTAAGCTCGGTTCCCTGAATTTTTGCATTCAGCTGGATACCGCCGTCTTCTGTTATCCACTTCAATCTGACGCCTTCACTGTTCTCTGATACGCCTAACCAACGAAGGCTCCCGAACCATTTTCCCTTGATCTTGGCAATAAGGTGATGAGGAAGCACATCGGAGGGTAGAAATGTCTGCAATAATGGTGTGCTTGGTTCTTCATTGTGTTGAAGGCGGAGTCCGAGTTTGGTGATTTTCGGAGTTACCGTGTAACCATCCGAGTTTTTCTTGACTATACCCTCTTGCTCTAGCCTATTAAGTATACGCGAAAGCGTCTCAGGATGCAAGCCAAGTCTGCGCTTCAGGCCATCAAATGTGAACGTGGTCATGTCTTCCTCTTCTATGAAGGCTAATACTTCAGTGTCTCGGTAGCCCGGTGAATAAGGCGTGGAAAGATCTTGCCAGTTAACATTCAATAAGGGTATCATTGTTACCGTATCATGATTAGCGGTTTCTTTTGAACATTGCGTCAACTAATGAGAAAAAAACATACGGAAAATAGAGAATTACCTCAATATCTTTTGCTAAGAACCATGGTCCATGTGAAACGAGTTTTCCAATTAAGGTAAATAGGCAGTCCAAGCAACCCTTTTATTGTTCAATTCCAATAGACTGCCAATAGGAGATTGAACGTCATGGATTTGAAAGGCAGCAAAACAGAGAGGAATCTTTTGGCATCGTTTGCAGGCGAATCTCAGGCTAGAACCAGGTACACTTTCTTTTCCAGCAAAGCCAAGAAAGAAGGATACGAGCAGATAGCTGCAATATTCCAGGAGACTGCGGACAACGAGAAAGAACATGCAGAACTTTTCTTTAAACATCTGCAAGGCGGAGATGTTGAAATAACCGCGTCTTATCCAGCAGGGATCATAGGACCAACTTCGGGGAATTTGAAGGCAGCCGCCGATGGTGAGAATCTGGAATGGGGCACTTTGTACCCTCAGTTTGCAGAAGTAGCTGACCAAGAAGGCTTCACGGATGTTGCCTCAACTTTCAGGAATGTGGCTAAAGTAGAGGCCTACCATGAGAAACGCTACCTAAAGCTTCTGGCCAATGTACGCCAAGGCAAAGTTTTCAAGAAAGATGCACCAATCAAGTGGAAATGCCGAAACTGCGGTTACGTGCACGAGGGCAGCGAAGCACCATCACCGTGTCCCGTCTGTAGCCACGAGCAAAGCTACTTCGAAGTCTGGGTAGAAAACTACTAAGCCAACTGCACCCACTTTTTTCTTTTTATTCACTCTTCGTTTGAAGCTTACTTCAGTTTTTACGCGACATTTTAGTACCCCGAATAATAGTCTGTAGAAATGCTTTCCCAAGAAATCTTCAAACTCATTTAACGCCTAAAAAGCAAAGTAGTTTTGCAAGTTTTTATGTATCTCTAAAGGATTCTTAATCAAGTTAGCGCACGCGCATTTGACGAATTGCTGCAGTTCCGAAGTCAAACGCGAAAGAAACAGCAATCAAAGAGGTGAATTGAAGGGATTTACAAGAGTGCGATAGGAGAGCGTCTGCCGTTATTTCACTCTATTCTGAAAACCACTGCCACTTTTTTCCTGCTCAAATCTTCGATGACCTGAAACCACGCGTTGGGTATTTCTCTTTTCTCTTCATCAGTTAGCTCTCTTACAATCAAGTTCTTGCTGACATGGAAGGCATTTTTGCATGATTTGCAGTTTTGATATGGAAAAATCCCCGCTATCGGTACAGCTACATTCTGGTTTGCGCCGCAGTAAGGGCATGGCTTGAGTGTGCGCTTCTCTGTGCTTGTCGCTTCCGAAGTTAACTCCAAATTTTCCTCAAGCTGCTCCCACGAAGAGTATATGCGCCGCAAGGGGGAATCTCCTTCTAGCCACATCTCTCTTAACATGCTGAGCACTTTTCTCTTCTCTTGCATTGCAAACTTTGAAGAATCACTGGAGGCGCACATACGCGGGCACCCAACTTCCCCAAACAAGTTATAGAACGACTCAGACTAATAATTTTTCGATTAAAAACCTCGAAGTATGTCTCAATTTATAATAACATCTTTGAACATATTACACTGTAAGGGGGCGAAAAGGTGAGGCTTAAACCTGGCGAACACCTTATAATAGACAAAGGCAAAACCGGTTGGGGAAACACCATCGCTGTAACCAACCAACGCTTACTTATTCTCGATAAAGACAACATAATAGGAGAGACTCTCCTTGAAAACATCTCCGGTGCTATCGTCGAAACGCACTTTCTCACCAACCTTACTCAGCTAAGAATCAAACTTAAAGATGGAAAAGAAATGTCGGTGATTTTCAGACGCAGTCAAAACGGCCTCCTCTACGGTGGTTCTGACCAAACAGACAAAGACATAGTGAACCTTACAAACAAGTACGCGAAGGTCATCAACCGAGCCATAGGCGGAAGAATACCTGCTAAAGAAGCATAACCAATGAAACATCTGATTGGTGGACGGGGCGGGATTCGAACCCGCGGCCTCCACGATGCCAACGTGGCGATCGTACCAGGCTGATCTACCCGCCCATTACAATGCGCTTCTGAAGTTTTAAGCCACAACAATACCCTATAAGCATTTCTTTACCTTGACGCTGAAAGAGCAATTGACTAAATATTCTGTGATATTTACTGATAGTAGACCTCCCTCTCTGGATAGACTTTGTCTTTTTAATACTCGTGTCAAAGGTTTGCCAGCAACCATTTTCTCCTGAGAAGAGAGAACGTCAAAGCAGATCTTGGAAGGTTACAAATAAATATTCGTTGATTCAATTACTGTCAGTGCGAACGTTCATGCTGTCCCGCTCAGGCATAACCAAAATGAAAGCGATTCTAATAATTGACATAATAATCGTAGCTGTGGCTGCTGGGACTTACATTTATCTTCAGAATGAAGGCTTAATCGCTGCCGAACTGAAACCGAGTGAATTCAAGGTAACTGACCTCACTATTAATCCGGTTGAAGCTGAAGAAGGTGAGCCAACTTTCTTCTCGGTCAACGTTACCAACATAGGTGACCTTGAGGGCACCCACATTGCTAACCTTACAATCAATAATGTGCTGATTGAAAACCAAACAATCATACTCGCCGGTAACCACACCTCAACCATTGTAGAATTCATGTATCTAGCTTCCGCCATAGGGAACTACACGGTTGAAATAGACGGATTAACTGGCTCATTCCTGATCAAAGAAGCACCTCCAACGGCAAGTAGCATACGCTTGTCAAACCTACTTACAAATCCCTATGAAGGCTGGGTTGATGAACCCATAACCATCTCAGTTGTAGCCAGCAACACGGGAACCGAAACAGACGTCCTTTCGGTTAAACTTTTCGTGGATGATTCGCTGGTGGAAAACAGAAGAATTGAGTTAGCAGTGGGAGAAACCACAACAGTGGCATTCACGGTAAACGCGACAACCGAAGGAAAGCACACAGTCAGAGTAAACAGCCTAAGTGGGAGCTTTGTAATAGTGAAAACAGGCTATCACACACTAACAGTAAACAGGTCAGGAGGAGGCTCAACCGCCCTGCCCTTCACCTTAAACGGAGAAACCTATAAGACTCCATATTCAGCTCTCATGCCTGTTGGACAGTATACTCTTACAGTGCCTAATCCATTCACAACCGACACTGCCGTGTTCGAGTTTGACTATTGGAGCAACGGCGTTACTAGCACTACGACAACGGTAACTCTGGAGAGCCGATTAATCGTAGTTGCCTCATACACTTTAATCAGTGGATATGCATCTTGTCCTTCTCTGTATTTTTGGAATGGAACAAATTATGTCTACGTCACCGAGGTCTCAAATGCTGGCTGGCTAGGCTACATCGATTACATCGATGAAAACGGCGATATCGTATTCAGCGGCGGAAACCCATGGGACTTCGTTAAACTTGATAAAAACCAGCTAGCGACAAGAGACGTGGACGGAGATGGCTATTATGATTTGGTCCTGTTTCAGCAATGGGACGAAATATTCTACCTTGATGCAGCTTATTTGATAGTAGCTGACCACCCAGCTGGAACGGATGTCTACACAACTATGGTAAATTATGTCAACCAATTCTTCAACGGTCAAGTCTACTCCGTAAGCAAAAACGACCTGTCATCTCCACTCTCAGCCACCAATGAAAAAGGAGAGGACGTCTTGGGTCAAATACTAGAGCCTGACGGCGTTTTTACACCAGGACTGAATGGGCTTCTCAGTCCGTCCTGGGATAACATCAAAATGAATCAGTTGACATTGAACCTTGGCGATTTATCTGGTGCACAAGAAATCAAACTTGTAGTCCGCGGAATGGTCGATTGGGGTCAAGCTGAACCCTACTACGAGTGGATAGACAGCTTTAAGGCAGCGTTCGATGAAGGATTAGTGCCAAGCGGCACGCAACTCTGTCCGTCTACTTACATGGAAGTTAAAAATTCAACTGGTCATTGGGTGCGCGTTTCCCAAGATAAGCCGATGCCCATACCCTCGGATTATGTTCCAAGAAGTTTCGTCGTTGACTTGACAGGAATCTTCCCAGAAGACGTTAACGAATACCAAATCAGAATTAACAATTACTGGAATGTAACCTTCGACTACATAGCAATAGACACTTCTCCCCAAGAAGCCGTCATAATCCAGAGAATCAACCCTACCGCCGTTCTGGAGCAGATTGGCTTCGGCGACACAAAGTCGACCGCCTCAGGAGCATTCACCAAGTATGGCGATGTAACCCCCTTACTTCTGGAAGCTGATGACATGTACGTAATCGGAATGCAAGGTGACAAAGTCTCCATGAAGTTCTCAACCGAGAACCTATCGCCACTTGAAGAGGGCATGGAAAGAGACTACTTCCTGTTCGTCGCTTGCTGGTTTAAGGACCCACCAGGAAACTGGGGTTACGGATTCAACTGGACTGTAGACCCGTTGCCCTTCCTCAACATGAGTGGCTTCCCTTATCCATCAACAGAAAGCTACCCATATGATCAAGAACACCTGAACTACCTGCAAGAGTACAACACCAGAGTAATTACTTCGCCGTAGAGAGAGAATGGGTCTCACACTGAACCCCTGTGCAGAAGAATATTTGTCAAGAGCTTGTAATCCTTTGAATCCGTAAATTGTGCTATATTGTGTAAGCTTTAAATGCTCTCTTATCTATTTCCTTTAACCAAAAATCAAAAGAGACACAACCAATGTCCCTGCTTGGAATCACAAATCCGTATATTGCCGCTTTTGCAGTAGGGCTTTCGTATGGATTCGTATTCTGTACCTCAGCATGTTTGCCATACCTAGCAAGTTATATTGCAGGCATAGGAGCTGGGTTCCGGGAGGGAATATTTGTAACACTTTTATATAATTCAGGTCGCGTGACAGCTTATGCGCTCATTGGTGCAGCAATTGGCTTGTTTAAAATTATCTTGAGCGATCAAATTCTCTCTTCATTCCAAACATACTCTTCCTTTGCCTTCGCCTTTGTTACAATCGCAATCGGCGTTAACATACTACTCAAGAGCAGACAAACATTGCATTCCTGCGACAATTGCGTCCCAACGGGCAAGACAAACTTAACATTGAACAGTACTAACCGAAAATTCGATTTACACGCTTTCTCGCTTGGTCTAAGCAGAGGTCTAATTGTATGTCCACCATTACTACTGCTCCTGGTCACTTACTCTACAGCATTTGCAACTCAGTTTGACAGTCTCATCGTAGCCATACTGTTCGGAATAGGCACAGCTCTGTCTCCAATGCTGATTGTAGCCGGAGTCACAGGCTGGCTTCTAAATAAGGCACCACATTTTAGAAGGTGGATATCCATACTTGGCGGTGTGTTCTTGGTGGTTCTCGGATTTAGCACTCTGATAAGCGCAATCTTGGTCACATAGGCGGCTAAAAGTGATGATAGAAATCCTGGCGGAAATACTCAAGATAACCGTTCTCGCAGGAATTGCCATAGCGGGGATCCTCGTTATCCTTATATGGAAAAAAGGTCTCGCCACAAAAGTAACCTACCTACGATTTGTTGTTCAGGCCGTGTCTTTTATCGCGATTTTCTACATCTTCACGAATCCCATACAACTGCTCTATGTGATAGGAGTAATTTTCTTAATCCCGCTTGTTCTAGGGCGCCTCTTCTGCGGTTGGCTCTGCCCATTCGCATTCTACATGGACTTGATTACAGTAGTCCGGAAGCTTTTCAAAATACGCCACCGAAACCTCCCAGAAAAACTAAACAAGTACCTGCACAATTTCAGGTATGTGCTATTCCTATTTTTCCTGATTATACCCTTTGTCCTATATGCAATAGATCCTCCGCCGACATTAGACTTCGGGATCGTTTTGGCCCTAATCCTTGCGGGACCGTTCAAACCACTAAGCGTTTTGCTTGGGCCAATAATAACTCTGATTGTACCTTGGAAAGGCCCGTTGGAAATCGGCGGTTTATATTTCAGCTATCCTTACATCCAGGAAATACTTGATTACTCCAGCGCAATAGATCTTAGCGGTACTATAGGCTTAGTGTTGGCAGTAGTTTTTGTTACATTGACTGTGGCAGGATCTTTCCTGGTAAGACGCGTTTGGTGTAGGTTCTGTCCAACTGGTTCGTCTATCGCCGTTGTAAACAGGTTTAGAGGGTTCAAGTGGGCTCCAGCACTTCATCTTGACAAAGACGAAGAAAAATGCACAAAATGTGGAATATGCAAAAGAGTCTGTCCCGTACAAGTAACCGAAATTTACGAACAGAAAGGAGGAAAAATAACCACCTCAATGTGCACGTTATGCCTCCGATGCGTAGAAATGTGCCCCTACGAAGGATGTCTGAAACTAAACATGGGCAGGAAAACAATCTTCAAATCTAGGAATTGGCTCAAGCCGACCGACAGCGAGTGAGAAGGATGAAAGAAAAACAACAAGAAAAACAACAAGAAAGAAAATACGTACCTGAAATCTCTCAAAAAGAAATAGACGAACTCAGGGAATCAATCAAGGCTGCTTCCCAAAAAGTCATGGCTGAAAACATCGCCAGAATGAAAAAAACCTCAAAACATCGTCCTGAAACAATGCAGTACTTCGATGAGGTCGCGGACTTTTTTGGCATGCGGGAAAAAGAGATTCGCGCAGCAAAAGAAGCCGGAAAAAAAGTCATCGGCTACACTTGCTTGTTCGCCCCTACCGAACTGATTTTGGCTGCGGATGCCATCCCCGTTCGGGTCAACTCTGGCTGGTATGACACCTCCAAACTCGGAGACCGCGTCGTGCCCGTGGAAGTCTGCCCAGTTGTAAGATCCACCATAGGCGCCAAGATGATAGGCCTATCCCCTTATCTTGAAATGAGCGATGCACTAATCAGTGTGCTAACCTGTGACGGCATGACAAAAATGGGCGAAATCCTGAGCGACTACCAGACGGTCTGGTCTATGCCGTTACCGAGAGTGAAGGATTCGGCGCAGTCCATGCGTTTCTGGAGAGAAGAAATAATGACTCTCAAAGGACAAATCGAAGCGCTAACTGGAAACAAGATAACGGCTAAGAAACTCAAAGCGGCAATAGAGAAAACCCAAAAGGCAACAAAAGCTTTTCGCCGACTGCAAGATCTCAGGAAAGGCAATCCCGTAATTATGGGCAGAGACGCAATGCTTGTCAATCAAACTTACATGTGGGATGACATAACACGTTGGACTGAAAAGACGGAAACACTATGTGACGAGCTTGAAAAACTAGTTCAAGAAAAGAAATGGGCGTGCCCGCCAGAAACCCCCAGGGTAATGGTGACAGGCACACCTATGATATGGCCTGACAATTGGAAACTGCCCAGTTTAGTCGAGGAAGCCACTCCTCAAGGCGTCCTTATTGCTGACGAACTATGCTCAGGCGAGAGACTGCTCTATGATCCTGTAGGCGTTGATGAATGGTCAATGGATGATATGTTTAACGCCATCGGTGAACGTTATCTTATGGCTTCAACATGCCCCTGCTTTACATCTGCAGACGGAAACGAAGATCGAATCAACTGGCTCCTAAACAAGGTTAAGGAGTGGAATATTCAAGGAGTAATTTACTATGTTGTTCGCGGCTGTATGCTCTACGCAATGGAATATACTCGTGTCAAGAAGGTCTTAGACCGGATTAATATGCCCGTTTATTATTTGGATACAGAGTACACACGAGAAGATGTTGGACAAATGAAGACGAGAGTCGAAGCTTTTTTGGAAATGCTTACGGCAAGGATTGATTTCTAGAGGCTGCGTCAATGATAACTGCAGGAGTTGATTTAGGCACACAAAGCGTAAAAGCTGTAGTCCTGAGAGACGGAGAGGTCATTTCTCGTAGTCAAACTTTTTCGGGATTTGACCCAACAAAAGCCGCAGAGCAAGCTCTCGAGGAAGCGCTGAAAAAGGCGAAATTATCACTCTGTGATGTTGATCACGTCGCTGCCACCGGTTCAGGCATGGCGTTGGCAATTAACGCAAACAGCACCATAAGCATGATGGGTGCAGACGCGAAAGCAGGTGTATTCCTGTTTCCGAAAGCCCGAACGATAATAGACGTTGGAGCAGAAGAAGCAAGAGCAGTAAAATGCGACGACAAAGGTCTTATGGTGGAGTTTGTGCTGAATGAGCGATGTGCTGCGGGTGCCGGCGCGTTCATCGAGGCCATGGCGAGGGCATTAGAGGTCAAACTGGAAGAGATGGGGCCCCTTTCGCTTAAAGCGGAACGAGCAAGCCCGATAAACGCAAGCTGCGTTATTTTCGGAGAGTCGGATGTTGTGACTTTGATTCATCGTCAAGAATCAAAACCCGAGATAGCGCGCGCGGTTTTTGACGCAATGGCTGACCGCGTCTCATCCATGGTTCACAGACTTGGAGTAAACCCTGAAGTCATTCTGGTGGGTGGCGTCGCCAAAGACGTCGGATTCCTCGCTTCATTAAAAAGAAAGCTAAGTATCGACGTATTGATACCTGCGTATCCTGAATTCGCTGGAGCGCTCGGAGCAGCTTTAGTAGCTGCCGACAAAGTCAAGAGGTCGCAGAAATGAGTAAAAACCAGTGAAAGAAGATGTTGAGTATTGGAGATGGCAGGAATATCATCGAGTCTTCTCGAATAAGAAATGGAAAAACAAGGAAATTATCACCGCAGGCGTTGACGTCGGTTCAGTGGGCTCCAAGGCCGCTATACTGATCGACGGAGAAGTTTATTCTTGGGGAATAATGCGGACAGGATCCAACAGTCCCGAAAGTGCCAAGAAAGCTCTGAGCTGGGCAATGGAAGGAACTGATCTTAGGACTAGTCGATTTCAAGTATATAGTCGGAACTGGCTATGGAAGAGTTAACGTTCCTATGGCGAATAAAGCTATCACTGAAATTGCCTGCCACGCGAAAGGCGCGAACTACATTTGGGGACCGAGTGTCAGAACTGTCCTGGATGTTGGCGGCCAAGACATAAAAGCGATTCGATGTGACGAGACCGGTCGGGTCACCTCATTTCTGATGAATGACAAGTGCGCTGCCGGCACCGGTAGGGGCATGGAAGTGTTTGCTGACCTGCTGAAAATCCCGATTGAAGACATGGGTTCCGTATCATTGAGTGTTGACGAGGAACCTCCTCCAGTAAGCTGCACTTGTGTAGCCTTCGCGAAAACTGAGGCAGTGGGACTGCTGCGCAAAGGCTGGTCTAAGGAGAAAGTTTTGGCAGCCTACACACGTGCAATGGCAGTCAGGATGGGCAACCTCATCAACAGGGTGGGCCTCGAGAAAGAACTGGTTATCACGGGTGGGCAATCTAAGAACATCGGAATCGTTTCCAGAATAGAGACTATTCTGGGTGTTAAGTGTCTCCCTACGCCAAATTGGAGAGACCAAGGATTAGATCCAATGGTTGCAGGTGCCATTGGCGCAGCACTTCTTGCCAAGGCATTATATGAGAAAGAACACAAAAGATAGGACAAGGGATTGATGCTTTATTATCACCCATTATGGATACAGTGACGGTTCGGGCGAGTACTACGTTGTAATTGACGCTGGAAAATGCACTGGTTGCAGCAATTGTGTAAACCAGTGTCCAAAATCAGCCTTGGAATTGGTAACCCTGTTGATAGATCTTGAAGATAAGACTGTAGCAGCGGTCACGGAGCACGATCGCAAAAACATAAAATATGTCTGCTCGTCCTGCAAGCCTGAGAACGGGAAAACACCATGTGTCTTAGCCTGCACGCAGGATGCGATTAGGTGCATTTGGAATCCACGCTAAAAACTCTGTTTATACGTCAGTTGCATTGTTTGCAGATGTATTTTTCTGATAGTGGGCAGCTCCCAGCCACAGTTGAACACGACAGAAGACAGCTAATCTGAGTGAAATGAGGACATTTCGACCCGTACAAGTGTTGTGCATATTGGGAATAAATATGGTTGTGTCGTCGTATGGATAAGTTTTGAGGATTCGCTACGTTTATTTATAGTAAGCTGTATTGAATTAGCTATAAGTTAGAGATGGGACTAATGTCGAAGAACCCACAGTCGAAAGATGAAGCATTGGAAGCATTAGACTTCATAGTTAATGTTCTCAAAGAGCATGAGAAGGACCTAGACCGACTGATAAACGAACTAGGCACGGTTACAGAGCAGTTAGGCCAAACTGGAGAGCTTAGCGGCAAGGTCGAGAAAGTTGAGAAGAAAATAAGTGGTTTGCAGAACGAGATCACTAGTCTGATTAGCTACTTATCAACCTCTCCCAAAAGTGAGACTCCGATTGCGGTTGTGAACGAGCCAAAGACTATGGTTCCGCAGGTGCAGACTGGTGTGATGTATAGTCCGTCTGTGATTATGCGTTGTAAACAGTGGGAAGACTTTCAAACGTTGGCTTGTCAGGCTAATAATCTGTCTTTTATAGTTAAGGAGACAGAAAAGACTTTTCAGGCTGACGCGCTCAAGGGCAATCAGGTTATTACTTATAATGGCGAGCTTCCAAAATTGTCTTCGCTTTTGAAGATGTGGTTGGCTAAGCAACTAGATGTTTCTGATCAGAAGATTTTGGAAGGCGTTCTGGCGATAAGCTGAGCACTTTCAGTTAGTTCTTTGTTTAGCAGTAATCCATAATTCTTTTATAATAGTCTCGCATCGTAAGATTTACGATGTTGCGGAGGGAACTTTGAGGTTGAAGGCTAAACCAAACAAGCCAATAGGATTTTTCCGTTCTCGAAGCCTTCTCCTTTCTCCTCGATGACGGATTGGCCCTTGGATAGCCAACAAACAATGACGACCCCTCCAAAACATAACAATCACTAAGAAGGAGCACAATATGGACAAAGAAGAAATGCTGCAAAGACAAGTCCACGAAGAAATGAGAAAATTCGAAAAGACAATGGAAGAACTGACCCTTCTAAGAAGTGTCTCACAAGACCTCAAGAATTACCGCAAAATGATAAAGCTGAAAAGATACGATTAGACTACAAAATCAACCATCGCAGTCCGCAATTCAGACTAAAAGGCGAGCAGTCTTTTCTCTGAATACAGTCCAACTGATTTTAGAAGAAAAATAGAAGTTATGGTTGTTTTTCCATTCCGCATTTCTTAAGTATACGCTGCCATTTTTCATCCGTTATTAGCTGCATTTCCTCCAGCAATTTCTTGCCTTGCGGTCCAAACATGTGCCTGAATCTGCCTTGCCCCCGCAAATAGTCAGTAACTGGCTTTTTCTTCTGCGGCGCAAGAGCGACAAGCCTGCTTGGAACTGACAACTGACACTGTCCGTTCACCGATTCCCACAACGGAAAAACACAAGTTTCCACCGCCAACTTCGAGTACTCGATTGATTTGGCCGGGTCACTTCGCCAACCACGAGGACAAGGTGCCAGCACATGCAAGAACGCCGGTCCTTCAACCTCCAAGCCCTTCCGTACCTTAGTAAGCAAATCACGCCAGTAATATGGCGAAGCAGTGGCTACATAAGGCATATCATGGGCTACCATAATTTCTGCAATGGGCTTCTTGTATTGCAACTTTCCTGGCACAACTCTGCCAGCAGGTGTAGTTGTCGTCGAAGCTCCATGTGGGGTTCCGCCGCTCCGTTGGATTCCAGTGTTCATATAAGCCTCATTATCATAAAGCACGAACAGGAAATCGTGACCACGCTCAACGGCGCCCGATAATGCTTGAAATCCAATATCGTATGTACCCCCATCACCAGCAAACGCGATAACATCTACATGCTCCTGTTTGACTTTGCCTTTCTTCTTCATTATCTTCAACGCAGCTTCTATTCCAGAAGCGTTTGCCGCAGCAGTCTCAAAGGCAGTGTGTAGCCATGGTGTAGCCCAAGATGTGTACGGATAAATCGCAGAAACAACTTCCATGCAACCAGTAGCTTCAGTTACTATAGTTGGGCCACGGGTAGCTTTCATGACAAGCCTCAATACCGTTGCAGGTACACATCCAGCACAAGCTCTGTGGCCTGACAAGAACAAATCTGGCGTTGCCGCAATATCTTTTGAAGTAAACTTCCACTCTTGATTAGTCATTTTCTTCTCTTTCCTCCATCTACTCTCTCAATCCCAGATACTGAATCGGATTTTGCACACCCTTATTCACTATCTGCAATAGGTCTTGGTATATGCCCCGAAGCTCTCTTGGACTTGCATCTCTCCCACCCAAGCCGTAAACATAGTCTACGACATAGGGTTTGGCTTTTGAATCGTAGAGAATATGGCGAACCTCGTGAAAAACCGCGCCACCATTTCCGCCAAAACTCAAGCTCTTATCTAAGACAGCTACTGCTTTCACGTTTTCCAAAGCCGTTCTAATCTCTTCAACCGGCAAAGGTCTGAACACGCGCAATCTCAATAGCCCAGCTTTAACGCCTTCTTGCCTCAGCTCGTCAACAACAGTTTTCATGGTTCCCGCTGTTGAGCCAATGCAGACTGCTGCAATTTCCGCGTCTTCGAGACGATAAGTTTCAACCAGGCCATTGCCGTATTTTCTACCAGTTAACTCAGCGTATTCATCGTTTACCTTCTGAATCACAGCAAGAGCGTTCTTCATTGCCTCATCCTGTTGTCGTTTAAACTCAAAATAATAATTAGGCAAAGCCATTGGACCCATAGTCATAGGATTGTCTGGGTCAAGTTTGAAAGGAACTTTTTTGTTCTCGTGTGTAAGAACATTCGGCAAAAGGCGTGTTCCAACAAACTCTTTGGTCACTTCATCCGGAAGCGTTTCCACATTTTCCAGTGTGTGGCTCACCGTGAAACCATCCAAGCCCACCATAATAGGTAACATCACTCCAAAATCCTCCGCGATTCTGAACGCCTGAATCACCGAATCATAAGCTTCCTGCGCGTTTTCAACGTACAACTGAATCCAACCGCTGTCTCTTTGAGCAATACTATCTGAGTGGTCTCCGTGAATGTTAAGCGGAGCAGATAAAGCCCTGTTGGCAACTGCCATAACCACTGGCGCTCTACAACCAGAAGTCACAAAAAGCATCTCATGCATCAAAGCCAAACCAGCCGAGGCTGTAGCCGTGAAAGTTCTAGCGCCCGTCGCAGAGGCGGAAAGAGAAGCAGCCAACGCGCTGTGCTCAGACTCGGTACAAACAAACTCAGTTTGCACCTCACCATCAGCCACATATTCACCAAATTTCTCCACAATTATCGTCTGAGGTGTAATCGGGTAGGCCGCAACCACATCTACATCCGACTGCTTAACCGCATAAGCAACGGCTTCGTCTCCGCTCATAGCCATCCTTTCTTGTTTAACAGATTTCTTCACTTCACGTTCACTCCTGTTCCAGCTTCATCGTTATGGCTTTAGTTGGGCACTCGTTGGCACATATTCCGCATCCTTTGCAAAAACTTAGGTCGAATTCGATGTCTCCTTTCTCGGGGTGCCAATGGATTGCTCCATCCGGACAAAAAAGTACACATGTCAAACAGATGGTGCACTTAGCCTTATCTCGGATAGGCATGTAAGTTTTCCAGTCACCTGTTAAGAAAAGTTTGCTCGATTTTGAGCATACAGCTGCAGGCGCTGTTTCTTTCCAACCCTCTTCATTGCTGGTCATTCTTGTTTTGCCTCCTGAAAAGCCTCTTTAATAACTGCGAAATTCTTCTCAGCCAGATCTGCTCTGAACCGCTCCTTCACTGTCTTTTCAATACTATCCAGAGATACCACGTTAGTGGCTCGAGCAACTGCTCCCAGCATAGCCGTATTGGTTATAGACATGCCCAAGATTTTCAGAGCGATTTGTGTCGCAGGAATGGTCCAGAGTTTTCCTTTTTTTGTTTTTAAGCTTTCTCGAACCTTAACTGGCTCATCTGCAGAGTTAACGATAAAAAGTCCTTTGTCATCCACTCCGGAAGCTACTGGAACGGTTTTTAGCAATGTTGGATCCAAAACCACAACGATGTCTGGCTCGTAAACAGAACTGTGTAATCTGATAACCTCATTACTAATTCGAGTGAACGCAGTCACCGGTGCTCCCATTCTTTCGGGGCCAAACTCCGGAAAAGACTGGATATATTTGCCCTCGTGGAGCGCAGTTCGCGCTAGTAACTCACTAGCTGTCCATGCGCCCTGTCCGCCTCTGCCATGCCACCTGAACTCAACTATTCCCTTCAAACTCACCATTCTCTCCCCTTTGATGGTTTTCTAGTTTTATAGCGGATTACCTTCATATACATTTTTCTAGAAACCTATCGGCTCTGTATAACTAACCTTAAATACTTTTGTGAAGCTGAGACTGAATAAGTGACGCTTTGCCGCCTTTGCACAGCCCGGTAGTGCAACTGACTGTTAATCAGTAGGTCAAAGGTTCGAGTCCTTTAGGCGGCGCCACTCAATCCCAAAAGAACACCTCTTAATCATCTCTCACTCTATTGCATTGCTGGAACAGCTGCTCTAGTTGGCTACTCCAGGTATTCAATTAACGTTTTGAGATAATCTACACTGCAGAAGACAACTACGCCCTTCGATGATTCGCTTCTGGACCAACAGAGCATTGCTGGAGAAGAAGAAAGACAATAGTCTCTGAGAAAACATTTATTCTTTTTTCTTGCAAACAAGGCCCCCTATAATGGAATTGCCCCGTGGAACTCATCCATTCTGAACCAGCCACCGTAATGCATCGTCTGACTAAAATCTGAAATTTCTTTTGCTCTAGGGCTCAGGGGAACACGCTTATTTCTTGCGTTGATGAAGACCTTGCCAAACCAATCTTATGCCAAAGTAGAAGAAGGCGCTGACGAACATTAGAAGAACCACAACATATACAACCATATGCCACTGTGCCAAACTGTAAGGCTCTACCCCTGCACGCCATGTCAGGAGAGGACCATGCATGTTCATGCTGTAATATAGAATTTCGATAATGGCAGGTAACAGAAGAATAGTGGCGAAAGACAGGCAGACTATTCCACTTTTCAGCGCGTGCTCCTCAACAGCTGCCAGCTTTCTGTTTGCTTTCCAACCCAGAGTTCCTTCTGGGTAATCTTGCTCAGTATATTCCTTGTTTTTTGTGTCTTCCCTCATCTTCTCTCAATTTAATAATGCCCCTGCATAATTAAAACTTGGCTCACTCAGAACGGTTAGGAGACGCATTTGACTCTCACTCGCGACATTGACCTCTGCCAGTGAATGCTTGAAATTCGAAAGTCGGGAAAGAATTAACCCTTCTGAAAAACCCTATGTCAAGTACAAGGTGGAGGAGAAATGGCAACGAAAGCCTGTTGAAATTTTGTTCGTTGCTGAATCTCCGCCGTGGAATGGAAAGCAACGGTACTTCTACAGTCAGGATGTTGATGACGCAAGCGCACGAACCTATGCAGAGAAGTACTTGAACATCTGGGATTGAATTCTTTGGATGAATTCAAAGGCAAAGGATTTGCTCTCATCGATGCGATCAAATGCAGACTGAACAAGAGTCAGCAGAAAAAATGTGCCATCTGAAGGTTTTAGAAGTTTGTTCAGCCCGTTTCTTGAGAAGAGAAATATCCGAGCTAGACCCGAAAGTGATTTTTGTCCTTGGCAACTCAGCAAAACATGTGCTGCAGCAACTTCCAGAATTTCGAGATCTACAATACCATAAGGTAACCGACGACTATGACAAAATGCTGTCAGGTTACCGTGTCATCCTCTGTGTTTACCCAGGAGGACAGACAAGGCAACATAAAAGCAGAATAAGGCTCACATTCTCAAAAGTCGGCGGCAAAACATGAGGGCTTTGGAAAACGAGTATACTATTTGTGTGCATTTGTAACATCGATAGGAGACTCACTGGAGCGTATCGTCCAAAACTGTGGCGGGTGATATGCAAGTCGTTGTGACTTATGGTGCAGCGGGCAGGATTTGAACCTGCGAACCCCTACGGGAAAGGATTTCTCATAGGGCGCTCAAGTCAAAGCGTCGATCTTGAGTCCTTAGTGGAACGCACTTAGATGCGCTCTTTCACCTTTGACCTGGCTTGGTTACCGCTGCACACAGTCTAACAAAATCTGAATCTCTTCTTATTAATCATTTCCCGCTTATCAGCTCGGTGCTGTCTATAATCCTTCCAAATTAGCTCTGCGCTCGCTTGACAAAAAATTGAAACCCTTTTTCAGTATTCGAAGATCTAAAACTGCATGCTTGAAATGTGATTTTAAGCGATTAGTTGAACTTCTTCTCTCTTTTGCCTTTTGCGGGGCACAAATATACCTTAGGAAGAAGTTGTCGTGTAATAACTTTGAGAGAGTTTAGAAGACCTTAGTTTGTATGTACTTCCATAAAAAAGTTTATTAGATAGCTATGAAGCATTGGTTTGTGCTCTTAAGAAATAGGAGATCCTTTTTCGATTTGGATACCCATCCAACATCGGAGGAAATCGAAAGTTTGATGAAAACCCGCAACCAAAAATTGCACACGTGTGTTTCAAAATATGATTTTGCGGGAGAATGATGAAATTGACTGAAATTCAGAAAGAAGATATTCGTTCATTACTAAAAACATTCTTTAATGAAAAAGGTCTTGTCCGCCAGCACCTTGACAGCTACAACGAGTTCATAGACCACGGTTTACAAGAGGTTGTTGACGAAGTTGGCGAAATCCCGATAGAAGTTCCAGAGAGCCCCTACAAAGTTAAGCTCGGACAGATATGGGTAATTGATCCTCAATCGCGCATAACAGGACCGTATGCCACTGAAGTTGACGGTACAAAGCATGAAATTTACCCCACGGAAGCCCGATTGCGTAACCTAGCATACTCAGCGCCCATTGCACTGGAAATGACGCCGGTAATAGATGGAAGAGAACAGGATACGGAACTTGTTTACATCGGAAATATACCTGTAATGCTGAAGTCAAAACTTTGCTTCCTCTCTCAACTCTCAAAAGAAGAACTTATCGCTGCAGGAGAGGATCCAGATGACACAGGGGGCTATTTCGTCGTTAACGGTTCTGAACGCGTCATAGTTGCTATGGAAGACTTAGCACCAAACCGCGTTATAGTCGACATAGATGAAAAAGGAACATCGCCAGTTTATCAAGCTAAAATATTCTCTACCACCGTAGGTTTCAGGGCTAGAATAGAACTAAAACTGAAATCTGATGATGCAATCTACGTCACAATGCCAGGCGTTCCAACCGAGATTCCCTTTGTGGTTATATTACGCGCGCTGACCTTGGAAAAAGATAAAGATATAGCTGAGGCGGTTTCGCTCGATAAAGATATTCAGCATGAACTTGCTGCCTCATTCGAAAAAGCTATAGGCGTCGACACACCCGCCGAAGCGATTCTTTTCATTGGGAATCGAGTCGCTCATGGGCAAGTGGAAGAGTACCGTCTTCAAAAGGCTGAGACAGCACTTGACAAGAACTTCCTACCCCACTTGGGTAGAAGCGACAAGAACAGAAAAGACAAAGCCATTTTCCTGGGCGAAATGGCTTACCGCATAATCCAGCTTAAACTCAACAGAAGGCAACCAGACGACAAAGACCACTTCAAGAACAAACGTCTAAGACTTGCCGGTCCGCTTCTTGCTGACCTATTCCGTGTTTCCTTCAGAAACTTAACCCGGGACATAAAGTACCAACTTGAGCGAATCGGCGTAAAAGGCCCAATAATTACCGTTTCCGCTGCAGTTCGTCCGGGAATAATTACAGAGAGATTCCAACATGCGCTTGCTACTGGAAACTGGGGAAGAGGCCGAGTTGGTATAACGCAACTCTTGGATAGAACAAATTACATTTCCACACTCAGTCACTTGCGCAGGCTTCAGTCACCTCTGAGCAGGAGCCAGCCAAACTTCGAGGCTCGAGATCTGCACCCGACCCACTGGGGACGTTTGTGCCCCAATGAAACGCCGGAAGGATCTAACTGTGGTCTGGTAAAGAACCTCGCGTTGTCTGCATCGATAAGCGTTGGAGTTAACCCTGACAAGATTAAGCAGCTGCTCTTTGAAATGGGCACAATTCCAGCCTACGAAGCCACCACGGATTTGAGAATCTCTGGAGCCAAAGTCTTCGTTGATGGCAACATCATCGGATACGTCGATTCTGCGGAGCGCACAGTTAAGTCCTTTAGAGAAAAGAGAAGGGCAGGCGAAATCTCAACTGAAGTTAACATAACCTACTTCTCAAAGCAGTTCAGTGAAACAGAAGAAGTGCATGCAAACTGCGACGAGGGCAGAGTAAGAAGACCACTAATTATCGTTGAAAACGGCGTCTCGAAGCTTCAGCCCAATCACTTCGAAAAAATAGCGTTAGGAGAATGGACTTGGGAAGATCTCGTCAAGAACGGGTTGGTTGAATACTTGGATGCTGAAGAGGAAGAGAATGCGCTCCTGGCAGTTTCTCTGGACAAGGTTGGACCGCAAAATACACACTCCGAAATTGCTACCTACACGATATTGGGCATATGCGCTTCAACGATACCCTATCCCGAGCACAATCAATCACCACGCAACTCTTACCAGGCCGCAATGGCAAAGCAAGCGTTGGGCGTTTACGGAACAAACTTCCATCACCGAGTAGACTCGCGATCTCACATTCTGCATTATCCACAGATGCCTTTGGTAGAGACTGAACTGATGGACGTAATAGGCTATAAACAACGTCCCACAGGACAAAACTGTGTTGTGGCAGTGCTCTCGTTCGAAGGCTACAACATGGAAGATGCCCTAATCTTCAACAAAGCCTCAATAGAACGTGGTCTAGCCCGTTCCACCTTCTACAGAATATATGAAGCTGAGTGTCGACAATACCTAGGCGGGCTAAAAGACAAGTTTATCGTTCCCGAAGCAGGAACCAGAGGATATCGCGGAGAACAATACTACAGACTTCTCGAGCCTGACGGTATAATAAGCCTGGAATCCAGCGTGGTCGGCGGCGACGTTCTCATCGGAAGAATAAGTCCACCAAGATTCCTGGAAGAATACAAAGAGTTCGAAGTCAAAGGACCATCGATGCGCGATACATCCGCAGATATGAGGCCATCAGAAACTGGCGTTGTTGACGGAATTTTCATTACCGAATCCGGAGAGGGAAGCAAACTCGTCAAGGTACGCGTTCGCGATCAGCGTGTTCCCGAGCTAGGCGACAAGTTCGCTTCTCGTCACGGTCAAAAAGGCGTCATTGGTCTTATTGTGCCCCAAGAGGATATGCCCTTCACGGATGAAGGCATTGTCCCCGACATAGTGATCAACCCACACGCAATTCCGTCAAGAATGACAATCGGTCAATTTATCGAATCACTCGCTGGGAAAGCTGCATCGGCAAGAGGAAGACCCGCGAATGGCACGCCGTTTGCTAATGAAGGACCTGATGAAATACGGAAGAGTCTGGTCAAGCTCGGATTCAGCAATACTGGAAGCGAAGTCTTCTATAATGGAACAACCGGTGAAAAATTCGTAGCTGACATCTTCGTAGGCGTAGTCTACTACCAAAAGCTCCACCATATGGTCGCGGACAAAATCCATGCCCGCGCTCGCGGACAAGTACAGATGCTTACGCGACAGCCCACAGAGGGCAGAGCACGAGGCGGCGGTTTAAGGTTCGGCGAGATGGAAAGAGACTGCCTCATCGGACACGGCGCAGCCATGCTGCTCAGAGACAGATTACTCGAGGAATCTGACAAGTACACACTCTACATTTGCGAAACATGTGGACAAATCGCCTACTTCGACATTAAACAGCGAAAATACGTCTGCAAAATCTGCGATGAAAAGGCAAAAATCTCCCCGGTAATAGTTTCGTATGCATTCAAGCTTTTGCTTCAGGAACTACAGAGTTTGTGCATCACACCAAAACTAAAGCTTAAGGAGAAGGCTTAAAATGGCTTCAGAAGAATTAATCCACAAAATTGTTGACGATATCTCTTTTGGTCTAATTTCCCCCAAGAACTTGCGCAAACAATCAGTTGTAGAAATTCAAACTCCAGACACATATGATGAAGACGGTGCCCCGATTACTGCTGGGCTAATGGATGGCAGACTGGGCACACTGGAACCAAGGCAAAGATGCAAAACTTGTGGCAACACAGCAATTCGCTGTCCAGGACACTTTGGACACATTGAACTAGCAGTGCCAATAGTGCACATAGAATTCACGAAAATAATATTTGACCTTTTGAAAACTACCTGTCGCAATTGTGGCAGAATATTGCTATCAGACGAAACCGCTAAGAAGGTTAAAGTCCGCATTGAAAAAGTCAATGAGCTTCTAGGCGCTATACCCGACGACGTCTTCAAGGGAATTATCTCTGAAATCAAGACGAAGCAGTGTCCCCATTGTGCAGCGGCACAATTCAAAATCACATTTGAGAAACCCACAAAGTTCATAGAACAAACTGAGGCCGGATCTGAACCTTTAACCCCCAGCATGATTCGAGAGAGACTGGAGCGCATTTCCGACGAGGACCTAGAAATTTTAGGATTCAACCCCCGAGCAGCTCGACCAGAGTGGATGGTTTTACAGGTTTTGCCAGTGCCACCAGTTTACGTGCGACCGTCAATAACTTTGGAATCTGGAATACGCTCAGAAGACGACTTGACCCACAAGCTTGTAGACATCATACGGATCAACCAGAGACTAAAGGAAAACATGGAAGCAGGCGCGCCAACACTCATCATTCAGGACTTGTCAGAGCTTCTTCAATATCATGTTACCACTTACTTTAACAACGAAGCATCTGGAATACCCCCCGCAAGACATCGCTCAGGAAGGGCGCTGAAAACGCTCTCACAGAGGCTCAAGGGAAAAGAAGGCCGCTTCAGAAGCAACCTTTCAGGGAAAAGAGTTGACTTCTCAGCACGAACAGTCATTTCTCCAGACCCTAACTTGGACATAAACGAGGTCGGTGTGCCAAGAGACGTTGCAATGCGCTTATCCATTCCCGAAAAAGTCACTGCATGGAACATCGAAGAACTGAAGAAACTAGTGATAAACGGTCCTGAAAACTATCCCGGCGCACTATACATAATCAGGCCAGACGGCAAACGAATAAGGCTTGAATTCGTGGTAGACCGGGAAAAAATAGCTGAAGCAGTCGAACTCGGTTTCATTGTGGAGCGACATCTCAAGAACGGAGACATTGCAATCTTTAATCGTCAACCTTCTTTGCACCGCATGTCCATCATGGCACATTACGTCCGTGTCTTGCCCTACAAGACTTTCCGCTTACACCTTTGCGTATGTCCACCCTACAACGCTGACTTTGACGGCGACGAAATGAATCTACACGTGCCACAGAGCGAGGAAGCACGAACAGAAGCGCTGCTGCTAATGCAGGTTCAAGACCAAATACTCTCCCCCAGATTTGGCGGACCGATTATAGGGGCCATCCGAGACTTCATCACTAGTGCATATTACTTCACTAGATCGTCAAATTACCTAACAAAGGCAGAGGTTAGCAGAATCCTTACAACAACAGGATACACCGGACGAGCTGCCTGAACCCAAAATCAAAGAGCCTCAACCCATGTGGTGGGGAAAGCAGATTTTCAGTCTCTTCCTACCAAAGACTCTAAACTACGTCTTAAAGGCTAACATCTGTCAAGGATGCACCAAATGCGAGGAAGAAGAATGCAAACACGACGCCTATGTTGTCGTCAAGAACGGACAACTAATTTCAGGCATTATCGACCGAAAATCCATAGGCTCTGAGCAGTCAGAAAGCTTGCTTCATCGCATAATAAAAGACTACGGAACTCAAGCCGGACGCGAATTCCTAAACAAAGCAACAAGACTGCTAAAACTCTTCATCACCATGCGTGGTTTCAGTTACACCTATGACCAACTTGTTTTGTCTCCCAAGGCTACCTCAAAAATGAACAAGACCATGGAGCGGATCCAGAAGAAAATAGACGAACTCATAGAGAGCAAGAACAAGGGAACATTACCGCGACTTCCTGGTCAAACAATTGAGGAATCTTTTGAAATCTACGTTATGCACGAACTAGCCACTGCAAGAGACGAGTCAGGAAAAATTGCTGATCAAGATTTCACGCTGGAAAACGCGGGCATAGTCATGACTCGAACGGGCGCGAGAGGCTCTAGTCTCAACATAGGTCAGATGGCTGCATGCGTTGGGCAGCAAGCAGTCCGAGGCAAACGAATAATGAGAGGCTACGCTGGACGCGCTCTGCCACACTTCGCTGACGGAGACCCAAGTCCAAGAGCAAGAGGCTTTGTGTACTCCTCATATCAGTCTGGATTAGATGCTATTGAATTCTTCTTCCACGCTATGGGAGGCAGAGAAGGTCTGGTTGACACCGCGGTCAGAACGCAACAGAGCGGCTACATGCAGCGCCGACTCATTAACGCATTAGAACACATTCGCTTGGAATACGATAGCACTGTCAGAAACTCGGCTGGGGACATAATCCAATTTATGTATGGCGAAGACGGTGTGGATCCCGCAAAAAGTGATCACGGAAAAGCCGTGAACGTTAGTAGGCTAATCGACCAGATAAAGATTGGAGAAGAAAAAGGCGAACCAGCATCGGCCGAATACATAAAAAAACACTTGACAGATGTCGAGGGGCAACTAACACCAATACTCGTTGACCAACTCAAACAGAACCTAGCTAAAACCAAGCTCAGCAAAAAGGGCGTTGACAAAGCCACTCTTGGAACTGCCGAACAATACAAGCGCGCTTTGATGGAGCCAGGCGAGGCTGTAGGTATAGTTGCAGCTCAATCAATAGGCGAACCCGGCACACAGATGACTCTCAGAACGTTCCACTACGCTGGGGTGAAAGAACAAAACGTCACTTTGGGATTGCCAAGACTAATAGAAATTGTCGACGCCAGAAGAATTCCGTCAACGCCGATTATGACAATCTACCTAGCCGGCGAACACAGGAAGAGCAAGGAAAGCGCAGTTGAAATAGCACGCAACATAATTTACACTAATCTGGAGAATTTAGCCTCAGCTATTTATGAAGATCCAGTGCGAGAAGAAATCATTGTCGAACTCAACAAGTCAATGATGGAAGACCGAGCTATATCCTTGGAAGAACTTGAAAGCAGATTGCAGATCCAAAATGCCACTGTAAAAGTGAAGGACGATACTGTGCAAATCAAGCCCAAGAAAGTTGAAACCCTAAAACGCATGGCTGCAAAAATCCCAGCCTTCCACGTTAAAGGAGTACCCGACATAAAGCGTGTACTCGTCACCGAAGAAAGCGGAGAATGGGTCATACGCACAGACGGCTCGAATCTATCCAAAGTTCTCGAAATACCAGGTGTCGATACTTCGCGGACAACTACAAACAACGTTCATGAAATCGCTAAGACGCTAGGAGTAGAAGCTTCAAGAAACGCATTGGTTCATGAGGCCAAAGGAGTCTTAGAAGACCAAGGTCTGGACGTCGACGTGCGCCATGTAATGCTCGTGGCAGATATGATGACTTCAACTGGCGAAGTGCAACAAATCGGCAGACATGGAATAAGCGGCAAAAAAGCAAGCGTTCTCGCACGAGCAGCGTTCGAAATTACTGTGCCAAACATAGTCGAAGCAGCGGTAAAAGGCGAGAGCGACCCTCTAGAGGGCGTAACTGAAAACGTCATCGTCGGACAATCTATTCCGATTGGTACTGGTTTAGTGGAATTATACATGTCTACATTTGAGAAACAGAAAGAACAAGGAGGTAAGACTGAAGCATGATAAACATCGACAAGGCTATTGCAAGCGCTGTGAAGACAGGAAAGGTGTCCTTCGGAGCTAACGCAGCTTTGCAAAGCGCCAAAACAGGCAAGGCTAAGATGATTATTCTAGCCAACAACTGTCCAAAAGACATAAAAGAGCAAGTAAAATTCTATGGTGAACTCTCTAAGGTTCCCGTTATGGATTACAAAGGCGGATCAATGGATTTGGCAGAAGTATGCAATAAACTCTTCATTATTTCTGCGTTAAGTATAAGAGAAACGGGCGACTCAGAGATTCTCAAAGCTATGGAAAGCAGCGAGATGCAAGAACACTCCGGTGGAACTTGATGACAAACGGCATAAAGATCACAGCCGACGAAATGCGTTATATCGCTTTGTTTGAAAGCATAAGTGGCGCAAGCGTTAAAGATTGCATAATCGATGAGGAACAAGAACGCGCGATATTCATCGTGAATCAAGGGCAAGTAGGCGTCGCCATTGGAAGGGGCGGCAGAAACATTCACACACTCGAAAGAATGACGGGAAAGAAACATGAAATACTAGAATATTCTGAGGACCCAGTTCAGTTTATGAAAAATGCCCTGAAACCCGCTGCGGTCAGAGAAGTGCGCATAACCGAAAGGATGGATGGAAAGAAGATGGCTGTCATAACCGTTAACCCTAAAGACAAAGGCGTCGCCATAGGCAAGAACGGCAAAAACGCAGAACGATTGCGGTTTTTGGCAAAACGATACTTTGATATTCAGAACGTCAGCATAACTTGACCGGCAAGAAACGCGTCGCCATTGAATAAAGCGCGCTCGCAACTATTTCTCTCCAGAACAAGAAACGCCACAAGTTTTATGGTTTTCTACAATTTTATGACCTTGCACTATAATTATGGCTCCATACGTATTGATGTTCACATTTTAAAATTTTAGAAACCGTTTCAGCTAATTAATGGCGGATGTTCCCGCAGAGACTTGCTGCTCCACAATATTATTTTTGAAATATGTCGGACTTCAAATTATTCGTTTTTCAGAAACTTGGCTTATAACGCGTTTCGCAATAAACACGATAGTGTTACATGGTCGAAAGAAGGGAAACAAATCTTGCTGATAAAAAACTCGTCCTACCCAACTAAAAATACAATTTATGAAAAAACCTATTCTGCGCAACTAGTGGTTGCTGCACTTAATGAAGAACACGGTATAGGACCTACATTGACCGAATTTCTAGATAACGTGGATGTTCCATACGTTCTTGTTGTTGACGGCCATAGTCAAGACCGAACCGTCGAAATCGCTAAAAACCTAGGGGCAGAAATAGTTTTTCAAGATGGCACAGGCAAAGGCAACGCAATTGCAAAAGCCCTTGAATATATAGACTTAACCGTGAAGTATGTAGTTCTAACCGATGCAGATTACACTTATCCAGCCGAATACGTGCCGGAAATGATTGAGATACTAGAGAAAAACCCGCAAGTGGGAATGGTCTGCGGCGACCGATTTGGCGGAGAGATCGAACCGAAAGCTGTGCACTCTTCCTTCTACTTCGGTAACAGACTGTTAGCCTTTGCACACAACTTGCTGAACGGTGTTTCGATGAATGATCCGTTGACTGGCTTACGCGTCATAAGAACAGAAATACTGGAAGACTGGGCTGTGAAATCAAAGGGTTTTGATATCGAAGTAGAACTGAATCACCACGTGGAGAGAAAAGGCTTCACAATAGTTGAAGTACCGATAAAGTACCGTCAAAGGATAGGTGAGAAGAAACTGAAAATGAGACATGGAGCATCTATCCTTAAGAGAATACTGGCGGAAGTCACTTATTAGAAGTTAGAAACGACACGCGCTAGCTCAACCTGAAATTTGCGTCGCAATGAAAAGGCGAGCAACAATATATGCTGTTGAGGTCTACTTAGGTGCCGAAGGTAAAACTTGCTAATCCATAGCTATCTGATACTATCTGCAGTATTTTTTTCTTATTTGAAGCCATATGGCTGCATTTTCTATGCGTGGATGAGACAAGCCAAAATCAAAGCGGACTTATTCTGATGTTTCCAAAATTAGCGGGTAAATTTCCTTGCTTACATACTCCACGTACTTGTTCTTGTCCCCAAGATTGAATATGGTTACCGACGCATCTCGGGTGACTCCGACGATGTAACCTGTTTTCTTTGATCGGGCAACAACGTACCATAAATCCCCATGTTTAGTATAGTCCTCAAACAATTGAGCATTCACCAAATCAGGTCCATATAGCGAAAGCTTGTTGACGTTAGGTATGTCAACGTTGTCGAAGAATGTAATCTTTGTGTCCTCCGGATTCTTGAGGTGAAAACTCCTAAGCGTTTCAGGCGGTATCCTTGCTTCAACAATCCCGCCAACTTTTTCAAAAAGGATTTCACTTAGTTTGTTCGCAACAAAGTTTGCCACACGCTTCTTCTCAACAACCGCCAAGAACATGGTCTTTTCGGTATGTGCAAAGCTGAATATTGCCTCCACTGTCCGAGGTAATGGTACTACTTTGCCTCTGTGAAAAACATGCATGACATAATCGTGCGAGTAAATACCTGTGAGAGTGTTTCCCTTTGGCAGAAGACCCGTAATTTCTGTCAAAAGTTGAAAGTTGTAACCTTCTTCTTCATAAGTCTCTTCATTGCGATAACCATCGAGTTTTGAAGCAACGTCCTCCATGAGCATCTTATCGGAAAACTTGAAAATCTTTCCAGCAACAACCATGCATTAGCCCTCAGCATATTGAGAAGTATGATGCTCTTAATGAAATTTCCCTTCATCAGATCACTGCTAGCGCGCGCCGGATTTGGCCTTTTAAGTTTCAACAGAAAAGAGCAAGTTGCTGTCTATAGAAGACGGAAACAAAGTCTTTAGAAGCCAGCCTGTTTATTCTAAACTCTGCCAATTCGGTTAAATAAGAGAATTTGCCCTAATAACGGCGCTGTATACTAGGAAAAACTGCAATGCTGATACAGGAAGTTAGATTGGAAAATTTCATGAGTTATGAATATGCTAGGGTACCTTTCAAATCTGGAGTAAATGTCATTGGAGGACCGAACGGAGCGGGGAAATCCTCTCTTCTATTGGCTATTTCGGTGGGTTTAGGTCAATCGTATACAGAACGTTCTAGAAAGCTCAGCGACTTGATTCGATGGGGGAAAGATCAAGCTCGTGTGACACTTGTCTTGAACAACAGCAAACGAGGAGGAAAACGTCCTGTTCCAAGATACAGCAAAGACCAGATTTTCCTCACGAGGGTTCTGCGCAGAGATGGAAAGTATGGGTTCGAGCTTGAGAACCGTGCAGCGACGAAGCAGGATATTCAGCGTTTGTTAGGCAGGTTCGGTGTTGATCCTGACAACATGCTGATTATTATGCACCAGAACATGGTGGAACAGTTCACGGTCCTGTCCAACCTTGAGAAACTTCGAATGGTTGAGGCAGCAGTAGGTCTGGAACCGTTCCGTGAAAACGTGCTGCAGGCACAACATAAACTTACACGAATTCTAAGCCAGGAAGAATCAGTCAGCAAACTGATGGAGTCTGCAGAGCAGACGCTTAACTACTGGCGCGAACAATACGGGAAATATCAGGAAAAGAAGCAGTTGCAGACAAAACGACGTTTTCTAGACCGTGAAATGGCATGGGCTGAAGTTGAACGGCGCGAGCAAATCTTCAAGGAGATGCTTGCCGAAAAAAACCGTGAACAAGAAACAATAAACCGAATTGAAGAGGAAACAAACGTAACCACTGATCAACTTGAAACTGGGCAAAACCAACAGGAAACACTGAATGCTGAGTTGAAAACCCTTTTTGAGGAACGCCTCAATCTGGAACGCTCTCTAGCTGCGAGTGAGTCTACTCTAGGCATGTGCAAACAGATTCTCGATGAATACTCAGTCTTGGAATCAGCTATACAAAAGAGCTCAAACCAGCTTAAGTTGCTCAGAGCTGAAAGTCTGAAAGCCATAATGATTACTTCAGATGAGAATCTTTCGACAAAAGAAGAGCAGGTTAGGCAGAACAAGACTAGGTGGCAGGGCGCGGAAGATTCAGCCAACAAGGTTTCGGGCCAAATTCTGGAGAATCGGGTAAATCTTGCTTTGCTGAAATATCGAAAGGCAATCATTACTGAAGATTTAGAAAGAGTGACAGCTCAAGTCAAAACCGCAAAAGACAGCTTAGATAGTTCAATTCTTAAGGCAGAGCAGTCTGGAGTCAGGATAGCCGTGGTGAAAAGCGCGTCTGAGGTTCTTGATGAAATGCGTTTAACTGACGGGCATCTGGCTGCGCTTGCGGATGTTTCAGAAGATATCGAGCGGATGTACGAGTCCTATTCTTCGCTATATCTGGAGTTGAAGGAAAAGGCACAAGTGGTCGAGGAAAACCGTTTGAAAGCGCTGGAAGAAGTCAAGACTCGAATGCAGGCGTGGCGCAGCGTGATGCAGAGCTTACTTGACCGTGTAAATTTGGAATACCAGAAAATTATGGGAAAAACTTTGGCTGCGGGAGAAGTTCGTTTAGCTAATGGGCATGACATAGAAACCGCGGGTTTGGAAATTCTCGTTGGCTTCAAAGGTGGTAAACCCGTGCCATTAGACGCTTACACACAGAGTGGTGGGGAACGGACCACTGCAACGATGAGTTTTCTTTTGGCTTTGCAGCAGCATGTCCGATCTCCGTTTAGAGCCGTAGACGAGTATGACATCCACATGGACCCTAAAAATAGGGAGATGATTGCGCGAATGTTGGTCTCGTTGATTTCGGATTCGATTGCACAGTACATCGTCATTACACCGAGCCAGATTACTTTTGCTCAGGAAAATGCTAACATAATAACCGTGCAAAACGTCGAAGGGCAATCTGTAGTGCGAGAGGTTGCATAGTGGAAACCAAAAAAGCACAAAAGAAACTCGGGACAGAAAAACTGCAGAGAATCATAGAGATGTGCATAGCGATAGAAAACCATACGGTTGATCCGTTCTTGCTCAATATTAACGACATTATCAATGTAGTGAAAGAGTATTTTCCAAAGTGGGAAAACCCTGAAGAGTTTAATCTTGATTCTGAAGCAATTCACCACTTGGCGTCCGTAATAAAACTTCAGAGTGAATGGGTTAAACAACGTTCAACCTCTCTTTACACTGACCCTTTTCTCCTCGAAGAGAAAATTAAACAAGCAAGCAGCGAAGAGCTTGTTTGGGTATTTCTAAAAGCATGGCACCCACTGGTGCAATTGGAACAACTAAGCTTGCATAGCCTCGATGAAGCCTTGCAATATTGGGATAGACTAATACCGATTAAGGATAGATGGCCTGAACTATTTGTCTCTGAAGTCGGGATCGGAACAACTAGCAGAGAAGAACTGGTTAGGCAGCGCATTCTCGGAGACAAGGTTTTTTCTGATGAACTTGAGTTTCTCTGGCAGGAATTGAAAGCGAGAGTTGAAGAGAAAGGGAACGTGAACAAAATTCGTTATTGGGACTTTATAGGCGCGGAAACCTATGAAGAAACCGTACAGCGTGCTTTCATGTCCAGTTTTCTAATAACCTACGGTTATGCAACCTTGGAGATAAGGCCACTGGAGGAAGAGATCTTCATCAAGCCATTTGATAAGCCATCCACGAAATTCGCCACAAAACAGTCAATTTCGATTCCGATACCAGTACCGCACGATGATTGGCAAAAATGGAAGAGAGGCGAATTGTATTGAGCAAGAGAAAAGGTGTTTACGCCAGCAAAATGAAACGCGCAACTCACATGCTATTCTACAGTCGACATCAGAAGCCCGGGGTTAAAGGTTGGGAACTGCGTAAAACCTTGGGGGCCGACTACCCGAAAGTTCTGGATGTTTTGGATGACTACTTGAAAAATCTTGATTTAAAGGTTAAAACGGTTTTTGAAGAACAAAGAACATCTGTTGAAAAGCCCTCCCTGGAGGAGCTGGATAAAGCGCGATTCTACATCACGTTGCGGGGCGAGTTGCAACCAAAGGAAACGAAAATGATTGGGTGGCGCATAGACGACTTAGCCGGATTGGCTGCTGCCATCTCCTACATCGTTTCCAAGAAGGGGCAAGCGTCTAGAAAAGATGTCGAAGAACTACTGAGCGAGAAACTTCCAGGATGGAAAGTAGGCATAAACATCGACCGCTACATTCGTTACGGCTACTTACTTCAAGACGAGAACAACCAACTCTACCTAGACTGGAGAACTCGTGCTGAACTAGACGAGCAAGCACTGATAGAAATGCTTCTCAGCCATGAAGCTCAGAAAACGCTGCCCTCTGAAGCTTCGAAAGAAGAAAGCGACCGAGAACCAGACGAAACGGTTGGAGAGTAACTTCCTGCGCCTAGTTGTTTGTTTGGTCAGCTGTCTTCTTTCCTTTGGGTCGCAGATGATGGGAACTGCTTGAGTTTCTTTGCCATTTCCTTCAGCTGCTTGTTTACTAGGTAGTTTACTGTGTTTTCTTCGAAGGTTCCATCTTGACGTTTTTCACCGGCATTCGTTCCGGTTAAGACTTCAATGCCTTCGTCGATTGTTCTGACGGAGTAGATGTGAAATTGTCCAGCTTTGACGGCGTCTACTATATCCTCCTTCAGCATTAAGTTCTGAACGTTACTCTCGGGTATCATCACTCCCTGACGGCCTGTGAATCCTTTAGCTCGGCAGACTTCAAAGAAGCCTTCGATTTTCTCGTTCACGCCTCCGATTGCTTGAACCTCGCCCTTCTGGTTTACTGAGCCTGTGACGGCAATGTTTTGCTTTATTGGCAATCCTGATAACGCTGATATTATTGCGTAGAGTTCTGTGCTTGAAGCGCTGTCGCCTTCCACTCCTTGGTAGCTCTGCTCGAAAACAAGGTGTGCGGAGAGACCAAGTGGTTTGTCTCGCGCGTATTTTTCGTTCAAATATCCGCTCAAGATCAGGACTCCTTTCGTGTGAATTGGTCCTCCCATTTTGGCTTCTCTTTCGATGTCCAAGATGCCTTCTCTGCCTAAGCCTATGCTTGCTGTTACTCTTGATGGACTGCCGAAGGCGAAGTCGCCAAATCCCATAACCGATAACCCGTTAACTTGACCGACTTTTTCTGCATCTGTGTCGATTAGAAGTATGCCCCGTTTGATCATTTCTTGGATTTTTTCTTGGATAAGCTTCGATCGATAGATTTTTTCTTCAATCGCTTTCTTTACATGGATCCCGGTGACTAAACTTGCCTCTTCTTGCTCCGCGTAGTAGTTGGCTTCCCGGACAATGTCGGCAACTTCAGCGAATTTTGTGGAAAGTTTCTGCTGGTCAGCTGCGAGTCTTGAACTGTATTCTACCAATTTTGCCAGCCCTGACCCGTCGAGGTGTTTAAGGTTTTCTTTTTGGCAGAGCGCACAGACAAACGAGGAATAATGCTCAATGTTTTCGTCGGTTCTAGCCATGGTAGTGTCGAATTCAGCCTTGACTTTGAAAAGCTCTGAAAACTGCATATCTAAAGCAAACAACTGCTGATAGAGATAGGGGTCTCCGATGAGGACGACTTTGGCGTTAAGTGGAATTGGCTGAGGCTTCAAGCCCTTCGCGCTTATGAAACCGTACCTCTCTTCAGGTTCTTCCACGATAATATGCCCATCTCTCAGTGCTCTTTTTAGGCTGTCGTACGAAAAAGGGTTGCGAAGCAATTCTTCAACTGAAACAATCAAGTAACCGTGGTTGGCTCTATGTAATGATCCTCCTCGAATCATAGTGAAGTCGGTGATAAGTGCCCCAAACTGGGCTTCTTTCTCAGTCCTTCCGAAGAGGTTCTGATACGTTGGATTAGATTCGATTATCACGGGGGCACCTTTGAGATCTGAGTTGTCGACGACAACGTTCACTTCAAACTTCTTGAAGGGTGCCTCCCTCATCCAAGGAAACGGAGATTGTTGTTGAGTTTCGCTTCTTCCGACAAATTGCGAAAGGTTGTCCAAAACCTCTTTCTGCAAGTCCTTCAAATACGTTATTGCTTCTGGAGTTTCCTTGTACTTCTCCATGAGATCGTCAACCAAGTTTCCCGTAGCAAAGAGCGCTACTTCGCGATTAAGCTTCTGAAGTTCTTCACGGATTTTTCCTTCCATATCAAAAAGCTGTCTCATCGTGCTCCTCAAATCCAGCTCCAAACGTTCTCTTTTCTCTTGAATTTCGTCTTTTGTCTTCTGGGGCAACGCTACCAGCTCCTCCTCGCTGATTGTTTTGCCGTTCATCACCGGAATAAGCAGCAGACCGATGGGTGTGCTTTGAATTACAAAACCTTCTTGCTGAGCCTTCGCGTTTAGTTTTCCGATCAGTTCTTTTCTCTGGTTTTCCAGGGCTCGAATTGTGGCTTCACGTTTAGCTCCATAATCATCGCTTTCAAAAGCCTTAGGAAGGGCTATTCGAACGTTGTCAATGAGGTTTTTCACGTCGCCTTGGAAAGTTTTTCCTTTTCCAGCCGGCAATCTTATCGCTTTTGGTGCGTATTGGTTGGAGAAGTTGTTTACGTAGCACCAATCAGGCGGCACGGGTTCTGTTTGGGCAATTTCTCCAACGAAATTCTGGACTGTGGTTGTTCTTCCTGTTCCGGGATAACCCGCGACGTAAATGTTGAATCCTCGGTTTCTTATGCCTAATCCAAACTTTAGCGCTCTAACTGCCCTTTCTTGGCCTATTATTTCTTTTAGAGGAACGAGTTTCTCGGTTGTTTCGCAATGCATAAACTTGGAGTTACATTCGTTCCTGATTTTTTCCGCTGATAACTCATTGACCAATATGTTTCAACCTCGAACATACAAAACTGTTTTTACTGATCAAATTTCACACAAAAGGGCGTTATAACTCTTCTGTAGCGCCTTTTTGCTCCTTGCTGTGAATCGTGTTTTCGTTTATCCAACGTATGGGCTGCTTTGATAGCAGTCGTGCTCTTTGGATGATGAATACTCCGCTGTTGTGCCTTGCTTCAACCTTGTGCTTAATGACCTCTATTTTCCGCGTGAACATCGGCGCATCTAAAACCGTCGTTTCTATTTCCCCGCCTTCGCCCGAAGGACTCACGCTAAAACTCTCTTGAAGTTCTTCTAGACGCTTTATGAGTTCTTTGTCAATCTCTTTTCCAAGCCAACTTGCATCAAGCGGGTAAGCGAAAACGCCCGTTATAATGACCTTGAATCCCTTCGCGACCAGTTCTTCCAAGAGGCATATCTGGTTTTTCTTCCAAAGCGGATTGATGCATTGAATATTTAGATGGTCACAAATGCGCTGAATACGTCTAGATTGATACATAGACTCCACCGCTCCCGTAACCAATCCTTCTATCTTGAATTCCTCGATTGCTTGTGCCACAGCTGCCTCCAAGTCCTCGAGCTCTTTTTCTTTTTCGCCTTTAGTTATTCTTCTAAGAAGCGGCAATCCTAACGCCTCAGCCTGAAGTGTTGTGATGTCAATGTTAGGTGTGTGAAACATGTAGCTCTCCTTGTTTAGCGAGGCTAAAGTGATTAAGCAAGCGATTTCATTTTCTTTGCTGACATCGTGCAGGGCAAGCATGGAATCCTTGCCACCAGAAAACAAGATTCCGAGCCTCATCTTTCACGCCCCTAAAATGAAGTTTCGATTGGCTTTCATATATACCGCTCGCACAGCATTGCCCCTGTTGGATTGGTGCTCTTTCTCCCTGTTCAGATGCCCCTTTGGCTTCAGACTTAAACTAGATTTTGACGCTGCAAATGTTCTCGATTTCTTTAAGGGTTTCTATAATATTTGGAGGGACTTTTTTGTGGACTACATAGACCGAGATCGCGTAACCGCTTTTTCCAATCTGACGAGAATAGTTCGCTCTGATGTTTATTTCGTTGTCGGCTAGAACCTTATCTATGTTAGCGAACACTCCGGGAACATCACGGTGATGGATGAACAGAGTGTAAACAGGCTTCTCCTCCAGATCTATGCTTTCACCCGCGTTTACAGCACTGGTGAAGTCTCCGCCCATCAGGTAACCTGCAATGACGCGTGCAATCTCTGTTGAGGTTTCTTTTTGTGCCTCTATGGTTGAGGCGCCCAAGTGAGAGCTAAAGATAACGTTGTCGAGTTCTCTTAGTTTGCTCTTGAATTCTTCTTCTTCAGCCTTAGGTTCATCAGAGAATACGTCAAGCGCAGCTCCCGCTATCCGCCCGTTTTTCAATGCGTCATACAAGGCTTGTTCATCGATGTTACTCCCTCTTGAAGTGTTAATTAGGAAGGCGGTTGGTTTCATCAGTGAAAGCTCTTTCTCGCCTACTATGACTTCTTTTCCACCCGTGTGAATGCTGACAAAATCAGCTTGGGAAAGAACCTCCTCTTTAGTCAAGAATTTTATGCTTGACTCCAGACAGGGGTTAATGTCGTACCCTATGACTTCCATGTCGAAACCGCGTCGAGCTATCTCTGCTACTTTTTGACCGATTTTTCCGCATCCCAAAATTCCCATTGTTTTGTAGGCAAGTTCAACGCCTTTCAGTTTCCCCTTAACCCAAATGCCCTCTTTCAGGGACTTGTAGGCTTGGGGAATGTTTCTCGACAAACTCAGCATTAGACAGAGGGTTAATTCGGCGACTGCGTTAGTGTTTCCATAAGGTGCGCACTTGACAACAACGCCGCATTCAGAAGCGGTTGAAACATCTATGTTATCGTAGCCGACTCCTGCCCTGCCCACTATTTTGAGTCTTCCCTTAGCTCCTGCTTCCAGAACTTCACGTGTAACTTTTGTTGCGCTTCTCACAATTAGTGCGTCAAATTGTTCTATATCTTTGATTAGCGAATTCAAATCTCTCTTTCGCGTGTCGGTTTCGATGTCTAGTTCTTCGAATAGTCGTATTCCCTCTTTTTCTAAACCATCATTCAACAATACTTTCATGTTACACACAACCACTCTTGTCCAAATAGTGTTCTTGCAGATTGCCTTAATTCGACTGCCTAATGTGGCTCATTGGTTTTTCTCAATGTAGCTTATTGCTTCTTCTACGTTTTGGAACCCGTATTTAACTTGGTTGAATTCTTTCTTCAGAGCTATGACGTCTTCTTTTGTTTCGGAAGGTTTGCGTTTGCCTTTAATAATGTCGAGCATCAAATCGCATAGATGTTTTACGTCGCCCTCTCTGAAGCCGCGTCTTGTTATATCCTGGAATCCTATCCTCAAGCCAGAGGGGTTGTCGCGGTCATTCTGGTTGTTGTATGGCAACAGATTCTTGTTTAGAATTATATGGGCGTCTTCAAGCTCTTGAGCTATTTTCTTGCCTCCCCCGAAATCAGAGACGTCAACAGCTATCTGATGCGATCTCGTGAATCCTTTGTTGGCGCAAACGACTTTGACGCCGTTCTCGCAGAGGTACTGTCCAGCAGTTTGTGCGTTCTTCACAGTTTGACTGGCTAGTTCGGCGCCGAAGAGTTTCATCTCCAACGCGGCTATTCCTATTGCCGGCAACCTGCCCAGATGCGTATTAGACGCGCTCAAGGGAAAAATTGCAAATTGAATCGCCTTTGTGGCTTTTTCCAAGCGCTGGTTCTTGACGTTTCCGAGAATCACACCGCCTTGTGGACCAGGGAAGGTCTTATGGGTGGAAGAAGTAATGAAGTCCGCGCCTTCACCAAGCGGATCTTGGAATGCCCCCCCAGCGATTAATCCTAGAACATGTGAAGCATCATAAGCTACGAAAGCACCGACCTCATCGCATACGGCCTTTAGCTCCTTAACCGGGTGCGGAAAAAGGAATAGGCTTCCGCCAAAGGTTACTATGCCTGGTTTAGCCGCGCGAATAACATGAGCGGACTTGTCTGGATCTATGTTGAATTCTTCCAAGTCATAAACGTGATTTATGTTCTCCAAACCCAAAACTGAACCGGCTAAACCCGCGTAGTCGTGGGAGATGTGCGCGCCGCAACTGAGAGGTGTGACAACCATCTTGTGGTTTTTGGAAGCTGTCGAAAGACCCTTAAACGTAGATAGGTTCGCGTGTGTGCCAGAGACTAGGCGTAAATCACTCCACGTGCAGTTGAAAAGTTTCTTCATGAGATCTGTGGCATAGTTCTCGATTAGGGACATGTACTTTTGGCCTTGATAGTACCGTTTCATAACGTGTCCCTCAAGGTCATTTTCCCCCTCAGCATATCTGCCTTCCAAGTCTGCTGAGAAGTTGAGCATCTGCTTGACAGCTGGAGACTTGAGTCCTTCACTTGCTATGAGGTTTATGCATTCCACATCTCGATATTGTTCATGGTTTCGACTTGCTTCTACCAGTTTGAGGACGAGGTCTGTGAAATCTTCCATTTTGTTCGCCTACGCTTAAACATCAACCGAAAATGTATCTGGCACTATTTAGCGTTTACTGGGAATATTGCTGTCATCCGGGGAATCTTGCCTGTTTTGCTCTTGTTTAACCTCAAATAATTATCTGGGTGTTTCTACACAAAGTCCTTAGCTACTTTACCATGAGGGAACTAGCTTCGCCAATGTCAGGCACATAACCTAAGGTCCATACCTTTGATCTGTATTCAAAGATAACTCCAGAAATTCTTTATTATTATATATAGTAAAAAAATTCCAAAGTTCAAATTGTCTTAACGTTATTTTGAAAAAACGATACGGTTTGCTGGGGCTCTGAACAGAATAACGGTCAAATCAGAAAATCGAAAAAGTACGCTAAGACAGCTTTTCCTTGGCGAGAACTATCTCTTTGTCCAGGTACTTCTGGTTAAACAGTTTTCGGATTCTCAACGTCTGCCTGATGCCTTCGGTGTTTCTTTCTCGGTGACTCGTATTTCTCCGTCAAAAATGCCAACGATAGCCTGTAGCTCTTCAGGCGGATGCATCTGCGGATCAATAACCGCAAGGATGGTGAAGCCTTTTGACTTCAAAGTTGGCAGAAGCGCGCTTAGCCATCTTCTAGTGTTGACGGTGTGGTGCTGCAGCAGGACGTCTGAGACTATTTCGATGCAGATTCTCTTTGGACCTGTCGCTGACGGGTTGAGTGTTCGGAAAGCTTTGGTTAAGGCGATGTCTATGTCTGTCAGGTTTTCTACGCCTTTAAGCTTGAAAACGTTGGGTGCGTTCTGGATCATGGTGTCGGCTTGGGGGTTGCAGACGAAAAGGTAGAAGTTTGAAGGGTATTTTTCGGCTAGAGCCTTTGTGTTTGCGGCTTCTGCTGTGATGTGGAAGGTTGTTTCGCCTGCCGTGGCTCCTGCTTCAAGGAAGCGTCTTATGAGCTGTTCTCTTTCGTCGGTTGAAGGCGATGTCAGCGCTACCGCGTAGTTTTCTGGTATGCCGCCGAAGAGCAAGTTGTCCAAGTCCGCGTAGCCCGTTGCAATTCTGCCAGGTTGCACCTCAAAAGCAGGCTCGGGAGTTTGCAGCGTTACGGTTATTTGTGCGAGTTGGCCTGTTTCTATTTTTCCTTGGTCGTCAGCATAGGTGATGCTGGGGTTGAGGGTGAACGTGCCTGCTTTGGTTGCCTTCAGCTTCAGCTTGATGGTTTCGACAGTGAATGGGTTGACGGTTTTGCCGTTTAAGTCAACTATGCCATTCCGCAGGCTGCAGAAAGATGGAAGGCTGATCACGTCGCATTCTTGTGGGATCAAGCCTTCTATTCGGGTTAGTGAAGCTGGAGTTTTCGCAACGTTAACCAGATCGAGTCGTATTTCGACCTCTTCTCCGACTTGACTTTTTCTCGGCATCATCAGATTCCCTTGCACGTTACATGAAGGAACTCTTGCTCAGCCTGCTTCGCGATCTTCACTGCTTCAGCAAGTTGAATGTTAGCTTCCTCAATTCTTCCCTGTTTTTGAAGAAGCCAACCGTACCACATCTTTAGAACTAATTCTGCAATGGGCAACTCATTGATTGTTAAGGGAATTTTTTTGGTCACATCTGAGATTTCGATTTTCCATTGATTCTTGGCGGCTGAAAGAGTAGCTTCGCCTAATGACGATAGGAAACACAGCATTTGCATTTTTGACGCCTTCGGGACTCATTTTAGAAAGCTTCTCATCGTATTCTTCTGCTTTCTTAATGTCTCCAAGTCTCACGTAGAGTGTGATGAGGCTACCGCAGATACTGCTCCCTAACCATTCCAAATCGGTTTTCCTCCAATAGTCTAACGCTTCTTAGCTGAAGGGAGATTGCTTCATCAATCTTGCCTTGGGACTCGGGAAAATCGCTAGGTTTGAGCTTGCCTGAGCCATTTCGCTGAAGCAACCCATTTTCTCCCCAAGCTTGAGGACCTTGGAAAACTCGGCGAACGACTCTGAGAAAAGACCACGATTCCGGAATCCCATACCCAAGTGAAGGGTAGCTTCCACCTCTCTGCGGACATCGCCAAGTTCCCTAAAAATGGCAACTGAACGCGCAAGTTCTGCCAATCCTTTGAGTGGCAAGGTCTTCAAACAAGGTGCATACGATACCGCTTCTCCACAGTGCGTCAGCTAGCGTCTGCGAGGGAGTTCTCTTCTTCGAAAATTTGCAGTGCTGCGTTGGTAGTCTGCAAGGTCCATCTTCAAGTCTCCCCGACCCGCAAAACCAAAGGCTCTTCCTCTGTTGTCGATTACTCTTGCCATCTCAAGGCGATCGCAAGTCAGCCAACTCTTCAGCTTTCCTCGCGTAATTAAGCAAGACTTCAGGTCTGTCGCCCTTTAGGAAAGCAGCATCCATGGCTTTTCGTAGGGCTCGCAGCCGCACAGTGCCCGTGTCAGATGCGGCAAGTTCTCCAAACGTCTTTATCGCTTCCGTGTACATGGAGTTGGCAGCGTAGGCGTCCCCCAGCCCTTCCATCGCGGTTCTTCTCTCTTCGGAATGCGCAGGATCCTCTGGGATGTTTTGGAGTACGTAGGCGAAGTGTTTAATGGCTTGTGGGTTGCTGAACCTTGCGAATTCGTCTTTCGCTGCGGCGAAAGCATACTTGAGGGCTTTTTCTTTGTTCCCTGCTTGAGCAAAATGATAAGCTAAGTCGCTTAGAGGCAGCGTGGCATGCTTTGGTGGTTTCCAGTCTTTCAGCGATTCGAGCGTGGTATCCTCTTTTCAGGGGTGGCGAAAGCTCCTCGTAGAGGGTTTCTCTGGACCTTGCATGGTCAAACCTGTAAAAGTTCCCTTCAACGCAAACTAGCGACGTGGAATGTGCAATGATGTTCAGCGTTTCAAGAACCTCCAGACTGTCAAGTCCCAGTACGGTGCTCAGGAGTTCCACGTCGAATTTCTCACCAATTACCGAAGCGGCATCAAGCACTCTTCTTTGCGCGTACTTAAGCACAGCTAGCCTCCGCAAGATGATGTCTTTGATTTTTGTCGGGATTCCGAGTTCGTCCGACGCGAGGCGCCACTCGTTGTCTTCTTGAATGAGGCTTCTGCGTTCATGCAGCATTCGCAATGATTCCACGACGAATAGCGGGTTGCCTTTGCTTTCAGATGTCAAGTTTCTCCGCGAATGTTGGCTCGAGGGTTCCGCCAATCATGTTCTCAGCTATCTTTGAAATGTTGCTTTGGCTGAGGCTGGAAAGTTTGATTTCCGTAAAAAGATCTTCGCGTCTCATCATTCGCAGTGCTTCAGCTAAAGGGTGTGGATGGCCTTCAGCGTCTGCTGTGAGTTCCTCGCTTCGAAAAGTCGCTAAAACCAGAATCCTCTCAGAATTGTTTACGGCTCGTGCAAGGTAGTGCAGTAGCGCGAGCGAGGCGGAATCTGCCCAATGAACGTCCTCAATGAACAGGATAATGGGTTCGTGGGTGGATATTGAATGCAGTGTTTTAGCGATGCCTGCGAAAACCTGGTCTTTCCAGACTTGGGGCGAAAGCGTTTCTAGCTTTCCAAGTTTGTCTGTTGGTCTCGGTCCAGTTAGCCATGCTGTTATCCCGTGTTCTTCGCCTACCCTCTGCATGGTTCCTGCCGGACCAAGTGATGCTCCAGGCTGCTGTGGGCTTGTGGTTTCTTCGTCGAAGGAGGCAAAGTAAGTGTTTAAGGCTTCAACAAATGGGAAGTATGGGATGGCAGCGTCGCTGAGGCACCAGCCAGCCATCACGTATTGCACCTTTTTTCTTGGCGGCGTTAAGAAATTCGCGGGTGAGTCTGTGTTTTTCCGCTGCCTGCCTCGCCTGAGACGAAAACGGTTGTTCCTTTTCCTTCAACTGCCGAATTCAGGAGTGATTCTAACTCTTCAAGTTCACGTTCTCTGCCAACCAGAACTGGCTCAGCCAACACATCGATTTCAATTCTAACTCCATGACCCGCTTTTTCAAAGCGGAAACAACTGGTGATGTCTTTCTTCCATCATGGTTACGTATGGGAATATGCGCTGAAAAGGTTTTTCATCTATTCCTTAGCCGTCATGCGCACTTAGGGAGTTTGCGTGTTGCTCCATGGGCCTTGCCAAGGCGGATACTTGTAGGTTGCCCCTGCCTCGTCCATCATCTGCCTGGGATACACTGGAACTTGCGTGCCGTTCTTGCCACTGGAACAGGCAAACCAACATGTAGTCCGCGCTGGGTATATTCGGTCCAGCTGATCCGATCATAACCGTCGTGTGAAGAGGTGAACACGAAGCGACGTCGCCGATTGAAGTCTCAACATCTGTCGTCTCCAAAGCTTTTATTACCGCTTCGGTCTCCGTTGTTCCCGCCCGCTTTATGGCATCGGGCAAAATGAACCGCACCGAATCATAGGCAGTAGTTGCTCCACTGAGTCAGGCACGTCTCCCCACCGTTGCAGGTACGCTTCTCTAGTGGGCAACTATCTCGTTTGTAAACGGATACCCTGCGGTAGTAGGTAGCCCCACAAACGATACATTTCACACTTTCCTTCAGTTAGCCCCCAGAAATCAGCTCTCAGAAGCCAGAGATAATTGGCGCCCCAAATGAACAAAGGGCGATTGGCGTTCCGAGTACTCCTTTACCAAAGAATAGCATGATTGGGTCCATAGATAACGGGACTAAGTATTTGTGCGCCTGGGCTTCTATCGCAGAGAAGTAGCTTGCGAAATCAGCAGTCCGCCGGTGGAAACTTTTGATAGTAAACCACGTCAAAACCGTAATCGAGCAGCACTTTGTTTGACTCCTTCTGCAATCTGATTTGCAAAACGGAAAGTCTTCAACTAGCAGGCGACTTTGTTGAAGTCCGGTGTAGTTTCCCAGGGTTCGCAAAGAGTCACATTGACCGTCAATTGCTGACGATGACATTTGTTGCCAGACTCTGAAGAAGTACTTGTATTTGTCATAGTTGTCCAGGACCCGCTGCGTGTCGCTATCACTGAGTGAACCTACAGAGAGCAAGTTTTGTTTTGTGTTCGGCGCAGATGTCCTGATAGGTTTGCACCCAAGTATGCGACCGGTGATATGATGTAGTCTGCTTTGTCAACGGTTATCAGCTTCGTCAGGGCATTTGTGGCCGCTGCAATGTCTCCTGGCGGTGTTCTCGCTAGTCGTCGTCTTCGGCAACTATCGTGAGGTTTCGTTCTAGGATTCCGCCTTGTGCGTTGATTTGTTCTGCTGCCAATGCCGCTCCCCTCAAATTGCATTTTCCCGTACACAGCGTCCAGGTCGCAGCAGACGCCTATCCTGATGTTTTCCGCGGATGGCTGGCGTTCCGCTCCATAGAACGTAGGCTACACCTCCGCCATACGGCTGCAACAACGATCACCGCGATTATGGCCGCCGACTGAATCTTGGTTAATGCCCTGATAAGTTTGAATTCAGAACCAGTCGGCTCCCCCCATTTCAGTTATTGCTTCGAAAACAGGATATTAGACTTGCTATCGACAAAACGTGTGATATACTTTTTGATGCGTTTGTTGTAGTTTGTGTTCGTTCTTGAAGTGTGTGTATACTTTGGTGCGTCCAGCTCTGATGTGAACCATTTTTTTGTCGTTAAGAGTGTGTGTGAAAATGGTGGGGCTGCCCGGATTTGAACCGGGGTCTATAGAGCCCAAGTCTACAAGCCTGGACCAAACTAGCCGACAGCCCCGTGCAACTAACCTTTTGCCTGAAACGAGTGGCAGAGAAAGATAATTTCGTATGCGCCATAAAAACCTTAGCTAAAAAAAACCTCTCGTTACAACCCTGCTTTCTCCTTCTTGCCTTAGGTTTGGTTGCTTACCTGTGGTGACCGCAGTTTGTTCTTTTGGATTTAACGTCTTGTTATTTTCGAATGTTGCATTGAAGTACTTTCGGACAGATTAGGCATTCTTCTGGTAGTGGTGTGTTTTCGGGTAGAGCGCGTAGGAATCCTCCTGAGAAATGTGCGCATTTTGCTGGTGATTCGAAGACTTTCGGGTATTCGGTTGCTTTGATTCCGATTATGCGCATGTTCTCCGTTGTAATGTCAAGTTTGGACATGCAGTGGGGGCAAGCGAAAAAGGACTGTCTTGGAACCAAGGATGCATCCGTAAGCACAGCTGGTTTGTCGAATTTTTTCTCGCAACCCTTGTACGGACACCGAAGTTTTTCCTCGTGCCCATGCGAATGGAAAATCTTCAATCTTTCACCTTCGCAAAGCACGTCTACTGGAATCGGTAATATTGATATTTAATAAAGATTTCTAGCTAAGCGCACAACACAACTACAAACTCCAAACAAGTAACCGTCTTATCTGAATAGCAGCTATTTTGAGCATCCAACATACTTTCATATGAGAAGGAGCCTCGAGCGGGCCTTGATCCCGCGGCCTGCTGCTTACGAGGCAGCCGCTCTACCGGGCTGAGCTATCGAGGCTTGCTGCAATCGCTAAATCAGTGATGTGCCCGCATTCTTAAATCTTCGGAGTTCAAGCAACCCGAGCACCAATCTTAAAAGGCAAAACCCCGCTAGAATTAATCAACACCAATTCGCATTATTTTTTCAACCTGGAGACTCGTCGAATGCGCGAGAAGAAAATTGAAAAAAACCGTCAATTTGACACAAGTATAGGGTTAGGCGAACGGAAAATAATAGAAATCATGCGGGCTCACTTCGACCCCATGCCTGAAATCCCAGTACCTTTTGGAGATGATGTCTCCGCTGTCAGCATCGGCGACGAAAGAATCGCAGTTTTGAAAACTGATATGCTCGTGGGCAAGACCGATGTGCCCAGAAGCATGAGTTTATGGCAGGCAGCGCGCAAATCCGTTGTTATGACCGTCAGTGACTTCGCAGCCAAGGGCGTTAAGCCTATAGCTGCATTAATCTCTCTTGGTTTAACGAAGAATACTATGCGGAAGGATATTGAGGAAATCGCACGTGGATTAAACGCTGGTGCAAAAGAATACGGTGCCTACATCATTGGAGGCGATACTAGTGAGTCTTCGGATCTAGTCATAGCTGTTATGCTTTTCGGCACCGCCCAAAGAGAGTCGCTCATGTTGCGTAGCGGTGCAAAACCTGGAGACATATTAGCGGTGACAGGTTTTTTCGGTAAATCGTCAGCCGGTTTGCGGTTGCTTCTTGATGGTTGTGCAACATCTCATGATTTGCGTGAAGTGTTTTTGAACTCTGTTTGCATGCCCCGAGCTAGACTTCGAGAAGGTTTGGCGCTATGCAGTTCTGAGAGTGTTTCATCTTGTATTGATTCCAGTGATGGATTAGCTTGGAGCCTGCATGAACTTGCCCGTATGAGCAGTGTCGGCTTTTTGGTAACCAGCGTACCCGTTGCAGATGAGGTTCGCAGATTCGCCGAATTTAACGGGCTGGATGCGTTGGAACTCGCATTGTACGGAGGTGAGGAATACGAGCTTGTGGTTACTGTTAAACCGAAACTATGGGCTACTGCGGAGAAGGCCGTTGAATCTGCAGGTGGTTGTCTCCTGCCCATTGGGAAAGCCACACGCGACAAGCAAATACTGATGATTGTGAATGGAAAGAGACAGGTAGTTCAATCTTTGGGCTGGGAGCATTTCAAGACCCGGATTTGACTTGGCGATCCATCAGATAATTCAGAACGGTTATGCATGACGCCGCGAGGTAGGGTTGTCTTCCTAAACTGATTTTTTCTCCATACCTTAATGCGTAAACCTCGGTTTTTTTTGGTAAACCAATATGGTCACCAAGAACAAACACAGGATTTTTAGCGAATTCTGCTTGTGCGACATCTTTTCCTCCCTCTTCGAGGATGTATACACTTGAAGTTTCCGCCTTGGTCTTCAGAAGTGATTCAAAACTGGTTCTATTAGTTTTTATGCCTGGGTGTTGCTTCCCTGCAAGCACTTTCCTAAGGATGGTTTGCCATGTGTCTATGTCTGTACGGACATTGAATAGTCTGTCGCCGTTGATTTCGATATGCAGTGGTGGATTTGGGGGTCCATTTAGCACTGCATGGATTATTGTGTTCTTGCGTATCCCATGCGATAGGAAAAGACCAGCAACAATGCATTCATGCACGATATCTAAACGTCCTGCATCATGAAGATTGCTGAAAGATGAATCTGATCTACCTTGACGTGAGAACAGGATAAATTCACGTGACATTTTCGCGTCCTAAAATAATGTTGCTTCTTTTTACCTTTTAACCTAGTTGTTTGGGGTTGGTTGATTCGGTTTTTTCTCAGCGCCTGCCTCTCGCTTTCGGTCTTCAGACACACTTATGGTTTTTTCCGTTTGTAGGTTATACCAACCAGAAACATCACAGATAATTACGAAACACCAATGTTGTGTTTCTAAGGTGTTTAAGGTCTATTTTCTTTTGTCTCACCGCAAGATTGAAAAAGCTAGGCATACGCAATACACTCAAATCACAAGAGGCTATGATCGCATGGTCAAGCTGAACAAAGTTGACGAGCAAGTTATAGCTGCTCTGAAAGCAGAAAAAGAACTGACACTTCAAGAGCTAACCGAAAAAACAGGGCACCCCTCCAAGAAGGTCTTCAAATCCCTACGCAAACTCTTTGAAAATGAAATGCTCGATACAAAAGCACGGAAATACAAACTCTTAGACTCAGGCAAGGTTAGCAAGAAATCCGAAGAAGACTCGGAAGAGATAGACGCGCCAGAGGATTAATTACTCCCGTGATTTTCACTGGAAAGCAATAGCTGCAAACCAGAATAACCGCCGGTGAAAAGCAAACAAAATTGATAATTGTATGTTTTTGGGAGAGCCTCGAGCGGGCCTTGATCCCGCGGCCTGCTGCTTACAAGGCAGCCGCTCTACCGGGCTGAGCTATCGAGGCACACACTACCTTTTCAAACAACAAATAAATACTTTCACCACGCAAAAACCGCATTCAAAACCCTTATACCGCAGTACACAACACTTATATTAGCGAGAATCGCTTCTAAGACAATTCAGCAATATAGAATACGTCATCAAAATAGATGCAACTCTGCACCAGAGATGATGCAGGGTGAAGGGTGAATTGAGCGCCGAAGCGCATTTGGCTGCTCATAATGACACCATGCATAGGCAAACAAAGACGCGCATCAACAAAAAAGGTTTACACCAAACGCCAAACAGATACTACCATAACGGCCCGACTACGCCAACGCCGTCTGGAGAATGGCTCGGCTTGAGAGCCGAAGAAGGGCGCGGCAAGCCGCGAAACCGCCCCGGGTAGGCGCATGCAGCCTTAGAACCGGGGATGCCTCAATGGGACTTCCCACGGTGACTCTTCGGAGTCACAGTGCTCCTTCACGGAGCGGGAACCCCCCGAACGGAAGCATCTTAGTAGGGGGAGGAAAAGAAACCAAAACGGGATTCCCTTAGTAGCAGCGAGCGAAATGGGAATAGTCCAAACCGAATCCCGTAAGGAAACTTACGGGAGATGTAGGGTTAAGGGCCCGGCTTCCTCTTCGCTGGTTAAGCTGAAGTGGCCTGAAATGGCCCGCCATAGAGGGTGACAGCCCCGTAAATACACGCCAGAAAGAGTTGAGCTGGAGTCCCAGACTACCGCACCCTGGCTTGGGTGCGGAAAATCGGAAGTCACCAACTTCCAAGACTAAATACGCCTCAAGACCGATAGCG
>CAVRFW010000005.1:0-423026 GCA_963720565.1 Candidatus Bathyarchaeota archaeon | reverse complement strand
AGTAGGAGTTGAAATAGAAATTGTATAGAGACCGAGAGATGCACAAGGCAGTCTGCGCGGAATGCAAGCAGGAATGCGAAGTTCCGTTCAAACCTGACGAAAGCAGGCCAGTTTACTGTCGAACATGTTTCTCAAAACGAAGACCAACAAGATATTAGATTAAGCTAGTAGCATTAACCTAAAATCTAACCCAAAATTTTCCCCCTCATTTCTTTTTTAATCATTCTTAATTCTCCAATCGGACCGAGCCACGCTTCTAGTAACACGCCACCGCCTCCCAAAACCAGAAACACCAGCAAAACCGAATTGCCTGCAAAAGAACAAAAGAGGGAGGGAGCAATGCCCGCAGCTTAAGGAGAAAGGAAAGAGGAAAATCCTGCAAGGCACCACTTCCCTTCAAACAAGCAACGCGCATTTAACGTACTTAAGCCCTTGCCAAAATTACACCCAAATCTCCCCACATCACCCACAACAGCAAACGCAACTCAACCAACAGCCAAAGCAACCTCAACCAAACAGCAGACAAACAGCCAACCAGAACACAGCAACACGAAACACAAAACAACCCGCAGCCCCAAAAAACAACAAAAAACCCCAAACAACAACAAAAAGCAACAAACAACCACCAAACAACAACCCAAAAAACCACCAAACCCACAAAACAAAAAACCCAGAAACCCGCCCCCCAACCAACCGCGGGCAAAAGCCAGAACCCGGCTAAACCACGTAATTAATAGCCCCGTTGCCGCCGGGCGAACGCTCAGACTTCGCTATGCCCAGCTCCCGGGTAAGCTGGTAGAGGTCAAGCCACTCCTCGATCTTAAGCTGCCGCTCAACCTTCTTCTTGCTGTAAAGCAGCGGAACAACATCCACAAACAACCAACCGTAATCCTCCGTCTCCGCCAAACCGCCTTCCCCCTCGCAAACACCGTCCAACAAGAAGGCGCAGCATACCCTTTTATGCAGATATGAAACAAAACTCTAGAACATACTTCTATAACACCAAACCCGAAACTCTAGACACCACACACAAGAACCCTACATTCCACACAAACCTAAGCCAAAACAGCCCCAAGCTTACCCTGAGAACGAGCCTCCTTCAACTCCAACGCAATCCGCCGCCCCATATACATGTTCTCCCCATACCGCAAATAAGCATAAGGCGAAGACCCAATCCCCACATTCGTCCCAGCCACAATACGCGCCGAAATCTCAAACACAAAAATCCGCAAATCATCCGTAACAACCGTCTCCAAACAAAAAGGCCCAATAATCCCAGGCGGCGCCAACTCCCGAGCCACCCGATGCACACTATCACCCATACGCATCAGCTCCGGCAACAACGACTCACGCAACACAATCGGAAAATTCCCCACAACCGTATACGACGGGCTAACGTCAATCTCCAGCTGCTCACCCGCAGGAATCTTACCAATCGCATCCACAGCCGACTCATAACGCCTATCCATCGCCAACAACTCCACATCATGCTTCACAATCGAACTAAAATAACTCGGATAAACATTCACACCCAAAGCATACTCCTGCAAATGAACCCGACCCACATCCTCTTTACTCAAGAGACCGCGCTGCAACCATCCCATCAAACTTCTTATAGAAACCAGAAGGCGAACTAGCCAAAAAATAACCCCGCCCACCCTTAGCACCAGGCAACTTGGCAATAACCAAACGATCAATCTCATCAGGCGACGCAAAAGTAGCCGGCAAACGCAACCCAGCCTGCCGAAGCCACTCCTCCTGCTCCTTACGGTTAGCCTCCCAATGAAGAAGCCGCCTGTTCCCAAACAAAGGCACAAACAAACTATCCGTAAGCTCCTCAGTACTCAAATAAGCCGTAAAAGAACCATGCGGAACCAAAACAACATTCAACCTCCGCAGCTTCTCCTGCAACTTCTCATCCAACAACTCACCAAAATCCTTAACGATGATTAACTCATCAACCAGAGGGTACTTCTGGTACATGATCGCATCCTTCTCCTTACAAACGCAAACCGTACGAAAACCCTCCTCTTTGGCACCCTTGAAAATGTTAAGCGAAGAATGCGAACCCAACGTGCCAACCGCAAGCTTCGCCAAATCATACCCACCAAGAATCTCAGCCACGTTCTCAGGCGTTATCAAGTAACCACATCCCCCAACCTACCCAGCTTAAGGGCACGCTTAACCTCCATAGCCACACGCCTGCCCGGACCCACCTCAAACCCATACTTATACTTCATGTAAGGCGAAGTAGCCTCAACACACGGACAACCAGGCACCCGAGGACTAACATCGAAAACATAGAAATCCAAATCCTTCGTAACCGCACCCTGCAACGCAAAAAGCCCAACCATACCAGGCGGAAACTCCACCCGGCAAGCCTCCACAAAACGCTCCGCAGCCTCAAACACCTTCTCAATCTGACTCTCACGCATCGTCACACCCATATGCCCAATCTCAATATTCTGCGTCGGAATACCAAGCTCCAACTGCTCAGCAGCCGGCAAATCCAACACCCCATCAAGATCAGTCTGCACACGCCGATCAAAACCCAAAAGATCAATCTCACCCGACAAAGGCGACCAAAAATAATTAGCGTTAAACTTCGCCCCAACCACATACTCCTCAATAACCGCCTGCCCAAGCGCCTCCCGCGTAATAATCCCCCTCCGAACACGATCCTCAGCCTTCCGCTCAAACTCCTCAGGCGACGAAGCATAAAAGAAAGCCCGCTCAATCGCACGCTCACGCTCAGCCACCTTAACAATCACCAACCGATCAATCTCACCAGGCGAAGCGAAAGTCTTAGGCGCCTTGATACCGGCCTTCCCAAGCAGATACTGCTGATTCCTAGGCGTATTACGCTCCTCACTACGAAGCATAAACCGGTTACCCATCAAAGGAACACAGAACTTCTCCTCAATATTCTCGTACCCCGCATACACCGAGAAACTGCGGTTAGGCACAAAAACCACGTTCAAATCAACCAGCCTACGCACGTTCTCAGCCCACACAATATCAGAAAACCGATCCAACAACAACGTATGATCAAAAAGGCCCCCGTAATATCGCGTATAGGTCTTATCCCTGCCCTTCTGGCACACAACCACGGTTTCAAAACCCTCCTGCCGCGCGCCCGAAGCAACCTCCAAAGCAGAATGAGAACCCAAAACCCCAATCCTAACCTTCTCAGGATCATAATTGCGAACGACTTCCGATATCCTATTTTTCATCATTTCCGATCACTCGTATAATCTCTGTACTTCTTGATAACTTTTCCAAGACCAGGCACATCAAACAGTCTGCAGCCCGTAGTATCGTTGGCTGCAGCCATGTACATTTCACCAATCAAAACCTTCAACTCCAAATCAAGCCTAGGAGGCTGCGACCTGCACAAACCCCGCCACTCCCTAACCCCATGCGCCTCAGCAACCCTCTTTGCCTCCTCCACATCCACATACCACGATGTTTTCTTGTAAAACTGCCTGGCAACTTCCTTGCTCACATGAACCCCCCCATAAGTGAACCGGCACTCATCCAAAGTCCCAACAACATCAACAACCATAACCCTCCTGAGCCCATCAAAAGCCAACTCAATCTTCCCATCCTCATTCACCAAACCCGCCTGCCCAGCCAACCGACTCACAACCTCATCCACCTCCCCAAGAACCCGCTTAACAGCAACAAGCTCAGAATCCGTCAACCCAGAAATCCGTTGAGCTTCAGCCCAGGTCACGTAGCGATCCGTATCCTCCAGCTTCGTGCTCACATCAAAAATCGGCCTCGCAAACCGCTCACCAGACCACGGATAATGATCCAACCCAAAATCCATCAACGAAGCCTTTCCCTGCTCAAGACGCCGAAAAACAGAGGAGCCCTCAGGCAAACCATTCCTGTAAATCACCTCAAGAGGAATCAAACAATTCCTAAGATCTGAAGTGTAAATACCGTAGTCGTACTCGACCTTTCCACGCACGCTACGAGCCTCCGGCCTGTAAACATTAACCAACGCAACCTCCATCGTGTTTGCGGGCCTACTGAGCTCTTTGAACCGAACAACTCGCCCATTCTCATCAACCAAGCCACGGTAATGACTCTTGAACCCCCGCTTCCTCCAGCTTTTCAAAGCAGTAAGCACCCATAAGACACAGCGCCTCACCCTTGCAGCCTATGCGGTCAGGCATCTCACCCCAATCGAAAACCGAGTAGCGATCCGAAAAACGGAACCTGCCAACACCCATAGCGCCTCGCGTAGGCTTCTCAACTACCTCCAAATCTTTGACACTGCCCATCACGTGAACCCCCGATTTCCCGAGCCTACCTAAAGGCTAATCAAAATATCAGATTTAGACTTATATCGCTTTACGCATCCCGCTTAACGCGTGCTAACACATCTCAACCCAGAAACAGAATTACACTTGAACACAAGAGCTATTTCAGTTTTTTAACAGTTTCGTCCGCGTTCTCAACGTCTCTCTTCTTCGAGGATTGATAATCTCTAACGCGCTCTTCAAGCTCCGTGTTTTCCAAAGCAAAAATCTTGGCAGCAGCAATCGCAGCACCTTCAGGCTCAACAGTCACAGTGCATCCCACACCGCTGGGCATCCGAAGCGAGGAGAAAATATCCGCCCCACTGAACTTCTGAGAGTACGGCGGACACGCAATAACAGGCTTCGAAGTATTAGCATCAACAAAACCACTCAAAGCATTAGACCGACCAGCAACCGTTATGTAAACGATTTTTTCAGATTCAAGAGATCTCAAGATCTCAAGAACTTTCTCTGGAGTCTTGTGAGCAGAAGCAACACGGAACTCGTAATCAACCCCCAAAAGTTTCAGATACTTGCCTATCTCGCGGCTAAAATCTAAATCTCTATCCGAACCCATTATTATCGCGACTTTACCGGTCACAGTGCATCACACAATAAAAAGCTAGTAAACAACAAGCTAATTAAGATTAAGCCAACTCACAAAAAACGCAACAGCCAAAAAAAGCTTGTTTTCTAACCAAAAAAAAGAGACGGATAGAGCGCGGATATCTGCGCGCTTTCTTCACTGTATTCTAATCGAGTTGGTAGGCTTCCTCACCGTGTTCGCTCAAATCCAAGCCCGCATCTTCAGCTTCAGGACTCACCCGTAACGGAGAGAACACGTTAATCGCCTTCAGTAACAGGTACGAACCGAAGAAAGCGAAAGGAGCAACCACCGCAACCGCCAACAGCTGAGACAACAGCTGACCGACGTTTCCATAGAACAAGCCGCTCACACCGTTCACAGATGCCGAAGCAAACAACCCAACCGCTATTGAACCCCACAAGCCACCAACCCCGTGACACGCAAAGACATCCAAAGTATCGTCTATTCTTGACCGACCAGCCCGCCAGTTCGCAACCAAGTTCGAAATTAATCCCGCGATCAAGCCAATCATCAACGCTGAAGTCACGCTAACATAGCCCGCGGCAGGGGTTATAGCAACCAACCCGACAACGGCTCCGATAGCTATACCGACCGCCGAAGGCTTGCCCTTCACAACCCAGTCAACGACCATCCAGCTCACTGCAGCAGCCGCAGCAGCCAAGTTCGTCGTCACCAAAGCCAGAACAGCCACCTCGTTCGCCGCAAGAGCACTACCCGCGTTAAAACCGAACCAGCCGAACCAAAGCAAAGCCGCACCAAGCAACACATAAGGTATGTTCGTAGGCTTAAACTCTCCCGCATCATCTTTCCGTTCCAAAGCCTTCATGTGATTTTTCCAGGGGATGCCGCAACCTTTCCTCCTGCCAATGACAAGCGCCGCTGCCAAAGCCGACAAACCCGCTGTAACATGAACCACAATGCCTCCTGCAAAATCAACTGCACCCAAAGAATACAGCCACCCGTCAGGATTCCAAACCCAATGAGCCACGGGCACATAAATCAACGTAGACCACAAAACGATGAATATTAGGAGAGAACGAAACTTCACTCTCTCCGCGCAAGCACCTATAATCAACGCCGGCGTTATCGCAGCAAACTTTAGTTGAAACGCAAAGAACAACAAATCCGGAATCTGAGAAGCAACCGTACTCGTGTATATGCCTACGCCGTTTAAGCCGACCAAGGAAAGGTTACCGATGACTCCGCCTATGCTTTGTCCGAAAACAAGGCTGTAACCCCACAGAGCCCAAACTATGCTTATCACAGCGAATATAACGAGACACTGAACTATTGTGGACACCAAGTTCTTCTTGCGCACTAAGCCTCCGTAAAAGAAACCCAGCGCAGGTGTCATTAACATGACTAGAGCAGTCGCGGTCAATAACCATGATACGCTTCCCGTGTCTAATGCCGACATTTCACATACCTCTTTCAACGTATGTTTATTCATTTCATCTTTTTCTGTGCATATATCCCAGACAAATATTTAAAACTATCCATTTGGAGATACAAATCCTCAGAAAATGTATGAACATCCAACAAACAAATAGAAAACACGGGTTTCTTCCAATCCAAACACTCAAAATCCAGCAAAACTAAAAAAACGTCCAAAACTCAATAGCCTATATCCAGCGAGTTTTTGCCGAAAGAGTACTGAAGACTACCTGCGAAATCCGCAAAACCTTGCTTATCAACTTTTTGAAATTTCACCTGAAACATAAGAAATATAACTCTGCCTCGAAAATACTGAATACAACGCAAGAAGGACGGCAGCATGCAGGATTTTGATAAACTCGGCGTTTTCTATCTAGGACGTCTCTACGACCCAGCAAAAAAAACCGGTCTGGAAGACCTGTTACTCTATGACTCCAAGGATCTGGTAACTCACGCTGTATGTATCGGAATGACAGGCAGCGGAAAAACCGGTCTATGCCTAGACCTAATCGAAGAAGCGGCAACCGACGGCGTTCCGACAATCGCAATCGACCCGAAAGGCGACATCACAAATCTACTACTCACATTCCCAAACCTAGAAAGCAAAGACTTTGAACCCTGGATAAACATAGAAGACGCAAACAAGAAAGGGCTCTCCTCACAAGACTACGCAAAGCAACAGGCTGAACTCTGGAAGAACGGACTCCTTAAATGGGGACAGGATGGCCAACGAATCCAACGTCTCCGAGACGCAGCGGACTTCGTTATCTACACTCCCGGAAGCAACGCCGGACTGCCAATCTCGATACTAAAATCGTTTTCCGCGCCCCAACAAGAAATCAGAGAAGACACCGAACTTCTTCAAGAGTCAATAAACACCACCGTTACAAGTCTGCTATCTTTACTGGGGGTATCAGCAGATCCAATCAGGTCAAGAGAACACATACTGCTATCAACTATTTTCTCAGAAACCTGGCAAAAAGGCGAAGACCTAGACTTAGGTCGCTTGATTCAGCTCATTCAGACTCCGCCCATGACCCGCATCGGAGTCCTTGACTTAGAATCGTTCTATCCTTCAAAAGATCGCTTTTCACTCGCAATGCAATTAAACAACCTCCTAGCTGCACCAGGCTTCAACTTGTGGCTTGAAGGCGACTCCTTGAATGTCGACGGACTCCTCCATTCACCCAAAGGAAAACCCAAAGTATCAATATTCTACATTGCACACTTGAGCGACACACAACGCATGTTCTTTGTCTCTCTACTATTGAACCAGATTGTCGGTTGGATGCGAGCACAATCCGGAACAACCAGTCTACGCTCAATACTCTATATTGACGAAGTCTTCGGGTACCTTCCTCCTGTAGCCACTCCCCCATCAAAACTCCCCCTTCTAACCCTCCTCAAACAAGCTCGCGCCTTCGGCTTGGGAGTAGTACTCGCAACCCAAAACCCGATAGACTTGGATTACAAGGCCTTATCAAACGCTGGAACATGGTTCCTCGGACGACTACAAACTGAACGCGACAAAGAACGCGTGCTAGACGGACTTGAAGGCGCCGCAGTCTCGGGGCAAAAACAGTTCAATCGACGAGCCTTCGACCAAATACTATCAGGATTGGGCAACAGGATCTTTCTAATGAACAACGTTCACGAAGATGTACCAGTGGTCTTTGAAACCAGATGGGCAATGTCCTATCTCCGAGGGCCACTAACAAGAGAGCAAATAAAGGTACTAGTTGAACCGATAAAGAAGCAACAAATAGCATCAGTCCCAACCCAGAAAACGACGCCTACAGCGTTTTCAGCAGTTCATTCAGATTCCCCAATCGCCTTGAAAGCAGTTTCGAAGCCCATGGTTCCGCCAGAAATACCAGAATATTTCATACCTCAGGATCCAAACATCAAAGCGAACACCAGTCTAGTGTATCAACCCATGATAGTTGGAGCAGCCCAAGTAGGTTTCTCTGACACAAAAGCCAAAGTCAACATCGCAAAAGAACAAGTCTTCCTCGCCCCTGTAAGTGATGATCCAATACCAGTCAACTGGGATGCCGCCGAAGAGGCAGAGATAACAGTCTCGGAACTCAAGAGTAAACCGCAAGGAAACTACCCCTACGCTGAACTGCCTTCAGCCGCCATGCAAAAGAAAAATTATGCAACGTGGACCAAAGACTTTACGAATTGGCTTACGCGAAATCAGAAAATCGAGTTGTTCAAAAGCACCAAGTTGAACGAGATATCAAGACCAGGAGAGACTGAACGCGAATTCCGAATAAGATTGGAGCAGAAAGCAAGAGAGCAACGTGATCAACAAGTTGAACAACTTCGCGAAAAATACGCTTCAACCGTCTCTCGACTAGACGAAAAAGTGAGAAAAGCAAAGATGAGGCTAGAAGAACAACAAGCACAGGCGAGAAGTCAGAAATACCAAGTCGCAGCGTCAATCGGAGAAAGTATACTAGGATCATTCTTAGGCAGAAAATCAAGCTCCCGCATATCAAAAGCTACTCGGGCACTTGAACGTAGCAAAAAAGAATCAAGAGACAAAGAAAGCGCAGAAGAAAACCTGAAAGCAGCGCAACAGGAGCGTGCGAGGCTGGAGGAGAAATTCCAATCCGAAGTCAAAAACACCGAAACAAAAATCAACACACTCACAGAAAATCTGGAAAGAGTTCAGGTCACTCCTTCCAAAGTCGACATTACAGTCAGACTTGTTGCCCTCCTTTGGAAAATCAAGTCAAACGCAAACTAGGGCAAACAGGTCCGATTAGATACTGTGTTCACAATTTTTCCTTCTGCCTGAATTCTTCCTCGCGCGCTAGCAATACCAATCAAAACCACTACCTAATTTAGGACAATTACCTATACAGGAAAGTGGTTGCCTTCAAACTGACACCCTATTTTGTCTTCTTCATAAAGAACCTAAGAGGTCCATGGATTGAGCTTACTTATGCAGTCATTCGTCAAAAGCGCGCTATTTTCTCAGGTCTTAAGAGTGCGGGGGGTGGGATTTGAACCCACGAACCTCTACAGGATAGGAGCCTCAGTCCTACGCCTTTGACCATGCTTGGCAACCCCCGCCCCGATTTCAGATCAGATTCTTAATGGGAACGTATGCGCCATATGGCAAATAATAGAAACGGGGTAGCGCATTAAAAGGCTTTACTTTCCTCCTTATGGAGACTGTTACGAATTGACTCGGGCCGTGAAAAAAAGCCGCTTTGAATTTAGTGAGCCAGCCCATTTGTCAGCTCCCACGATCATGTAACTGTGCAATACACTATTCAAATGCCGACCTACGAGAGACGCTCGAGAGACTCGCGTATTAAAGGGCACTTCTCTTATATCCCACTTTTTCCAATTAATCAGCGAAGGGTAACAGTATGCAACCAAAAACAAAACAACCACGCCCAGAAGAGTCCAAGGAATGTGAAAACCGCAATTCGGAGAGTTACTGCTGGAGCACAGAAAAGCTCGTTGACACTCTAATGAATAACTATTCTGACGTAGAGAAGAACTGGGTTGAATCAGGTTTGCCCGGACTTGTTGAAGACGTAATGAAGAATTACCAGACAATTGGCGGTATGGACCACCTCGAAGGAAGAGACCTGCCTTCAAAAAAAATCGTCATCGAGGTTCTTGAAGACCTTGTTACTCTGCTCTTTCCAGGATACCTTGGGAAGGCAGAAATAACCAAAGCCAACATAAAATACCTTCTTGGCACGACGCTGGCTTCAACATACACTCGACTAACAAACGAAGTGGAGAAAAGCCTCAAGTATATTTGCCGAAAAATCAAAGAATGCCCAGAAGACATTTGCCAAAAAAGAGCCCAAGTCGTTGTCAGAGAACTCTTGGAAAAACTTCCCGAAGTAAGATCTCTCCTAAGCGGAGACATACAAGCAGCCTACGACGGAGACCCAGCTGCCGTTAGCAACGAAGAGGTAATTCTAAGCTACCCTTGCGTCTTAGCGATAACAACTTACAGGATAGCACACGAGCTCTATCTGAGAGGAGTGCCCCTCATCCCTAGAATAATGAGCGAACATGTACACTCACTAACGGGAATAGACATACACCCTGGAGCCAAAATCGGCAAGAACTTCTTCATTGACCATGGCACTGGCGTGGTCATAGGCGAAACCGCTGAAATCGGCAATAACGTGAAACTCTATCAAGGAGTAACATTGGGAGCACTAAGCTTCCCAAAGGACGAGAAGGGACAAATAATAAGAGGAAGAAAAAGACACCCAACCATTGGAAACAACGTCATCGTCTACTCGGGTGCTACGCTCCTTGGGCCTGAAGCGATAGTTGGCGACAATGTAACCATAGGCGGAAACGTGTGGATCACTAGCCAGGTTGCACCAGGAACATGCATAACAATCGCCCGCCCCCAACTAAGATACGAAACAAAAAAACAACTAACTGAAAAACCTTAACCAAAAAAATTGTAGATTTTCTGCACGTGGCAAACAACAATTAAGATAGCCGTCTAGGGTTAGAGCAACCGGAAATTCTCTTTCACAGTCTTCAACACAACATGAGTATTCGTTCGTTCAATATAGGGCAAAGCCAAGAGAGTCTTAGTAAACCTGCCGAGTTCTTCTCTACTTCTGAACTTCGCTATAATTATGGCATCCGTTAAACCAGTAACATCGTAGACACCACACACATTAGAGATTTTTGCTATCTCGCCCTCTGTCTCCGTAAGTCGACCCTTCGACACTGTAATCTCCGTCACAACAGTCAACTCATAGCCAAGTTTCTCATGATTGAGAAGTGCCGAGTAACCTTTAATGATACCATCATCTTCCATCTTTTTAATCCTAGAAAGCACAGTACCCACTGAGACGCCCACGTTTTTCGCTATCTGTCTGCTGGACAACCGAGCGTCTTCTAGAAGACCTTTCAAGATTCTTACATCAGTTTCATTCAAATTCATTGTCTAAACTCCCATGAACGTTCTTACAGTCAAACAAACCTTTTGGAAACACTCTTTTACTATTCAAACAATTATGGTTATATAAGTTTAGTTTTATCCCCAAGAAATGTAATACTGAACCTAACAACATATGAAAAAACAGACAAACTTAACTTAACAGTATTGTTGCAAACCAAATTTATGGCAACTGAATAGTAATCTTAAATTACCACAAGGAATCCCCAATAACCTGAGTCTAGAATAGATGCAGACAAATCACGACACTATACTGGTGCTAGACTTTGGCGGACAATATTGCCACCTCATAGGAAGAAGAATTAGGGAACTGGGGGTCTATTCCGAAATTGTTCCGCAAGACATAACACCAGACGATATAATACGCTTAAGCCAGAAACTTCACATTAAGGGTTTAATCCTTTCAGGCGGACCCTCAAGCGTCTACGAAACAAATGCGCCACAAATCGATTCACGCATTTTGGAGCTGAACCTGCCAATAATGGGCTTGTGTTACGGGCACCAACTCATAGCCCGAATCGCCCAAGGAAAAGTAAAGCCAGCGACCTGCAAGGAGTACGGCATCGCAAAAGTAACGATAGACAAAACCGTAGGCGTGTTGGAAGGATTAAACGAAAAAGAAAGAGTTTGGATGAGCCACGGCGACACCGTTTACTCACTGCCACCAGAATTCGAGGTACTAGCCCACACGAAAAGCTGCCCCGTCGCCGCGTTTAGGCATAAGGAAAAGCCTATCTACGGTCTGCAGTGGCACCCAGAGGTCATTCACACAGAAAACGGAAATCGAATGCTCCGCAACTTCATTTTCGAAGTATGCCTGTGCCAGGCCAACTGGCAGATGGAAGACCTAGTAGAAAAAATGATCAAAGAGATGAAAGCTGAAGTGGGCGAGGGCAAAGCCGTAATAGGCTTGAGCGGAGGCATAGACTCCAGTGTGGCAACTGCCATCGCAGCTAAAGCATTAAACGATAGACTAACAGCAGTCTTTGTAGACCACGGATTCATGCGCGAAGGCGAACCAGAGTCCATTAAAAAAGCTTTTGAGAAGTTCAAAATAAACCTCATAATAGCAGATGCTCAAAAGAGGTTCATGGATAGGCTTAGAGGAGTAGTAGATCCCGAGAAGAAACGAAAGATAATCGGGGAAGAATTCATCCGAGTTTTTGAAGAAGAAGCTGAGCAGACTAACGCGGAGTATTTCATTCAAGGAACCATTTATCCTGACAGAATCGAATCCGGCTTCAGAAAGCATTCAGACAAGATTAAAACGCATCATAACGTAGCAGGACTGCCATCAAAAATCAAGTTCAAGAAAATTCTGGAGCCACTGCGCGATTTATACAAAGATGAAGTTAGGAAAGTAGCAAAGATGCTGGATTTACCAGTTGAAATAGTCAACAGACAACCCTTTCCTGGACCTGGCTTGGCAGTCAGGATTATCGGTGAATTATCGGAAAAAAAAGTCAGAATCGCAAAGAAAGCAGACAAGATAGTAACGGAAGAACTTGAGCAACACGGTTTAAATGAATGTTTATGGCAGTATTTTGCAGTGTTAACAGACACCAAAGCAACAGGCGTGAAAGGCGACGCTCGCGCCTACGGGTTTGTAGTTGCTGTTAGAGCTGCAGAAAGCCGGGAAGCAATGACTGCCAAGTTTGCCAAAATTCCGTACGACATCCTCGAGACAATCTCTACGCGAATAACCAACGAGATACCCGAGGTCACACGTGTCGTTTATGACATAACTCACAAGCCCCCAGCAACCATAGAATGGGAATGAAACCCAATCACCGAAATTGTTTATATTAAAACATATGTGATAATATGAACACTCCAATTCAAGAAGGTGAAATCAACTGAAAGCCTTAATCCTCGCAGGCGGGTTTGGGACAAGATTAAGACCGTTGAGTTGTACACGACCCAAAACGCTTTTTCCAATAGTGAACAAACCACTGCTTCAGTGGATTTTCGAGCGACTCGCTAGAGACAGAATCAAAGAGGCAATATTGGCAGTTAACCTGCAAACCGAATTCCATATAAAAAAACAACGACTCGAAAAATATGGGTTACACGTAAAATATTCAATTGACCCTCCTAAGACTCCTCTTGGAACTGGAGGCCCGATAAAGAGGGCCGAACAACTTCTTGGCAACTCGGAACCTTTCCTGGTTTTGAATGGAGACATATTCGCAGATTTAGGCTATGAGGAAATTGTGAAGGCGCACGAAAAAAGAGGGGCGTTGGCCACAATTGCCCTCTGCGAAGTCGAAGATCCAAGTCGATACGGTGTTGCAGAAATTCGAGAGAATGGGCGTATAGAGAGATTCATAGAGAAACCAGCAAAAAACACCGAACCATCCAAACTCATAAACGCTGGAATTTACGTCCTAGATCCTGAAGTTTTCAGCTACATACCTAAAGGGAAAACTGTATCGATGGAGCGAGAGGTCTTCCCGAAACTTGCAGAACAAGGAAAACTCTACGGACACATCTACCGCGGATTATGGATCGACATAGGCAAACCCGAGGAATACTTGCAGACAAACAAAATGCTTCTCGATTATCAAGCCAAGACACAAAAGCCGAGGGGTACTGCAAAGTTCAAAGTTCAAAACCCAGTTGCGATAGACAAGAACGTCTCTATAGGCGAAAAATCAGTGATAGGACCATATGCTATACTGGGAAAGAATGTAACCGTTGGAAAAAGCGTTCGGATAGAAAATTCCGTAGTCTTTCAAGACGCAAAGATAGACGACTATGCATCAATAAAAGGTGGAATCATTGGAGAAGGGGCTACAGTTGGGAAAAGAGTCAAAATCGTTCAGGGGTGCATAGTTGGTGACCACGCTAAAATCAGAGACAATGTTGTGCTTACAGAGGAAGCGGCTATCTGTCCAGCTAAAGAAGTCACCGAAGACATATTAAAATCTAAAATTATTTGTTAGGATACGGAGACTTGAAGAAAGTGAGTTCAAAAAAACTCTTTGGAACAAACGGCATTCGAGGCATTGTCAACGAAGAATTGACGCCAGAAATAGCCGTAAAAGTGGGAATATCAATAGGAACCTTCTTCAAACTTAGGAATCTGCTTGTTGGTTATGATGCCAGAACAAGTGGTCCAATGTTTGCCAAGGCAGTTATTGCAGGCTTGACATCTACTGGCTGCAATGTTTTTCTCGCAGGGATGGCTCCTACACCCGCACTGCAGTACGCGGTGAAAAACCATGGCATGGGCGGGGGGGTCATAGTAACAGCATCCCACAACCCACCAGAATACAATGGAATAAAAGTCATTTGGAACGACGGCATAGAAATTTCCCATGAACAAGAAACGGATATAGAATCCATTTTTTTCGAAAACAAGCCAGAATTCGCGAAGTGGGACAAACTGGGGGCGATAACTGAGCTATCTGAAATTAACAAAGAATACATTGAGGCTGTGAAGAAGCACGTAAACGCCCAAAAGATTGCAGAGAAGCATTATCATGTTCTCGTCGACGCGGCAAACAGTGTTGGCGGTCTAACAACTCCACAACTCCTAAAAGATTTAGGCTGCAAAGTCACTGTAATAAACGCAGACATCGACGGAACATTTCCAGGAAGAATGCCAGAACCGCGCCCCGAAAACCTTCAAAACGCCGCAGCAACCATAAAGAAGGTAGGCGCAGACTTAGGCGTAGCTTTCGACGGGGACGCGGACCGTTCCATATTCCTTGACGAAAACGGCCAGGTTTACATGGGGGACAAAACTTTCGCGGTGGTTGAGAAATACTTCCTAATCGAGAACCCCCACTCAAAAATAGTCACTCCAGTGAGTTCGTCAACACTAATAAAAGAAACCGCAGACGCCTACAAAGGAGAAATTGTATGGACTAAGGTTGGAAGTGTCACGGTTTCACAGAAGATGAAACAAATCAATGCCAAACTCGGCGGTGAGGAAAACGGCGGAGTCTTCTACGGACCACATCAATCAGTTCGAGATGGGGCAATGACTACAGCATTGATACTAGAAATAATGGCCAAGACTGGGGCGAAACTTTCAGAACTCGTTGCAGAGCAACCGCAATACTTCATCGAGAAAGGGAAGGTTGAATGTCCCGAAGACAAGAAAATGACAGTTCTCGAAAAACTCCGTGAAGTAGTCAAAGGTCCAAATGTGACAACCATAGACGGAGTCAAAATATGGTTCGATGACCAAAGCGCTATTCTAGTTCGACCCAGCGGAACCGAACCAACTTACCGTCTATATGCAGAAGCTAAGAACAAAGAAAAAGCATTAAAGCTAGTTGAAGACTATAGCGCAATGCTCAGGAAGATTCTCGCAACCGTATAACGAGAGGGGAGATTTCACTTTCATGCCCGCAATTCTTCGCGTTAAGCCAGAGGAAATAGATACAACCGAGAAACGTGGAAGATACACGGTGAGTGTTATTGGTTGTGGGCAAAAAGGGATTCTCTATGCCATGGCTTTCGCCGAATCAGGATTCAAAGTGAAATGTGTAGATGCTGATCAAAGTGTAGTCAAACGCGTTGCGAAGGGAAAAACCCTGTTCTCTGACCGTGAAGTGGAAGCTAAGTTGAAAAGCCTTTTGGGAACAGGACAGATAACTGTTACTAATGACCTGAAAGGTGCGGTCTCCCAGAGTGACATAATAATCATGACAATTACCCCGAGAATTGATTCCAAGAACAATCCTGATTATTCAGAATTGGAAATCAACTGCAAACACGTCGGGGCGTCCCTTCACAGGGACACATTGTTCGTCTATTGCGGCACATCGGGTTTAGGCTTCACTGAGAGTGTTATCAAGGAGACGTTGGAGAACGCGTCAGGTTTAAAGAATGGCCAAGAATTCGGAATTGTTTACAATCCAATTCAACCATCTGACGAACAAACGCCCTGCTTTCTGACCGACCAGGAACTGAAAGTTGCGGGGTTCGATAAGACGAGCTTGGAGGCAGCGTCAATCGTTCTTGGGACGCTGACGAACAAAGGCGTTAGAAAGGTACCCAATATTAAATCAATGGAATTAGCTACACTTTTCTCCGCCACCATAAAGGACGTGGAAAACTCTTTGGCTAACGAATTGGCCATTCTATGCGAAAAAGCAGGTTCAGACTACTTTGAGGTTTCAAAGCTTTTCGACTCATACAAACCTATAGCAGCTCCAGCGATGACTGATGGAAAAGGATCGAATGAAACATATATTCTGCTCGAAAACGCCGAGAACCTAAATACCAAGCTAAGACTTTCAAAGCTGGCAAGACAAATAAACCAGGAAGCGGTTTGGCATGCTATCAATCTTACTCAGACTGCATTACGGAGTTGCGGAAAGACCTTCAGAAGGGCGAGAATTGGAGTATTGGGCTCAGCCAAACCAGGTGCCACATCAGTAGTTTTCGTTAGGATGCTAGAAACAAAAGGTGCGAAAGCCAGTCTCTACGACCCGCTTTGGGCGAGGATTGAACATGCAGAAGCCACGCCAACACTCAAAAAAAGTCTTGGGGAAGCAGTCGAGGGTGCAGACTGCCTGGTGTTATTTCTTGGCCAAAATCAGTTTAAACCCTTGAATCTCAAGAAGCTGAGAGCGGTAATGAAAACACCTGCAGCGATTGTTGATTTAACGGGGCTAGATAATCCTCAAGAAATTGAAAGAGAAGGTTTCATATATCGAGGTTATGGAAGATCGAGTGGACAGAAATGAAGAAACTGAATGTAGCAGTAATCGGAACGGGTTTTTGGGGAAGAAACCATGCTAGAGTCTATCGAGAACTTCCTTCAACCGAACTCGTTGGCATATGCGATGTGAACGCTGAGAGAGCCAAGACTGTTGCCGAGCAGTTTGACGCTAAAGCATACACAAGCAGTTCGCGAATGCTAAAGAACAAGGAAATCGACGCCGTGAGTATCTGCACTTGGTCAACTGTGCTCGCCAAAGAAGCTTTCAAAGCGCTTAAAGCTGGAAAACACGTTCTAGTAGAGAAGCCAATGGCAACAAACACGCGACAAGCGGAGCAACTCATCAAAACTGCTGAAGAAAACGCGCTTCACCTAACGGTGGGCTTTCTAATGAGATTTATCCCTGGTCTTCAGCACATTCGAAAGGCAGTTGAGAAAAAAGAAATCGGAGAACTAGTATGCGCTACGGCGAAACGAGTCTCACAGTGGCCTGAAAGGATAGGTGATGTGGGAGTAGTCAAAGATACTGCAATCCACGACATAGATGTCATGCATTACATATCGAACGAGAGTCCAACCAGCGTCTACGCCAAGACAGGAAGCATGAGACATAGGCAATTCGAAGATTATGCACAACTAATGCTAACCTATGAAGACGAAAAGAGTGCCTTCATTGAATCGAATTGGCTAACGCCGTACAAAACAAGAACCCTGACAGTCACCGGGAGCGACGCGATAATGAGGCTAGATTACATAACACAAGACTTGTGGATTGAAAGCGCCAAGGAAAGCCTGCAACCTAGGTATCCATTTCAGGAACCTCTAAAACTTGAGCTCCAACACTTTGCAGAATGCATAACGGAAAAGAAAAAGCCCATTATCACCGGAAGTGATGGCTTGGAAGCTCTAACTATAGCTGAAGCTGCGCTACAATCTTCTGCGAGAAATAGAATGATAAAATTAAGGCAATAGGTTACTGCTTCAGATTGAATGGCTTGCCTTCCAAAACAACTTTTTCCGGTGTTCGAGACTTCCATTTCCTCAGAAATGGCAAATCTTCAGTTTCTTTCCGCAACTCGTCGGGCAGCATCTCTGGAATTTCATCACGTATTGGGTACCATCGTAAACATTTAGGGCAGACGATGAGTCCTTCAACTATCTCTTCCTTCTCTTCAAAAATATGCAATTCAAGCGGATGATGTTTATCAATTGGGCAAGCCAATATTTCCATCAGTTTCTTTTTCATTTACTCTCACGTACAGATACTGAATGCGGAAATGGTTATTAACATTTGTCCGGTATCAGTGAAACATATATATCTAGAACAATTTGATGCCAGTTTGGACCTATTGTTCGAATAATACGTGAAGAAGGAAAACTGAATTCAATATTCAACCTGTTTAGTTCTTCGGCAACCCTCAGCTTGGTTTTTTCAACTGGATTCTCTGTTTTCGTGGCATGCGCAAAATCGTAGTAATGGATCCATCCCCCTGATCCCTTGAGTGCCGAAACAGCGCAGGTCAAATACTGAAGGGCTTTCTCGGGTAAAGGCATCAAAACGCGGTCAGCCATACTCTGTAATCGAGCATTAATGATTTCCTTCGCGTCACCCTGTAGAGAGATTACTCTGTCGCAAACCCTGTTAAGCCTAACGTTCTCTTTCATAGACTGGATTGCGGCTGGATTGATATCTATTGAATACACCTTTGCCGGGTTTGCCTTCTTGGCGATTAGTATAGAAAAGCACCCTGCTCCCGCGAACATGTTAACGATAGTTTCTTGTGGTTTAATCATCGTGGCGATTCGGTGTCTTTCATTTGAGAGTCTCGGACTAAAATAACAGTGGGCAATATCAACCGAGAATAAGCATCCGAATTCTCTATGAATTGTGCTGGTTTTGTTTTCACCTCTCACATGCACTAATGGTCTAAGCCTGAAGTCTCCAATTACTGCGCTTGTCTGAGCTAGAACAGTTGCAACATTTCGATGAACAGCCATTATCGTTGCTGCGATGCTCTGAGCACTTGCTGCAGAGATGCCCGGCAACTTGATTATCGCTATATCCCCTATGACGTCGAAGGCATTGTGCACCTTCCCCAAGTCTTCGATGGAAAGAACGCGCGAAAGCGTGTTTCTAAGCCGTTTCCTCAAGCTTTGCCCTTCGCTATTCAGAATGTGATTGGAAACCTTTAAATGCAAAATACTTTTCCTTTGTAGAAACAGAGGAAATTCCATGGAAAGAAACGGAATTGTTTACGAGTGCATGAGATGTGGAGCAAGAGTTCCATCTGAAGAATTGGAACTCCGCGGCGGAGAAACAAAGTGCATAATCTGTGGCTACAGGATTTTGAAGAAAGTAAAACCGCCAGTGGTAAAAAGGGTCCAAGCTAAATAAAGTGGGCCTTTGGCGACCTCAAGAAGATGGAAGCCTGCAGCAGATTTCGGATTGCAGGTTATTCTAGAATATTTCCCGGTCCCCAATTTTGCGCAACGTCTTTCCTCGAAGTCTTACTGGTTCATCTAGTTCCTCTTCTGGAGTCCTCTCTACGGTTTGACGTTTTACAGTTTCTCCGCAGATGCCTTCAGGCAGTAAACGCCTCTTGACGCAAAGGGCATACGTGCAGTTTGAAAGGCTACACATTTCTTCAGTCCACCTGCACCATACAACATCGCGTCTGTAGAAGGCAGAATTCTTGGCGCATTTGAAAGACGGACATGTTGGAGAACAAGCTTTTGCTTGAGCCAATGGATACACCTCTGTTTTAGTCATTAAAATTAAATGGATTGCGATGCATTTCCGAAAATGCTATTTCTCTTGGAGTAGATATAAACTTTTTTATCCCAAACTTAAGATTATGCATTTAATTCATTTCTGTCAGAGCTTGTTTTCTTTCTTCTGTAAATTTCTATTAGCAGGAACATGATTATTGCTGCTACAATTAACAATACTGTTACCAGCACGCTTGTCTCCACTAGGAGAGGTCCTAGAAGCGTGTACTTGGCTAGTTTGATTTGGATGGACTGGGGGGCATTAACTTCTATATTTACTGCTTCGTAAGAATTCTCCATCCCTGCAGGATAAGCAATTGCTTGTATGCTGCCACCAATTACATTGTTGAATGTTGCTGTTCCATCAGCTTGAGTTTTGGCGGAGATTTCTTCTGTGCCCAGTTTGTTTATAACCACCTGAGCGTTGGATATTGGCTGTCCGAAGTAGTCAACGACTTTCACGGAAATCTGAATGTTGTAGAGGCTACAGTGAATTTCTTTTTGTATGTCGCTGTAAACCTCTATTGTAGTCTCATTCAGCAAAATACCCTGCGCATAAACTCGTGCCTTGTACTTTCCAAAAGTGACTTCTGCATTGGCAATACCAGAATTGTCCGTAATGTATCCGTAGAATATCCCGCTAGTTGATTCAACCAGTTCCAAACGTGAGTTAGTAACTGGCACTTGATTGTAACCGACAACTTTCAATGCCAATGTCTTAGTTGGACATAGTATCAACGCCTCAGAAGATGATTGAGCTGGAAGACTGGTAATGGTGTTGTTGCCAAGGTTGAAAACTATTCCGTACAAAGAAGCATTTATTGTGTAACCGATTCGGGCAAGGGTAGAGTTCAAAACAAAAGTTCCAGATAGATCCGTTTGACCTGATGCACTTCCTTTTTCTATTCCGCTTCCCCCAGTTTTTACGTATTGAAAACTAACATCTAGGTTTACAAATGGCATCAAGAAACCGTCGCCATTTTTGACGGTTATCTTGAGGTTGGTTAGTTCACATGTTAAATCAAATGAGCTTTCGCCAATTATTGAGACGGTAATTTCGCCTACTTTTACATCATTCCAGAAAGCAGTTATTCTATGACTGCCCCTCTCAAGTTTCAGAGTAGCCTTTCCATCAAGTGCACTTGTAGCGTTAAAAACTGCGTTTGTTTCTCCATCCACTGCTTGAACCAGGACCTGGGACACAATGTTACCCGCCAAACTCAAAGTCCGGATTGTAATAGGATAACCCGGAATGGTAAAGAGTTGCGAATCCATGACCGGTTTGGGTGTGTTCGACGGAGTTATGGTTATGACATAATTACCTACCTTCGCGTCTAGTGGAACAGCCCAAGCAGCGTTAATGACGCCCGCGCCTGAGGCTGTTGCTGCTTCAGAGTGAACTACAGCACCAGTGTCTGAATAGGTGATAGTTATTGTCGCACCTTCGTTTGGTTGGTATCCTATTGCACGAATTGTTGCGGATTGACCTCTATGATAGATGTTCGAGTCGGCAAAACCTATCAAGAATGAACTAGTTGACAACAATTGCGTCTGATTAAAGAAGACTGTGTATGAACCCGCGTAGTTAGTAATCGAACCATCAGGCTGAAAACTAGTATCTGGAAAGGTAAGTTGGGCTTGAGCAGTTCCTTTACTGTTTGTGGTGAGGGTGATTTGCCTAGAGTAGTTTGTGTTTAATGGGGAAGGAAGCATAACTGTGATAGTTGCGTAGTAAACTGTGTTATTTTCTCCTCCCGTAACCTTAATATTCAGAGGCACACTGCTTCCTTGCTGCAATATTGCTGGCGATGAAGGAACAACAGCTTCCGCAGAATACTCTGTGGTTACGCTTAAAATCTTTTTCAGCGTAAGCATCCTCCTTAACGTCCAACAACATAATTGTGTAGTCTCCCGCCATGGTTTCTGGCACCGAGAAATTGGCGTTTATGTAGTATCCTTCAGCTGTGTTGCTGACAACAAGGGTATCGCCAAACCAAACCTCATAATTGCCATTCCTAGTGTTTATTGTGCCTTGGACATTGACATATTCCCCAACTGGCCCCGACAAACCCGTTGGAGTGACTTGGTAGATATAAACTCCAAGCTGACCAATGACCGAGAGAGGCATATACAGAAATGTTGCGCATAACGTAAGAAGAAGCATACCTGTAACAGTTTTATTGTTCAAACCAAAGGTCTCCGATGTTCGTTAGACATTCTCATTGCGGCTGACATTTACTACCAAGAGACCATTTTAAACTTTGCCTTTAGTTCGAACAAGTGAAAACAACAAAAAATATGCGAGAAGAATCAGGTCAACTCTGATATGAAGTTGAACGATCTGAGAAGACTCGGGCTAACTCCTCACACCAATCATAATTGCTGTTTTCTTCAGCAGATTACGCTAAGCGATTATTTAATAGAACCATGTTTACTTTCTATGTTTTAAGAAAAAATGCATGTGAGACTGCAAGGTACAATGGTAAACCCGATTTCTCCTTTGCTTGTGCAAGCATTGAAAAAGCAGAAGTATCATCTGGTTGGCAATCATTCGGCAGTTAAGAAGTGCAAGTGGCTTCATGAAAGTCTGATTCACGATAGACCATGCTACAAACAAAAGTTTTACGGAATAAAGTCTCATCAATGTATCCAGATGTCGCCTGCGCTTTTCTCCTGTACGCAGCAATGTCTGTTTTGTTGGAGAGCGCAAAGTGGAGATTTGCAGGTTACTTGGGATGAGATGAAATTACTCGAATGGGACACGGTTGAAGATATTGTGCTCGGGAGTTTGAGAGCGCAGAGAGCGATCTTGAGCGGATACAATGGTAATTCGAAAGTGAACTGGGGAAAGTTAGCGGAAGCTTTGACACCTAGACACGTTGCAGTTAGTCTAACTGGTGAACCTACCCTCTATGGTCCTCTCGGAGAATTGCTTCGCACTGTTCCATGAGAGAGGATTCACAACGTTTCTCGTCTCAAATGGCACTCTACCCTCAAGACTCGGTAAGTTGAATGAAGAACCAAGCCAGCTCTATATTTCCGTTTGTGCCCCGAACGAGAAGGAATACAAGCGAGTTTGCCGTCCGCATTTTCCAGACGCTTGGGCGAAGTTGAATGAGACGCTTGACTTCTTGTCCAGTTTCCGATGCCCTTCAGTGATTCGCATGACCTTGGTGAAGGAGCATAATATGAAATCAATTGAGGAATATGCAGCAATCATTGAAAAAGCAAGTCCAACATACATCGAGGCTAAAGCGTATATGCATGTCGGTTTCTCAAGCCTTCGTTTGAGTTACGATAATATGCCTGGACACCAGGAGGTTCACGATTTTGCTGAGTGCTTGGCGAAGCTAACTAGTTATACCATAATAGACGAGTCGATCGAAAGCCGAGTTGTATTACTGAGTAAACGCAAGAGGCCTACCCGGTTTGACTCAGTCTGAATTAAGGGGGAATACACAGTTCTTGATTAATGCATGGAGCAAAACCCTAAAAACCAGAAAACCGAAACGTGCGCAGTGCTTCTTCTAAATTCTCACGATTTCGATAAATAGCTAGATGTGTTCTACTCTTATGAAGTGGTGAAAACTTGACTTTAAGAGACATACTTGACGAAGTGAAAAGAGAACTTACGGAAAAAGAAAGAACGAGAGAAGTCGCTCATGAAGATATGAGAAAAGCAACGAATTTCTCGAAACAATCTATACTTCGCCATCATCAAAAAAAGCTGGAAGAAGCAGAAAAGCTGATAGAAAAAGCGAAAGAACTCATTTTGAGGCTCCATACAATGGCCAAAGAATATCCCAGCATAATCTACGGGGGCATGTTCAGCGCTGCGCTTCAGGAATATTCTGAAGCTGCGATATTTCTAACATTAGCTAAGGAAACGCGTTTTGCCACGCCAAAGGAACTAGCGGTCCCTTCTGCTGATTATGTACTAGGTCTAGCCGACGTCATAGGTGAATACCGACGTTTAGCTCTGGATGCCCTACGGGTTGGAGACGCCGAAAGAGGTGATGAATGCCTGAAAACGATGGATGAAATCTATTTAGAGCTAACTGCATTGGACGAAGCCTACATGCTTGTCCCAGGGCTAAGGAGGAAATGCGACGTCGCTAGAAGAATTATCGAAACAACACGTGGGGACGTTACTCAAGAAGTACGTAGGAAAGCATTGGAAGATTACTTGAAACGTTTTGAAGAAACACAAAGAACAACTCAATCGACTCGAAAAGCCAAGAAATGATTCTGCTCGATACAATTTTTCTTTTCAATTTCCTTGTTGCTAAAGCGTGCACTTCAGAAGAAAAATGAAGATTCTCCGGAACAAGAAAATGAACAAGCAGTAATAGTAGTACCTTAGGAGAGATGAAGACATGAAAACCTTTAATTTAGTCAGCCACAGAACCTCATTGAGGAAGTCTAAAGTTGGAACTCTCCTTTGAGGAATTTCAAAAGCTCGATTTGCGCATAGGCAAAATTGCGGAGGCGAACCAGATTCCTGGATCTCGAAACCTGATCAGAATCTTGGTTGATTTTGGCGAAGAGAAAAGGCAGGCGGTGGCGGGGCTTCTTCAGTGGTATACGCCTGAAGCTCTAATCAACAAGAAATGTGCATTTATTCTTAACCTTCCCAAACGCAAATTGATGGGTGTCGAGTCGCAATGTATGATTCTGGCTGCTGAAGACAACAAAGGCAACGTTGTGTTTCTGCAACCAGAAAAGGATATTGCAGAGGGCAGCAAAATCCGCTAAAGCTAACTGTTTTATCAAGACGATAATTCGCCACCTAAGTTTGGTATAATATTTAAGCGCCGTAAATCAGCCCCTTTATTAGACATCCACTCGCCAAACAACAGCGATTGCCATTTTGTGAAGGATGTGCGACATGGAAAAGTAAATTAAGAATGCAAAAGAAGTTAATTGTACCCATTTGTGTGGGGGATTACTTATGGCATCTGATGAAGAAGCGCTTATGTGGGTTGAAAAATACCGACCAAAAAAATTGGATGAAATTGTTGGTTTGCATGACATAGTAGAGAGCTTGAAAGCTTTTATGCGGAACCCTAAAACTATGCCGCATTTGCTTCTCGCGGGTATACCTGGTACTGGGAAGACGACTGTGGCACTTTGTATCTCTCGGGAGTTGTTTGGTCAGAATTGGAGGACTTTCACTTTGGAGCTTAATGCGTCGGATGAAAGAGGAATCGATACTGTGCGGGATAGAGTTAAAGATTTTTCACGTTACAGCCGATCAGGTTTTGGCAACATACCCTTCGCCTTAATTATTCTCGACGAAAGCGATCAGATGACTGGACCGGCTCAAACGGCTTTAAGACGAATTATGGAGACAAGCTCCCGCACGAGCAGGTTTATCTTGATTTGCAATCAGTCAGGGAAAATCATCGAGCCCATACAGAGTCGTTGCGCGGTATTTCGCTTTTCGAAACTTGACAAGAAAGCGATGAAAGATCACTTGGAGTATATCGCAAAGAAAGAAAACTTGACTCTGTCGCCTGAGGCCGCAGAGAGAATCGTCGAACACTCTGAAGGCGATCTCAGGCATGCGATCAATGCTTTGCAGACCGCGTCTGTATTCCGAGATGGAATTATCGACGAGAAAACAGTCCTCCAAGTGATTGGTGAAGCAAGCCCTAAGCAGGTTCAAATGATGCTCAATAAAGCATTAAGCGGAGACTTTGTCGAGGCTAGAAAATTAATGTACGATCTTATAGGCTCTTTTGGCTTCTCAGGGGCAGAGATAGTTCGACAGATGCAAAGGGAATTGCTCAAGCTTTCCTACATATCTCCAGAACAGAAGGCTGAACTGACAAACATAATAGGTGAATACGACTACCGACTCACTCAAGGCGCAAACAGTGACATTCAGCTGAGCGCCTTGCTTGCCCAATTTGCAAAGATTGGGAAATTGAAAGGGGAACACTCTTGAGAATGGATGCCTTATGGGTTGAAAAGTACCGCCCAAAGAAAATAGCTGATGTCATTGGAAATGAAGAGGCAAAGGCTAATTTTGTCGAATGGCTTAAAAACAGGCGCCGACTAAAGAAAGCAGCGTTGCTTTATGGACCGCCTGGAGTGGGGAAAACTGCTCTGGTTAACGCAACTGCAAACGAATTCGGCTTCAGAATCATCGAGATGAACGCCAGCGACACCAGAACAGAAAAAACAATAAACAAGGTCGCCAAGCCAGCAACTTCGTTTACAGGTTTGGACAGGTTTTCAACGGATGTTAAGGGCAATCTTCTTTTTCTGGACGAGGTTGACGGCGTTGCAGGCAGAGAGGATCGAGGAGGTATAGGAGCGATAGTTAAGATAGTCGAGGAATCGCGCATACCCGTTATAATGGCTGCGAACGATCCTGACCTCGAAAAAATCAGACCTTTAAAGAAAGTTTCCGTATTAATACGCTTTCAACAAGTGCGCATACCGTTGGTAATTGCCGTGCTCCAAAAAATTTGCAAGATGGAAAAGGTTGAAGCTGAATTTGAAGCTCTTGAGAGAATAGCACAGAACAGCAAAGGCGACGTTCGTTCAGCCATAAATGACTTGCAAAGCCTGTCTGAACCGAATAAGATTCTCACGCTCCAAGACACTATGAGTCTGAGTTTCAGAAACAAGGATGTCAGTATGGATCAGACGTTGCGTGGATTCTTTTCAGCTAAATCTGTCTCTGAAGCCGCTAGCTTGCTTAGTCGTTCAGGTGTTGATTATGATGATTTTTTGCTTTCAGTGAGTGATAATCTTCCGAGGCGATACACTAATTCCTCGGAACTTGCGGAGGCTTATAACTTTGTTTCTCGTGCAGACTTGTTTAGGGGCAGAATCGGTATGGAACATTGGCATCTTCTAAAATATTTTTTCAATTCCATGGCTGAAGCCGCAGCGGTCTCACCTGAATCATATAAGCCTTTTGAGTTCATTTCCCCACCGATAAGAATAATCACCCTTTTTTGGACCAAGGGTAAGAGAACGATGCTAGATAGTATTTGCACCAAAATAGGAAAACAATGCCATGTTTCGCGAGTTACTGCTAAAAACGACTTTGTTCCTTTCATTAAGATTATTATGGAGAAACACAAATCAAGCCAAATACCTGCATGGCTTAAGCTGGAACCTGCAGAAGTTGATTATCTACTAAAGATGAGCAGGATCTAACCCGCGAGTGATTGGAAGTGGTTGTTCTAAATAGAAAATCTTTCAAATTGCCTCGGGTTGAAAAAGAAAAATTCGTTCTGCTTCTCAGGCTTGGTCTTGAATACAATAGGGAGCAAGGTTTTTTCTCGATAAAGAGCTACAATAACATTGAAAAACTGGTTGATGAAGTCTCCAACATTATGGGCCTCGAAAGAGTGACGTTTCTTCAAAGTTGTTTAATCTGCGGTAGCGATTTCCCTTGCCAAGACTGCAAATACTGCGAGTTATGTGACACAAAAAACCTGCCATTCTATTGCGTATGTTCGAAGTGCCTCAGAGAGGAAAAAAGGATGTGAGCGATAGATCTGAGGCATTCTCAGATCTGTTATATAATTTACGGGTTGAATGTTAAGCAGTTCCTTCATTTTCGTATATGCTAATAATCGTGAATGGCAATATGCAGACCCAGCGTGCGGGAGCAGGCTACATTCAGCTTCACCAACTGCAAGCAAATCCAGAAACTCTCAGCAACGCTCGCAAAGATTAGTGTTGGAGCAACTTTTACGCAAACCTGCATTCGGGTTTGGCATGAACTTTGCTTATGCTAAGAATCATATTCAGCTAAGCACCTTTCTTTTGAATTTTTGTGCGTTTAATGTCTGGAGGAAGACAAGACGCTTAGAGAGCATTTGTAAGAAAACCTTTCCAGGTTTACCAGCCAAATCCGTTGTCTTTCAACACATGTTTCATTCATTTCGCATAGTTGGCGATATCTTCACATAGATAATGTATAATAGAATTAAATATTCTCATGAAGTATTAAGCACGAGAATTCCGAAAATGAACAAACGTCAAGGAGAAAGCTGGAATTGAGTGAACGCGTACAAAAGAACAGCTCTTATCTTAATGGAAAATCGACAGTTGGAACTACAACACGTGTGAAAGACACGAGCACAGTGAGTGGAATGTGCCCAATATGCATCCACGATTGCCCCGTAATGTGCGAAATCAGTTTGTCAGCCTTCAGGGGACGTGAAGCACTTTATCCTGAACCCTCGCAATATGGAACAAGTACTGCTGGATCACTAAAGAACTATGACCTTGATTGGTCACACTTCAACATTCAAGCTAGCGTTTTTGAGGTTCGCGGAATTGAGGAGAATTCTGAAGTGGCTGTTTTCCCGAACGTGAACACAGAAACCAAAATTGGCGGAGTGCAACTGAAGCTGCCAATAATGACTGGAGCATTCGGCTCGACTGATGTCGCAAGAGTAAATTGGGACGGCCTAGCTGTAGGCGCTGCCCTTTCAGGTGTTACCATAGTAATTGGAGAAAATGTTTGCGGGATGGATGCTGAAGCTAAAATCGAGAGTGGAAAGCTCACTTACTCAAAAGAGTTGAAGCGGAGAGTCGAAGCTTTCAGGAAGTTCTGGGATGGGAAATATGGAGAAGTGGTCGTGCAGACAAACGTCGAAGATCAGAAGCTTGGCGTAGATGTTTACGCTTTGTCTAAATTGGAAGTAAACGTAATCGAGAGGAAATGGGGGCAAGGAGCTAAAGCTATAGGCGGGGAAGTCCGAATAAACAACATTGAAAAGGCATTGCTGCTTAAGGAGAGAGGGTATATAGTTATCCCAGATCCTGAAGATCCATCGGTTCAGCAAGCTTTTAGAGATGGCGTCTTCACGACCTTTGAAAGACACAGCAGAGTTGGCATACCTAAGGAAAAAGCATTTGTTGAAGACATTGAATGGCTAAGACGACAAGGTGCAAAGCGTGTTTTCCTAAAAACGGGGGCTTATAGACCCTCCGCAGTGGCTTACACGATGAAATTTGCCTCTGAGGCTAAAATCGATGCACTATCATTTGACGGCGCAGGCGGCGGGACAGGAATGAGCCCTGTACCTATGATGGATGAGATGAGTATTCCGACAGTCTATCTCGAAGCAATAGTTCTAAAATGTGCCCGCATACTCAAAAAGAAAGGTCGCCACGTGCCTGATCTTGTTATGGCAGGGGGCTTCATAGAAGAAACATCGATTTTCAAGACAATCGCCATAAGTAACTACGGCGATGGGCCACTAGTGAAAGGCGTGCTCATGGGACGCTCTCCGATTACAGCAGCTATGAAATCGCACTACTTTAAACTGTTGGCAGGGCAAGCTAAGCTTCCCAAAAGCTTTGCAGACCGCTACGGTACAGACCCAGAAAAATTCTTCATCGCAACGCCAACTCTGAAAACGAAATATGGCAATCGATTCAGTGAAATTCCGATTGAAGCAATTGGTGTTTACACCTACCTTTCGGATAGGGTAGGCGTCGGACTGAAACAGTTAATGGCTGGTGCGAGAAGATGGAAGCTTGATCTTCTCGACAGAAATGACTTAATGAGCTTGTCGGAAAGAGCTGCTAGGGTGACGGGGATCCCAACAGTTGACGAAGTTGAAAAAGAAGCTATAGAGAGGATTTTGGACTAGCAACACTATCTCTTTTCTCATTGACATTTTCATAGGTTGGCTTATTGGTATTTCTTCGCATATATTAGGCAGATTTTGAAATCTAGATGAAGAAACAAGAATAGAAACAGTGCGCTAATTCATGGAGTATTTGGCATAGTCATTAGATAGCAGAAACTATCGTTGAATCGCGAATTCCAGAAGACAATTCTTTTAAATTAAACGTGCACCAGATAAACAACCAGAGCAGGGAACTCTTGATGACTCAAGAACAAACCGCCTTGACTGTAGCTCTTAAACAGCTCAAAATGACTGCTGAAAAATTGAACCTAGACCCGGGAATTCATGCGATTTTAAGACAGCCAAAGCGCTCGATAACGGTATCGGTGACAATTAAGATGGATGACTGCAGCATCGGTGTTTTCAAAGGCTGCCGTGTTCAACACTGGGACGTTATGGGACCGTTCAAAGGTGGCATTCGGTATCACCCAAATGTTACCCTGGATGATGTTACAGCTTTGGCGATGTGGATGACTTGGAAATGTGCAATAATGGGTCTGCCGTATGGAGGCGCAAAAGGAGGAGTGCAATGCGACACCAAGAGATTGTCGCTTGGAGAGACAGAGCGTTTAACAAGGAGGTACATTAGTTTAATCGTTGACTATCTTGGTCCTCACCGGGATGTTCCAGCTCCAGATGTTTACACGAACGAACAGACTATGGCATGGATAATGGACACATACAGTCAACTTAAAGGATACAGCGTGCCGGAGAGCGTTACTGGCAAACCGATTGAGATAGGCGGTTCGGAAGGAAGATTCTGTGCAACATCGCTAGGGTTGTCCTATTGTGTTAGAGAAGCAGCTGCAAAACTGAACTTGAAACTTAAAGGTTCAACTGTGGCGGTTCAGGGTTTCGGAAATGTGGGGTACAATGCAGCCAATATTCTCCACAATTTGGGCTGTAACATAGTTGCAGTTAGTGACTCAACGGGCGGAATTCGATGTAGTGAAGGCTTGAAACCTTTCAATGTTCTCGTCCACAAGAACAAAACTGGTTCGGTGAAAGGCTACAAAGACTGTAATGACATAACAAACTCAGAACTGATCCAAACCAAATGTGATATTCTAGTGCCAGCGGCACTTGAGAACCAGATAAGCATAGAGAATGCAGCTAACGTCAGAGCCAAAATCGTGGCTGAGGGAGCAAATGGGCCTACAAGTCCAGATGCGGATCAGGTCCTTAATGAAAAGGGCGTCTGGCTAATTCCCGACATCCTTGCCAATGCTGGAGGAGTTACAGTAAGTTACTTCGAGTGGGTACAGAATCTTACCAGAGAGCATTGGACTCTTGATGAAGTAAACACTAAGCTAGAGAAAAAGATTGTAAAGGCTTTTGAGGACGTATACAAACTCGCAAAGAAAGAGGAAAGTGATATGAGAACCGCTGCGCTCATGCTTGGCGTTGGAAGAGTAGCTCATGCGCTGAGGACCCGTGGACTTTGGCCGTAGAAATCCTGCTTCTTTATCTCGCGCTACGAGATTGTGGCGTTAATCTGGTACATAATCATATAGAATTAAGAATATCAATTTGCTAATATGCTCGAGCGAATTATTGAGCCCGAGCGGACTACTGCAGTTGGGGTGCTGGGACCAGCGAGAAATGTGGATACACTTCGGAAAAAGATTCTTTTGAGTAGATTGAAACTCGACTATTTGAAGACCGTCTAGTTATTTCAATGTTCAGTAGCCTTTCAAGATTTCGTTCCTGACACTTATTTTCTAGTTCTGGGGCAAGCCATTATGTAGAGTCTGGAGCTAGTTATACTCAGTAACTTGTCAATTTGGTTAAAATAAACTCTCTCCAGTTCTTGAACATCCTCCGCTTCGACCTCTGCAATCGCATCCCAATTGCCAAGTACTATGTGAGCTTCTTTTACGCTCTGTATCTTTCTAATGCTTTGGAGAAAGGTACGCTTCATTCCTGGTTTCAGATTGAAAAGTATATAACCCGTTTCCATGGTCCATCTCCCCTACTCAATCACGTTTTCGTCCACGCACAGAAGTGTCAACGTTGACTCAACACCTTCAATCATGTGTATCTCTTCCATTACTGTATTTTCTATCTCATGAATTTTTGGCATTCTGATTTTGAGGATAGCATCGAAGTCACCAAACAATAGGTTGGCTTTTTCAATGCCTTTCATGTTTCCTATTTTCTCAATTACAGAGCGACTGAACCCACAGACGTCTGTTTGAGTAGCAATTTTTATTAAGATATACGCTTCCAAGATTTTCAATCACCCTAATACAGTTGTGCCCATATTTTCATAAAAGGCTTTCTTCTTTTTAATTCTACTTTGAAACTGTGGGTAAAGGCGCAAAAAAACGAGATTTATCTATTATTTAATTATGAATTTAGTTTCAATATTTTGAAAAATGAGCAACTGCAGCTAGTTGTATTGAGGTCGTCGTTGTCTTCCCAACGTTTTTTGTTTTCACGAGCAGCTACGCTACAACTTATATGCCCAAGCACGCGAGATTGATCAGCAGACTAGTCCGCGATCATAACTGCGAATACCAGTTCCTTCTTCTGACGTTGACTAAAGTCTCAGATGAAGTGCTGAATCAAGGCATTGTCTATGAGACTATCATTTTTTTCTGATTAAGTATAAGCGCTTGAAAACTCTTGAAAAGACATCCATTTCTTAGCACCATGCTTTTTCTTCAGAAGCAATTGGGTTTAAAAATATCAGAACAAAATCTTATTTACTTCTTTCAAAGAGTAGATGACGGAGCTGGTATAAATCCGGGACGAAAAGCATGCAACAATGGAAAGAGAATTATTCACGGAAATTCATGCTATTGAAAAACAGTATCAAGTAATCAAGAAGTACCTTTCTGGGGCAGAATATGCCACAGTCGACATAATTCAGACCTTGAGAGAATTTAAAAGCAATCTGAACAAAATCAGCGCGCACATCCTTACGCTGTATACTCTGAAGGGTCAAAAAACCAAGATAACCTGGGATTCTCTTCTATCAAACATAGATAATGCTTTGGAGACAATACAAACCTCACGCAAACCGAATCCACGAGCAATAATCCAGCTATCCTTGAAAATATCTGACCCAAGAATAGAGCAAGTAATGTCTTACCTCTCAGTCCTCAAAGAATCCTTGCAATGAGTGTTTGATGCACCGATTTACTGAACTAGGTCTTTCCAACTTGAGAATAAAGTCCAGAACCTCTTGAACGGATTCTCCTCCGTAGCTTGCCAATCGCTGTCTGAGTTCAATTGCATCAACTGTAGCTTTTTGGAAATCCCAAATTTGGCTAGATCCATCTGCCAAGTAGAGAATCCCATCAGCCCCAGCTCGTGCGCAACGAGTGCTAACCGTCAACAATTCAGAGGCTGAGGGCACGTCTTTTGCGTTGTCGCCTAGACCGAAAACATATAGACTGACATAGAAGGGTTTCTTCAACAATTTCCTGAATGATCGCGTCAGCATTTCCCAATACCATGGCGTGGCATAGTTCTTCGAAAACATTACAACGTTGAACGCATCAGCGTATTCGGCGAGATCATTAAAATCAACTCCATATCGCTCGTAAGAACATACAGGATCAGGTTGTATGCACATGACCAGCTCTTTTTTCACTCGTTCCCTGACTTGAGCTAAGTAGGTTTTAACCTCTTTTCTTCTCCATTCAAGCCAGCTGAGACCGCTCTTCTTCCAAAGCTTCTCACACCGAGGGCATATGCAATGACCTTGCTCAGCAAAGTAGTGGCTATTTAGCCATACACCCATTGAATGCCTTTCAACATCTTGTATATACTCTAGTTGTTCCGCTCTGTGATGTGGCTGAGTTGCGCAGACTATATTCCAGTAGATGTTGAAACGGTTGTTTCCTATTTGAGCTGGACCGAGAGGTGACTGTGAAATCCATTCGGGATGACTTCCGACTGCGGCATTATCTGCAAAAACGGCTATGTTGCTGTACATGTCTTGCACTGGCGGGATTCTTCTGCCAGTTTCCTGTTTGACACGCAGAACATGAAAGTCAAAGCCTCTGGTTTTTTCCGGCTGATAGATGTAAGCTCCAAACTTCAGTTTAACCACCTTGTTTCAGCGAAAGACCAGCAATGGTTATAATGTTTCTGTTGCCATTTTCGCTGTTTCTTGTGTAAGAGTGCTTGCAAGGGCAAAGACGTTGTCCCTCCGAGGTCTTAGTTAGTCTATAGCTAATCAGAATACAGAATTATTGATCTAACTCTGCAGTCTCTATTCTCGAAATACAGCTGATTGATGTCCTCGCGTCTTAGCTTTTCTGAGTGCCGAAATTTTCAAAGTTTATTTCTTGTATTCGAGATGAAGATTCTGTCAATGTAGTCTTTTAGAGTTGTTTTCTGGCTCTTTGCTATTTGTCTTAAGGCGTTATTTATTCCGGTAGCATATTGTACAGCCTTTTTTGGTTTACTAGATAATGACGCGGGTAAATTCAAGTTTTCGGCCACCCTTCTTAACACAAGCTTTCTTAGAGAATCCTGTTTCCTTTCAATCTTTAGTTCCGTAGGGAGTTTTATGGCAAAATCGGCGATTTGATATGTTGCGAAAGGCAGACGCAGTTGTATGTCATGGAAATTGCAGATTTTGACGTCTCTTTCGATGTTATTCTCATGAAGACTTCTAACATCTTCGTATAGGGTTTTTCTAACCTCTTCAGCTCCATGCGACACGTACTGGTCAACATATCGTTTGTAGCCTCCGAAGAGTTCATCGGCGCCCTGCCCTGCTATCAATACATGAAATCCTGCCTCAGCTGCTTTCTGGGCTACCCAGTACATTGCAACTCCGATGCTTGACTTGACAGGGTCGTTTTCTTCGACGAGTTCTACAACCTTGGGAAGGACAGTTTCAACATCAGATTCCTCATAGAGATGCGTCTGAATTGGGAGGCTCAGAGCTGCAGCCGCCTTCTTTGCTTCGACTGTTTCATGATGATTTTCCAAACTCACATGGAATAAGCAAACGTTGGCCTTGCACTTCTTGGCAAGAGCTGCAATAAGGCTGCTGTCTAATCCTCCTGAGAATGCAATGGCAACATCTTTAAGTCCCATTACACGCATCTTGACTGCTTGCTCCAGCAGTTTCTGGAGATTTTTTGCTGCCTTTTGCATTGTTATGGGCTCTGTTTCTGAGTATGTTATGTTTTTGACCGCGGTAAATTCTAGTCCTTTGCTGGTGGCTACTGCCATATTTCCAGGTGGAAAGGATTTGGGTGTTTCTATCCCGAGTTTCCACAAAGCTTTTCGGTTGGAAGCAAAGGCCACTATTGTTTTGTTTTCGCCATAATAGAGCGGTTGAACGCCTACTGTGTCTCTTCCAGCGACGATTTTGTCTCCATCTACTATTAGAAACGAAAAATCCCCTTCAACATTCTTTAGCACTGTTTCACCTATAACTAACGGATCCAGATTACGCATTTTTTCGAGTGCATTCTGTTTCAGTGGGGTCTGAATAGGCGAGTATAATACCCCGTCAAGTATCATTGCTGCATTGTCCAGCTTAAAATAATGTAGCCAGGAGGTTGAGAGAGATCTGGGCAATGCGCAGCCAACTACTATCGGCGAGTTTGTTGCTTTGCTCTCGCAAGGTGACGCGATGATTTTCTATCGTTTGGATTGACGATGATGAAACTAATCTAATCTCTGAATTTTGTTCTTTGTGAAGTGATCGTAATATTCCTTCTACAATCGCTGTTGCGTCGTTTCCTCTCTTGTCTAAAACAGAAACCGTCGTTTTCATGTTTTTATGACCTTCTCCCTGAGTGTCAGCCTGTTAATGTTTGGTAAAACATTAATCCTTAATCTGTATATCCTTCTTGACGAGGTATAACCCATTGCCTATTCTTCCCATAGATACAGGACGGTATGGAACTGCTGAGATGCGCAGGATTTTCGAAGAGGAAACCCGTGTTCAGAAAATGCTCGATGTTGAGGCAGCACTGGCTTTGGCTCATGCTGAAGTCGGTAACATACCGTTAAAAGACGCGGAAAAAATCGCAGCTATGGCATCACTGAAGTACGTGAAGATAGCCCGCGTAAAAGCAATAGAGAAGGAAATAAAACATGATCTCGCCTCCTTGGTGCGTGGACTATCAGAGGTGTGTGGCTCAAGCGGTGCTTACGTCCATTTGGGCGCAACGAGCTATGACATTGTGGACACAGCCAACGCCCTGCAACTCAGAGACGCATTAGAACTTATGGAAAAGAGACTAATTGAGCTAAAGGGCATCCTGCAAAAAAAGGCTGGGCACTATAAGGAAACAGTGATGATGGGCAGGACACACGGTCAACACGCGTTGCCTATCACGTTAGGATTCAAGTTTGCGGTTTGGGGAAGAGAAATAGCAAGACACATTCAACGTCTTAATGACTGCAAAGAAGCGTGTGATAGTAGGCAAGATGAGCGGCGCTGTGGGCACTCAAGCAGGACTGGGAAAATATGCGACCCGCATTCAGGACATTGTCATGAAAAGACTTGGAATTAATGCGGCTGAGATTTCGACGCAGATTGTCCAGAGGGATAGGTATGCGGAGCTTATTTGCATTCTAGCGATTATTGCTTCTTCTTTGGAGAATTTTGCCACAGAAATCCGAGAGTTGCAGCGTCCCGAAATTGGCGAGCTTTTCGAGACTTTCGAAACTGAGAAGCAGGTGGGCAGTTCCACGATGCCTCACAAGCAGAATCCAGAAACATGCGAGAAAGTCTGTGGATTAGCTCGAATCGCTCGAAGCCTCACGATCCCAGCACTGGAAAACATGATAACGTGGCATGAGAGAGACCTGACTCAATCCTCGGCTGAACGTTTCATTCTTCCAGAATCGTGTATCATAGTTGATTATCTAGTTGTTCTGATGAGCGATATCGTGACTAATCTACGGGTTGATGAACAGCGAATGTCGCAGAATATGATTCTTACGCAGGGTCGTTCCATGTCTGAAGCTGTTATGATGATTCTGACCAAGAAGGGTGTAAATCGCCAGGAAGCCCACGAGTTGCTTAGGCAATTAACGATAGAGAGTTCGCTTGAAAAACGCCCTTTCAGAGACGTTCTCCTTCAAAACACCTTTATCAGAGGAAAACTTGACGAGAAGGAGATAACCAAGGCTCTAGAACCGTGTAACTATCTCGGCACTGCCATCAAGCAGGCAGAATTGTTCGCGAATGAATAGCTCTAAAATTCGGTAATGGCTTTCTGTTTCCACTCTTCGCCCTTCTCAAGGCTTTCCCACGTATCCTTCTTAACAAAACCACCCACTTGCTCCTTGATCCTTTTTGCCAGTCTCGGACCCACAAGTGGCAAATTTGTTAATTCCTCTAGTGTTGCGTGTTTTATGTTTTCAATTGTCTTGAATCCAGCGTTGTAGATTATCCGCCCTCGCACTCGTCCAATGCCCTCTAATCGAACGATTGGCAACAACTCCTTCCGCACTCCTTTGGTTGTTCTCTCCACAAGTTCAAAGGCTAAAGGTAAAATTTCCTTTTTCCCGAGGAGTGCCGTAAGCTCATGTGTAGCATGAAGCAGCCATTTTGCGTTCTCGATGGTTCTGTAAAGGTCTCCGGGTTGTGCGTTGAACTTCTCCAGAAGTGTTTCTTCGCTCATCTCATCAATCCAACTCTTCAGAACCATGGCAGTTTTGATCTCGCCCAGAAACTCCTGGTAGGCAATGTGATCATCCCACTCGTTAGGAGCCTCGATTAAGAACTCTTCTTTGTGTTGCTCCAGCAGAATGGCCATCTCTTCTAATTCACGGGCGTACGGCCTCATTATTGGACCCATATCAGGTGTGTGTGAAATTAAATGGAGGAGGCTCAGGTCTGTTACATTAGGCGGCTTGTTCTCTATTGCATCGCGAATAACGACGGCTGACAAGGGGTCTATGTAAAGATCGCTTACTCTCTTGCCAAACTTGGTGGCGTAAATATTCTCTCCGTCTAGCTCAATCATTTCCTCGTCGTATAGGTACTTTAGAATTTTTGCTATTATGCTCTTGATGGCTTTGACATCATATTGATATGCGTAAAAGGTCTTTCCGAAGAATTCATAGATCCCGTTTTCCGTGTGTGCAAAATCCGAGGCGATTGTTGCTAACACGTGACCTCTAATAATCTTTTCAACAGCCAGTCTCGACCAAATTCTCTCAGGACGCGCTAGAATGTAATTGTCCATCAGGTAATCAGCTTCATCCGCAGTTTTTGCGATGAGCACAGCCTCGCCCACTTTATCGTATTTAGGTCTTCCAGCTCGCCCTGCCATCTGTTTATACTCTAGAACGCTTATTGGGTAATGTCCGTAGCCTGGTTCCCATCTTCTGTAATCTTGAATTACAACCGTGCGCGCCGGAAGGTTAACTCCGAAAGCCAACGTTGGGGTGGCAGTTAGCACTTTTATTTTTCCCTGTCGGAACAAGTCCTCTATCAATCTGCGATGAGCTCCGCCTAAGCCTGCGTGATGAAAAGCCGTTCCCTGCTTAACAAGGTCGGCTAGAGATTCGCTGATTCGGGTTCGTTCACCGGTCGACAAAATTTTCTGGGCTTCATGTTCCAGTGTTCGTTTTATTGGTCTGGAGAGCACATCGGTCATGTGTTCTGCAATTTTCTTGGCAGAGGTTGCACTATTTTTTCTGGTTGATGCGAATACCAGTGCTTGGCCTCCGTTTTTCACAGTGTTCAAAACAATATTTATGGTTGAATCGCGGGTCTTTTTCTCGATCTTCTTTGCGTCTCCATCCTTGTACTGGATTTCCTCGTGTAGAAGTACGCCTTCCTTTAATGATACGGGTCGCCATTCCGTTACGACATAGGAGGATTTTAGCCAGTTTGCTATCTCATCAACATTGTTTATGGTGGCGCTCAACGCTAGAATCTGCATTTCAGGGTTGACCTGTAGAAGCCTTGCCAATACAATTTCTAAAGTTGGGCCTCGCTCCGCTTCGTTTAGAAGATGCACTTCGTCGGCAACTACAAGTGAAATCTCGTCCATCCACTTTGCCCTGTGCCTCAAGAGGGAGTCGGCTTTCTCGTTTGTGGTTACTATTATATCGTATTTTTCTAGCCATGCATCACTGCTGTCAAAATCACCAGTGCTGATTCCAACACTTACTCGCCGTCCATTGGGTTTTTGGATAGATGCGTACTTTTTGAACTCTTCAAACTTCTCGCTCGCCAGGGCTCTCAAAGGCGACAAGTAAATCACTTTACCCTTCCTTTCTAGAACCTGCTTCAAACCACAGAGCTCTGCGATTAACGTTTTTCCGGATGCTGTTGGACTCGCCAAAACCAGGTTCTTCCCCTCCAAGACGCCGGCTCTTATTGCTTCTTCTTGCGGAGGGTACAACTCGGCAATTCCAGAATTCAGCATAATTTCTTTGATTGATTCAGGAACTGATAGTTCGGTTATTTTCACTAGGATACGCCGTTGTTCGATTTGTTCACAAGAATTAGGGGAAGGCTGATTTATAGTGTTAGTCGTGTCTCTTTCAGCTTTGACGGTTATACTTTTCTATTTGAACGAGTGATATTATTTGTAAACGAATTATCTGCTCACAAAATAGGTCAGTGTATTGTATGGTAGAGAACGTTAAAGAATTGCTCAAAGCGCACGAGAATATTGCCCGTGAAGTTTACTTGGATAACGAAAACTCAACCGTCGTGCCTGGGGAGGTAGTTGAAGCCATGATACCTTACTATAGTCAGCGGGCGTATGGCAACCCCACGCTCACGCATAAGCCTGGTTGGGAAGCCTTCGAAACCATAATGGAATCGGCTCAAAAAATCAGCAAGTTCATGGGCGCAAAAATTCTCGAAGAAATTACTTTTACGCCAGGCGAAACAGAAGCCAACAACCTTGCGTTGATGAGTTCGGCCTTTGCCATGAAAAACAAGGGTAAGAAAATCGTGATTTCAGAGATTGAGCCCATAAACGTTTTACATGTCGCAGAGATGTTGCAGAAATTCGGTTTCACTACAGTCAAAATTTCGGTTGACAAAGAAGGTTTTGTAGATCTTGCAAAACTTCAGGAAACCGTTGACAAAGACACCGTTCTTGTAAGCCTTTCAGCCGTTAACAACGAAATCGGTACAATACAACCAATAAAGGAAGCGCGGGATATCGTTAAAGACAAGAACCCTGAAACTCTCTTTCATACCGATGCCTCAGACGCATATGGCAGAATATCGCTAAACGTGCAGGACTTGAAAGTAGACATGGCAACTGTCAGTAGCTACAAGATTTTGGGACCGCGAGGCATGGGCGCTCTCTATGTGCGAGAAGGCGTCAATCTAGAAAGAATTCTCGAAGGTCAAATAGGAACACAGAAGCTCTGGCCAGGGATTGAAAATACTCCCCTAATTGTCGGTTTCACAAAAGCAAGCGAATTAGTGTTCCAGGACTTTGAGTCAAACGTGGATCGCATGCGCAGACTGCGAGACAAACTAGTTAGTGGCATATTCGAGAAACTCTCTGAAGTTAAGCTGAACGGTCCAAAAGGCGACAAGCGAGCACCTGACAATGCTAACATGAGCTTCCTGAGGTGTGAGGGTGAAGCTCTGACAATTGAACTAAGCCTGGCTGGGATCTACGTGTCAAGCGGCAGCGCTTGCAGCAGAAGACTCCTTCAACCAAGCCATGTTCTTGTAGCCATAGGCCGAAGATTCAGCGAAGCTCACGGAAGCATACTGATGAAAACAATACGAACTCACACTGACGAAGATATCGCCTATGTTTTGGAAGCACTACCAAAGGCTGTAAATAGAATAAGGGGAATAGTTGGCTCAACAGGAGTTGATTAGGAATGTCACGTGTACCTTTACCGTACAATCCGAAAGTCCTTGATTTATTCAGAAACCCTAAGAATCTGGGAAAAATGGAAGATGCTACAGTCACTGCAGTTGCAGGCAATCCAGCCTGCGGAGACATGATCACTTTCTACCTGAAAATTAACGAGCATGAAGTAATTGAAAGAGCTACATTTGAAAGCTACGGTTGCGCCGCCAACATCGCCACCTCCAGCATAGTCACTGAGATGGTTCGAGGACTCAGTCTGAAGAGTGCTTGGGAAGACATAACATGGAAAAAGGTGACTGAAGAAGTCGGAGGATTACCCAGCATCAAGTTCCATTGCGGAGTTCTCGCTGTGGGCGCTCTGAAACGAGCAATAAGGAAATACTACACTGATAGAAGCGGCAATCCCAGTTGGTTGCCAAATGAACTGACTTTCGAGGAAAAACAGGCAGTGGAAGAGGAAGAACTGGCAAAGATGTTGTCCAAGAGGTTGAAGGCAGAGGGAGAAAAATAGTTATTGGATCCCTACAAAATCCGCGAAGATTTTCCGATCCTAAAACGAAAAATCAACAATAACCCTCTAATCTATTTTGACAATGCGGCTACCGCCCAAAAACCACGGCAAGTAATTGAAGCAATAAGCGATTTCTACGAGAACTATAACGCTAACGTTCATAGGGCTGTTCACACAATTTCTCTCGAAGCGACCGAGCGTTACGAAAAAGCACGCGAAAGAATTTCAGCTTTCATAGGTGCAAGAGATTCGTCGGAAATCGTTTTTGTCAGAGGCACTACAGAGGCTATAAACCTAGTCGCCTATTCCTGGGGACTTGGCAACTTGGGAAAAGGTGATGAAGTTTTGGTATCTTTAATGGAGCATCACAGCAATATTGTCCCATGGGAAATTGTCGCAAAACTGAGAGGGTTCACATTGAAATACGCACAGGTTCACGCAGATGGGACACTTGATTATGAAGACTTTGAGAGCAAGTTTTCCAGCAAGACAAGAATAGCTTGCTTGAGCCAAGTCTCGAACGTTAGCGGGGTTGTCAATGACGTTAAGCGAATAGCTAAAGTGGCTCATGAGCACAGTGCTCTGATGCTGGTTGATGGAGCTCAATCTGTTCCACACATGCCGGTAGACGTCAAAGATTTAGACATAGATTTTCTAGCTTTTTCTGGACATAAGATGTTGGGTCCAACAGGAATCGGGGTGCTTTATGCCAAGAGGGACCTACTTGAAAAAATGGGTCCCTTCCAAGGGGGAGGAGAAATGATAAAAGACGTTTCTTTAAGCCAGGGAAGAGAAAGGTGCGATATAACATGGAATGAACCGCCTTGGAAATTTGAAGCTGGAACACCGAACATAAGCGGAGCTATTGCTTTGAGTGAAGCCGTCAAGTATCTTGAGCAGATTGGAATGGCTGATGTCCTAGAGCATGAAAGACTGCTAAACGAGTACGCAGTAAAGCAGATGCAAAAATTCCCCAAGGTAACAATCTATGGACCAAGTGACTTGTCTTCAAAATGTGGAATAATCCCCTTCAATATCGATGGTTTATCCTCCCATGATGTCGCACTCTATTTTGATAACTACGGTATAATGATTCGCAGCGGTTTCCATTGCGCGCAACCGTTGCATCAAGTTTTTAGACTGCAATCTTCTGCCCGAGCAAGCTTCTACATATATAACACGCGTGAAGAGGTCGACCGCTTCGTGGAAGTATTGCAGGAGATCGAGCAGCTCTAATGGCATCAGTTAACGATTACGTCGCAAGAATCGAAGGAACCTGCGGAGCAGAGAAAGACGTAATTGTAGTATTCAGGTATGATAAAAAAGATGAAGCCATCGACAGAATTCTCAAGAAGGCTCAACTCAAGAACTGTGTAGCTGGTATAATATTCGAATTAATCTTCAATGATGTTTCTTTCCGGATGTACGCAAGCGGAAAAGCGATATTCAGAAGTATCAAGGATAAGGAAGAGTTGTGGAAGATCTTGACTTCTCTCCTATTCTAGAAGCGTTGCACCTTCATTAGTGCGGCCTTGTCGTTTTTCTTTTCTTAATCTCTTGCAGCAAACCCTGCGCTAACGCTTGATCCCGACTCTTCTTCTGCTTATCCAATTGTACACTGGGATGAGTGAATACTTTATTCTTTGAGGAAGGATATCTTTTGCATCGTTGTGTAATCCCAATTTTACAGCGACTTGACCTTTCTTTGTGATGGGTATAAAATATCTTGCTAACAGAAACTTTTTGAAATCGTTGCTTTGTTTGAATTTGTCCAGGGAAGGGTGATTTCCCATTCTGCCATACATAATCCATTGCATCTGGTTCTGTGAACAAAACTCCACTGCTTTGGCAAGCAGGGCGTTGTTGACTGCCTTGTCCCAGAACTCTTGCAGTGAAAGAATCTGGGATATTATAGCTATGTTATCTCCGTATAGGAGTTGAATGAATCCGACGAGTCTGTTTTCGAAAAAAGCACCAATGAACGCTCCCTTTCTAGGAGAAAACACGTCGTTCTTGACTGAGAGTAATGACTCGCCGTAGTGCGGGAAAGCTCTTTCCTGCCGTATAGGAGTTTCATTGTAAATCTTCCAAATGCCCTCAGCCAGTTCTTCGCTTGGCATTACCACCTGGGTTGTTATTCCGGTTTTTTCTGCTTTACGATTCATGTTGCGGGTCTTTTTTCCAATGTTTTTCCACCAATCTTCATAACTTGCCACTTTGAGGAGAGCAATATTGTCAGCTGTCTTTATCCATGAATTGGAAGCATTGGAGATAGTGTTGCACCATTTTCTTTCGATGAAAGTGAAAATGTCTATTGCTCTATCCCCGAGTTTCTGGATGAATTCCTCGGTTGGAACGAAATCATGCGTGTATTCTTTCGGTTCAAGGAGTTTAGCAATTCTTACAAATGCTTTCTTGCGGATAACAAGCTGGTCTAATTCTCGGTCAACTTGCAGAACCTGTTTTAGTGGTCCGTAGAATGGTCCCCTGTGGTTAATTGTTCCCCTCTGGAAGAGCCATTCAGGATGAATCTCTAATACTTCTCCTTTCTCTATGCTCGCCTCAGCGATTGCTACAGCAACTGATATTGAACTATTGTGACATATGCGGTCAAAAGCCAGAGTCGGGAACTCGTGAAAAGACTTCAATGGAAAATCAGCAGGTATCGGTGTTCTGGATTCCCAAAGTTTTCGTTTCCAAATTATCCGCGCCAATAAACGCTCGGTTCCATGGATGGTGTAAAACTCTATATCTCTTCCGGTAGCCTTTTCTAATCCTTGGAGTTCCTCGTAGGGATTATTGGTTACGTGGAGAGCTATCTCATGCTTATCCGAATTGAGCAATCTCAGCATTTCATCGTCGGGCCAAGTGGGAGGGGTAAAAAACCAGTAAGCTTGAATTTCTCGCGGCGACTCATCTATCATTCTGGCTATTGTTTTTGCGTTCTTGAGATAGTGCTTTCTGCTTTTTCTGCTTAAGCGCTGTGAAAATGAAGCTTTTGATTCTCGAAGGATAGGCATAGTCAACATCCAGTCTCAGTTTCATAATTTGAATACTCTTTTGCTCATTTCAGATTGATGACATTGTGTTATTATAAACTCTCTCTCAAAATCCTTTCGTGGAACAGCGGCCAATGTTGGGCACTCTACCCTTTTTCTCTCAGGAAATTTGTCTGTTCGGTTTCAGCCACGGGTCTCCACCATTGAGTGTTCTCATAGCACCTTTGAACAGTGTTCACAATTCCTTCTTCGAATCTGATTGCTGGTTTCCAAAAGGGCGGTCTATTTTTTCCATTTTGATGGAATGATATCAGGATTTATAGTTCTGTTTAACACAAACATAGAATCTCTAAACAGGAAAAACTTGATGACCACTGGAGGCTTCAACTATTTTGCAGCCTAGTAATCCGGCTGATCCTTAGTGACTTTGGGAGTTTTGATTTCGCAAACTAGTTATTTTTCAAGACTTGAAATATTATTTTAACAATTTGGTCGACGGTTGATGTATCCAAATCAGGGTATAGAGGAAGACACAATATCCTGTCTGAAATCGATGAGGCTACATCCAGACCAGACTTATTGGATAGGTCCTGTGTCTTTTCCCTGAAATAGTCTGCTTTGACCGTTAGGGGGTAAAAGTACTTTCGAGATTTAATGCCTTTCCGAAGAAGTTCATCGGACACTTCATTTCTGATTCTGCCACTTTCAAAGCATACTGGCATATAGCTGTAATTGTACTTTGACGCTGTTATTTTCTGAAATTTGACACGTTCACAACCAAGTCTCTCTTTGTATTCATCGTATAGCTTCTTCCGTAATTGAAGATTTAATTCAAGATTTTCCAGGTTACACAATCCCATTGCAGCTTGGAACTCATTCATTTTTGCATTTGTTCCAGGCAGAACTACCTCTTCCTCGGATTTAATGCCGTGATTTCGAATAGTCTTCACTTTCTGTGTCAATTCTTCTTTCACGGATGCGATTGCTCCTCCTTCTATTGTGTTAAAAACTTTGGTTGCGTGGAAACTCAGGGTCGACATGTCCCCGAAGTCGAGAACTGATTTGTTCTTGTATTCAACGCCAAAAGCGTGAGCGGAATCGAAGATTAGTCTCAGCTCATGTTTTTCTGCAATCTCCTGAAGTTCTTCCATGCAACAAGAGTTTCCATAAACGTTAACGGCAAGTATCGCGCTTGTCTTCTCTGTTATCTTCCTCTCCACTTCAGCGGGGTCAATGTTGAACGTTTGTGGGTCAATGTCGGCGAAAACGGGTTTCAGTCTTTCCCATACTATCGCGTTCGTTGTCGCTATGAAAGTAAATGGGGTCGTTATTACCTCACCCTTAAGATCAAGAACTCTTAGAGCGAGTTGAAGAGCCAGTGTTCCATTAGAAACAAGTGCCAAGTTTTTAATTCTCAAGTAGGCTTTTAGCCTTTCTTCCAGTAATTTGGTGTATTCGCCATCATTTGTCAACCATCTGGTTGTCCATATTTTTTCTAAATACTCTGTGTATTTGTCTAGCTCTGGGAAGACTTGATTTTGTGACAGTTATCATAAATTCATCCCTTTGATTACGTCGTACTTAAATCGAACATTTTTTTCGGCATCATAGTACTCCAAAATTTTTTTGTGACCTCTTTCTGCCATTAGTAACATTTCGTCTTGATTATCATAACAATATTCAATAGCCTTTTGTATATGATTGGCAGATTTTTCTTTGATTTCCCAGTAATCTTCCTCTGGTTTTAGTGCTGAATAATCCTTTCTGGGATTGGTTGAGATTAAACAGCAACCAGTGGACATAGCGTCTACCGCAGTGGTTGTTGGAAATCCATCGAGAGTTACATATTTCCTGTAAATAGGTATGAATCTATTGTTGATAGGGCCACATCCTTTGTAATTGGGAGCTATGATAACATGACAGTTGTAATAAACTTCTCTTAATGTTTCTGGAGGTAGCGTTCCATAATATGTATAATTATGGTGTTTGACTAGATGAAGTTCACTCTCCCAATCTCCTACGATATGCAGGTGATATTTGGAAGGATCTAGTGAAGTTAAGCGCTTTAGCTAAATAATTAAACCCTTTCTCTTTCCGGTGAAACGCAGAAAACAGGAGTTGAAGTTTATTGCTTTTGGCTCTGTGGCGATACTTGTAAAAGCCAGTGTTTATGATGCCTGCAATCCAATGCGCTTTAGGAATAATTTTTTGCACTTCACTAAGATTTGTGAAAACGCTCTTTACGCTGGGATGACCTTTTAGAAACTTCAAAGCTTTCAAGGCTTGATCTAAAGAGTTATTTTCGTAACCGCCACCGGGGTAGATAGTTGTATGAATTGATATGTTTCTTTCTTTTATAAGCTCAGACAATCCATAATTTTGTTTGCCCGGTATTTTTCCCGGATAGTCCAATAATCCTAAAGTGTGATTTAAGAATACGCAATAGATGTCGGTGATCGAGTATTCTCTAATAAGTGTCAATGGGTGAACTTGTGCAGGAAAGTCATCGTTCATTTTATGAACACTAAAAAATAATATGTTTTTGTCAATTTTGTAGAACTCGAAATTCTCCCAGTATCTGAAGCCACTAAGTATCCAAGGAAAATGTGTGTCTACTACTGCTAACAACATTCTTCTCTTTACCACCAAAATTGGGGAACCAGATCGCGTAACCGGATGAGCCTTTCCGCGCAATTTTCAACCCTTTTTCCTTGGAGAAACTCGTCGGTTGCCAGAGATATTCCAAAGGAGCGGCGTCTTATTTGGCTCTTGTTCCTCGTAATCATGCACCACTATGCATCCTCCTGGAACAATCCTTGGATAGAGAAAAGAGTAGCAGAACTTTGCACTTTGATAGAGATCGCAATCAATAAATGCTAGAGAAAACTCTGTCCCCGAGTTGTCAAGAAGAGTATCTTCAAACTTGCCCTTGACAATCGTGATTCTGTCCAAGATCTTGAATTTCCTAAATTTATGTTCAACATGATAAACGCTTGAGTCGCTTCCCATTCCGCGCTTAAGGCCGTAGCAAGCTGATTCAATGTCATCATATGGATGACCTTCGTACGTATCGCACGCATAGATTTGCTTTTTAGATCTTGTTGCTTTTAGGTGATGTGCAATTAAAATCGTGGAACCGCCCTTATATGTTCCGCATTCAATGATGTCTCCCTCAAGGTGGCTGGTTCCAAGAATTGCTTGCAGCAGTGTTTCAGCTATGAATGGCATCGTTAGTTGTGCTTCTATTTCTTCCAAGTAAGACAAGTAAAAGAGAAGAGTTTTCTTAATAGGATTTGAATAATGTCGCAAATCGTTTGCGTATTTCGATAGGAAGAACAAACGAAGAGATTGAGGAAGAGGTAACCTCAATAGTCGGTATCGTTTCGCGATTGTTGTAACTACTTCTGGAATGGGCATTCCTTCACTCTCCCACATTGTCTACCAAGGTTTCTCTTCAACAGATTTGTACATTTTTTTCACTTTGGCTGGGACCCCCGCTACAAGCGACATAGCCGGTACATCTTGGATTACTGCCGCCCCGGCCGCTACGATCGCACCATTCCCTATTCTTACGCGATCTGCGATAGTCGCATGCGCTCCGATAAAGACCTCATCGCCTATTGTGACGTGGCCCATAATTCCACTACCTGGAGAAACAGTGACATAATCTCCAATCTTCACGTCATGACCTATGTGAACTCCAACGTTGAGAATAACATGACGACCGATATCTACTTGACAAGTCATAATCACTCCAACTGCAACGATTGATCCTTCACCAATTTTAACCCATCTTGAATACTTCGCACCCGGATGTATCACTGTGTCAAATCGATATTCTTCATCCTGCAATTTTTCGATTAGTCGCCGGCGTTTTGTTGTACCAATAGCCATAATTAGCAAAGGTTTGTTCTCTTTCGAGAATTGGTTCAAGTGGGAAATATCATAGAGCGGTTTCCCAAGATGCAATTTCGCCTTCCCTTTTGCAGTTTTCCTCTAAGAATCCACATATGTCTCGTTCTCTCCCCAAGTCCACATACATACTTAGGGTTTCTCTGGCAAATCCTCCAGCGCCTACAATAAACACTCTCTCATTCATTCTTTTCATCTCTCCAACTGAGTTAATTCCTTGTAGTGTTTTCCAACAACCTTGTTAAGAAAACCTATTTCGACCCCTGCTCGCTTCATACGTCTCCACAGATTAAAGTCTGCAGGTTCCTTCATTTTCCAAGAGTTGATATCATACTGAAAGCATTTCAAATAACCTCTATATAGGGTTGAACAACGGGAAATTGCTCCCCGTCTAAGAAGAGGTCTGCCGATCAACGTCTTTCCAACATTTCCATCCTCATACTCGACAATTCCGTAAACCATCTCAAGATTCTGCTGCAATGCAAAATTTAACAATACTTCAATATGATTTGAGAAAAATTCATCATCATCATCCAAGTTAGCTATCCAGTCGCCTTTGCATTCGAGCAATCCCACATTCAAAGGGACTACCCCAGCTACAAACCATCTCAGAATCGGTTCTTCAGGGTAGCGACCTCGTTCCTGCAAATTTATGAATTTTACTCTTGGATCTGCTTTTTCTTTCAACAACAACTCAGTATCATCGGTACAATGGTCTCCAACTATGATTACTTCAAGATTCTTGTGTGTTTGACCGAGAACCGAAGGGAGAGAACGGTTTAGAAGAATGTTTGCCCTGTTATAGGTTGGAATGATTACACTAACCAATGGGTTAGAGTTTGGTTCCGCGCCCCTTTCTGCTTCTCTTTCTAACGGAGAATTTTCTTCTCCCCTGATGGTGTAACATAAATAATCGCTTTTCTAATTGCAGCCCACTTGCTCGAGCAAACCCATTGCACACGAGACTTGGTCCAAAGGTTAAACGGCTTACCAAAATGGCATTCTAGAAGAAAATCACGGAAAATAATCAACAGGTTCAAGAGAGACGAAAGCAAGCCTGTTTCAGTGTCATATACCCTTCTGAGATAATTTTTTATTGCTGACATTGACATTGACGTTTGCTACCCTTTCATTTATTTGTTTGTTATTCCCACTGATAGCAATCGATTTTCTGGTCTTAGCGGATGCCTGGATGATATCAAAACGAACTTGTAAAAAAGAAGCGGGAAGGGAAGAGGTAGTGTTCCCGAAATCGCCAACAAATCTCTTGTCCGATGTGCAATCAGTCTGAATAACTCCGTGTCATACCAAGAAAGAATACTAATCGTTGTAAAGGATAATAAGCGATGATTGGCAGAGATTTCATTTTGTAAGCAATCTGCCAAGCCCTAATTGGACTGAATAGCGTACGAACAAATATCTGCAAAATGGAGTCAGCTCTATCACCTAATGCTTCTCTAACAGCTTTATTACAAGTTCCATACCAATAATCCTTCCTTAATTCCTGTATGAAGTTCTGACGCAGATGGTCACTCACTACACTATAGTCTACAGTCCAAACAGCTCCCGCGCGTGTCATCCTGTATGCTAAAGCAGTGTCAACACTCAAGCTCGTCCTCAATTTAGGGAAACCGCCAATTCTCCTCAAGAAAGCAGCGTCATAGATTGTGTTATCGAAGGTTTTGCCAAATCCAAAGCCTGAAGAATCAGTTTTGTTTATCTTATATTTCGCTGCAGAATAAAGCTGCAACCTATGTAGAAATTTAGGTTTTGAGGTTAGCCTTATCCCTGAAGCAACATACGCGTTTCCTCTGAGCAGTTTGGGAATCTTGTTCCACCAATCAGATGACAACAGAAGGTCTTGTTCGAAACTGCAAAAGTGGTCTGTTGTTACAAGGTCAAGAGCTGTGTTTGCTCCATCACTGATTCCAGTTCCCTTGTTTTTGTAGACCGTCCAACCATTGGAGGATGCAATTAATCGAGTGTCGTCTATGCTATTGTCGTCTACTATGAACCTCTGATTCACATTTTCTTTTGGGATAATTCTGTTGATTCTTTCAAGAACTTGCCTCAAAGTTGCTGAACCATTTTTAGTCCACATCACCAAGTCAACTTTCATTGTCTTTCACCTTTACTTCTTCATTTTGATTAGCCAGTTAGAGCCTGCTCGACTATAGCTAGCGCGAGCTATTATTTGTCTGGATATATTCTACTAATCAATGGGATTATTGTAGTCTGGATACTCATTGCTCAGCAAGCCTGTGGTTGTTCTGATTGGCAGGTATAGGCACCACTTCTCTGCAAAAAGTTTCTTCGAGGTGTTAAACTCTTCGCTATTTCGGTCTCCTATTAGGTCCTTGCTTTTGTGTTGGCAGTATGTCTGCAGCGTATAGACTCCAAAGCCATTTGTGTAAGCTTGCATACATAAATCAGCCACGTAGAAATGAAACTTGAATCTACGATCAAAGCGCATGCCTTTCCTGAACAAACTTGAGTGAACAATTAGGCACATTTCATCAAATGTCTGAACAGGTTCAGGTTTAGCGAGGGAAAGCCCAATTGCTGTGTTGTCTGTTTGCAGTATTCTGCCAAACAGGTTTGCAGACGCCGCCCTCGTCCCAATTACTCCATAGATAGAGTTTGCGTCTAAACTACCAAGGACAAGTTCGAGATTTTCTTTGAGAATAAAATCTTGATGGCAGAAGACAAGCCAGACATTTTCTTCGGACCCAAGTTTGCCAATATGATGATTGAAAAAGTCAGGTAATGGTGTCCTGTCATAGTTCATGTATATTTTCGAGTTCTCATCGCGTACTCCTGTGCCTTTTTTGAAACATGTGTTCAAGGTTTTTTCGTCGTTAGAGACGACAACAAAGCAAACAGGATCCATAATACGCCTTTCTTCAACAATGTTGCTCCAGGACTCTATTTCAGAAGGAATCTTTAACCTATGGATTAGCCACCTGCTCTCAATCCGCCTCAAGGTTCTCCAAGGTGCACTATTCTGCGATTTCAAAGGGCAATGAAGTCTGGAGCTAATGGGATAGTCATAGGTGTTTGTGAATTGCCTACTGCTATAGCCCAATCGATAGGCAGCGAGCCCAAACCAGGATTCGCTGAAGTAGTTGACGTTTAAGTGCCTCTTTGCACCACTGCCTCTCCTGTGTGAACAGCGAACAATAACCTTTCGATTTGCAACACGATGTAGCTCAGAAAACATTTTGAAAGGATCTTTGACGCGTTCAATTGTGTGGCTGCTGAAAGCTAAGTTGAATGCTCCATTCTTGAAAGGTAGGTGGCAAGCGTCAGCCAAGACAAAGTTTGAAATCTTATGCGGTCTAACTTCTCCAACTAATTGATACCGCACTTGAAGACTCATTGCCGCCTTTAGGCAACCCACGGTTACTGAGCCTTTGAAGCCCGATTCAATTCCGCAACCTACATCTAAACTCTCAAACATCCTTCTTCGCCTCCAAACCCAATAGCGATACTCTGCATCCAACAGATGGAAATATGGTAACCAAAAGCCCCAGCAGGCAGTGCCAAACATCGGAATATTTCATACGGCTGCAAATTCGAAGACACAATAATGCGAATGAGGTATGTCGGCAAACTGATTGTGACATGAAGGGGGATAAGTGTGTTTCGACATTCATGCCTTGGCGACGGATGCTTGAAAACATCTTTGTCTAGCACCGATTTTGGCGGAGATGTTTAAAAATCTTGTGCGAGGAGTTCGACTGCCATGTTTATGCTTTCTGAAATCAACTGCACCCTATAGTAAATTGCTGTGAGAAATTACGGAGTAGCAGACAAACGATAGAGTTGTTTGCTGAAACCAGCGCAAATAAATTTCGAACTCGGAGGGTTAAAGTAAAAATAGCCTTTATTGAATTAATTAACGAGTGATTTGCCCGGATGAAGGAAGACAAAGTTGACATAGTAATGTGGACAAAGAACGGCGAGCCATTCTTGCCCACAGTGCTCAAGCAGGTAGACAAGGTAATTCCTTCCGAAAATCTCTCCAACAAGATTATGGTTGATGACAATAGCACTGATGAAACCGTGAAAATAGGGAAGAGTTACAATTGGAAGGTTTACGAGAACCCTGAAGGAGGCATTTCCTCGGGTGCGAACGAGGCTTTGAGGCATGTGTGTTCAAGAATGTTCGTTAGTGTTGAACAAGACCTTGTTCTGGCTGAAAACTGGTGGGAAAAGATCCCGCTCTTGCTTGAAGACGAGAAAGTCATGGTTGCTTCCGGCATTAGAATTCCAGATAAGCCCTTTGCCCTTAAACTGATAGGAGAGTACACGAACCAGAGGTACCTTCAGCAGACGAAAGTTAACGCGAGTTTTCCCTATGGTAAGACATTGGACAACACAATTTACAAAACAGAGGCACTGAGGCAAATAGGTGGATTTCCTAGGCTGCGCATCAACGCCGGTGTAGACACAGCTCTTGTAAAGCAAGTTAGTTGTAGTGGGCGTTTGTGGAAAGTTGATTTCAGCGTGAAGAGTACTCACTTACGCCAAGGCGTCGTCAACGAATTGCGACATGGGTACTGGTACGGAAAAGAATCTGTTGCGCTGTCGAAGGAGCTTGGGGAAGAACCAGGTCTGGCCTCAATGTTTGTTAGGACATTGTTTAGTCCTTTGCGTGGGTTACAGATTGCTTATGACAAAAGTTGTTGGCAAATCAGTTTGGTCTACCCTCTTATGCGTTTATCAACTTTTCTCGGGGTCCTGAGGGGATACTCAAAGCAGACATCTAAACAGCTTGAAATAACTATTTTTCGCTGTGCGTCTTATCTACAAGAAATTTTATTCATACTCTCGGCGGGTACTTTATCTCAATAGACACATTGTAAAGCGATTCTTAGATTTGCTGCTATTTCTCCACCAACTCTGTGTAAATCTGAGCAAGACGTTCGCCTATCTTCTTTGTGTCGTGATGCTTCTCCATGAAGACATGTTCTTTTTCCCAAAGGTCAGTGGGCAGATCATCGATAGTTGCCGCTATAGTTTCTTCATCCTTCAAGTCTTTGAGTGGGAAATCTGCGTTTTCAGGGTATTCTGATGAAACGTAAGCTAAGACTGGACGACCGCAAGCAATGGCTTCAAGCGAAACTAGTCCCAGCGAGCCTAACGTGAATCGATCGATGACCACATCAGCATCCCAGTAGTATGTGTTCATTGTTGAGTGATGGACTTTCGGAAGTAATTTGATTTCTATCCCTAGCGAGCGAGCTAGCGATAATGTCTTTTCGAGGTCTTTGCCTTGTCTGAACTATGCTAACCTCTACTTGGTCTTTGATTCTACTTAATGCTTTTATGGCGACATCTGTTCCTTTTACAGCCCAGTTTGAATCGCTGGCAATAAACACCTTCTTTTTGCCATCGTTCCTTGTGGATGGTTTGGGATAAAAAAATTCGAAGTCCACGGGATTAGGCAGGTATTCAGCGTCATCTCGATATTGTTTGGCAATGCTGATGATGTCCGGGGTGCTGACCAAGATCCTATCACAGTTAATCAAGTTATGTCTAACAATTCTGCCCCAGACGCTGTGATTTAATGTTGTTCTCAAATCGCTGCCGTGGGCGTGTCCTATCAACGGTTTCTTATTCAGTCTTGAAGCTATGTAGCAGTCTTGAAGAAGGTAGTTTGCGTGGTACAAGTCGCCTTTTGCCTTCAGTATTTCTAAAGCCAAGCCAAATGTTTTGCTCCACAGACCTCTGGTGCGTTTTATTTGTTGCTTGTCGATCTCAGTTGGCATATACTTGAGAAGTGTCTCTCCTACGAAGGCAGCGTCATTAATCATGACGAGCTTCATGTTGCGCGTTGCATTCACGGGGAGTCTTTCTGCATCAGATTCTTTCCAAGCTTTTGCAGCTATCTTAGGGGGCATGCCAACAGCGTACGCTGCATCAGTTATGCTCACCGGTCTTTTCCCCTAGCTCCTTTTCCAATGCTTCAACTCTCTTGGCGATTTTGTCTGCTTCTCTTTGAACCGTCTTGTCTTTGATCTCAATTTTTCGTTTCTCATTCGATTTGATAACCAAGCGCAGAAACTCGGAATCGTAGCTTTGCAGCAGCAGCTCGATGTTGGGCATTAGGCAGTGTCCTCCGATGAATCCGGGATACATTGTGTGGTCTGTCCAACCTGATGCGATGTGTATCCTCCAAGAAATCGACCACATCGTCAAAATCCGCTCCCGATGTTTCGGGTAATGCGGTGCATTTCTTGGAAGCAGGCAATCATCCATGCGCGATAGGTTGTTTCAAACAGTTTCGCCAATTCCGTTTCATTGCAGCTATTCAGTGTTTTCACCCGTAGGTGTGCCTTCTCAAAGTGCTTGCGTGCAGCGTCAGTTGCCTTCGAGTTTGCTCCGCCGACGTATTTTCTCCATCGCCTTATTTCCCATTTCATGTGTTCAGGATTTTTGTGTACTCCGCGAACTGGTGAGTGCGCTACGAGACAGGGGCATCGTTGTTGGACTTTCATGGTTGTTCCTGGCGGAACTGTACTGTTTATAATAACCAAGTTTGGGTTAAACCGTTCAGCGTAGCCGCAGACTGTATCCACAAAAGCGTCTGGTTTTTTGCACGGAAGACAAACATGCATTGTGTCAATTCTGGCCGGTAGTTTGGCTTCAGTCCTGGTTTAGTGCTTGCATTTTGCTTTTTTCAAGGTCTAAACCGTAAACGTTAAAGCTGCTTTTTTCCTCTTTTAGAACGGAGAATAGTGCTGTCCCGATTTCTCCTAAACCCAAGACCAAAACGTTTTCGTGATTAATTCTCTTACCCCCAACAACGGAGATTCAGAGTGTTAAACTATTTAAATCTGGAGCCCGAAAGAAAAGCCTATGCCGACTCTGAAAAAGGGAAAAGGCGTGATATTTGGTGCCAATGTTCAATTAGGGGCTAATGTCGCCATTTGGAATTATGTAGTAATTGGTGATAACGCAAGAATTGGCGATAGAACCTGTATAGGTAGTTTTTGCGACATAGGCAAGAATGTTGAAATCGGAAGCAATTGCAACATTCAGGCGCACGTTACCATTTCAAATGGATGCATACTTGGGGATAATGTGTTTATCGCCCCTAACAGCACTCTCCTAAACGACAAATACCCAAAGAGCAGCCTCCTAACTCCCCCAATAGTGAAAGATAATGTAATAATTGGCGGAGGCGTCACGGTGTTGCCGAACGTGGTTTTAGGCAAGAATTGTGTAATCGGCGGAGGGAGTGTAGTCACAGAAAGCATACCTTCCGGAAAAGTCGCGATTGGAGTTCCAGCTAGGGAAATAATGTCAATCGAAGAATACAATCTAAAACGTGAAACCTTCATTCAAAGAAAAGCGCAAGGTGAACCCATGAAGATCTGGTATGATGCCTGCACAGGCAAGCATATCAGGTACGGCACAGCTATTGCCCGGCGCCTCAGACTAAGAGGTCATGAAGTACTGCTCACAACGCGAGATCACCCTGATACTCTCCCACTTAGCGCGAATTCTCAAAGAAGAACCGGTAGTAGTCGGCAAATATAGTCCCGATTCGGTTTTTTCCAGATTAGAAGAAAGTGCTAGCCGTGTAATCAAGTTTTCAAGAATGTTTGAGAGCGACAAGCCGGATTTAGCAATAGCACATCAATCTGTCGAGCTGTGTCGAACCGCCTTTGGTTTGGGAATCCCCATAGTTCTAACCGCGGATACTCCTCACGCAACGGCGGTGAACAGGCTCACAATACCATTTGCCACCACTGTTGTTGCATCATGCTCTATTCCTAGACGATTCCTGATAGGGCAGGGCGCTAGGAAAATCATTCAATTTGATGGCGTAGATGAAGTGGCCTGGATTAAAGATTTCAAGCCGCCTAAGAAGGCTGCTTCTGAAAAACCCCTGATTGTTATTAGACAAATGGAGACGAAAGCTGCTTATGCCGGAGGCACAAGTGATTTCACCGAAACAGTTACGGAAAAACTAAGCTCTCTTGGGAACATCTTCTGTCTCGGAAGATATAACAGAACTAGTGTGGGATTTGGCTCGAACGATGATTTTGTTGATTCTGCGAGCCTCGTCGCTAATGCTGATTTGGTTGTTAGCGCAGGAGGAACGCTGGCAAGGGAAGCTGCGCTTCAAGGTGTCCCCAGCATTGTGGTTTCTGAAATTGGAAACACCTATGTAAACAAGTACCTCTCGAAACTGGGATTCCCCCTTTTCATAACTCGCCCTCAAAACTTGCTCAGAATTGCCAAGAGCAATATTGGAAGAAAATTTGACGTGAAGCGAAAGCTTGCCTCGCTCGAAAACCCATTGGACATAATTGAAAAGATCGTTGAAACTCAGTCTGTATCCTAGATTCCAAGCTACAAATCCTTGAAAGCGCACGACATTCTGTCCATATTAGCGAGCAAGAAGAACTGATTCAGCAACAAGTTCTTCGCCATTAATCTGAGATCTTACGAAGTCTCCTGTCATTGGTCAAAAAAGGGCGTAACCAGCTTGAGCGGACGCGAGTTAGAGATTTCTCACACTGGCTAGGCGGTTGAGCCAAAACAAATCACATAGACCAAAATCTTAAAGTAAATAGTTCCAATTTAGAAACAGGAGAAAATTTCAAGGGCCGGTCGTCTAGCTTGGTTAGGACATTGGCTTTACGAGCCAAAGGTCGCCGGTTCAAGTCCGGCTCGGCCCACTTATCTTGGTGATGCAAGAGAACAAGAAGGTTGACCCCAAACTTTCCAACTCTTTGACACTCATTCTTTCTTTCAAAACTATACTCCTCGCGTAACTCACTTGTTGCTAATAGCAGCTCTGACATAAATTCTGGTATTGCTTCCTAATAATGAATATAACTTCTTCTCCGTTCTTGTAGAAGAGCTGAATCTCTAAAGGCAGGTTAAAGCGCTCATTTAACAGAACAAAAAAATTTAAGATGTCATTCTGAGCCCAAACGTGATAGTGAATACTGTAGTTATTAGAAATCAATTCATCTATCCGAGTCTGAATCTCTATTTCATTTCTTTTCTGTTCAACGTTAATGACCCAGTCTCGAAAATGGTCTTTCCTTGATGAAGTCGGTCCTTTTTGGTAGTCATGAATAAGATGTTCAAAAGAAGAAACTTGACGGTTCTTATCAAAAGTGAATTGCTTATCTGGAACGCTGAGATAGAGTATTCCTCCATCGCGGAGAACCCTCAAGAAGTTGATGACAGCGTTAATTGGATTTTCGCAATGCTCCAAGAAGTGATTTGCTATAACAAAATCCTGCGTTGAATCCTCGACAGTTTTTAGTGTCTCACCGTCGTCAATGATATCTACGTTTGCCAACTTTAGAGACTGCATTTCTGGGTATTGCTTGCGCAGTTCTGATACGGAGTGACGGTCAACGTATCGCACTTTAGCGGAAAGGGGCACTCTTAAGGGATTATGTAATGCACCAATCTCTATGCCAACTCCATCAAGGTAAATAGAAGCTATAGTTGCTCTGTCAAGTCGTCTAACTCGCATTATGATTTTTGCCCAATCTTTGATAAGATTTCTAGTTTGAGACTTGAAAATCTTCTGCATCTTTGATTTACCTTATTGTACTTCGTTCTGCTTAAAGCCTTTAAGATCTGGCGTTTCCTTTTTGCGTTTTTAGCGTGCACTCGCAAAGCTTTTTCTACTAGAAACACAACATCATGGTCTCGTGAGTTTCATGCCAGGAAGATTTGAAGTCTACAAAGACGCTGCAGGGAAGTTCAGGTTTCGTCTTAATGCTGAAAACAACAGAATTGTGGCTGCAAGCGAAGCTTATGAACAACATGCAAGTTGTATCAAAGGTGTGAGAAGCGTTCAGAAAAACTGCAATTCAGAAATTGAAGATATGACCACAGAACAGAAGAGAATTAGCAACCCCAAATATCAAGTGTTCTGCGATGAAAATGGCAAGTTCAGGTTTCATCTGAATGCTTCAAACGGAGAAATAATCGCTCAAAGTGAGGGCTACGAGACTAAAGAGGGCTGCATGAACGGAATTGAAGCATTCAGGAACAGCTGTAATGGAGAAATCGAAGATCTAACAATTGCTCAAGAGCCAACTCAGCAAGAGACTAAAGCACAGCTGCCAACTACCGCGGTTGCCACTGAAGCAAAAGACTTGACTCAAGAGAAGAAGCCTGCGACTATTGAAAAGAAAGTTTCGCCTTCAATTCGAGCACCGGGAAAAATCGTTTTCGTGGGAAACAAAATGCCAATGGATTATGTAATGGCAATAATAACAGGATTTTCTGGCAGCAAGGTTGAGGAGATAATCTTGAAGGCCAGAGGACATGCTATAACTACAGCTGTTGATGCGGCTGAAATAACCAGAAACCGCTTTCTAAAAGACCTAAAAATAGGCAAAATCGTCATAGGAACAGAGGAGATGCCGCCAAGAGAAGGCGAAACCAGAGCAAGAATGGTTTCAACAATTGAAATAGTGCTCACAAAAGGTTAGGAGCACGCATCTCACAGCCTATTTCTCAACGTTCCGGCTGTTTACACGCATTCCGGAATCAATTCAGCTGGAAAACAATTGATTCTGTCATAAGCCGCGTATCGCCCTAACATATTCAGTAAATGACAGGTCACTCTTGATTGGGTGCGAATGTGAAATTCTTAACCAGTGCGTGAAGGCTTTTCATCATTTCGATTTCGATAAGTTTTGCCCCTGAACCAAAGATCTCTTGTAGAGCATTAACAAAATCGTCAACAGCATACGGAATATCCTGTTTGCTGATGCTGTAGCAGCTACTCAGGTGAGAGTAGAGATTCTGCTTTTGTGAATGGAATAGTGAAGAAAAAGCTTTGTCCACCGCTTTTGTCAGCAATTTCTCGAAATTGCGATTATGCGTTTCTGTGTTCTTCTCGTTCAAACAAACTTGGTTCATTTCAATCGTGCGTTTGAATCATCATACTTGTCACCATTTTGTATTTGTGTTGTACTGTTGTTGTGTCAAACTCAGATACACATCATATCGTAAGATTTAATATATATCTTGTTTTGGAAACCGAAATATATCGATTTTCGACATATACGTAATCACCCCACCTCAATATCCCACTTTGTCAGACAGGCGTTTCCACACGCGTCATCATATTCTGCCAGCGCAACCAAAACGGACTTCTGAATAAGAAGAAGAACAAAATAAACCCATGCGATTTGCGAGAAAAAACAAGCTCGGTTTATCGCTTATCCATACGGGCCCAAGACGACAAACCAAAATTTAGAAAGATTACCTTGCACAGTAAGGCAATTCGTCCTTTGCTTTGTGATGCCTGACACATTCTTCACAATCGCTGTGACGAACACAGTCTCTCTTGGGGCAGGGACAATTAGGAGCTGACATACTGCAAGGTGAAGGTCAACACGCAATATAAAATTCTTCGGTCAAGAGAAAAGAAAACGCAATGTTCATTGCGTTACCGGAAGACAAGATTGGAGGTAGACTCAGCTGAAATCATGTTTGCCCTGCAAGTTTTGGTTTTTATTTTGGCATCTTCTGGTTTTTTGAAACCGTCGATTACGTGGTGCATGGCTAATCCTGGATGATGTAGAAGCATTCGCGGACCGGAATATCGCATGATCGTTTTTGCCTTCTCTCTCATATCTGGTTTGTAGCAGTGAATACGGCATTTTCCGCAGGTTGTCTTGTTTTCTTGAAAAGGGCATTTGCTTAAGCGCATTCTTGCGTATTCAATAAATTCCGTGCATTCTGGACAGAGTTCTTTTTTTGTGTTATGTTTGTCTTTGCAATAGATTTTTACCATCGCTTGGATGGTCTTCTTCTCCCGCTTTATTCTTGGATGTTCAGTGTTTTCCATTTCTATTCTTCCTCCTTCTTCAGGTTTTTCTCGATTCAATTATGCCCCTGCATTTGTCCGCGTACTCACAATAGTCTAAGCATGAGTTGTTTTTGTCAGGTCTTTTCCATTCAGCTCCACATTCTGTGCATGTTCCTACGTCCTCATCGCTCCAAATTTCTGCATTGCCACCACAGACATGGCATTTTACATAGGCTACTGTTGGTCTGAGAAAGTCTCGCAAGCCAGGGCATGTATCTGGGCTCTTTACTGGATTATTAGCGCTCGTTAATTTCACCCCCTATTGTTAGTTCGTATTGCTTAATCGGGATTTGCTTTCCAGATGCTTCCACTGCCTTATCCACAGCCCACTTCAAACCTGAGCAGCAAGGCACTTCCATATGGGCAATTGTTATGCTCCTAATGTTGTTCTGTTTCAGTATTTCCCCGAGCTTCTGAGAATATACCTTTGCGTCTTCAAACTTGGGACATCCTATCACAATTCTTTTCCCGGATGACAAAGAACCTTTGAATTGGGGATAGGCGACTGGGGCGCAGTCTGCAGCAACTAATAAATCAGCTTTTTCGTAAAAGGGCGCCTTTAAGGGTACGAGGTTTATTTTGACCGGCCACTGCACTTTCTGTGTATTCTCTTCTGGTTTTTCCGGAATTTTTTTTGCGTGCTCATGTGCTGCTTCTTCGTCAAAGTGGTCGGCTTCTCTCTCTATTATGGTTATGGCGTCTTGAGGACAGTGTCCTAAGCATGCTCCGAGACCATCACAGTAGATGTCTTTGACGATTGTGGCCTTTCCGTTTACTATTTGGAGTGCGCCTTCAGCGCATTTTGGAATGCAGTTACCGCATCCGTTGCAAAGGGCTTCGTTTATGTGAACAATCTTTCTTGTTACCATTCTCAGTTCTCCATAGTTGTGCATTTTCCGCCAGAAGGACAATACTTTTCTGCGTGATTTTCAATAGCCTTGAATAGGACACCCACAGTCTCTTGATTGACAGAGTATACGCGTTTTTTTCCCTGTCTTTTGGTGAATATGAAATTGCATTGGAGCAGAGGTTTGAGATTGTGTGAAACCATACTTTGCTCCTGTCCTAAGGAGGTGGCAAGTTCGTTTACACTCATGGGGTGGATCATTAGCTTCTCCAAGGTTGCTAATCTTGTTGGATTTGACAAGTTGGTGAAGAATTTATAGCAGATTTCTGTTAGTCCTTTTTTCATTGCTTTCTACCTCGTTCAGTTTCGCGTTTTGGTTCAGATTTAACTTGATAAATAATTCATATGAATTATTTCTCATATAAATATGTCGGTTCCCGCCTACTAAAAAACCATCAAAGAACAGGAAAAAGAGCACGCTACAATTCAAGACTAAGCAGTTTTTTTGGATTAAAGACGGTAAATTTTGCTTTTCTGAGTCTCCTACCGATTTTTGGGACGAGACCAGCAGCGTCAGTACCCAGCTTGCAGGTTAAAGAGTATTCCAGCAACCCTAAGGTCTCGACGTTTATTATGTCCCTTGTTAACTTCTCAGCTTCCAAAACGTATTCTATGTCTTGAAGAGAGGAGCCTAATACAAGTAGTCTATCCAGCAGGGATTCCTGCCATATTTTCAGCTTTTTCACTTGATCGTCTGACAATTCAGCTTTCAGGTGGTTTTCTTTCTCATCTAATTGTACGATATTAACGCTTATGGGCAAATCTCTGCATAGAGCCCACAGTTCAGGTATCTTGTTTGGGGCAGTCTTAACACCGTTGGCGAGTTGAGCCTGCAACCGTTGCAGCGGGATTCTTGCACACACGATTTTCGGCTGGAAAACCCCTACGTCTACCAGTAATTCTTCGGTATTTTTCTCAAAATCCGTTATGTACCCTTTGAGGTCAGTTGTTTTCTTCAGGTTTTCCATGCTGGCGGGACAAGTTCCAATCTCGTTGGCGACATAGGTAGCCGCTATTGTTTCATCTTCTCCTTCCAGATTTACCTGTACCCACCTATCACCTATTGTGCCTTTGATTTTCGCGTCTACACTCAATTCCCCTAGTGGTTCGTTCAGAGCTTTTTCGACTTGTCTCAATTGATAAGAATTGCTAATTTTCGAAAGCAGAGTAAGTGTAATCATGAGTTGTCGCCAATTAGATTTTCTATTTCCTCATATATTTTCCGAACCCTGTCCGCAGCGTCTTTCTTCCCTTCTCTATTCAGTTTTCGGATGGTTATCTCAACTGGTGCCTGCCTTGAATTTACGATGAGCTTGTCTGCGTATGAAACGATTTTTTCTTCAAGTGACACAGGCATATAAACGTCGTTTGGCCAGCCCAATTCTTCGGCTTCGCTATTTGTAATTCCGCCGCCAACATGCCTTTTAATTATTAAAATAACTGGTTCGGGTAAGCCTAAGACCTCCCCCAACTCTGCTCCGACAACTGCATGATGAACGGTATGGGTCTTCGAGCGACCAATGTCGTGGAGGAGAGCTCCTATTTCCACAAGGTGAGAGTCAACATTCAAATTCTTTTTCTTGACATTCTGCACGGTTTTCAATGCGAGGCTTGCAACAGCTTCACAATGCCTGATAACCTTCGGGTGACACCCGCTTTCGCGTAAAAATTGCAGTGCTTGCTCCCGTGAAGGAAGCTCGTTACTCACCTAGTTCCTTCCTCAGAATCTCAACTTTCTCTGATAATTTTTGAACTATCATCTCGTTTCCATTATGCTCTAATGGTTTGCCGCAAATAGAACAGTGAAAAATCAATTCTACTGCATCCTCAAACGGGACTCGTTTGCATCCGGGCGTGTTGCAATAATAGAAATCGTGATTCTTCTCATACTCAAGACGAACGCTTAGTTTCTCTAGAACCCGGCGTTTTTGACTTAGGATGAAACCTTCAAGTTGATCCGGTTGAAGTTTCCAATGAAATATGAACCAGCCTGTCTTTGGGTCTCGGGTTCTTCTCAAACTTACAAGCGAATGATCGTAAAGCTTGTAGAGTATTTTCCGAACTGCATTCAGCCGAATGCCAGTCTTGTTAGAGATTTCATCATCTGTTGTCTCATCAATATTTTTTATGTGTTCAATAAGTTGAACAGCCTCTTCTTCACCTAGCGCTGCCGCCACTTTCATGAGCGTAGCATCGTCAATGGTTGATAACATAATCTGTTTTCCTTTAGATACCTGATTAATAGTGTCATGCTTCAATAAAACTCTTATTCAAATGTCTGGGTATAATCAACTTTCGACTTCAGTTTTCTTCCCTCTTCTTTGGGGAATTATTCTTATTTTAGGCTTCTCGAACTTCGTAGCCAATTCTCTGCCTTCAAAAAATCTATCTAAGAAAACGGCAACCGCTGCACACTCTGAATGTGGTTGATTCCCAATTGACACATTAAAATCAGAATAACCTTCTAAGAAGAATTCCTTGGGAACTTTCTGGCTGCCCACAACAATCAACACTTTTTTTCCCAAGGCACGGATACGATCGAGTACGTGACTTGTTTGTATGTTTTCGCCATAGGCAGTAAGATGAACAACTAGACCATCATCAGCTTTCCAGTCTCTCACAAATCTTTTCCAAGGTATTCCCATTTCAAAAAGGAATTCTCCTCCCCAATTTTGAGAAACCCTTTCAATAGTCTCTTTGATTTTCTGGTCCACCACATCTGAGAGCAGGAATCCTGAGGCACCCAAAGCGCGGGCTGTAAGAGCAACGTGTGTTGTGAGTCTCACGTCTCGTTGAGGTCTGTGACCCCATCTAAGAACAACAAGTTTCTGCATCTTGTTTTTCTTTTCACGGATTCTCGTGGTTTGTTTCAAATTTTCCACCGAGGTCCTTTACTCGTTTTCTGACTTTTTCAGCGAACCAAGGTGCAGCCTCGAGAATCACCTGCACAGAGTCGCTCATGTAACTTACTTTCTGGACATCTGCCCTTTCATGGATCCATGACATGAACGACATGGTTTGGCTGCTCATTGGGATGGAGAAAGATACTCTGACATAGTCTCCAAGCTTTTCAAGAATCACATTCTTTACCGGTTCAAGATTTGTTTTACGGAGCGCTGATATGAGAACGGGGTTTTTGATTTTCATTTCCAGTATTTTCAGTTTTTCTTCTACTTCTGTCTTTTCCAGCAAGTCAATCTTGTTCAATGTCGTCAGGATCGGAATGCCGGACGCTCCTATGCGGTCTATTGTCTCTAGACAAATGTTGTTTTTCTTTTCAATCATTTCTAATGATTCACTTATGTCTAGGACCAGAATTATCAGGTCTGAATAGATAGTTTCTTCCAGAGTTGAGTGGAACGCTTCTATCAGCGTTAGGGGCAAACGGTCTATAAAACCAACTGTGTCCGTTATTAAGAACTTCCTTTTTGAAATTTCGACAAAGCGGGTCGTGGTCGACAAAGTTGTAAAAAGCTTAGAGTCCACACGGACTGTCTCTTCCGTCAGCGCATTAAACAAGGAACTCTTTCCAGCATTTGTATACCCCGCCAATGAAATGGCTGAAAACCCCAATTCGCTTCTTCTTTCACGGTGCAAGAGTCGCTTTTCTCGGATTTTCTTGAGTTTCCTTTGGATAGTGTGAACCTGCTGTTTGACCGCTTCCTGGTAAACGTCAACTTCATAAGCGCCCAGACCCATGAATCCAGGTTGCTCGGTCATCTTGGCCAATCGTACTCTTTCTTTGGCGTGAGCAAGTTCGTATTTTAGTGTGGCTAGCTGTATCTGGAGCAGAGCCTCCGTCGTTGTGGCTCTTTTTATGAAAATCTCGAGTATCAATTTGAAGCGGTCGATCGCCTCAATGCCGGTGGCTTTTGCCAAGTTGTAGGATTGAACTGGTTTCAGTGGATTGTCAAATAGTATTTTTTCAATGCCGTTTTCCTTCACCAGCCTGGCGAGCTCTTCAACCTTTCCGGCTCCTATCTGGTAGCGCGCGTCAGGTTCTCTTACTTGTTCGAGTGTTGCGGCAACCGTGTACCCAGCTGCCTCTGCCAGTCGTTTGAGTTCTTCCAAACTTGGTTTTTCACGGTTAAGTCGGCGTTGCACTAAGATTGCTTTCGTTCTGTCTGCTCCTCCGTGCCTTTCTTGCTCAGCTGAATCAAATCGCCAAGTGTTAACTCACGATTTTGCGGTTGAGTGCTCTCGGGAATTTTGTCCTCCGATATTGAAACGAGCAACTTGATTTTAAGCGCATGCTCTAGCTTTGAGACGAGAATATTGTTAGGCGTCATCTTTCCAGTTTCAAGTTTGCTTAGGACCGAAGCCTTTTCGTTTATTCTTTTGCCCAACTCATCATGTGATAGCCCAAGCTTTTCCCGAGCCTGTCGAATTTTCGTGTGATATCCTTCCACTACCTCCTGAGTGATTTCCACTTTAGCTTCAAAAGTCTTCTTTTTCTGCATTTTCGCTGAAGCTAGCAATTGGGTCTTTCTCGGAGCTTTCTGCCCGGGTTCCACATAATCTTCGCGGATTATTTTTCCATGCTTTGAACATTCAATACAAACTGTAAGCCTAGCGCCTTCGATTAAGGCTCTTAGGGGACTATTGATTTTGCATCCGCAAACTTCACATCTCAATTGATGTACACCTAAACTGTTTTTATTGTAATGTCGTGTTTATAGTTGTCGAACCGAGAAGCAAAAAGAAAAGGTGTACATCTTTGGAAAACCCTCTTAGGAGAATCAGAAGTGTTGCTGACTATCAATTCGGAAAAGGAATTGGCGATAACCTTTTCCCGGAAACTGTAGAAATCTCATATTCTAAGGCGACGGGCAGGATCCGATACGTTAGTTTAGATGGTGAAAGACTAGCAACGCTCCGCCCCACTGATGGCTTGCTTTCTCTAAGCATAATCGCTGCAAGATGTGTTGTTGAACACGGCGGTTTAGCTCAATGCTTCGTTACAGTGCGAAATGATGTTTCCGAGTTTATTGCCAAAGGAGGAGACGTGTTTGCCGTGCACGTTATCAAAGCTAATGAGGCAATCCGGTCAAAAGACGAAGTAATTGTTTTAGACGAAGATAACAATGTGTTAGCGGTTGGCCGCGCTTTACTGTCAAGTTCAGAGATGACAGCATTTAAGACCGGCGTTGCTGTCAAGGTTAGACACGGTTGCAAGAAGGAAAGTTAAATATAAAAAGTTCAACTGCGAACTATTTGGTGGAGCGAAGTTATAATGAATAGACGAATGAATCCGCGCGAAACAAAACGCATGATGCAGCGCATGGGCATGAACATGGATTCTGTTCCAGACGTTGAACAAGTCATCATAAAGACCAGCACCAAGGAAATTGTAGTGGACCAACCTGAGGTGGCAATACTTGAGATGCAAGGGCAAAAAATCTTTCAGGTCATTGGCGGTCAAGTCACCGAAAAAGCTCCTGAGCACAAAGCTACGGCAACTCCTGCAATCACCGTTTCAGAAGAAGACGTTCAACTCGTGGCTGACCAAACAGGCAAAAGTCCAGATGCAGCTAGAAAAGCATTAGAAGAATGCGAAGGCGATTTGGCAAAAGCCATACTGCTTCTTCAGACGTAGCATTGGTGAAAATGGCTATTTCTATAAATACGTAAGTCAATTAGTTTCGTGTGAGGAGCTTCGGGGTTTAGTGCAAGATTCCGACTTAGTGGTGATTGGCCATTTTTCTATAGATACAATCCATCTACCTAGTCGAACTGGGCCCTTGGTTATTTTGGGTGGTTCTGTAGCTTATTCGTCTCTTGTGACAAGACGTTTGGGCGGGTCTGTCGCTGTAATCTCTAAGGTTGGAGGAGATTTTCCGGAAGCTTACTTGTGGTGGCTTGGGCAAGAAGGTGTAGACTTATCTGGAGTTGTTAGGCTTGCGAATGAGCAGACAACTCGCTTTGAGCTGGAGTACAGTGAAGATTTTGCCAATAGAACTCTGAAATTAAGGAACCGAGCGCCTCCAATTGACGTTTGTGACCTACCGTGTCCTCTAAAAGCTAAAACCGTGCACATAGCGTCTATTGCTGGGGAAATCTCTTATGATGTCGTTGAGAAATTGAAGAGTTGCGCTGAAGTGTTAGCACTTGACCCACAAGGTTTGTTGCGAAGTTTTGACGCAGCTGGCGATGTTGGATTCAATTTACCAGTTGACAAGAACCTACTAAGTCTCATTAACATCTACAAGTCTTCGCAGGATGAAATTATCGCTCTGACGGGATGTTCGAATCTTGACTCAGCAATAAAAGCTATCCACGATTTTGGAGTTGCGACTGTAATTGTAACGTTGGGTGCCGATGGCGCTGTTCTTTCTGTTGAGCGGACTGTCTATCGAGTGCCCGCGTGCAGTTCTTCAACCGTGGTTGATCCTACGGGCGCAGGAGACGTTTTCATGGGTAGTTTCTTGACTGAGTACAATCGGGAAAAGGATTCGTTGTGGTGTGCTTGTGTGGGTTCTGCGGCGGCCTCCCTTGTTGTCGAAGGTATAGGACCCACATTTTTCGGGGAGAAAGAAGAAATTTATCAGAGAGCTTGGTCTCTCTATGAAAAAGGAATTAAGCAATAGCGCATATTGTACTGCGTAAAAGATTACGTGAGGCGTGGACTGTTGGGTCGCATAGATAAAGGGGTAAAATGCAGCGTGTCTGGCTGCAAAAATGAAGCTGCTCGGTCGATTTCGACCGAGAAAGCCCAATCTGCTGGATTAAAAGTTGGGAGTGGCGAAAAACGCGTTTTTCTCTGCAAAGAGCATTACAAAGAATTCAAGAAGAAGACAAAGAAAGACAAAACCCTTGAGAAATGGCGTTACGGCGCATAGAGCGTGAAATATCATGCGAGTACTGCAATTACACTCTAACTTTATTGTTTACAAACCTGTTGAGAAAGAAATCAGCATAGCAGAAGAAGCTGAGAAGAAAGAGAATCGTATCGAAGAAGCGGTTGTTCTGTTCGTAGCCATTGAGGAGGGCGACAACTCAATTTTAGCCCAGAAAGCCATAGATGACACTAGAGCATTTCTGGGAAAACAAAAAACAAACAGAATCCTGATTTATCCCTTCGCACATCTGAGCAACGTCTTAAGCAAACCCAGTGAAGCATTGAAACTCATAAAGGACATGGAAACCTACGCCAAACAAAAAGGCATCGAAACATACCGCGCTCCTTTTGGCTGGAATAAACAGTTCACAATCTCCATAAAGGGACATCCTCTGGCTGAGCAATCACGATTCTATGCACCCACTTCCGACAAAGAAGAGATCAAGAAAGAAGATCAAGTTTCACAGGCCGTAAAAGCTGAGGAGAAACTGAAATCTTTCTGGCATATCCTACAGCCCGATGGAAAACTCGTGCCAATCGAAGATTTCAACTTTAAAGGACACGAAAACCTGCAGAAATTCTCCAAATACGAAATCGCTAAGGTCCGAGCAAGCCAGCAGATGCCGCCTCATGTTACATTAATGAAGCGACTCGAGATAGCTGACTATGAGCAGGGAAGCGACCCTGGCAACATTCGCTGGTACCCAAAAGGCAGATTGATTAAGTCTTTGCTTGAACAGTATGTCACTTCGAGAATGGTAGCTTACGGTGCCATGGAAGTTGAGACTCCCATCATGTATGATTACCAGCATCCAAGCCTAGCGGACTATCTGAATCGTTTCCCAGCTCGTCAATACCTGCTAAAAACCGAAGACAAAGAACTATTTCTCAGGTTCTCTGCGTGCTTCGGACAGTTTCTGATGCTCCATGATGCTCAAGTTTCATACAGGCAGATGCCTCTTAAGCTATACGAACTAACAAGGTACAGTTTCAGACGCGAGAAAAGCGGAGAAGTGGTAGGTCTAAGACGGCTGCGCGCGTTTACGATGCCCGACTGTCACGCGTTCTGCACTGACCTAACGCAAGCTACAAACGAGTTTAGAACGCGCTTTAACCTATGCATAAGCGTCCTAAGCGACATAGGCTTATCAAAAGAAGACTACGAAGTGGCGATAAGATTCACAAAGGATTTCTACGAAGAAAACAAAGACTTCATCGCAGACATAGCTCGAATCTTTGGCAAACCCCTCTTGGTAGAGCTTTGGGCGGAACGATTCTTCTATTTCATACTGAAATGGGAAGCCAACTTCGTAGACAACCAGGACAAAGCGGCAGCTCTATCAACGGACCAGATTGATGTCGAAAACGCCAAGCGTTACGAGATAACATATGTTGATGACAAAGGTGAAAAGCAGTACCCACTGATTCTGCACTGTTCACCAAGTGGAGCCATTGAAAGAGACATCTACGCATTGCTCGAGAAAGCTTACAGAGAACAAATGAAAGGCAAGGCGCCAATGCTCCCGCTTTGGCTCTCTCCGACTCAGGTTCGACTTATCCCAATCTCGGACAAATTCTTGGGTAAGGTTGAAGAAATAGCTAAACAAATAACCGCTCATTGCATTCGAGCAGATATTGACGACAGTTCATCAACCCTACAGAAAAAAATTAGGGAAGCAGAGCAAGAGTGGATACCCTACATAATCGTCGTTGGGGAAAAAGAAATTGCTTCTGGAACACTGTCAGTCAGAGACCGCGAAACACGTGGTTTGCAGCAAAACATAACGCTAAATGAACTAATAGCAAAATTGTGTGACAAAATCGCTGACAAACCATTTAAACCACTTCCCTTACCGCTTTACCTCTCGAAGAGACCCCTGTTTCATGGATGACAGGCAATATGTGAATCATCCATATCATTGCCGCAAAATATATCAAAATCAAACGATATGAAACATGCACCAAAAGAAGTGAAGCTTGGATGAGCAACGAAATTATTGTCTATATAGACGGCGCTTACTATCCTAAATCTCAAGCCAAAGTTTCTGTCTACGATCATGGCTTATTATACGGTGACGGTGTTTTCGAGGGAATCCGCGCCTATAATGGCGTAGTGTTCAAACTCGAAGAACACATTGACCGCTTGTACCGTTCAGCCCACGCCATTATGCTGAAGATACCGTTAACAAAAGAAAAAATGATTCAAGCTGTTCTTGAGACTCTCAGTAAGAACAAGCTGAAAGATGCCTACATACGTTTGTTAGTCACTCGAGGCGTTGGAGATCTGGGGTTAGACCCGAGAAAATGCCCCAAGCCTTCGGTCATTATCATAACTGACACCATATCATTGCATGCTGCTGGAGCTAAGGAAAACGGTATTACAGTCATGTTCTCGTGGGTTAGAAGAAATCCAGTTGACACAACAACGCACGAAATAAAGTCACTCAACTACCTTAACAGCATTTTGGCAAAGATTGAAGCCAACATTAATGGCTTTGATGAAGCCATTTGCTTGGAGAACAACGGTTATGTTGCCGAAGGCGTCGGCGAAAACGTGTTCATTGTTAAAAACGGCGAATTACTAACTCCTCCTCCTTCTTCTGGAGCTTTAGCAGGCATCACCGCTGAAGTCATTGCAAACCTGACTGTTAAGCTGGGCTACAAGCTTACAGTGACCAACTTGACGCCGTTCATGCTGTTCAGTGCTGACGAGGCTTTCTTCACTGGAACAGCCATGGAGATGGTGCCCATACGCGAAGTTAACAAACGCCAAATTGGCACGGGAACCCCTGGTCCAATTACAAAGAAGCTGATGGCTGAGTTCCAGAAGGTAATCGAAGATCCAAATCAAGGCGTGAGAATTCCACTGTGATTTAACCGTATCCAACGCGCTTGCTTTCTTTAGTCGGCTTGTTTATTGCTCATAAACCTTTCTAGAGCGTTAAATGCTTCATCCAGCTCTTTTATCGGTGGCAGAAATACTAATCGAGCGTGACCTTCTCCGTATATCGGGTCGAAGCCTGAGCCATTAACGGTTAAAACGCCCGTTTCCTTTAGCAGTTTAACGACGAATTCCATATCAGTCTTCCATCTTGAGCCTACATCATGTATTCTTGGGAAAATGTAGAAAGCTCCTTCGGGTTTTGTTGTGCTTATGCCTTCAATCTCGTTTAGGCGTTTCCAGGCAAAGTCTCTTCTCTGTTTCAGCTTATCAACTATGTCGTCAACAAAGTCCTGCGGACCATCAAGTGCAGCAGCTCCTGCAATTTGCACCGGCGTATTAGCGCATATTCGGATTCTGCATTCTTTCTCCACTGACCGCTTAAGCTCATCAAGCTGATCTCCTTCTCCTTTGAAGTACAGGTATCCCAAGCGCCAGCCAGTCATCTGATAGACTTTGGAGAACCCATTCAACCCGACCACTGGCACGTCGTTGGATAAGTAGGATGTGCTAACGAACTCTTTCTCGTAAGTTAATTGGTCGTAAATTTCATCTGACACCACAAGTAGTTTGTATTCCCCTGCAATGTCAAGCATTTCTCGAAGTATTTTTCCATCATAAACCGAGCCTGTTGGATTGTTAGGGTTTGTAATCACTATAGCACGTGTTTTATCAGAGATTTTGCTTCTCAAATCATCAAGGTTAGGCTGCCATCCTTCTTCCTCAATGGTTTCGTATGCGACTGGCGTACCATTGAAGAATTTCGTGTAAGAAATGTATGGCGGATAAGTTGGACCGGGGAAAAGTATTTCGTCCCCTTTCTCAACGAGGGCAGCAAGAAGCATCTGAATACCTTCTGAAATGCCCTCCGTGACTAAAACATTATCTGCGGTAATGTCAACGTTGTTGACTCTTTTTTCCTTCCTTACTATTGCCTCGCGAAGCTCAATTCGCCCTTCCGAAGGCGAATAGTAGTTGTCGTCCTCTTGAACTGCCTTGCATAATGCGTCTTTAACGTTCTGGGGTGTCTTAAAGTCAAAGGCTGCTGGGTCGCCAATGTTTAGGTAGTAGATTTTCTTACCGTTTCTAACAAGATGTTCAGTGTGGGCTATGACGTCTCGTATTGCATACTCGATTCCTTTTGCTCTCGCCGTTGCTTTAATCGTTGCCAATTTTTAAGACCAACTATAGAGGCACAATTTGCTCTCCGAAACTATAAAGCTTCCGAAGGAACATTGGATTAAGATTTTAGCCAAAGAAATTGCTGTCTTTTTGTTCGACGATTATTAAAAGCGATTCAGTTTTCATTAGACTTTTATTATCGCAATACTCAATAATACAGCAAAGCCTCACAGTAGGTGAAACTGTTTGTTCGGTTGGACTGGTGTTTTTCTAAGAATCAACCTGAGCAAGAACAAGGCAGTAGCGGAATCATATGATTCGAGCTTAGCCTTGAATTTTATCGGGGGCAGAGGCTTCGCCGCCAAGATTCTCTGGGACCAACTTAAGCCTGGAACAGACCCGCTATCACCGGAAAACAAGCTAATCTTCGCTGCTGGCCCTCTAACGGGTTTGGGTTTACCCAACAGCGGCAAACTTGTTGTTGCCGCTAAGAGTCCTCTAACAGGCGGCTATGGAGATGGAAACATAGGAACCAACGCTGCTCTTCATATGCGTAAAGCCGGATTCGACGCGGTAATAATTGAAGGAAAAGCAAAAACGCCTGTAATTCTACACATAGAAAACAAGGTCACAGAGTTTCTGGAAGCCCAAGATTTTTGGGGTTTAAGTACTTTCGAAACCGAAGCTCGGCTAAGGAGCTCTAACGAACGCAACGCGGGATTTGTCAGCATTGGTCCGGGAGGAGAGAACCTCGTAAAGTTTGCCACCGTAATCTCTCAAGAAGGGCGCGCCGGCGGAAGACCTGGAATGGGAGCAGTCATGGGTTCCAAGAATCTAAAGGCTGTGGTGTTTCAAGGTTCTGAGGATATACCAACCGCCTATCCGAAAGAATTGAACGACTTAAGCGCTGAAGGCTATAGGGAAATCCTGACAAAACCAAACTATGCTTTTTGGAAACAGCAAGGTACAATGTCCACTGTTGAATGGAGCCAGGAAAACAGCGTTCTGCCGACCTGTAATTTCAGCGAAGGCGTCTTTGACGAAGCCCAGAAAATAGGGGGATTCGCCATGGAAAGAATCAAGGTTTCAAACAGAGGCTGCCCATCCTGCAACATGACGTGTGGAAACGTGGTTACAGACTCTGAAAAAAAAGAGGCTGAACTTGACTACGAAAACGTGGTTATGCTTGGTTCTAACATCGGATTGGGGAATATCAAGCAAGTAGCAACTTTGAATCGTATCGCAGACGAGCTTGGATTAGATGCTATCTCTCTGGGTAACGTTCTGGGGTTCGCAATAGAAACCTCCCAGAAGAAACGAATCCCCGAGAAGCTCCATTGGGGAAAATTCCAGGAAGCCAAGGCTTTGATTGAAGACATTGCTTATAGACGCGGTTTTGGCGATGTTCTCGCTGATGGCGTACAAGCAGCTGCTAGCAAAAATTGGACATGGATCAGCAGATTGGGCAATGCATGTAAAGGGTTTGGAGATAAGTGCCTACGATTGTCATGCCGCTCCTGCTATGGCATTGTCTTATTCCACCAGCTCAATCGGAGCTCATCACAAGGATGCGTGGATAATTGGCTGGGAAGTCAAGGAAGGACGGGAAAGTTATGGTGAAGACAAAGTTGACAAACTCATCGAGTTACAGCGTGTCCGCGGAGGAATTCTTGAATATTTGACCTTGTGCCGTTTTCCCCTCGCTCAACTCGGCTTGGAGATTGAATGGTATCCAAAGTTTCTGTTCGCTGCAACTGGAACGGAGTTAACATGGAATGCGCTGAACTACATCGCGGACAGAGTACTGACAATAATCAGAGCTTTCTGGATACGCGAGTACAACCGAGAATGGACAAAAGAGATGGATGTTCCACCCCCGAGATGGTTCAAGGAACCGCTTACGAAGGGACCGATGAAAGGCTCTATGCTTGACCCTGCAAGATTTGATATTATGCTGCAAAACTACTACAAGAAGAGAGGCTGGGACCAGCGAGGAGTACCCAAAAAAGCAACGCTGAGCAAACTTGGAATATCGAACGTCGCAAAAGAATTGCGAAAGTATGTTTCCTTATCATAGCTAGTTGGCATTGAAAGACGTTTGTCAGAAGTAAACTAAAGCTGAATTAGCGGTTTTTATTCCCTAGTAAGATCTAGCGAAGTATACAGTTTCGACGGCTTTTTCTCCGCAGTAGACGCAATTGGCCGCTGGTTTTTCTTTCTCGAAAGGCCTCAATCTGATTGTGGCTCCAGTTTCTTCCTTAATTTTTTCTTCGCATTTCGCGCTGCTACACCAGGATCCTTTGATGAAGCCTCCCTTCTCACTCAGCACTTTCTTGAATTCATCATAATTCATGACGGCGCTTGTTTTCTCTTCTAAGCATATTCGAGCCTTTGCGTAGAGATTGTGTTGAATTTCTTCCAGCAACTTCGCCACTTTTTCCACTGCCTCATCCTCTTTTACGGCGATTTTCGCAAATGTATCCCGTCTCGCTAGAGTCACCTGTTGCTTCGACACGTCTCTTGGACCTATCTCAACGCGAACTGGCACACCCTTCAGTTCCCACTGATTGAATTTCCAGCCCGGCGTGTATTCTTCTCTATCATCTAACACAACGGAAAACCCTTTTTCAACGAGTGCAGCATAAATTTCTCGTGCTTTCTCAGCTACGGCAGCTGGGTCTGCGCCTTTGTATGGGATGGGAACGATTACAACCTGCACGGGTGCAACTTTCGGCGGCAGCACTAAGCCTTTGTCGTCACCGTGAACCATTACGATTGCGCCTATTAGCCGTGTGGTTATACCCCATGAAGTTTGCCAAACGTAATGGTCTTGCTTGTCTTCGCCTACGAATTTTATGTCGAAAACCTTACCGAAATTCTGACCTAAATTGTGGCTGGTTCCCATCTGCAGCGCTTTTCCATCAGGCATTATCGCTTCAAGAGTAGTGGTGTATAGAGCACCGGCAAACTTCTCGCTGTCAGTTTTAACTCCAACGACAACTGGAATGGCCAAATAGTTCTCCATAAGGTCTCTATATTCGTTCAGTATGTCTGCTCACTTCTTTTTCCGCTTCCTCGCTTGTGGCGTGGACAGTGTGGCCTTCTTGCCAAAGAAACTCTCTGGTTCTCAAGAAAAGTTTGGTGGCTTTGGTTTCCCAGCGGACAATGTTGCACCATTGATTAATCTTTAGGGGCAGGTCTCTCCAGCTTCTAATCCACTTGGCGAACGTTGCATACATTATCGTTTCAGATGTAGGTCGGATAGCAAGCTTCTCTTCAAGCGGTGTTTCCCCACCCTGTGTAACCCAGGCAACTTCCGGGACAAAACCTTCGAAGTGTTCAGCTTCTTTCTTCAAGAATCCTTCAGGTATAAACATCGGAAAGTACACGTTATTGTGACCGGTTGCCCTAATTTTCTTGTTAAAGACATCTTGAATTTTCTCCCAAATTGCGTAAGAGTGCTCTCGGAAAATCATACAGCCCTTTATGGGAGCATAATCGGCTAGTCCCGATTTCAACACGGTTTCCGTGTACCATTCAGAGAAATCTGCACTTTTCTTTACCGTAATCCCAGTATCCGACATATTCAGTTCGCTCAATCTGTTTGTAATAGCTACATATAACCATAACGCAGAACTAAAAATGGAAAAGAACAAGCATAATCCGATTTTTGACTAAGCAATACGGAATTTAGACCGACCTCTCGTGAGGATTACTGCAAAAAGAGAAGATCGTCTCCCAGCGCGCGCTTCTGCCCGAAAGGAGAATAGGAGAATGTTTTTCGAAGGCTACTACGAAGCCATCGTGAGTTTAATCCAGAGCCCATTCAGCCTATCTTCTCCTCTTGATGCTTGTTGCTCGGATTGTTTGTTACGGACTAAAAAAGGGGAATTGAAAGCTTGTGCGCGCGCAGCACGAGCCATATCGCGCATCATGGGCAAATCCAGAGAGTGCGTAAGCATGAAGATTGCGCGTTTGGGATTAGAAGTTGTTACATCCGCAAATTCAAGTGTAACAACAACTTCTCGTTTGGATTTGCCGTTGCCCTTTAGGCTGCACAGCGTCGAAAAGGCTCTCCTGAAGCTGGCGGATGCATGAACGCCTCGGAGAGCGAGGAGTTATCTAAGACGGAGATTGCACGTCTAAGGAGTATAATTCAGGCATCTGGCATCTATCAGAAACGCTTTGCCGAGTGCGTAGATTGTAGGCGTATCGAGGCAGAGCATGTGGAACTGAGACGAAAACACGATGAAGCTGGCATGCAAGACGAAGTATCTGCAGGTTTGAGAAGGGCGGTTGGTGCAAGGAGAAGAAGTTGCAGTGTTCGCTTCAAATCTGCCTCAAATCTGAAAATAAGGCTTATCACCATTTTACACCAATTCGGGGGCAAGATAGGGCGCTAAACACTCCTCACAAACACCTTTATTTCGGAAAACAACCCTCCGATGAGACCAAATGGGGGTAGACCCAAAAAGGTGACAAGTCTATAGACCTGAAAGAATAAATATCACACTCTGAGGGTTTGCTGGGGCTCCGGAACAGAATAGCAATCAAATCAGAAAATGACAAAACACACTAAGATAGACTCTCCTTGGCGAGAACTATCTCTTTGTCCAAATATTTCTGATTAAGCAGTTTCCGAACTCTCAACGTCTGTTTGATGCCTTCAGGCGTTTCCTTCTCGGTGACCCGTATTTCTCCGTCAAAAATGCCAACAATAGACTGCAACTCTTCAGGCGGATGCATCTGCGGGTCAATAACTGCTAGAATGGTGAAGCCTTTTGATTTCAGCGTTGGCAGGAGAGCGCTTAGCCATCTTCTAGTGTTGATGGCGTGGTGTTGAAGCAGAACGTCTGAAACTATTTCGATGCAGATTCTCTTCGGACCTTTCGCCGAAGGGTTCAGTGTTCTGAAAGCTTTCGTTAGTGCGATGTCAATTTCTGTAAGGTTTTCTACGCCTTTAATTTTGGAGATGTTAGGTGCGGATTGGATCATGGCGTCGGCTTGGGGGTTGCAGAGCAACAAATAGAATTTTGACGGGTGCTTTTCGGCTAATTCTTTGCCTGCTGCCGCATCTGTTGTAATATCGAATACTATTTCGTTAGCGGAGACTCCTGTTTCAAGAAATTTCTTGACTATCAGTTCTTTTTCGTTTGTTGAAGGTGACGTGAGTATTATGGCATAGTGTTCCGGTATGCCACCATGAAGTAAAGCGTCAAGGTCTGAAAAGCCTGTTGGAACTCGCCCCGGCAGAATTTCAAATTCTGGTTGAACTGCTGCTTGAGGCAGTGGCTTGACGGTTATAGTGAAATTTCTGCAACTCGATGTTTTTGTCTTTCCCAAATCATCCACATAAGCAACTGTTGGAATGAGATTGAACACTTCAGGTTTTTGCGCTCTTACAGTCAGGATGGCTGTTTTGACTTCAAAAGGCTTAATGACGTTGTCTTTAAACTCAACATTTACATCACGAACAAAGCAATTCGGTGATACCTCTAAAGTCTGAAGTTCTGGAACGATAAAGTTCTCTACTCTGATAATGGAACCTTGAGCCTTGGAAGGATTGACCAAGTCAAGTCTAATTTCAAAAATTTGGTTGACTTCGGGATGTGTGAAAGTCATAAGGCTGCTGTGAACACTCACATGGGCAAACTTCTTTTGTGCATTCTCGGTTAACGCATTTATTTGTTTAAGCGTTGTTTCTGCCTCTTTCATTCTGCCTTGCTTGTTTAAGAGCCACCAGTAAAAGCCCATAGCACCCGCTTCCATCCCTGGACTCGCTAAATGTTTCCTGAGGTAAGCAAAATGTTTCTGAAAACACTCCTCTGCTTCCGAGAATTGATTTTTCCCCGCAAAATACATGGCTTTTGTCTGTTCAGATGTAATAATTGCAGTTTGACTGCTCAAAGCCATCCGGGGCAGATGTTGAAGTTTTTCAAAATACTCTTCTCCCTTGGCGACATCTCCGTCAATCATGCTCTTTACAACGAGGAATTGATAGACTCCTGCAATTCTTGGGTTTTCGCTCTTTTCACAATATTCAAGCGCTTTTCCAATCATGGCATCTGCTTGTTGGGGCTTGTTCATAAGCCAGTTATATGCCAATCCAGTATATGCTGGAATTAAGCGGACATAATCATTTAGCTTGAATTTGCTGTCAATCTCAATAATCTTCAAATACATTTTGACTGCTTCTTCTTCGAGTGTACAGAAATCAAAGCACCAACCTGCAAAGAGGTATGCTTCTAGCTGGGAATGGACGTCCCCAAGGGTTTCGTACAGAGCGAGAGACCTGTAGAGCTGCCACAACTCCTCTCTCCAATTCTCCGAACGAAGCTTCCCCGAAACTGAGTGCAAAGAGATCCCAGGCAGCATCGGGCAGAGAATACTCTTCTTCATAGACTCCAATCGAGTCTTTCACCTGCTTGAGACAATACTCGAGATTCCCCTGTAATCCAGCAATCCGCCCCTTGTGATCTAGTATTCTTGCTGCCTCGACACGATCAGCGGCAGCAATGGTTTCAGCCATTTCGGTCAGTTCTTGAATCTTTGGTATATCGATCTGGTAGAAAGCGGCTACAACTGCCTTTCTTAAAGCTCTTAGTCTAGGCTTGCCATTTTGGAGTTTAGCGAGTTTCTCGAATGTTTTCCTCGCTTCTAGGAACTTGTTATCGCCATAGAGTGCATCACCTAATCCCTCCAGAGCAACGGTTTTATCAGCCAAAAGACTCCGTGTTTTCTCCGATTTTTCGGATGACATATTCAAAACTTGTTTGTGGCCTCTCTATTGCTGGATCTCACCAAAGCCTCCTGTCCAGCCAATAAAGAATACCTTACTGCTTTCTCATCATTTCCTGATTGCGCATAATGGTAGGCTAAATCAGCAGAAGGCAACTTCCCGCTCTTATTAGTGCTTTCCAGCCTCTCGGCAACCCTGGCGTGATACCCTTTCCTCAAGGACAAAGAAAGCGCTTCATACAGAACTTCCCTTGACCTTGCATGGTCAAACCTGTAAAAGTCTTCCTCGTCGTTAACAATAGCGGTTGATTGAGCGATAAAGTTCAAAATGTCCAGCACTTCCAAGCTCTCTTGGTTGAGAACTGAGGCAAGCAATTCCACGTTGAATTTCTCCCCGATGACAGATGCTGCATCAAGAACTCTCCTCTGCGCATAGTTTAGCACAGCCAATCTGCGTAAGATAATGTCCCTAATTTTGGAGGGAATGCCAAAATCATCCACCGACAATCGCCATTCATTATTTTCCTGAACAAGTCCCTTTCGCTCAGCCAGCATCCTCAAAGACTCAACTAAAAACAACGCGTTACCATTGCCTTCTTTTATTAGCCTCTCGACCAACTCCCGCTGAACTGGATCGCCCAACATGTTTTGGGCAATCACGGAAAAGTCGGCTTGGCTGAGATTTGTCAGCTTGATTTCTGAATGGAGGTCTTCGCGGCTCATCGCCCGCATTTCCTCTTCAAGCGGATGCGGACGCCCTTCCTCGTCTGCTGTGACTTCTTCTCTTCTGAAAGTCGCCAAAACCAGGATTTTTTCAGAATTATTCACGATGCGCGAAATATAGTGCAGAAGTGCAAGGGAGGCCGAGTCCGCCCAGTGAACATCATCCAAGAAGAGAACAAGAGGTCTTTCAAAGGATATTGTTAGGAGGGTTTTTGCAACCCGGTCAAATGCTTGGGTCTTCCAAACCTGAGGCGAAAGAGGTTCGACCCTTCCAGCTTTATCCACTTGTCTCGGTCCAGATAGCAGAGCAGCTATTTCTCGCTCTTCAATTTGCACAGCTTCTCCAATCTTAGATCCGGGCTGCTGAGCATTTCCTAGCTGTGCCTCTTCCACGGAAGCGAAGTATGCATTAAACGCCTCAATGAAAGGGAAATATGGAGCTGCAGCCTCGCTGAGGCACCAACCAGTAAGCACCGTTACGCCTTTTTTCCTTGCATATCCTAAGAATTCTCGGGCAAGCCTTGACTTTCCACTGCCTGCCTCGCCAGAGATGAAGACGGTTTTTCCATTCCCCTCTAAAGCGGAATTCAGGAATGACTCTAACTGTTCAAGTTCGCGTTCTCTACCTACTAAGTTGGGCTCTGATAATATGTTCGATTTCAATTTTGTTGGCGCCACGCCTTGGGTTGGAACAGGAGCTGTTTTGTGTCAAACTATTTATGAAAACGACTGCTGAAAAGGTTTTGCTTGGATTGCTATAACAAATGCGATGTCAACGTTTTGCTATTTGCTCCAAGGTCCTCGCCAAGGCGGATACTGGTAGGTTGCCCCTGCCTTCTCCATGATTTCTTTGGGATAGACGGGCACTTGGGTTCCGTTTTGCCATTGGAACAGTAAAGCTACCATGTAGTTCGAATCTGGTCTATTTGCTACGTAGATGAAAGCATTACCCCATGCGAGGAAGAGAAAACAAAATGCCGTGCCACAGAGATCTCAACATCAGTTTTCTCCAAAGCTTTGATAACGGCTTCAGTTTCAGTTGTCCCAGCCCGCTTGATGGCGTCGGGCAAAACGAATCTAACAGCATCGTAGGCTAATGTTCCACCCATTGTTAGAGTCCCATGCCACCTTTGAAAATACGCTTCTTTAGCTGCCACTGTTTTGTTCGTCAAAGGATACCCAGCTATGGTTGACAGCCCAGCAAAAGTTACATACTCGCATTTTCCCTCTGTTAGCTCCCAAAAGTTTTCTTGCTGCGCTCCCATAAAACTCCCCCAAACAACAAAAGGCGATTGGCGACTATAATACTCCTTAACAAAAGGAATACATTGAGAACCAAAGATGCCGCCAGTAAGTACTTCTGCACCTGATTCCTCTATCGCGCTAAAATAGCTTGAGAAGTCAGTAGTCAGCCATGTAGCTGAGTTTTTATAGACAACGTCAAAACCATGTTCTGTCAAAGACTCACAGAGTGAGTCCCTAAACTCTTGAAAAGTCGAGGCGTCTTGGTCTAGGTAGGCAATCTTGCTAAAGCCAGTGTAGTTGCGCAGCGTTATGAGATCGTCAAGTCTGCCATCATGTACGGAAGTAGTGTTTGGCATCATTGAGAAAAAGTACTTGTACTTGTCATAGTTGTCAAGAACACGCTGCGATTCCTCAACTGAGTTGGAATATACTGAGATGACAATCTTCTTTTGCTGAGCGCAGATGTCCTGAAGAGGAATAGCAAACAAACCCATAAAGGCAACTGTGAAATCCACTTTATCAACGGTAAACAGTCTTGTCATGGCATTCGTTGCTACTGCAATGTCTCCCGCTGTTTCACCGTCATCGTCTTCTGCAACTACCGTGAGGTTTCTTCCCAAGACTCCGCCTTCAGCGTTGATCTGTTCGGCAGCCAAAGTAGCAGCCTGCAAAATGTTTTGTCCTTCAACTGCATCAAGGTCAGCGCAAACTCCTATTCTTATTGGTTCCATTGTTTGTGTTTTTGCATTGAAAAGAACATAAGCGACGCCTCCGCCGACAGCCGCAACAACAACAATGGCAATAAGCGCCACGGATTGAATCTTGGTTAGCGCCTTAGAATCCAAGACAGACAGTCTCCCACCGTTCTGTTATTGCTTGAAAAGCAGATATTAGACTTGCTATCGCCAGAACAGATGCAGCTTGTTCCAATATTGATGGAAATCCAGTGAGATTTGAGTTTTGTTTAGTCTAGATTTTCTAAATTCTATTTTCTAAATGTATTATTTTTTTAGAATTTCTTTTTTTCTTTTAGTTAGAATTTTAGAAATTAGAAATTAAACGTTACCTGAATAAATGATAGTTGACAATGCGTAGCAATGATTAGTAGTGAGCTCTCAGAGAGCTCGCCAAGCAAGATGCATGAGTGTTTTTCTCTTGGTTAGAATTCAGCAAAATGGAAAATGACCAAACATATAACATTGAACTTCCCCTCGCGTGCCCTTGGGTGGGGATGCAATGAGTGTTTCAGAGGGCGAGCGTGTTGCAATGAGAAAAAAGAGAAATGTTGTGTTGTATTTAGACAGAGAATTGGTTGAAAATGCCAGACAATTGGGATTTAACTTGTCAAAAACCGTGGAAAACCACTTCAAACAGTTCATTCTGCAAAACTCAAATGATAGAAATCTTTTGGTGCGGTCGACGGGATTCGAACCCGTGATCGCAAGCTTGGAAGGCTTGTGTCCTAAACCAGCTAGACGACGACCGCTCTGGGTTAAGTCCATATTTGAAGATTAATTTAAGCGTATCTAAGCTAAAATCTATCCTTCTTCTCGCAATCGCGCGCCAAAAGGGCTTTGCAGCTTTCGAAACTTCTTTAAATGGGTTAACATGTAAGACAGCAGGTGCGTGCTCGTACCAAGGAGCTTTAGATCATGAGCCAAGAGAAATTTGAATTCAAGAGGTCGCTACTTGTTTTCGGCAACTTGACTCTTTCTTTTTGGATTTTGTTGGGAGCCATTGCCTTGTGGTTCTATAATCCGCTTGCCTTTTGGATATTCTTGCTCTTCGCCGCGTTCATGGTTTTTGCTATGCTTCGGAGACTTGGCTGCAGCAGCTGCGCCTACTGCACATCTTGTACCTCAGGTTTCGGCAGGCTTTCAGGCTGGTTTTTCGGCCGAGTCCCCACAAAAGATCTAAGCAGCAAAACCAGACTGGCATTTATCGGCTTTATATACTGCCTGCTAGCGCTCGTTCCATCTGTTTTTCTGGTAATTTCAATCCTTGAGGTTTTCACTATTGCCAAGATTGTGGTTCTCTCAGGTATTTTGTTAATCTCACTCTACAGCATAGCCACATGGCGCATGAACAGATAGTCATTTGCCGCGTCAAAATTCTGCACGAAAGAATCTAATGTGTCTTCTGCGAAGGAGTCTTTCCCGGAGCACACATACAAGAGTACGGCTGCTTCGAGAACCGTTATGATTACTAGAAAAACTGCAAGTGACTGGGTCAAACTAATCAAAACCTGTGCAATCTGGAAATCGATGTAACCGTTAACTGTTACTATCCAGCTCCACACACTCGCAATGTGGGCAACCAATAACGCTTTCAAGTCTACAGAAATCCACCAGCATATTGTTGCCACCAGAACTGCAAATACACAGCCAATTATGCCCAAGTTTTTCCAGTCAGAACCTAATGAGGTAGAAGCAACTATTCGCGTTTCAGAATCCTGTGAAAAAAAATTGTAACTCATCCGCTTTTTAGCTGTTCGAGGAGTCATACCCCATATAGAACCCTGTTCGAAACAGATAGACGTGGGCGGTTCCTCGGCAACTATTCTGCCTTTCTCCTTGAGTAAATGTGCTTTCAATTCTACGTATGCTCTCTCAATTTCTAAATTGACTATCTTTTCTTGCAAAACAAACCGCCTTTCTTTCTGGTTTTAGCTATTGTGGTTTCTCGTGAGGTTTGAAAAGCTTTTTCTCATATTGCGATTTTGGCTTGAAACCTCTAATCTTTTCATTCGCAGTTCGCTGCCGCTCAATGTTTTTAATTCTAGCGTATAGCTTTGACACCTTCGTCTTGGACGGAATCTTGGGTTTAGAAGCGTGAACCGGTACGGGCGTAAATGGTTTCAAGACCTCTTTTTTGACACGTTTTCCCCTTTTAGAAGGCATTTCCCGCACCTTCTTGAACACAACATACCCTTCTTTGATGTTTACCTCCTGGACTTCCCAACCTGCATCCAACCATCCACGGGCATGGGCACTCCCAGCGGAATTGGTCCACCAACCCTGCTCCCTAAATGCGGTCATTGGCAAATTACTGCCAATTAATCCGTCTATCCTTGCAAAAGAGAGCTTAACAAGATGAGTGAAGGAGCCCCGAAACCTCAAGTGACCTGAAAGCCCGTCATATTTTGAAACAACCCGAGGCGAAACAACCCGTCTAGCGCAATTCAGGCAAAGCAGTCTAGTGTAGTCACCGGTGGAAACATCGGGAGTCATGCAGTCTCGACAGTATAGGCGTTTGCATCGCTCACACCTTCGCAAATAAGTTGTTCTTAGAACCCTGCTGCAAATGCCACACTCATCTTTGAAAGCTACCACTCTCTCAGGCGTCTTACAGAAACCGCCTCAGATATCATCATGCAACGCAGGAAATATTAACTTTCATCGCAGAAATTGACAAACAACTGAAAAAAATACTATTGCCTTTGCTTCCCTATTGTTTTCAGGATTAGATTTGCAACTACTGCCACAACCAAATCCGCAATTATCCACTCCACAAAGGATAGAACGCGAGCAATAGCCAGAGCGGTGAAAAGCAACAAAAGGGCAATAGCGACCACGCCAACGATATTCTTTTTCTTACGAATAGACCCTGAACCGTATTCGGCAACCATTCACATCACCGTAGCAGCTTTTAACCCTTGATTACAGCCAATGGAACAAGCCTTGCAACCTTTGTGGCAATCCCTAGTTGATCACTTACTTCTGTGACAACATCAACATCCTTGTACGCAGAGTCAGCTTCCTCAGCTAACACAACTGTGCTCGCGGCACGAACCACGATTCCCCGCTTCTCCAAACCAGATTTTATGTCTCCGCCCCACCATTTGCGCTTCGCGGCTGACCGACTCATCATCCTGCCTGCACCATGCGCTGTTGACCCAAAAGTCAACTCCATAGCTTTGTTTGAGCCTACTAGAACCCAACTGCTAGTGCCCATACTACCTGGTATAAGCACAGGCTGTCCTTTCGAACGATAATCAGACGGGACCTCAACGCTTCCGGGCGGAAAAGCCCGCGTCGCACCTTTCCGGTGAACCCACACCTTCTTCGCTCCTTCATCAGTATTGTGTGTTTCCACCTTGGCTATGTTGTGCGCCACATCGTAAACCAGCTTCAACCCCATTTTTTCAGGTTCCTCACGATAAACCTGTTGAAAACTCTGCCTAACCCAATGAGTAATAGCCTGTCTATTTGAGAAAGCGTAATTAACTGCACACGACATTGCCTGAAAATACTCTTTCGCTTCGTTACTATTCCCAGGAGCACAAGCCAACTCCCTATCTGGCAGGGAGATTTTGTATTTCTGCACTGCATGCTCCATTATCCTCAAATAGTCAGAACACACCTGGTGCCCATAACCTCGCGAGCCACAGTGAATCATCACCGTAACCTGCCCTTCATGTTCAATCCCGAAAACCTTCGCTGTACTCGAATCGAAAATCTTGTCGACTCTTTGAACCTCCAAGAAGTGATTGCCTGAACCCAAAGTGCCGATCTGAGTTAAACCCCTGTTCTTAGCAGTCATAGAAACCATATCAGGATCAGCATTTTTCATGCATCCCCCTTCCTCGCAATGCTCAGCATCCTCAGGCCAACCAAACCCGCGGTCGATAAGCCAATGCGAACCCTCAACCACCAACCTATCCAAGTCGCTGGAGCTAAACTTGAAGTCTTTACGACGACTACCTAAACCAGATGGAACATTCTCAAAGATAGCACCCGCCAACTGGGCAAGTCTGGGACGCACATCTTTCTCAGACAAACTCGTTGTTAAGGAGACGAACACCACAGTTAATATCGTAACCTACGCCTCCTGGACTGATAACACCTTTCTCGTAATCAGTTGCGGCCACGCCGCCTATCGGAAAACCATAGCCTTCATGGCCATCCGGCAAAGTAATAGCATGTTTGTAGATGCCCGGCAAATGCGCCACGTTAGCACACTGCCAAAGGGTTCTATCAGTTTGCATCTTCGTCAACAATGCTTCATTGGCGAAAATCATGCCTGGAACAAACATTCCTGGTCTATATTTCGGGATACGCCATGAGTAATCATTCAATTTCTCCAAAGGAATTCTTTCTGGCGATGAACGCCCTTCTCCTTCACCCATTAACTTCAGCCTTCAAACAAAGAAACGAAGATAGATATAAAACAGTTTTGAGCACAAACTACCTCTGGGGTTCCTTCCGCAGATGCGATTAAGCCTCATGAGCTAATCGTGTTTTCTCCATTCAAACTGAAGATGCCCTTTGCGCGTGCGGTTACTATTCTCCATTGATTCTTGCCCATAATAAGCGCACAAAAACTTAATTACGCAAGAATTCTCTTTTTAACAGGCTAGCTGGGAAAAAGAAATGAAAGGGATTATTTTTGGAGCGCCAGGCGCCGGAAAAGGCACATACGCCACAAGATTGCAGGCAAAGCTCGGCGTAGAAGTAATTGCTATGGGCGATATTTTCCGAGACATCATGAAACAAGAGACAGCGTTGGGAAAGAAGGTTAAGGGCTACGTAGAAAACGGGTTGCTTGTTCCAGACAAAATCGTCACAGAAGTGCTGAAAAAACGGTTAGCAAGCCTTCCCAAAGGAAAAGGTTTCATCCTTGACGGTTATCCGCGCACCGTAGAACAAGCTAAAGCTCTAAAGAAAGTAACCAAAATAGACGTAGTTATTCTCTTGACCGTTCCAGACTGGATAATCATAGAACGCTTGTCTACGCGCAGAATATGCAAAAACTGTGGGGACGTCTACAACACACGTTTCCTGAAGCCCAAGGTCGATATGATTTGCGACAAGTGCGGAGGACCGTTATATCAACGATCTGACGATACACCAGAGGTCATAAAGAAACGTATTGGAGTTTACGAAGAACAGACTAAACCTATCCTGCAGTTTTTCAGAGAAGGAGATGTGGCTTTTGTCGTGGCAAGCTGTGACGAGCTGGATACACCACCAGAGACTATTGTGGACGCCATCTTGAAGGATCTTAGAAAGCTGAATTTGTCTTAGATGTCGAGAATAAACTCCACAGTGGCTTTCTCTATTTCTTGGATTATCTCCATCCGATGGTATGTGGCTGCTTTAACTGCAACTTTCTGCACATGCTTTTCAGGATCAAACTTTTCACCCCACGCGGTAGCTTTGATTTTGAAACCGTCATTATTCTCTTCATAACTTGAGATGCAAAATTTGGAGAAAAGCGTGTTTTTAGTTTCAAACTTCACTAGTAAAGCTTCGAGCCAGTTGTAGAGAAGAGCATACTCGTCTTCTGCTTCAACTTCCACTGTTTCTTTCTCGATCTGGCCAACCTTATCCGTGTCTGTCATAGCTTCAAACATCGCCAGTGCAGCGTTTTCAAACGCCTCAATGAGAGTTTTACCGTGCGCGGCTATGTAAACATCAGCGGTGTGTTCCAGATACTCGTATCTTCCCATCTTATCCATATTTTCAAAGCCAAATAGCTAATACTCGAGCAGATCTAAAAACAGTTTCGTTATGCCCATTCCGCTGGGTTTCAGAGGACTTGGGGAAGACGCATAATTTCATGCGTCTCAGTTTCTTTAGGAGCCTTTAGAAGTAGTTTTTGATCTTCCGGATTGCTGCTGTGGTTAGCTTTACCGAGTTTTCTGCATCTCTAAGATTAAGCATTGACACTGGACTGTGAATATAGCGCGTTCCAATGCAAATTGTGCCACTTGGGATTCCTTGTCTAGTAAGCGAGATGCGTGCTGCGTCCGTAGTTCCGAGCAGTCCAGTTTCAAGCTGGTAGGGAATCTTTGTTTCTTCAGCAACTTCGCGGAGCCAACGCAGGACTTTTGGATGTGCAATTAATCCAGAGTCTGAAATCGTGATAGCTGGACCTTTCCCCATCTTTACCGTGGTGTCAAATTCTCGTACACCCGGGACATCTCCTGCAACTGTAACGTCTAAAGCTAGGGCAACATCAGGGTCTAAACGGAAAGCAGCGGTTCCCGCGCCTCTCAATCCCACTTCTTCTTGGACAGTTCCCACAGCGAACACAGTACATTCTGTTTCTTTCAACTGTTTCAGGGTTTCAACCATAACCGCACAACCTGCACGGTTATCAAATGCTTTTCCAATGACGGTGTCTTTGCCTATTTGGGAGTATTTTACATCAAAGCCTATCGGATCACCTACGGCTACGCCCATTGTATTTGCCCCTTCACGGCTTTCAGCCCCTACATCAATGAACAGTTCGTCGTAGGCAACAATCTTCTTACGTTCCTCCTCTTTCTGTATGTGGGGCGGTTTTGAGCCAATTATTCCTTGGAGAGGCCCTTTCTTTGTGTAGACTATTACTTTTTGGGCCAAGAGTATGCGATCGTCAATGCCGCCCATTTTGGCGAACTGTAGAAAACCCTCCTTGTTGATTGTTTTCACCATTAAGCCGATTTCGTCCATGTGAGCTGCAAGCATCACTTTTGGCGAGCCTGTTTTACCTTTTTTCACGGCAATAACGTTGTCAAAATTGTCCACAATTATTTCGTCTGCGTACGGTTTCATCTGTTCAATCAGCAGGTTTCTGATTTCTTCTTCTCTTCCCGTTACTCCGCAGGCGTTGGAAAGCTGTTCGAGAATCTTATTAAATGTCACTGGTTTGTCCTCTTTGTTGGATGTGTTTAGATTTCTGTGGATTAGATTATTAAACAATTGTGGTCAGCAGCCTTGGCATGTTGAATTGTGATTTCAGTAGGTCTCAACAGTGTTTTTGAAGCGATAATTCTTAAATGGTTAAACTGCATTCAGAGACAAGTTAGGTGTTAAGGTTTGACAGAACCAAAATTCAAAACAGTCTTCGTTTTCCTAGACACAGATAAGTACTGTAGCCCATTTGACATGCTCGTGGCAGTAGACGCATTCCCGGACTCTACGATTTTCAAATATGAGAACGTAACAGGCGAAGATGCTGCAAGAATCGTGTTCGATGCTTTGTTCCCGAGAGGACCTGAAGGTGCGAAACACACTAAAATATTCATCAACGGAAGCAATTTTGACACGGTAGCAGAAGTGGTTGCCGCAACACAAAAATGCATGGCGTCAGCCCCATGGGGAAACTCGATAATCGTTGATCCACGCGGTGCATACTCAACAGCAGCGTCCGCAGTGGCAAAGACGCTCGGTATGGCTCTTGAAAAAGGCCTCGGCAGCTTGGAAGGCAAGAACGTAACTGTACTTGCAGGAACAGGACCAGTCGGACAAATAGCAGCCAAACTCTACGCTTCAGAAAAAGCTAATGTTACAATCACCAGCCGCTCAATGGCTAAAGGTCAAGCAGTAGCTGCGAAGATAAACAAGGAAGTTGGTGCTGAACGTGTCAAAGTAGTCGAAGTTACTAATCCAGAACAAACAGGAACAGCCATTCAGAATGCAGAGATTATTCTTGCTGCTGGCGCAGGCGGAATCCAACTGCTCTCAGCTGAAAACATTGACAAGCACGGCGAAAAATGCAAAATAGTTGCCGATGTCAACGCAATTAAACCGCTTGGCGTTGAAGGTCTCGCTTCAAACGATGAAGGAAAAGAACTCCGGCCTGGAGTTTACGGAATAGGCGCGTTAGCTATTGGCAAGTTGAAAATCAAGATTGAAATGGAAATGATCAAGCGAGCGACGATGGAGCCGCAGGGGCTTTTTGACTACGCAGTAGCTTACGAAATAGGAAAAACCGCAGTTCTTAAGAAACTAGCGAAAGCAGCAGCAAAATAGCCACGATGAAACTGCCGCTTATCCTCACTTTTTTTCGTTATTGCTTTCCGCAAGTTACGTTTATTTAAAAAAGTGCGCTTATCCTCTTGCAGGCTTCTTCTATTCGTTCTCTGGGCTGGGTTAAGGCAAATCGCACATAACCTTCCCCGTGCTCTCCAAAGCCAATGCCGGGTGTAACCACTACGCCGATGCTGAGCAATTTAGCAGCAAACTCGATTGAATCGCCCTTGCAGTTCGCCCATACATAGAAAGTGGCTTTAGGTTTGTCACACGGAAATCCCATAGCGTGTAGACGGCTGACAAGCAGGTCACGACGTTCTGCATAAACCCTATTGTTCTTCTTCAGAAACTCAGGCTGCTCATCACTCTTGTAGCTGTCCAAGGCTTTAACAGCGACGTTTTGTGTATAAACGGGCGGTCCAGAATCTACCTGCGACTTGATCTTCGTGAGTCCACTTATCAGTTGCTTGTTTCCAACGGCAAATGCGATGCGGTCGCCCGTCATGTTAAAAGTCTTCGAGCAAGAATTGAACTCGATAGCGACATCCATGGCACCATCAATCTCCAATATGCTGGGAGCTTTGTACCCGTCGAAGGTTGTCTCTGAATATGCGTTGTCGTAGCAAAGAATAATGTGGTTTTTCCTCGCGAACTCCACGACATCCTTCAGGAAATTCTTGTCCACAGTAGCACTTGTCGGGTTATTCGGGTAGTTGAGGAACATCATTTTAACCCTTTCAGTCTGCAGCGCTTCAAAGTCCGGTTTGAAACCGTTTTCTCTAAGCAACGGCATTGAAACGGCCATTGCCTCGTTGAGAATGGTGCTGGCGTTGTTGTAAACTGGATAGCTCGGGTCAGGCACAAGCACACGATCTCCAGAGTTAACGAAAGCCCTGGCAACGTTGGCCAACCCTTCCTTTGAGCCCATAAGTGCAATAACCTCATCCTGGTTCAGATCCACGTTGAACCTTCTTTTGTACCAATCAGCAACCGCTTGCCTAAAGCCGGGTTCACCCTGACTGAAGGAATAGTTATGATTTTTCAAATTCGCGACTTCTTCTTCAAGGGCAGCAATAATGAATGGGGGCGGCGGAAGATCAGGGTCACCTATGCTCAAGGAGATAAGATCAGCACCTTGAGCCTTCTTTTCTTTCATGGCTTTTTCTATCTCAGCGAACAAATATGGAGGAAGCCGTTTCACCCTATCAGCAAACTCAAAGCTCATATTTGCGTATCACATCCATTTTTTCTCAGAAAAGTGTTCCCTCAAAGACCTTTTCAGCGGGACCACTAAGAAATATCCGGTTGTTGTACTCCACCTCCAAATCTCCCCCTAACAAGTGGACCACAACTGTACCTAGAAATCTTTCGGGTTAATTTTCCAGCAACGGTCGATGCGCAAGCCCCTGTGCCACAAGCCAACGTCTCGCCGCAACCTCTCTCCCAAACTCGAACTTTCATCTCGTGGTTGTTCAGAATTTGCACGAACTCCACATTTGTTCGTTTAGGAAAAAGAGGATGATTTTCGAGTTTTGGACCAATAGTTTGCACCGGAAAACTGTCCACGTTATCGACAAATACGACGCAGTGCGGGTTGCCAACGGATAGACAGGTTACTTTGTAGTTTTCTCCGTTGACCAGCAGGTCCTCGTTTACGCAGTTTCCATCTCCGAGCATTGGGATTTTGCCACGCTCCAAGATCGGTAGTCCCATGTCGACTTTGACTGACTTAACCTGCCCGTTTTCCACAGTTAACCACACGCGTTTTATACCAGCCAAAGTTTCCACTCTAAAATCAACTGCTCGGGTTATGTTGTTCTCAAAGCAGTACTTGGCCAAACAGCGGATACCATTACCGCACATCTCAGCCTCGCTCCCGTCGGCGTTGAAAATCCGCATCTTCACATCCGCGACCGACGAATTGGAAACAAGAAGAAGCCCATCTGCCCCTATCGAGAATCTTCTTTCACAGAGCTTCCGAGCTAGTTCAGTAGCCGCTGCACCAACAATTTTTCCATCTCGATTGTCCATTACCACATAATCGTTACCTAAACCATGCATCTTCCAAAACATCATCATTGCTCACTCCGCTTTTCGTTGTCCAGACAACAAATCTTCAAATCGTTCACGCTCCCTAACCAGTCTATACTCGCCATCCTTAACCAATACTTCCGCAGCTCTCGGTCGGGAGTTGTATTGTGAACTCATGGCAAACCCATAAGCCCCAGCGTTCAGCACTGCCAGCAGGTCACCCTCCTCGACCTTGGGTAATAGTCTGTCCTTTGCCAACGCGTCTCCTGACTCGCAAATCGGCCCAACAACATCGTATACTTCTTCGTCTGGAGCCCCCAACCTATTTGCAACTAAAATGTGATGATAAGACCCATACATAGTCGGCCTGACTAGCGTGTTGAATCCAGCGTCGATTCCTACAAATTTCTTGAATGGCGTGGTTTTTACTGTGTTAACTGTAGTCAATAGAATGCTTGCATCGCTGACAAGGTACCGGCCAGGTTCTATGCAGAACGTTGGTTCTTCAAAACCATACTCTGCAATTTTGTTCTTGAACAGTGAAAGTACCTCGTCACCGAACAATTTTAGATCTAACTCGTTCTCTGCAGGTTTGTATGGAACTCCGAGTCCCCCTCCTACGTCAATAAACTCAAAGTCTATTCCAATCTTATCGTGGACCTTTCGAGCTATGCTCAGAAGTTTGTCAAGAGCCATGAGAAAGGCTTCAACGTTGAGGACTCCGGAGCCTACATGCATATGTATCCCGAATCTTTCAACACCGGCCTTCTTAGCTTGAGCATATGCTGCAAGGGCATCATCTTCCCATAAGCCAAATTTCGAATTTTTGCCTGCAGTTATGACGTGACTATGATGACCTGCGCCAATTTCAGGATTAATCCGTACTGACAAAACCTTAGGCGTAGTCATCTTTAGCAATCTGTCTAGCTGTGAAAGCGAATCAACGTTCACGGTAACGTTTGAGTCAATAATAAACCGCAACTCGTCGTTTCTGACACTGGTGCCTGTAAACAAGATGTGCTCCGGAGGGAAACCTGCTGTCAATGCCGTGAACACTTCTCCCGGGCTAACCGTATCCACGTATGCACCTTCCTTTTTCAGGATTTTTAGGACTTCCAGGTTCGAATTTGCCTTCATCGCGTAGAAAATCCGGATTTTTCTATAGTTATTGGCTAGCACATTGTAGAGGCGCCGGTAGTTTTCTCTGATTCGTGACTCACTGATAACATACAGAGGTGTGTCGAACCTCTGAGCAAGTTCACTAACGGAAACGCCGTCAAAGTAAAGCGTTCCATTTCGATTCTCCATTGGCTCACGCACCATCTGTAATTCACTCATTACAACGCTCTCCTCCTTTGCGAATGTGTGATTGGAAGTCCTTTCTCTTAGGCTATTCCTTTGGCAACCGCGAGTTCAGCGCTGAGCAAGCCCGCTCCAGCAGCTCCACGAATCGTATTGTGACCAAGACACATGTACTTCAACGTCATTATTGGGTCCTTTCGAATTCTGCCGACCACAACGCTCATGCCCTTCCCCTCGTCTCTGTCAAACCTCGGCTGCGGTCTGTTCTGCTCCTTTCTAACCACAATCGGGTTTATTGGTGCTGAGGGCAGTTTAAGCTCCTGCGGTTCTCCTCTGAATTTCCTGAAGGTCTCTTCAACCTGATCAATAGAGGGATCGCTTTCCAACTTGACGAACACCGATTCCAAGTGCCCATCCTTAACGTGGACCCTGTTGCAGCTGGCGCTGAGCTGGAAGTCCGCATTTCTAACTGCATTACCGTCGAAAGTGCCTAACAACTTCAGAGCTTCGATTTCCATCTTTTCTTCTTCTTTAGAGATGAAAGGAACAACATTATCGATTATGTCTAGTGAAGGCACACCTGGGTATCCCGCGCCACTTAGCGCTTGCATGGTTGAAACAATCACTTGTTTGACCCCGAAATCCATGAGCGGTTTTAGGGATATGACAAGCTGGATCGTGCTGCAGTTGGGGTCTGTAGAGATGAAGCCTTTCCAACCTCGATGTTTTTGTTGAATCGGAATAAGAGCTAAGTGGCCAGGGTTAACTTCAGGTATGAGCAATGGAACATCCTTGTCCATTCGGTGAGCGCTTGCCTTGCTGAAAACTGGATAAAGTGCAGCAAACTCTTTCTCAACTGGTCCGGCTAACTCACCTGGCATTGCTGAAAAAATCAAGTCCACGTTTCCTGCTGACGCTACCGCTTCTACGCTCGCATCAACCACCGACATCTCGGCTATTTCTTGAGGCATGCTTGATTCCATGGTCCAGTTGCATGCTTCTCGGTATTTCTTGCCAGCTGATCGCTCTGATGCCGCCAGCACTTCAATCTGAAACCAGGGGTGTCCCTGTAACAGCTGAATAAACCTTTGACCCACAGCGCCTGTGGCGCCTATTATGGCTACTTTACGATGCGAAGACATAACTTGTCGCTTCCTTTGCTCTGTTGAGTTGACTTTCCTCGATAAAAACGTTGATGGTAGCCTTGCTGGTAGTTACCTCGATTATGTTGATACCCTCTCTGCTAAGAGCATTGCTTATTGCTGCAACTCCTCCGGGCGAATCAACAAACTCTGGATGACTAATCTGCAGCATAGCCACGTTTTCCCTGTGGCTAACCGCCTTGAAGTCTTTTATGTCATGTAGTTTACGTATGACCTCAGTGACGTTGCCATCCGAGGTAAGAACCGTTATGGATTTTCTGCCTGAACTAACGCCGTAGATAGGTTTTGGGCTTAGTGCAGAAAAAACTTTTGTGAGGTTCTCTGCTTTAACTTCACAGACCACGTTAATTGCCAATAGTCCTTGAAGACTATTGATTTCGGCTGAGTTAAGGTCAAAAGAGCCTGTTACTTCGGTACCCCCTGCCGCAAGATTGCCCGAGGAGAAGTCAACTACTCTAAGCGTTTGACTGGGGAGCTTGTATCTCAGAGCTTCGGGCTTTACGATTTTCGCACCGCCTTGGGCAAGGTCAAACATTTCGTGAATATCTATCTTGGACAGAGACCTGGCGTTAGATACGATTTTTGGGTCGGCTGAGAGAACACCACTTGTTTCTTTCACTAAAATCACTTCGTCCGCGTCTGAACATTTTGCCAGCACTAAGGCGGTTGTGTCGCTTCCTCCTCTTCCTAAGCAAGTTATTCGGCCGTTCTCGTTTTTTCCAATGAAGCCACATACGACTGCTATTGCTGTTCCCAGAATAGGCACTAGAAAAGCCTTCGTCGCTGCGGTGGTTTTCTCAATGTCTGGTTTTGCATTACGATAGTTGGAGTCAGTTATCAAAGGCCAGTTGGAATTGGATGGATCAAAAAGCTCCGCTTTCGCACCTATAGCTCGAAGAGCAGAGCAGAAAAAGCGTGCGCTTGATCTTTCTCCCATAGAAATTATTTCTGCATAGTCGGAATCGCTTAGATTGTCTATTTGAGACATAGTAGTGAGCAAGTCGTCGGTTGTTTTTCCAATGGCTGAGACTACAACAATGATTTCTTCATAATGTGCTTCAGTGACCATTTTTGCTGCTTTGGAGATTTTTTCTCCCGTGGAGAGGTCAGCTCCTCCGAACTTTATCACTGCCCTGTTGCCCAATTGCTTCCACCTTACTGCGAAAGACCCAGGACATCTTCCATACTGTAAATTCCTGGCTGTGTTTGGCGACTTAGCCATTCTGCCGCGTAGATTGCACCTTGAGCGAAAACGCTGCGGGAAAATGCAGTATGTTCTATACGAAGCATCTCGTGCTGTCCCGCTACAATAAGACTGTGGATTCCAGGAACACCACCTGCGCGTAATGCTGCGATTTCTAGTTCTTCGGGCATCCTCGGACTTATGCCCTCTCGTCCGTATATTGTTCGCGTGTAACCGCGTGAATCAGATATTATTTCACCTAGTTTTTTCGCGGTTCCGCTTGGCGCGTCTTTTTTGCCCGTGTGGTGAATTTCGCTAATGCTGAAAGTATAGTCTTGCGGAAACGCTTTCAAAGCCCGGGCGAGTTTAAAGAAAATGTTTACTCCAACTGAGTAGTTCGGTGAGAACACAGCTGGAACCCGATCTTTAACTTCGTTTCTGATTAAACGTGATTGCTCTTCTGTAAAGCCCGTCGTACCTAATACAATGCGTTTGCCGAGGCGGGCAACAAGAGGCAAATTAGCAACTTCGGCATATGGTGCTGTGAAGGTCACGTAAACGTCTGCATCCTGAACGGCGTCGCTGATTTTCTCTACACCGATGATTCGTGTGTCAGAGTCGCATATTCCCATTTCTTTTAGGCTTCTGCCGAGAGATGGATTGTCTGAGGCATCGATTGCTCCGACTATCTGGTACCCTTTGGCTGATGCTTCACGAATGATTGCCTCACCCATTCTACCTGCCGCACCAGCTACACACAACTTAAGCATATGTAAGTCCCTTCCAAAACTTTTCTTGGTACAAGCGGTCTTTGAGGCTTACGCTGAAGAAGTCTTCAATTGGATAAAGGATTTCTGGGTTGTTCTCGTAGACCTTCCTAGCGTTAGCAAGGACTATTTCGAGACCATTTTGTGTCATCTTCCCTAATGGTTGCCTGCATGGACCTGAAGGCATACCTAGAATATTCATGAGCGTCTTGCATGCGAGAGGGTTTCGCGCCTTGCAGGTTACTGGACCAAAAGGTGTCTGTTCTTGTGTTTTCACAGTGACTATGCTAAAGAGCGGTTGCAGAGCATCATGGATTTTTCTTGCTTCCTCTATCTTACCCTTCAATAAATATTGAGTCATATTTTGCACGGCACGTGGTGCAATGTTGCTTATGACCGAGATAACACCAGTAGATTTGATTTCAGGCGTTATCATCATAGTGAAGGTTTTGTCGTCATCACCTGATAGTATGTTGAAGTCTGCACCACAGAGTCTTCTAGTGAGTCGCATATTTTCGAGGTCACCAGTTGCTTCTTTAACAGTGCTAACGTTGGGGTACTGTTGATAAAGTGTGGCAATATCCTGTGGCAAGAGCTGTGTTCCGGTTCTGCCAGGGATTACGTAAGGGATCACTTGTACTTTTGGGAATTTTCGAGCTATTGGTTCGAAATATTCCTTGCGTATTTCCAAGCTGCTAGGTCCATTGTAGTACGGGTCAACGAGCAAGACGCAGTCTATGCCAACGTGTTGCGCGTGTGCTGTTCCTTCTATGGCTTCTTGTGTCGAGTTGCTTCCCGTTCCCGCTATGGTTTGGCAACGTCCATCTGCATATTCGTATGTTCTTTCGGTGACTTTGTGGTGTTCGTTCCAGTCTAGCGTGGGGCTTTCTCCGGTAGTGCCAACAGCCAGAATCCCGTTTACGCCTTCTTTGACTTGGTAGTCTATTAGAGTGCGTAAACCTTCGTAATTCACTTCACCGATATTTGTCATAGGAGTAATTAGTGCTGTGTAGCAACCGCTAAACACTGTCATGACATTCTTTCCTCATTCGGAGGCTTACTTCTAGCAACTATTTATTTAAATCTTTCCGTTTTCATTAATCATTTTACGATTTTCGTAATAATCTACAATTGCCAAATAACAGTAACGGAATATCGCCACTGTTTCCGCATCCAGAGATAAGACCGAAGAAAAACTGGAATTGACCTCATTTGCCATTATCCTGTCGCTCTAACATAGCTCTATAGGCGTACCAACTGCACCCGTATTGAGACACCCTCCAGAATTTCTGGCGTTAAGGAAAAACAGCTTCATAAGTTATGTTTGGAAGTGAATTCTCGTCTGAAAACGCTATTGAGTAAAGGTTATTATTTTAGTAACTTTTTATCTAAAAGATTCAGCGTGTATTGCACAGCTTTCAAAAACAAGGGATGTACCAACAAGTGATCTTACTAATGACCACGGCGCCTCCTGCATCAGGTCCATGGATTCACGGAAGGGGATTTCTGCCCTTAGGTCTTGCTTATGTTGCCGCTGCTCTTGAAGAAGCAGGATTTCAAGTGGAAGTTTTTGACAACTACCTGCTTGAAAGGCCAATTGACGAAGTCAAACTAAAAGTAGCGAAACTGAACCCTGAGATTGTGGGAATAACATGTGGTTCAGCAACCTATGGCCGATGTGTTGAAACGGCTAAAGCAATAAAGCAAGTTCTTCCTTCTTGCAAGATAGTGGTCGGAGGATGGCATCCCTCATACGAACCGGACAGCATGTTACAACATCCTGAGATCGACTTCGCGGTAATGGGGGAAGGAGAACGCGCGATGGTTGAGCTTACAACATGCCTCTCCAAAGGCGCGGAAGAAGGAGTTATTGCAGCAATACCGGGTGTTGCCTCTAGACGGAAAGGGAAAATAGTGAAAACGCCCGCCACATTCATCAGCAACTTGGACGAACTCCCTTTTCCAGCTCGACACTTGTTGCCAATGCACCTTTACGACAGAGCAATTGAGTATCTAGACGTTAAACCTGTGGATAACATGAACATAATGCGAGGGTGCCCTTTCAATTGTGCTTTTTGTGAGACGCGTCAACTGTGGGGAAAAACGTGCCGTTCTTTTAGCCCCCGAAGAGTGGTAGAGGAGATTAAGCATTTAATCGCAAACTATGGCACGAAAGGAATCTACTTCATTAATGACAATTTCACCATTCGAAAAAAAGAGACAATTGAGCTATGCACCTTAATGAAGAAAAGCCAACTCGAAATTGAATGGGTTTGTGACACCCGCGTGGACATGATCTCAAGAGAAATGCTAAGAGAAATGAAAGCAGCTGGTTGCAAAACAATATGGTTTGGCGGAGAATCAGGGTCGCCCCGAATTTTGGAAAAAATCAACAAGGGCATTACACTTGAACAAACAGAAAAGGCATTCAAGATTTGCAGGGCAGAAGGGATTCAGACCGCGTGCTCCTTCATACTCGGGATACCCGGCGAAACAGTCGATGACATGAACGCCACCTTCAAGTTTGCCAGAAAGTTGGATCCTGACTGGTGTAGATTCAACGTTTTTGTAGCTGTCCCAGGAAGTAGCTTGTACGAAGAAGTGATTCAGAACCATCTCTACGACCGTGTTGAAGATTTCGTAGCCTACGTAAAAACAAAAGAGTTCAATTATGAATCGCTGCTTGAAATTCAGAGGCGATTTCACGGAAACTTCAACAAGTCGCCCCGGAGAATTTTCAGAAAGATGAAGCGTGAGGGTTTCTTAAAAGTCTTGAAAAAAGCCCCAACCTATTTTTCAAAGTAACATTAGCCAATTTCCAAGCTGCATGGTAGATTATTTCCTTTGCTACCAACAAGTTTTTGCATTAACCCACACATGAAACAAATGGCAAAAACTGAACGAAAGGTTAATTTGATATTTCGGAGCTTTCCGACTTGCCACGTTCTATTTTCCTTTTTTGATTATGTTTTCCATGGTTCTCACAAGCTTTCTGTTGTCTTCAGCCGACCTAACGGTAACTCGGAAGTAGCTGTCATCTAGCCCTACAAATGTACTGCAGTCTCTGATCAGAATGCCCCTTTCAGCCATTTTTTCCCGCAATGCGGTTGATGTTGTTTTCCTGTTAAGAATTTTTACTAGCAGAAAATTAGTCTCAGATGGAAACACGTGCAAATCACCAATTTGACTGAGCATTTGGGCAAATTGTGTTCTTTGCTTGGCAATAGTAAGCCGGGTATTTTCGATAAATTCTTTGTCTTTGAACGCTGCCGACGTTGCAAAACCTGCCAGACTATTGATGCTCCATGGCTGTCTGACTGTTTGAAGAGTATCGATAAGCCCTTCAGTAGCTATGCCGTATCCGAAGCGTATGCCTGGCATGCCATAGAATTTCGTGACTGATCGTATCACAAAAAGATTATCATAATCTCGCATTTGGCCCGCCAGGGTATAGTCTTGAGCTTTTTCTGTGAATTCAATGTAGTTCTCATCCACACTAACGATTATATCCTTCTCATGGCAAAACTCAACAAGCTTCAAAACCGTTTCTTTGCTATAGAGTGTCCCCGAGGGGCTGTGCGGGTTGCAGATGCACAATATCCGGGTGTCATCCGTTATCGCGTTCATAATTTTTTCAGGTTCCAACGCAAAGTTGTCCGGCAACTGCACAAAAATCGGCTCACCCCCAACTCTTAATGCCGCTTTCTCGTATTCGGTGAAAGACGGCACAGGAATAACAGCTTTGAAGTTGTGAGGGAAAATTTCCGCGATCATATAGATAAGTTCTATCGAACCATTTCCTAAGATGATGTTAGCCGCGTCAACACCATGCCCAACGTACTTGGCGATTTCCATCCTTAACTCAACAGGGTTTGGATCAGGATAAAACCTGACAAACCTAGCGTTTTTTACCACTGCTTCCAACGCTTTTGGCGAAGGTCCTAGGAAGTTAATTGGTCCACTAAAGTCAAGCACTGTCTCTATCGGAATATTATATTTTCTGCTAAAGCCCCAGACGTCTCCGCCATGGCTCACAAACCTGCGTTTCCTACATGTGCTTGCCAATTTTTGTCATCCTCCATTATTGTATCTATCTCTTTTTCTATGGCCCACTGCGCCTTAAAGTGTGCGTTATACAAATTAATAATTTTGTAGAGCCAATAGATTATTCCCCAACCCATAGTAACTATAGTTAACAATACATATTTTCTTATCGGCACGGTCTGAGGCATAAACATGCGCCCTTGGAACGCACTTGACAGGAACGTATCTTGATGTTTTTCGTGAACAATCAAATCCTTAGAGAGGAAATATGCCATAACAAAAACAGGAATCACAAAAACAATAGCAGCAGCCCATGCCCTTGCATTCATCTCATGAACCCTATCAACTGTCACGGGAGCTTCTCTTCCTTGGTTCTTAACGAAAACTGCAATCCGCTTTTCCAAGTCAGCTTCCCTACGAAAATGACTGTTTCTATTCTCGATTAGACGATAGAACATGGGGAAGAACGCAACACCAAAAGTAGCGATTGAAGCCAAAAACCACATCGAAAACCACATGGTCCGGTCTGTTTCGATTCTGTCAGACATGCTTTCTTCCATTCTATATAGTATTGGTTCAATAAATAGCAGTTAGAACTCACAGCCAAACTTTATAAATTCTTTCATTCAGCATCATACTGCAATGGGTCCCTGAGAGATGCTAATCTCCGTCATAATTCCTGTGTTCAACGAGGAACTGACAGTAGGCAATATAATCGAAAGAGTAAAAATGACTTTAGAAAAAATTGACTCTGGGATCGAAATAATAGTTGTAGATGACTGTTCAGAAGACCGATCGCTGGAAAACTCAAAGAAGACTGGCGTTAAAGTGTACTCGTTAAGAAAGCACATGGGCAAGGGGTATGCCTTGAGAGTGGGATTTGCTAAGGCAAAGGGTGAAATAATAGTAACAATAGACTCAGATGGGTCACATCGCCCAGAGGAGTTGCCACTTTTACTATCTCCCATACTACACGAAAAGGCTGACCTCATCATCGGATCAAGATACTTGAACCAAAAGTCCATTTCAACCAGAAAACTCAACGCCTTCGGCGTCAGCCTGTTCGATTTTCTAATCAGGCTTTTCACTAAAAAGACAGTTACCGATTCCCAATCTGGCTATCGCGCGATGAAATCTAGAGTCTTGAGGCATATGCATTTGAAGTCCAGCGGTTACGAGATAGAATCGGAGATGCTGGTGAAGATAGCCCGGCGGGATTTTCGAGTAAGCGAGGTGCCCATAAGCTTCGAGCAACGGACATACGGAAGATCCGGCTTGGATCCGCTGGTTGATGGTTTCAAGATTTTGTTGTCCATAGTGCTGGCTTACACTGGAGGTTGATGAAGAATAACCAAAAATGCTTCCAACCCCAAGGTCTCGATAATCATAACAACACTCAACAACCAGCGGACAATAGAAGAATGCCTCAAATCAGTCTCTGAGCTAGAATACCCTAAGGATTTGCTGGAGGTAATTATTGTCGACGGTGGCTCTACGGATGCAACGGTTAAGATAGCAAAAGAATACTCCACTAGGGTTGTCTCAACTCCTCTCAATGCTCCTGCCGCATACAACTATGCCATAAAACATACGAATAGCGAAATTCTCGGGTTCATCGACGCTGACGCAAAAGTCGAGAAAGAATGGCTCACCAAACTCGTTCCACACTTGGATGACCCACAAGTGGCTGGCGTAAGCGGAGGCATAGAAACATGGAATGCGGAGAATGCTTGGGCGCGAAGCATCGGGTACGACTTGAGAAACAGGTATGCCCGCTTGAGAAAGTATGTTGTTCGTGTTGCCACCATGAACCTTCTGCTAAAAAAACACATAATAGAAGATGTAGGTTGGTTTGACGAGAATCTGCCTTCCCAGTATGATACAGACCTTGGCTTCAGAATAACCAGCAGAGGTTACAAGATAGTCTACGACTCCAACGCTAAGTGTCACCATTTCAATAGGACTACGTTGCGTGCATACTTCCGGCAGCAGCTCCAGTACGGAAAAAATACTCTCAGGCTCTACTTCAAACATAAAAATCTGGCTAAGGGCGATGGAATAACCGATTTCGGTATGAACATCCAACCCATCTTATTTCTTGCAGTTCTAGCTCTTTTCTTTCTCGGTGTTCCAGCCTTCACCCGGTTTTTCTGGTACCTTGCTGGTGGACTCCTGTTGGTCATCTTGGCGTACTATTTGTTTTCAGCCGTTAAGGTGTCAATCAAGTTTAGAGATAAATCAGCTATGCGCCTAGTGGTACTGTACTTCGTCAGATCTTGTGCGTGGTTCGCAGGGGCAGTTATTACTTCAGTCAAGTACATAACAGGAGACAGGCGGTAGCTAAATGAAAAAAGTGTGTTTCATCTCTCCAGAATATCTGCCGTTGTCGGGCGGCACTGGAGCCTACGTTTACTACCTGTCCAAAGAACTCATGAAACACGGATACTCAGTTTGTGTAGTTACGGGTTACAGCCAAGCCGGGGATGTCAGAGTCAGCGAGAAGCTTTCTGTTTTATTCCTTAAGTCATCCAAAACACCTATCATAAAATCGTTCGTTTTTGCTGGGTCGTCATTTAGAAAACTGAACAGTCTCCGTAATCGCGTTCCTGTGGACATCACACATGCTAATCTTCCTCTGGTTCCAAATTTCGCGGTTCCAACGGGCTTTGGCAAGACGCTAATATCTACGGTTCACTCGACTTGGAAGGGCGAAGCTGAAGCGATTAAGGGCGAACCCTATAGCAGGCTTAACCCTAACGAGAAGTTTATGGTTAGCTTCAACTGGTTCCTCCGCCTCTTCGAAGAAAGCATGCTAAAGAAATCAAACAAGATAATCGCCGTGAGCAACTTCACAAAGCGCGAGTTACTTCAATACTATAAGGTCAAAGAAGACAAAATTAGCGTCATCCACAACGGCGTCGACGTCACCAAGTTCCAGCCCACGAGTAACAAACGTAGAGCGAAAGAGGAGCTTGGCTTGAAAACAGATGAAATTGCCATTCTCTCGGTCGGCAGGCTTTACGCTCGGAAAGGGTTGTTTACGCTAATAGAGAGCATGCCAGCTGTCACTCGCAGATTCCCCCGCGCCAAGTTTATAATCAGTGGCAAGGGGCAGAGCAATGAAATGAAGAAATTAGTGGCATACGCAGAGAAACTCGGGGTGAAAGATACGATATTATTCACTGGGTACTATCCAGACAAGAAGTTACCGATGCTTTATCAGGCAGCGGATGTTTTCGCTTTTTCGACCTTCTACGAGAACCTTCCCTTCGCCGTGTTGGAAGCATTGGCAACTGGCTTGCCAGTTGTGACAACGAATGTTGGAGGTATTCCAGAGATGATTGAAGACGGCAAGAACGGTTTTTTAGTGCAGCCTTCGAACCCGCGGGAACTGTCAGACAGAATTCTGTATTTTCTAGAACATCCTAGTGAGGCATCGGAAATAGCTCTTTGCGCAAGAAAAGTAATCGAGGAAAGGTTCGACTGGCGCCTCATTGTACGGAAAGTCCTCAGGGTCTACGAAGAAGCTCTTAACTAGCTGTTTCTTTGGCCGCAGCCTTTCTGTATGTACTAGCAGCTTTCTGGAAGATTTTGACTAAACCCAATTGACAGAACAAGACTTTCGTCATCAGCGGACTCTTGTAAATTTGGAGTTGCGCTTGAACTGGAAGATCTCGTCTTGCCAACTCAAACTTACGTGCGTAATCTGCTATGCGACAACCCTCCACCTTGATGCTTTCTGTTTCTATACCAGTCTTCTTCGCGGCGTGGTTCAAATAATCTACCTCTTTCCAATCTATTCCCATTAATTTCGTTGCAGTCATATCAACCGCTAACGCGTCATTGCCTGTCAATATCAAGTTCATCCTTACAGGTTTGCCTTTGGTGGGTCCGTTACCCTCCATTGCCACGATAGCATCCATCACGGTTAGTTGTGGATTGAGAATAGAATAGAGCTGGAAAAGCACTTCGTCCAGTTGATGATGCATGAAGATTCGCCTGTCGTCTGGCACACAACCAAACAAGTTTTTCAAGGCACCGCTGTAAATCTTGAACTCATGGGTTTTCATAACCGGCATATCCACGACAAAATCGGCGTCGATCAAAGTCTTGGGCAAAAATAGCCGTTTTACGGGGCTGTCTCTTATTTTAACCTCTACGACTTTATCTTCGGACAAGTTGACCACAGAGCCGCCGGCTTTCTTAACAGCGGTCTCTATTCCTGTTCCCTTGAATGCTTGCCAGCATTGATAGTTGTATCCGTTAGATTCTCCAACGATGACTTCTTCAGCAGAATTGCGTAGTCTGCTAACGACCTCGTAAACTAGCTGGGGTGTGGTTACAACACCGGGTAGGTAGCTGGGGTCAGACATATTTGGCTTGATGAAAATTCTCCTTTTCCTGCGCACGGGAAAGTCTTTCAGCGCTTCATCTATAGATTCGGCAATTGAATCACTGACATGTGTTATTTTAACTCTGGTTTGCCTCATCTCGTGACAACATCACTCTCTGTTTGCCAGAACACAACCAACGTCTGATGATAGATAATCATTATGATATGCATAAGCTCTAGCTCGGCAACCCCCACAAATGTATATGTACCTACATTTTCCGCAGGCATCCTTTAGGTTACGCCTATCTCTTAACTCGTTGAAGAGACTACTGTTGAGCCAAATTTCACCGAACTTTGAGGTTTTCAGACTACCAACATTAATGGGGAAGAAAACACAAGGGTGCACGTCACCATTTGGACTGAGCGAACAGTACAATCGCCCAGCCCCGCATCCCCCGATAAAATCACCAAGCGGCACAGCTTTCTTGCTAACACGGGCAGTTTGCATATGAGCCATTGACAACGTTACTTCCCCTGTTCCCCGCGTTCCTTGGCACTGAAGAGCGACTCTAGCTAGTTGGGGGGCAGTTGTTAGAATTGTCGTTTTGCATCCCTTTGACATTCTATTCAAGAGGTAAATCATGAGTTTTTCTCTTTCCTCAGGTGATAAGTCTTGGTCGTAGTGCATTTTTCCGCGACCAGTCGGAACAAAGTTGAAGTAGGTAAATCTTTGCGCTCCGATTTCTTCCGCCAAATCCAAGATGCCGGGCATCTCGTTGATGTTACCCTTGGTTGCAGTAGTGGCGATACACGCACACAGGTTTGCTTCCACGCAGTTCTTTAGTCCAGCCACTGCTTTTTCAAAGGCGCCTGTGACGCCTCGGAAGGAATCGTGAGTCTGTGCTGTGGCGCCGTCAATACTTACTTCCACGTAGTTTACTTGAGCTTGCTTGAGTTTTCTCACGTTTTCTTTAGTAAGCATGGTTCCGTTTGTGGCTAAAGAAACATATAATCCGCGCTTAGCAGCATGGCTTGCGACTTTGAAGAAGTCCTCGCGAGCCAGGGGCTCCCCTCCTGAAAAAGCGAGGGCGGTCACTCCGTAATCCGCGAGTTGGTCCACAACATCGAGCGCCTCTTTCGTGTTTAGTTCGGTCTCTGAAGTTGCACCCGAATTGGAGTAACAGTGTTTGCATCTTAGATTGCATCGGTGCGTAAAATCCCATACGACGAGAAAAGGCGCATATATGGAGAGAGGCTTCGTTATTCCAAAGTGGCTGAAAGACCGAACTATATTGATTATTGCCCTCCTCGCATAAGGGTCAACTAAGAGCTTTTCCACTTTTTCTCTTTTCAGCGAAAGACTTCTTCGAAGAAACTCGATCCAGAATCTTATAATTTTGGAATAGAAGCGACCGCACTCTTTGCACTTCTGATGAGGGGTACCCATGTAATCATCCAGTGCAGCTTCAAGAACGGTTCTTCCGCACACGCTGCACTTTTTTAGTGATAAGTCTAACATTTTTTTCGTGGTTGGAAAGCTAATTACAGCATTCCAAAAGCGGTCATGTGTTAGTAGACTCATCAACATTCCCTTGGCTTTCAAATCTCTATTACTAGAATGGAAATGTGACTATGTTAAAGATTTCTCCTAAAAGCGTCAAACAAACAGGCCAAACACCAATTTCCGCTTAGCATCAAATCATAGTATGCTACCGCAACTTCTTCAGAAAATCGAGTTTTGTATGCTGCAATTCAGCATTCAGATGAGAAAGAGACAGTGTGTGAAACAGAAATTTTAGCCGTCATAATTCAATGGACACTATATCTGGTTGAGGATGATTCTTTTTCTGTGTTGCTATTTCAAAAGTATCAACAGTCGAATCCGAATCCGGTGGTTACGACATAGCGCGCGATCGATATTCTCATAGAGCTGGTTGCCGAAACTGTTATTTCAGGATGAAACCATTATGGGATATATAGGATACGGAAGATGAAAACTGAGCGTTACGCCTTCATCCTCATTTCCGACCAGAAATATTGGAAAAAACTTTCCCAACTCGGCAAAACGGACATTAGAGTTCATGCTTTCGTGCGTAAAAATCACGTTGCACCTAGAGCAGCTGAAAAACTACTCTTCTACGTCAAAAAACCTGTAATGCAGATTCTGGGAATCGCAGACTTTGTGGAACGTTTGACTGGTTCAACATCGGAGCTTTGGGCTATGTACGGTGCCGAGACCTGTTTCGCTTCGTTTGATGAGTATTGCCAGTTTGCTCAGGGAAGAACTGAAATGACTTTTGTTCGGTTCAGAAACTTCAAAGAACTTGCAAACCCGAAATCCACGGATACCATACGCATTATTCTAAAAAACTTGGGATTCAGAGGCAAGTATGTAAATAAGGAAACCGTGGCAGAATTGGCATCGTAAGTTAAGCCTATCTGTTAGCTCACCAAACTAGGCAAACGGCATAAGTTAAAATCTTTGATTTGGATATTCTGTCAAGCGTGATAGTAGTTGTTTCGAGTAAGGGTAAACAAAATCGAGTCAAACAGAGATTTAGACGGTAACCTCGGGAAGCGAATAGAATTGGTTGAAGAACGCGAGGTTTCGCACTTTGTGGTTAGACCTCAGTCCGATGAAGCAAAAATGGCACAGGACATTCTCCAGGCGATGCAGCAGCAGATGCCTTTCCTTCCACAGCGAACGCAGTTGTCGACGCCAAAAATACTTCTGTTTCTCACGGAACAAGAATACGACGATTTAGGCATAGGATTTGATGTGAATCAAGTTTACGAAGTACTCTTGGAAAACCAGTCAGTCAGGTTCAAGAAAGTCTCATAATCTCGTTTCGCAGTTGCTTTAATGCCGAATGTTTAGGGTGAAAAGACAAGACAAAAATCATTTTTCTTAAAGCAATGCAAATATCAGCAAGGTCGCCGGCCTTGCCCTTATCGCAGTAAAGAGGAATAGGCTCACCGTCATCACAGCCGTCGTAATACACATAGATTGGTGAAGCCCCCTTGTCAGATTTGATTATTTCAAAATCCAAGTTTAGACGCTTGGCAGTCTCCTCTGTTGCCATCCTGACAGACTGCAACCGCTTCCTATGAGGTGCACCACTTGTTGCGTACACCAGCAGTTTCCCCATATTATTTTGAAACATTCCAATCCACTAAAGTTCAATCATTCCAAAAACGCTTTTAAAACGCGTGTCTCAACGACGTATACGTGTAGTAGAGAGATGTGTTAAAGTGAAAGCTTCTAAGCAATCAGAAACCACAGATATACGTGCTGAGAACGATATAGAAGGGAAAGGTGTGGAAGTCAGAGCCCATGTTTTCATAGAGGGCAAAGTTCAAGGAGTATTCTTCAGGTCAGAAACCAAGCGCAGGGCAGATAGCCTTGACTTGAAAGGCTGGGTTAGAAATTTGCCCGATAACAAGGTCGAAGCGGTTTTCGAAGGTCGAGGTGAATTAGTGGATACAATGATTGAATTTTGCAGAATAGGTCCAATGGACGCTCGAGTAACTCATTTCACTATAGTTTGGGAGAGGTTTGTTGGCGAATTTAGAGATTTCGAAATACTATACTAATTTTCTCATAGCCATCAAGAGAAGCGAAAGAGACTTCTGTTTGATTTAGCAGTGCAGCAACGATTAAGTCTTATAAACTCTGAAATGCGAATCTTTTCCAGCACTTATGTATTCGCCGCCCAAACCGCGAACTGCAGAGGCTATTTTTGCAAAATTTTCAGATCCCAGAAACTGTCTCGGTTTTATTACTACGTAATCGCTTTTCTCTTCAAAACTGAGAAGGTTTTCCAATTCCTCTGGGAAAGCCATGCGAACGTCTTCCAGTCTCGTCCTTTTTCCAGGAGTTTCATGAGCCACACCTGTTGTTTGAGGCATTGGCTGAGTGATTTGTGAAACCGCAATCGACTTTGCTGACGCAGAAATAGAGTGCAAATCTTCTGAAATCTTTTTTAGGACTAATAGAAGCTCATCCACTCTTTCAATAAGCCTGTCTATTGTCTCTTTTTCGACGCTCATGAATAACCTTCCCCAGGTTTTCTAAAGTAATTAGGGAGCTTATTAATTATTTGAAACTTGCTATTAGTATGAAAGCCAAAGTGTAGTGTTGGAGAACTGCGTGTAATGTTCGAAATTGATGGAAGCCAGAAAAGTGGCAGCGGTACAATCCTTAGATTGGCAATAGCCCTGGCTGCAATCACTTCCCAACCGTTACACATCTACAACATTAGACAAAATAGACCAGGACCAGGACTAAAACCACAACACTTGAATGCTACGCTGGCAGCTGCAAAAATCTGTAATGCTGAATTGGAAGGCGCGGTTCTTAATTCTCGCGAAATCTGGTTTAGACCACGGGAGATACTTGGCGGAGACATCGAAGTTGGAATTGGAACTGCTGGAAGCATTCCTATGCTTTTGATGACGGTGTTACCCATATGTGCATTTGCCAAACAAGCGGTACGGCTTCGTGTGACGGGCGGAACGGATGTGTCTCACTCTCCAACCATTACGTATCTGCAGCGCGTGTTGTTGCCAACGATCAAGAAAATGGGTTTTGAAGTGGAAATAATTGTTCATAGATACGGCTATTACCCGAAGGGAAATGGCGAAGTAACGATGACGACAAAGCCACAGAAGCAACTTCGACCAATTGATCTAGGATGCTTCGGCAAACTAGAAAGCATAAAAGGAGTCTCAATCTGCACTTTTCTTGATGGAAGAAACGTCGCGGAGCGCCAAGCAAAAGCGGCATACAATTATCTTTTCGAAAAAGGATATGCTGCAAGAATTCAAATAGTGAATGATCGGTCAAACCCTCTTCAGAAAGGAAGCTCAATTACTTTATGGGCAGAGACCACAACAGGAGCTATATTGGGGGCTGACTCGATTGGAGAGCTCAAGAAGTCAAGTGAAGCGATTGGCAGAGACGTTTCTGGAAAGCTACTCAAAGAGTTGTCCGCCATGCCCGCCGTTGATATTCACATGGCAGATATGCTTATTCCTTACATGGCTTTGGCAGAGGGCAAATCGACAATTCTAACAAGAGATTTATCTGACCATTTAGAAACGAATATTTGGCTCTCTGAAAAAATGCTTAAACCAAAATTCTGTGTTCACCGGATAAATGGGCTTTACAGAATAGAAAAAGGAGATTAGCCAATGCCAGAAACCTCGTTATGTGCAATAATTGGCAAAATCCACGGTCAAACAGCGTTAGCTCTGGTTAACAAGCTGGAAATGATCAATAAGGAATTAGAGATTCAGAGAGAAGATGACGTCATTTGTATTCCCCTTTTTCGCAATCCAGACGAAAAGGAGTTACTAATGCTAAAAGCACAAATTCCTAATCTTCAATTTTCAACATGCCTTTTCGCAAAAAAATCAAGACATAGAAAAACTCTAGCTGAAGCTGTCCGCAACCAATTGCCTCTAAATCTTATCCCTAGTTTGCCACGAGCGATTGACATAATCGGGGATATAGCCATAGTCGAAACCTCTCCTGAACTAAAAGCCTATGAAAAACTCATCGGTGAAGCTATTCTAGACTCGCACAAGAATGTCCAGACAGTACTTGCAAAGATGGGTGCAGTTACCGGGACATACCGCCTTCGGGAATTAAGAGTTATTGCTGGGAAGAACAAGACTGAAACCATGCATAATGAACAAGGATGCAGGTTTAAGATTGACGTCACTGGAGCGTATTTTTCCCCCCGACTTTCACAAGAACACAAGAGAGTCGCCGCCTTGGTTCAAAAAGACGAAACCATCGTGGACATGTTCGCAGGTGTAGGACCTTTTTCGATATTGCTGGCAAAGAACAAAGTGGGCGTGAAGGTTTATGCTATCGACATGAATCCGAAGGCGATAGAGCTTCTGAACACCAACATTAGACTCAACAGGGTGGAGGACCGAGTTTTCCCAATTCATGGAGACGCACGGCAGGTCATTGAAGTCAAACTTCAAGGAGTTGCGGACCGTGTGATAATGAATTTGCCCGAAAAAGCTTCAGAATTCGTTGACGTTGCCTGCAAGGCACTAAAATTTACAGGGGGCACGGTCCATTACTACGGTTTCTTCCGCCTTCCTGACTCACTAGAAAACCAGAAGTTGCTTCTCGCTCAAGCAGTGGAAAGAAACGGAAGAAAATTGGAGAGGATAATCTTAGCAAAAACTATCCGTGAGACCGCGCCTTATGAGTGGCAATTTGTTATCGACGCAAGGATTCTTTAGCTACGAACAATGAGGGTGATCTTCACTTCTTGTTTTGGATTCTGAAGTTTTTCAACGAGTTTTCTGGTTAAATCCTGCGATGCTTTGTCTGCGTGAACAGCTAGCGTTCTGTCAGATATGTAGTCACTTTTCCTTATCACAATATCTTTTGGATGAACCAATCTCAGTTCCGGAGAGCCAACTGCAGTCAACTGTTCCGAGATTCCATCCGCCTCAATCAGCACAATCAATTTCGCGTTTGGTTTTCGCATTTTCTCCTTAAAATCAATGCTCAAATCCTCTAGTGCTTTATCGGTACCTATCGCGACAATGCAGTCACCATTCTTTGTCAAATTTTTATCTTTTGTGAATTCCAATGTCGATCTATGGGAGGCTTTGATGTTTGCATGCCCGTACCCGAAAAGTATCTCCTTTACCTCATGCGTGCCCAATTCTATTCATTTACCTCGATCGAATCGACTTTTCCGTCCCCGTCCAAATCCAAACCTTGAATTACAGTTGCGAAACTGTCTTCACCACAGTAATCTCGCAATGTTTTACTCCAGAAGTTTGCCAAGGCCAAAACGCATGCTTTGGTTCCAACCGCCTTATTTCCAGCTAAGACGATAATACGCTTTGAACTGTCCCACGGATTTGCTATTTTAGCTATCAAACCAGCAACATCAGCGGTGTAAATTCTGGAAGTCTTGTTGGACGACAAACCGCCAAGCAAGAATCCTTGATCTGTAGATTCCATAATGAACCTGATTGGCAAGTACTCGTTTATTTCCTGCGCAAGCAGGTTCGTTCCTGGACCGCCAACTAGAATGAGATTATTCTTCTCTTCCTTTTCCGCTTTGACATCGACGTCTAACTTAACTGCAAAGTCTGTCGGCATCTTGGCGAACTGCCCCATGAAAAGCGCTAAATGTGCAGCGTAATGACCATCTCTCGCGCTGGTTCTGAAAGGACCGTGAGGTGTGGGGCTTCCAACAACTATTTTTCCCTCAAAAGCTCCATTTCCGTTTACAAATTCTTTGAAGAACAGTTGGATATGTTTTTCTGAACTTAGGAGTGAAAGGGGCTGGATTGTTTTGTATCCTTGTGGGAATTCTATTCCGAAGGCTGGGGAAACTGTTTTGTAGTATTTTGCTGTTGCGCCCTTTTTCTTTTCTTCCTTTTCAACGGCTATCGCTCCTGCTTTTGCCAGTTTCCGGATGTGATAATAGACTTTCTGTTCGTGCACCCCCAGTTTTCGGGCGATTTCTAGAGGATACATTTCTTTCTCTGACAGCATCGTTAGGATTTTCCAGCTCAAGTTGCCCAGAATCATTTTTAGTTTCTGGGCGTCTCGCATAATGCTGATTTCTTTTGCTTTTTGGGCACCATCGTCGTTTTGGAGAAGCATTTTCTTGTACATATTGTTCTTAAAGTAGGTGAGTATGCACTATTAAAAATTTTGTTATAAGGCTGAGCAAAAACCCGAGCTTTGTCGATCTCCAGAATACCTTATTACGGATAATCTGGTAAAGCTCCTAAAAAATTTCTTTCAGAACTGAAAGTTTATTCCTAAAAACCCTTATTAGCGAAAAATCAGATTGATAGTGGCTTATAAGACATGGTATGGAGCAAATGAGGCTACAGAAATGTGCGGGATTTTTGGTTGCATATTGAAAGAAGGAACAGCGGCACCGTTAATTCATGCTTCGCTGAAAAGTCTTGAATACCGTGGCTACGATTCAGTGGGAATAGCCACTATAAACAAGAACAAAATTAGTTTGAAAAAAGATCAGGGAAAAATCGATGAAGTTCACAGGATCATAAATCTTGACGATCTTCCCGGAAAAATTGGCATCGGCCACACGCGTTGGGCTACACATGGCGCGCCACTTAAAATCAACGCACATCCCCACTTGGATTGCACAGGGCAAATAGCCGTTGTCCACAATGGAATCATTGAGAATTTTAGCGAACTAAAGCTTGAATTAGAAAATCTCGGTCATCGTTTTGTCTCCAAAACTGACACTGAAGTCATACCTCATCTCATAGAAGAAACTCTAAAGAAAGACTCGTCACTCAGTCTGGCTGACGCCGTGCTTGAAACCGTCAAAGCTCTTGAAGGCTCTTACGCCATTGCAGTAATCTCAACCAGAGAGCCGGACAAAATAATATGCGCCAGAAACGAAAGCCCACTAGTTCTTGGAGTAAGCAAAGATGGCGTTTACTGCGCTTCCGATATTCCAGCATTCCTCCCAGTGACTAACAAAGCAGTTCTGATAAACGATGGTGAACTCATAGTTCTTTCATCGGCAGGTTACGAGATAAAAAAAATCCGTGACTCAAGCCCTGTCTCACGAAAGCCAGAAATTATCGATTGGACCCCTGAAATGGCTGTAAAGCAGGGCTATCCGCATTTTATGATCAAAGAGATTCATGAGCAGCCAGCAACTCTCCGTAACACCTTGAGGATGCAAGAACACTATCTTGACTTGATAGCCACGTTTCTTGATCGCGCTAACGAAGTTTTTCTTGTTGCTTGCGGGACGTCTTACCACGCTTGCTTGGCAGCGTCTTACATGTTCTCAAAACTTGCCTTCTTGCCAACTTATCCAGTATATGCTTCCGAATTTGTGGAACAGCATGGCAAATCAGTGAACATAGACAGCACAATTTTGGCGGTAAGCCAGTCAGGTGAAACGGCAGACACTCTTGCAGCAGTCACTTGTGCCCAACAACGTGCTGCAACTATTCTGGGCTTAACTAACGTGATTGGCTCAACTCTGACGCGTGTTTCTCGAGTTTATATTGGCCAACAGTCTGGTCCAGAAATAGGGGTTGCGGCAACGAAAACATTCACTTCACAACTTTCAGTGCTAGCTCAACTGGCGCTTAGGCTTTCTAAGAAGCGGGGCAAAATCTCACAGGACGAAATGGATGCACTTGAGGAAAGACTGGAGAACTTGCCAGATATTGTGGATACAATAGTGCAAAAACAGGAGAAGAAGGCCAAGCAACTCGCCAAGAAATACAAGAATGCTAAGGTTTTCTTCTTCTTGGGTCGAGGGATAAGCACCGCAACAGCCTACGAAGGCAGACTCAAACTAATGGAGATATCCTATGTTCCATCAATAGCTTTTCCAGCTGGCGAAAGCAAACACGGCCCGATCAGTCTAATCGAACCTGGCTTTCCGGTAGTATTCATTTGTCCAAAAGATGGCTCACACAGGACGTTAATTAGCAACATAATGGAGATGAAAGCACGAGGCGCTTCTATAATCGCTGTCGTGGAAGAAGGTGACGAAGAAATAAAAGAACTTTCAGATGACTACATTGAGGTTCCGAAAGGTATTCCCGAAGTTTTGTCGCCCATTCCTTTCTCGGTACCACTGCAACTTCTAGCTTATTACATGGCCTTGGAGAAAGGACACAACCCGGACACACCAAGAAACCTGGCAAAGTCAGTCACTGTAAAGTAATCCTTGCTTTTCACCCTATCTTGACACGGATACGTTAAAAAGGGCTCGCCTACAGTATTCTTATTGTGGTTCTAATTGGAGAAAAGCGAGTGGGAACGACTAGTTGATAGTCTGATAAGGCAGGGTGTTCTGCATTCGCCCAAAGTAATAAAGGCAATGCAGTCTGTTCCCCGTACGAATTTTCTTCCGGAGGACGTTCAGTCATACAACGCCGTGGACACGCCTCTTCCTATTGGTTTCGGCCAGACAATATCGGCACCGCATATGGTTTCAATTATGAATGAAGCGTTGCAGCTCGAAGTCGGAATGAGGGTTCTGGAGATCGGAGGAGGCTCAGGTTGGCATGCCGCCACGATAGCAGAGATAATTGCTCCGAAGGAAGTTCCTCGAAGCGAGTATGGTCACGTGTATACTGTAGAAACAGTTCAAGGTCTCGCTGAAGTTGCGAGAAAAAACATTATGAACGCAGGCTACAGCGATAGAGTGACCATAGTTTTAGGCGATGGTTCCAAAGGGTATGCTGTTAAATCTCCTTACGACCGCATCCTTGTTACTGCTGCAGCTCCGAATGTGCCCATCCCTCTTGTTGACCAGTTGAAGCCTAAGGGCATAATGTTGATTCCAGTTGGAAGTATGTCATTGTTCCAAAACCTCATCAAAGTCATTAAGGAAATTGATGGGAAAGTCAAGCATGAAAACCTTGGCGGGGTGGCGTTCGTACCCTTGACCGGTGAATACGGGCAAAAGGCTTAATTTCTTAAGGTTTACCCAAACCATTTTTCTAAGGTGGTTTTCCCTTTAAGCTTCTCAGCTCCGTCCCGCATTCTTTCCAGCGCTTTTCTAACTCGATCTTCCGAGAAGTCCTTTTGCCTGCAGAGAAAATCAATGGTGCCTTCCGCATCGGGGTCTTTCCAGTCTAGAACATAGTCATCAATGACTTTAGGGTGGATAAAAATGTCACGGATTCTTTGGGGCTCAACTGGAAACTCGGCATTCTTGATATGAGGTAAAGCATTCTCGAGTGTTTTGTTTTCTCTTATGAGTTTTAAGGCAGTCTTAGGTCCTAAGCCTTTGATACCATCTGGATTGAAGTCCGTTCCTATGAGTATACCCACATCGATTAGTTGTTCATATGTTATGGCACATTCTTTCAAGACATCGTTGAGTACAACAAGCTCAGGAACGACGTCAACGTAAACGTTTTTGCTCGGCAGTTTTCTTCGACCAGAGATCGTAAGGTTTCTAATCAATTTTGGTGCTCCAAAAAGCAAACTGTCATAGTCTTGGCTAGCACAGTAGTCTGTGTCTCCGCACCTGGTCATATGGGCAGCTTGTGCTTCTCCTTCGCTGGGCGCTTGAACCCAAGGCAAACCCATAAGAGACAAGAGTTTCTTGCTGTCTTCCTCCATGTAATCCTTCAGACGACTAGTAGCTTGAGCATAGACACGCGCTCCGGACATGTCACCCCTTGCCAAAGCACGTTCGTACATAATCGTGGCTTCCTCTTTGGCTTTCATACGCCTCTTGATCTCCGCTTCTTTGAGGACAGGCGGAACACCATCGAAAACATAAACGGGTTTCAACCCCATCTCCAAGAGATTGCTAGTCCTGTAAAACAAACCGCTGAGGTGGCTGGTGATTTTTCCCGTGCTATCTTTCAATGGCGTACCGTCTGGTTGGCGGATTATCGCTAAAAACTGGTATAAGGCATTGTAGGCGTCTATGGCTATTGACTTCCCGCTCAGGTCCTCTAGTCTAACAGGCGCTTTAGGGACTATTTCTCGAATATTCACTCCCAAAATTATCCCACAGAACATAGACAGAAAACCAAAATAATAAACTTGTGAAACAAAAACAGTTTAGAAGATAGCTTGAATTTTTCAATAGACGCTCACCTTCAAACTTTTTTGAGAGGACAGTGAACGAGAAAGATCTAAAGCGACGGACAGTCTATTTGTCTATCAAAAAACCATTATCAGCCTCGGCCTAATTCCATGCTTAGTCTTATTGTTGAGCAATACAGTAGTCTAAACATCTAAGAAAGATAAGCATAGCAGATATAAGGAAGTCTTGCATTTACAAAACGCGACACGGAGTTAAGCATGATGTCTGAGAAAACAGCAACATTATCATTGGTTACATGCACAAGTTGCGGCAAACCAATTCCACCGGGAACAGAGGCTACAAAGTTTCTTTGTCCGAACTGTGGAGAGATACAGATAAAACGTTGCGGCAAGTGCAGGCAGTTTGGGCGCGTTTACAAGTGTCCTAAATGCGGTTTCACTGGACCGTAACGCAGGAGAGGTTAGAATGGGCAGTGTTATTGTCACCTACAAGGTTTTTCCAGAAGATATTGTTAAAAGCTTTAATCCTTTGAAGAAAAAGGTTGAGAAGTGTTTGCCCGAGTTCTCTTCACTTGAAGGATACGGCGAGGAACCTATAGCATTTGGACTCAAAGCACTTCTCGTTCAAGTGCGATTTCCAGAAGACAAGACGGGCATCGTAGACGAGTTCGAGGTCGACCTAGCAAAGATTAAAGGCGTTAGCCAAGTTCAGACATTAATGGTGCGAAGATCAAGCAGATAAAGAGCTACATCTGAGCCAAACATATTTCCCAATACAGTAATCAGACAAAAATCGCCCGGATATTCTCGTTATTCGCAGAGAGAACAGTTTTTGTCATATTTTTGTTTTCAAAAATTGATGCCATAAGGTTAATAGGCGACAGTTTTCATTTCCATGTAGCCTATCTATTTAAGAGAGAAATAGAATGCTTTCATTCGCAAAACCTCAACTCTGCAAGTTAATAGTTAATCATTCAGAATGGAGAATGCATTGTTATGGCACGTTATAGACAAACAGAAGAAATCGTCAAACTGATGAACAATCCTGTCATAATAAGGAACACCAGCATCATAGCCCATGTTGACCATGGCAAGACAACTTTGTCTGACAGCTTGTTAGCTGCAGCCGGGATAATTAGTACACAAACAGCAGGACAAAAACTGTTCTTAGACTCCTGGGATCTTGAACAGAAAAGACAGATGACAGTCTTTGCATCAAACGTCAGTTTAACTCACACATTCAAGGAGAAGGATTATCTAATCAACCTAATTGACACTCCCGGTCACATTGACTTCAGCGGAGCGGTAACGAGAAGTCTTAGAGCGGTTGACGGCGCACTTGTAGTTGTAGATTCGGTTGAAGGCCCCATGACTCAGACAGAAACTGTCCTGATGCAAGCTCTACGAGAACGCGTTAAACCAATCCTCTTCATAAACAAGGTTGACAGACTCATTAAAGAAATAAAATTAACACCAGAAGAGATTCAACGTAAATTCGCAAAAATACTTTTTAGAGTCAACTCATTGATAGAGAAGTATGCTCCTGCTGAACATAAGAAAGATTGGCAGGTAACAGTCGAAGATGGACGTGTAGCTTTCGGTTCAGCCCTCCATAAATGGGGTTTGAACTCAATCCACATGAAAATGAAGAAGATTTCATTTAGAGACATCATAGAGGCTTACTCTGGGGCGCCAGAAGAAGTGGGACGAAAAGTTGACGAACTAAGTAAGAAAGCTCCCTTACCGGATCCAATTCTAGATATGTTCGTTGAGCATTTACCCAATCCTCTGCAAGCTCAACCTTACAGGCAGACTCAAATTTGGCCGGGTGAAATTGATAGCCCAACAGGTATCGGCATGGCTAAGGTGGACCCAAACGGGCCATTGCTTATGTGCATCTCAACAATTGAAGTTGATCCCCATAGTGGAACTGTAGCCATAGGGCGCATTTTCAGCGGTTCAGTCACTAAGGGCAAGGTCGTGCAACTTGTAAGCAGTCACCAGAAAGGCACGATACAACAGGTTTACATGAGTATGGCTACTGACAGGGTTATAATCGATCGCGTTCCAGCCGGAAACATTGCAGCTATATCAGGCTTACCATCAATCCACGTTGGAGAAACAATAGCTGAAGACGGCGTTGAAACACACTCGTTCGAAGGGCTGAGATACGTTTCGGATCCTGTAGTAACAGTTGCAGTCGAGCCTGAGGACGTTAAGGATTTGCCATTGTTCGACAAAGTTATGCACAAACTAACTACTGAAGATCCTAACTTGCACTTCAAGATGAACAAGGAAAGCGGCGAGTTTCTATTAAGTGGAATGGGCGAACTTCACCTTGAGATCACTGCCTACCGTATGCAGGAGGCAGGGTTAAAAGTGAAGCTTAGCAAACCCATCGTCAATTATCGCGAAACTATCAGCCACGATTATAGGGGCTCCGCAATTATGGGCAAGAGTCCTAACAAGCATAACAAGCTCTGGATAACAATCGAGAAATTGTCGGAAGACGTGATAGAGGCAATAAAATCCGAAAAAATCACCGACATGCAAAGCAAAGACGAAAGAACCAAAATCCTGAGAGGCTTAGGCTGGGCACCGGATGAAGCAAAGGGCGCAGTCGCCGTCGAAGAAAACAACATACTGGTCAACCGGATTAGAGGAAGACAATACGTGGAGGAAATTCTTGACCACGTTAAAACTGGTTTCCGCGAAGCCGTTCACACGTCACCGTTAGCCAAAGAACCCGCTTACGGCCTAAAGATTAATCTCGAAGACGTTACCGTGCACGAAGACCCCGTTCACAGAGGCCCAGCGCAAGTTATACCTATGACTTGGCGACCCATATACTGCGCCATTCTGCTGAGCGACCCCAAAATGCTCGAACCACTCCTAAGCTTCGAATGCAAAGTTCCTAGTGACTTCGTCAGTTCCGTAATCACTCTTCTAAACAAGAGACGAGGAAAGATTCTAGATATGCCATCAGAAGAAGACATAATAACCGTCAAAGCCGAAATGCCAGTTTCAGAAAGCTTCGGAATCGCCGACGAACTACGGTCGTCAACGCAGGGCAGAGCATTCTGGGCGACACAGTTTGCGCGTTGGGCACAGGTACCAGAACAGATGCAGGCTGACACAATAAAGCAAATACGTGAACGCAGAGGCTTGACTCCGATTCCGCCAAAACCAGAAGAATACTTTGAGTCAGAATAAACCACAAACCTTCTTTTCCATTTTTTTTCCGCTTCTGTTTCGATATCAAGTGCATTGCAGTCTGCGCATAAGAAACACTTTCAGAATAGAACTTGAATTTTGAAACGGTTGGTTTTGGGAAAGCTTAATGCCCACAGAAGAGTATTGAGTTTTGATCATTATGAATATCGTTGGCATTTGTTGCAGCCCAAGGCAGCAAGCTACTGAGCATGTTTTGAGAGAAGCTTTGAGGATGTTGGAGGAAAAAGGTGTTAGGACACGCTTCTGGAGTGTCCGCGGAAAGAATATTGGTTTCTGCACACACTGCGACTACTGCCTCAAGAAGAAAGAATGCATCTTCAAAGACGACATGCAAGAGCTATACGCGCTTCTGAAAGAGGCGAATGGGATAATATTTGCAACGCCAGTATACAATGGAGGGGTTAGTGCGCAAACCAAAACCGTTATGGACAGGTGCCGTGCAGTTGTGGCAGCAGACAAAGATTTTTTCAAGTTCAAGATTGGAATGGGAATAGCCCTCGGAGGGGATCGTATAGGAGGGCAAGAAGCTGCTCTGCAGCAGATTCATAACTTCTACATCCTTAACGGCATGATATCGGTTAGCGGCGGGTTTTTTGGCGCAAACCTGGGAGCTACATTTTGGACCAAGGACACTCTGGAAGGCGCACGCCAGGATGAAGAAGGCTTTAGGAGTCTGAAGAAAACAGTTAAAAGATTCATAGAGTACCTCAACAAATACAAAGGGGGACAAGACGGGAGTGACTAGCGACAAAGTTGAAGCTAAAAAGAGGAAGGTTGCTTGGGGAATATCGGGTGCAGGCGATAAAATCGCCGAAATTATCGACATAATGAAAAGCGTCAAAAAAGAATACGAGAACACTATCGAAATCCATGTTTTCCTTTCCAAGGCTGCAGAAACTGTTATGAAATTCTACGGGCTTGAAGAGGATTTGAAGAAAAACTTCCAGAAGGTCTTCTTAGAACTAAACTCCAATTCGCCTTTCCTTGCTGCGTGGATGCAGATGCACAAGTACGAGTTTCTCCTTATTGTTCCAGGCACGTCAAACACAGTAGCTAAAATTGCCTTCGGAATAGGCGACACGGTGCTCACAAACGCAGCGAGCATGAGTCTGAAAGCTTTTGTGCCCGTTTATATCGTGCCCACTGACTATGAAGAAAAAATAGTCTACACAAAACTTCCCAATGGCAAAGAGATGAAGCTGAGAGTTAGAAAAGAAGACGCAGAAAATGTGAGGCGACTTGAACGTATGGAAGACGTCCACGTGCTGGAAAACCCTCAGAAGATCCCGGATGTCTTTAGAGAATGGTTCGCTCAGGCTCAGTCTTGATTGTCTAAACCCCGTCCTTTTCCTATGAAAGGCAAACCAAGATTTGTTTGACTAAAGGCCCTCTTTTTAATCCGAGAGTTAAACGTTGATTTTCAGAACAGGATACTTAGACCTCGAAGTAATCTCCAGTTTTGGGCGCGTAAGCTTCCAAGCCCAGTTCACTCTTGGCCCAATTCGCGAGTAATTCACAATTGCCTTCGGCGCCGTGAACTGAGAAGACTTTTGGCTTTCCACCTATAGTCCTCAAGGCGTTCCTAAGTTGGCTTGCGCCGCAGTGAGAGGAAAAGTCAAAATGTTCATAGCGGGCTTTAACTCTGCGCACTTTTCCATCGATTGTGCAGATGCCCTTGTCCAATAATTCTTTGCCAGGAGTCCCTGGGATTTGGTAACTAACCAGGAAAATTGCGTTGTTGGCTTTCTTCCCGATTTTCGACAGGTAGAACGAGGCGGGACCGCCTTTTAGCATGCCGGCGGTTGAGATGATAACGCTCGGGTTCTTGAGTGCTCGTCGCCTATCTCTCCAACCTTCAACCCAGTCTGCAGAGTGCATGGCATCCATGAATATCTTTGGGTCTCTTAGAAACTCTTTGTAATTCATAATTATCCTGCTTGCTTCACGGGTCATACCATCCAACACGATGGGGTATTCAAAATGATGCGCAGCCAAGATTGTGGCCATCTCTTGGGACCTGCCGACCCCGAATGCGGGTACCAGAACGATGCCCCCTTTCTCCACTACTTCTGTAACCGATTCCACAAAACGCTTTTCGAGTTCATCGCGGTCCGTATGGTCTTCATTTGCGTAGGTGCTCTCTATTATCACTGCGTCCAAATCGCCGTAATCCATTGTGGATCCTGCGAGAAGTTTGCTTTCGTCGGTGTTGAAGTCACCAGTGTAAAGTATCCTTTTGCCCTCTGTCTCTATTAGTACATGGGCGCTTCCGGGGGTATGCCCTGCGTTTAGAAGCTGAAATCGCATGTCTCCTACTTTTTCTTCCTCGCCGAAATCCAAGTGCTTGTTGCTTCTCATCATTGTTCCCAATTCAAGATACTCAAAAGGCAGGTAGTAACCGGAAAGGTGAATGAAATCTCTTATTAGAAGTTGGGTTAACTCCAAATTTAGTTTGTTAGTGTACAGAGGCCGCTTGCCCTCGATGTAAAACATCGGGAGCGCCCCAGAATGGTCAAGGTGGCTATGAGTAAGGATTAGGGCGTCTACTTCTTTCGGCGGTATATGCATGGGAAAGCCAGGTTCACGATCAAGCATCACACCGTAATCTAGCAAAACCTGTGTCTTTTCGGATTTTACGGATATTCCTATCCTGCCGACCTCGCGTGCTCCACCTAAAAAGCCAATCCTCAATCAGGACCAATCCTTCTGCACAGCAGTTAATGAACAGTCAAGAATCAGGTGCGCTATTTTAAAAATGTATTGACCCTCTTAAAGTGGATACTTTTACCAAGCCCTTTTTCAGAGCTTTAAGGATCTCCTCAACATCTAAGTCTGCTTGGACTTCTGTGCAGACGGTGAATAGGTCCTCGGGCTGATGGGAATCCGTACCTGCGACGCCGGGCAAATCCATAAGTTTAGCGAGGTCTTGGGCAGCCTTGTTGGCGAGAGGTGATGAAGCTCCGTTTAGGACTTCGACGGCGTCAAACTTGTAATTTTTTGCCAGATCGCCCATACCGTATTCGCGGTAGGGATGTGCGACTACGGAAACGCTGCCATTTTCGTGGGCGAAGTCAACTATACTTTCGACCGTCCAAGGTTCAGATGGTAGTTCCTCTGTGCCCAAGACTACTATGTCTCCCTGGGGAGTGCTTATTTCGACTCCTGGAATTATCAGAATATCCGGGTAGACGGAAGCCAACTTCTGCGTTGACTGGTAGCCTTGAACAGTGTTATGGTCAGTTAAGGCTGCAACTTTAACGGAAGGATGGGCGGAGAGCTCTTTCCACGAGTGTCTTAGGCGTTACAGTTGAATCATCCGAGTACGTGGTGTGAATGTGTAGGTCCGCTTTAATCAAAGTTATTCACTCATGCATTTCTGCAGAGTCATCTCTAGTCGAGTTAAAATTGTTTTGGTTCCTTCAGCTTTGACGTTTATGTGTTTGAAGCCTATGCCATTTTCTCGGCATACCTTTCTGCAGAGTCGTTTGACAATGTCACTCCATTGTTGTTCGTCTTGAAGGAGAACTACAGTCTCATATTGCGTTCTATCTATGTAGTCGGATACTTGATTTGCAACGTATTCTCTGGTTTCATGGTCAAGTGGCGAGGCAGTCTCATGCTGTGAGAGTGGGTAGACCTCGTCAAGCTCTATGGGAATCAAGCCAAATGGAGCAGCGTAGAAGCATACGTGAATCTTGGCTGAAATTTTTTTGTCCAGGTGTCTTAAGACCTGTTTAATCTTGCTAAATTCTTGAGCTTTGTGGAAAGGCTTTTTTCTAGTTTGAGGGACGAGCAACAGAATTTTTGCGGTTTTCGGCGGCGAGTAGCGTTGCTTTAGTCGATTTCTGAAGTGGGCAACTTCGGGACGAGCTAATCCAATTGAATCGAAGAAGAAAACCCCGCTTCTCTTGACTGTTGGACTGTGCTTTTCAAGGAAATTTCCGTAGTTCCCTATTTTCTTCAGAGCTGTGAACAATGCAGGATGTGCGTGTGCCCTCATTTCCACGTGTTCCCAGAGTCTGCCGTCCTTTATGGCTTGTTTTATGCGTCGTAGCTCTGCATTGCAGACGTGAAGATTGTGTTCTGCTAGAAAAGTCACCTTCTCTTTCTGGGGCATCTCGAGAACTGCTTTTGGCGTTGTGCTTGCGCATTTTGGACATTGGCAAGGTAAATAGTCTAGTTCACCAAGTCTCCATGTGCCGTTTTCTGTCATGTAACGGCCTTCTCGAGCGTACAAAGCGTAGGCAGCTGAATCGAATAGGTCGCAACCCATAGCCACGGCCAAAGCGAACATTGTTGGGTGTCCTGCACCGAAAAGGTGCAGCGGACGCTCTAGTGGCAGATTCATTTTTGCTGTAGCAATCATGTCTACTAGTACGTCGTAGCGGTAGTTTTCCATGACTTCTGTTGGGCTGCCCAGTGCGTGGATTTGGAAGGGCAGCTTTCCCATTGCGCAAGCGGATTTCTTAACTAGGTCTATGTGCCTCCCGCCTTGGACTGGACCAACCCAGAGAATGTCGTCTCGAGTTTTTAGTTTGAAGAAGGCTTTAGCCCTCTTCAGGGTTTCTAAGACCGTTTCCTCTGCCTGTTCCAGCGTGACTTGCCAACCTGTTGGGATATCTAGTATTGTTGCAATGTCGCTGCCTATCTGCTCTTGGTACTTCACTATCTCTGCTTGGTTTACATCCACGTTGCCATAAACGAGAATTTGGTAAGCACCCGAATCAGTCATTATAGCACCATCAAAACCAAGGAAGTTGTGCAGACCTACCGTACAGGGCTTGTCTTGGAAGCGTTTTTTGAGAATGTAAGCATTTGTTATCACAGCTTCAAAACCGAACTCGTCCTTCAGTCGTTTGGGCGGTATAGGCTGAATACTCGGGTTTATCACGGGAAACAACAGCGGAGTCTCGATAACGCCGCTCTTGGTCTTGAGTTTTCCAATGCGCCCGAGCAGATCTTTTTCCTTAATTTCGAAACTCATTAGTGAATCTTTAACAAATCTGCTGAGACGATTATAAAAAACACTAGCCTCTTTGTGACCCTAATCCCTGAGTGTATCGATGCTTTGCGCGTCGATGTGCCTAGTGATAATTTCTCTTGGAAAGTTTTGTTGACATAAACGGTGACCTGAGCTCTGTCTCGACACCCTTATATGACATGTTTTCGCTATTACCATTCTTGACTCAAAGGGGCTAAACCATGGTTTGCACGATAGAAATACATGAAAAGCCACAGCTCAACGATCCGATTCTAATCGAGGGGTTACCTGGAATAGGGTTTGTAGCAAATATCGCAACGCTGCATCTGATAAAGGAATTAAAGGCAAAGCGTTTCGCCGAAATTGTTTCTGCTTCCTTCCAAGATTTTGCGGCGACAACGGATGGAGGAGGCATTAGTTCGCCAGTAAATGAGTTGTACTACTGGAAAAGGGAGGATGGGGGTCGCGACTTGATAATTTGGCATGGAAATAGTCAGGCTTTGACAACTTTTGGGCAGTACGAGTTATGTGGAAAAATACTTGACATTGTGCAGGAACTCGGTTGCCGCTCCATAATATCTATTGGCGGTTTTAAGAAAGATGAAGTTCAGCCTATCCCAGCTATCTACAGTGCTGCGACAGATCCCGAGTCATTGAAGGAAGCTTTGGACTTGGGAACTAAAATAATGGTGGGACACATATTTGGAATTGCTGGGCTCCTTGTTGGATTAGGCAAACTGAGAAACTTCCGAGGTTTTGCTCTGCTGGTTGACACACTGGGTATGTATCCAGACGCGAACGCCACGCGTCATGCCTTGGCGGCTCTTGGCAAGTATTTGAATTTGACCATCGATGTGTCCAAGCTGGACACTGTCGCGGATGAGACAAAAAGAACTCTTGAGTCTTTCGGACTGATTAGAAATATAGTTGAGGAAAAGAAGAAGGAAGAAGAGCAGATGCGCTGGTTTATCTAGCTTTTTGCTTCACTTATGAACTGTTCGTAAACTCTTTGCACACGTTCAGCAGCAGGACCAGAACCTTCTGCAACACCTCTTTCCGTGAGCTTGACTTTTTCCATAACCCATATGAACCCTTTGTCTTCGTACAGCTTAACCATCGTCGGGAAGACTTTTTCCAAGCGATTTGCCAATGCTTTCAGGTCGAATGGCTTCTCTGTGCTGGATATTTGGGCGATAACGTTTCCGCTCAGGAAAACCCTGTGTGAAACTTTTCCAGTCTCGTCCTTTGCCTCAGCCATGCAAAGGCTTAGATTGTCAGGATTAATTCCAACGAGAGTACCTGTGAACGTTTTTCCCGCTGTAGTTGTAACAATGACGGTTTTTTCTGCCAACGCTGCAACTTCGGTGAAGAACTTCCTCTGAGCTACAGACAACTTTTATCCTCCATACATTCTTACAGAATGTGCAGTACAACTATTTATCTTTGATTTTTACGACTCAGGAAAACATTTTGCCACTTACTTCTTCATTTGGCGGGCGTTAGTTCACATTTCTGTATGAACCGGGTTAGATTCTCTCTTGTGGGGTGCAGGCCGTGAGGATCAGTTAAGTAGCATGCGGAAACCGCATTAGCTAGAGTTAATCTGGCTTCGTCTGAAAGACCACTTCCATCGCCCAAAATATTTCCCGCGTTCCAAGCGTCACCTGCGCCTGTAGCCCTTAATGGTTTAATCCTAAATGCAGGAACAGTAATCTCTTGTTTTCTTGTGAACGTAACCGAGAAAGCAGTGGTGTGCAAGTCAATTCTGGCTGACAAGCGTTTGGCTAAGACTCTGGCAGCGTCCATCGCCAACGTTTCAAGTTGTGTTTTTTCACGCGGTTTCGCTATTTCATCGTCCAGCAGGGTTCCGTAGCTGATTGCCTCGTTCTCGTTCAAACTTAAAATGTCTACTTGCCGTTTTTTTAATACAGTTTCCATTAACTCAGGAATCTTTTCTCTGTTAGGGGTTGGGTCTGCAGTGTCGAAGTAGGTCTTGCCTTTCCCTTTTGTTTTTGTTCTGCTGAAAACGGTTTCAGCTAGTTTTGTGCCGAATTTTCTTGTTCCTGCCCAGTTAAAGAGGCAAACATAATCCGCGTTTTCAATCAACTCGTAATCGCTGTCGTTTAGATCAGAAGGACCGAAGTTAGATAGGCTACCTACATCTCTGAGCATTACATTCTTTTTTTCGTTTCCGGTATCGAATTCCAGTGCCGTTGTTACGGATGTTTTTTCAACAATCTTGACGTGAGAACAATCACCGTTATATTGCCCAAGAAGGAGTTTTATCTGCTGTAATCCAAGCTTGCCAGTGCAAATAATCGGAGTAACTTTTGCTCCCAGCGCTGCCAAAGCTGAGGCCGTGTTGACAGCGTTCCCCCCAATGACGTCTACTTGTGGGATACCGTCTATGCTTCCGCCCTTTCGAGTAGCCACGCCTGAAAGCATCGAGGAAAACTTTGTCACATCACAATCTAGGCTGATTATCCTGTCGAGGAAAAAATCGGGCATAACCACAACTCTTCTTCCATTGCTTTCTTCCAGAAAATTCAACAATTCACTCTTGCAAGTCATTTTCATCGTTGGAAAGCTCCCTGTCACCTATTCTCCGCAAAGCTAAAATAACCTTTGCGATTATAATCTCAGACTCTTCAAGAACTTGGTGTAATCTGAAGTAGGAGAGGGTTGATTCGAAGTTCAAAGCTGAAATCTGTTTGCTACTAACAGCGATAGTATTGTTCGTAGCAAGTTCGTTTTTCTATTCTTACTCAGCGGGAACTGAATCCGTATCTCTAAGTTTAAGCTTCAGTTACCCATATAGAGGCTACGCTTTAACGTTTCTTGGGTTTGGCTCGGTCTTGATGACTGCTGCATCAATATCTTACTCGAAGCGGAGCAAAGACTACGTTCCGCAGAATCTCTAAGTTAAAGTAGCTACGTTTTAGCCGAGGAACCATCGGATTAGTAGCCAGACCATATCTCCAAAAAGCAAGGCTATTAGCAATCCGACGGTTATGAATATGAGCATCGGCAAGCCTGGCGTAGCTAACACATAAGCGTCGATTTTTCCTGTGTCCGCTGCTCTAGAGAGACGTTCAACTATTTCTTGCCGTCCTTCATCTCGCGGCATGACTACTAGTTTTCTGGTAGGCGCGTTCTTGCTGTCTTCTTCTTGAATGTCTTCCAATGGATAAATATGCCATTTCTCCTGCAGCCTGACAATAGGCATCTTATAGCCCGTCGCCAAAACGAGGATTTTTTTTCCGATAGATTCAGATGCTAATGTTCCTTCAAAAATATTTTTTCCGGTGTTCAGACGCCATTTAGCGTTCAGCAACAACATTACAACTGCGCTTGCAGCTGCAACAAGAACAGAGTTGCTGAGGATTGTGAATGGATAGATGTTTTGAGCCAAGGGAGAAACCCCACCGTATAGAACAGGGGTAAACAAATCTTCTGGAGCGAAAGGCAACGCGAGAGAGATACAGATAAGCGCTTTTGAGTCAGCTCCGCCGAAGGCTCCCGCGTAGAACAATAGCAGTGCAATAACCGTTGTCACGACGAAGCTTAACCCAAATCCTGAGAGTTTTGCCTGGTTAAAAAGAAGCATTTCTGCAAGAGAAAGCATAAGCGCTAATGGTGCGAAGAACATCCAGACCCGGTTTGACACTTCTCTGGTTTTGTAATCACTCCAAGATGCATAAAGAAGGAAGACCAGTGAAATTATTACTCTTGCGGACGTAAGGACAATCTGCAAACTTGCCATACACCTTCAGGACTGTTAAATGATGTCTGACTTATTCTTATACTGGGTTTTAAGATTTTGCCGTCAGCTTCGAATTGGAACCATAAAATGAACCGAAAAGATCCGAAAACATCTAGTTGTTGCGCCCGTTGTTGATGTCAGCTTGTCTTCCCATTGAGCACTTTTTAAAAAAATTGTTGCTTGCTCCGTTTTCTGGTTGGATTGATGATAAATATTGGATCTGTTTGTACTACGCGCGTTTGCAGAGTCAGAAAGCTATTTTCTTCATCAACTTTGCTAAGACGAGATTTGACTTCCGAATCGTTTAAGCTTCAAATCCCACCACATGCATCAACATAAGAGGTCTTTCGAGCGCGCTTGTCCGTCATTTTCCGTCGGGTGTCTACTATTCATTGTTTAATAGTTTGGTCTTGTCCCCAGCCATTTTTGTGGGTCGGTGTGATATACGTATATGACACCGTTAATGACACATGTTTTGACGCCGCAGGGTAACGCCTCCAAATCTATGGGAATCTATGAGGAGTCTAGGCAAAATTATATTCGATTTTTCAAGGGAGAAGAAGGGGTTTTGCGGGAGACATCTCCACTTGACTGGGGGTTCAAATATGGGTATTTTGGGTGTCTGCAGTCGCTGTTGCAGTGGGACTGCTAGATGGTAATAGTCAAATTCTATGGGCAGAATTTGTTAATGCCATTGGTGGAGTGCTAATCAAAACCGGTTGCGTTTTCTTCAGCCATATGCTTTTGAACTGCTGTGGAATTAGTGAGGGATTTGTTGGGTTCGTGTTACTTCTCTGCAGTCATTGTGATTGTTGGCGGATATTCGACAAGGACCCACAGACCACTTCCATCGCTGGTTTGATAAATCGGAGTTGTGCTACCGAATGTGACCACAGCGCCACGCCAAACTATGTCCATTGGATAACTGAATTCAACATTCCTTAGAGTCACGGGCAAAAGTTCGATTAAGCCATTGTTTGTTTTCAATGCTCCTGTCGGGGTTCCAGGCGTTGTATAGTCGAAGGCGTATAGTCTCTGGTTTGCAGTATCCGTGAACATGATTCCTGCACCCTGTGCGCCGGAAATCATCTGGCTCCAATGATGCAATGCAGAACTGGCTGAAGAATTGTAGAATGTACCTGCTCCAGTCGCTACGATTGGACTGCCGTTTGCTGTTCCGTTTTCAGTCTGAAGCGAGCTGAAAGAAGTTGATAGTCTAATCGGACATAGGTTTGTGATGCTTCTGGTTTGTGCTGAATCTAAGAACATGAACCTGAGCTGGTACGTGTAATATGTCGCGTTAGCTGGTAAGGTTATTACGACATTGGCGTAAATGTTTGGGCAGTTTACCGCACCCCCAGAGTATTCTGGTTCACCCTGAATGATATCTCTGATCACACCATTGTATATGACGTATGCCAACTCGGGATCCGTACCGTCATCCTGGTTATTGACACGCATTAATCTTGTGGTACTCGATGTGCCTCCAGGGGCTGTTGACGTCACCGTGAAACCGGATCCAGCGAATTGGAGTGCAAGTTGACCGTTGCTTAGTGTTCTGGTGGAGGGATTGTCAGTGAAGTATCGATTAGTGTATGCTAAGGATGTTTGAATGGCTTCGTCACTTCCATCCCACCAGAGTGTAAATTCCGATACACTGTTGTCTAAGAGAAAAACAATCATTTGGCTGTTGGAAAAAACCGTTGAATTACTTGTTAAGCCCATTGGAATTCTGTATTCTGATGCCCAATCTTCGACTTGGAAAGGCACTTCCTGGCTCACACCGTTTCGGGTCTGCTTCAGATGCAAGGCCTTAACGGAAATTGGAGGAATGGCTTTTGTCTCTGTGGTCATTTCTAAGTTTTGCCCTAGAAATCTCATCGTGCCATTCTGCAGCCATTCTACAACTATTGTTGAGTCTCGCTGTGGCAAGGAGAAGCTGAAGTCAGGATGAGGACCCAGCAACACAGAGTCTATTTTCCAAGAGTCTTGGCTGGAATCCAAGGCTTCGCTGGATCCTTTAAATCTGAAGGTGAAAGTCGAGGAAGTTAGATATGAAGCGACGGATACGTTCTTCCATCCGTTGACTAGTCCAGTAAGTGAAGCAATGTTAACCCATGTGCTACCGGTCCACGCATCAATCCTCAAGGGTTCAGAGCCTAATGAACTTGCCTTAATGCAAAGATCTTGATTGGGATCAGTATAGTTGACGTTTATAAATTGCTCTTCAAGGTCCAACTGGAAACTAGAGGTTTCCAATTCTTTTTTAACTGTTACAAAATCAACGTAAGCATGTTGACCGCTCGAAAGGCTTGACGCACGGAACCGCACTTGAAAGTTATTTACAAAATATCTACTCTCTGTGATTTTTTGTTGATAGTGAACCCATTGATTTTCAGTATATGCTCCTAATTGGACAATTTGGACCCACCCAGATGTATCGTGATAATATAGTCTAAATCCATCGTTCGCGCAACCTTCATCATAGAACCAAAAATCTATGTATATTGCCACCGCATTTGAACAATCTAATACCGGAGTGTACAGGCTTCCCGATCCAGATCCATCGAAGTCCGCAGAATAAGTGCCTTGATATTTTCGATTGCTTTCTCTGTTCCAGTTACTTTCGTAACTCCATCCTGATGGTTGCCAAGTTCCTTCGAAAGATTCAGCATCAATCAGCGTCGCATTGGACAAACCACCACCATAGTTGATCTCGGTTAGTGTATCGTAGACCGTGTCGGGCGCTGACTGTTGAGCAGCAAAACCCGATTGAGTGCCTTTGTCCGCCGACGAATCCACATCTGAATCGTTTGTGTCTACATAATCTGCAATGGAATATGTGCCGTTTTGTATTGTAGATTTGTAGCTGCCAAAAGATGAAGCCACAACTATTATTCCTCTCTGGTCCTCAATCTTTATGAGATATGAGTCAGGATCTACTCCAGCGGGAACAGTGATGATGTAAGTGCCGTTTGCATAGACTATGGGGTTAGCACTTGGAGTCAATAGTTCCCACATTGATTCAGAGTTGACGTAGTGGTAGAAGCGCAAGTTCTGCTTAGACAAACTGATCAGTGGCTCACTCTCATCTTTGGTTACGCTCAGCAATGCTTGATCTGAAGAAGACTCGAAAACTTCCACGTCCAATCTAGATGATGCAAAGTATGTCATGTTGTACAAGCCTATTCCTGTCAAATTATACGTAATGGCCAAGTTTCCTGAACTGTAGCTTTTGTTCGAGAACCAGTTTGTCCTCAAGTTTAGAACATCGACACTAAATGAAGCTCCCCATTCAGGTCTTATGTCGCCTATGTTTCTCAAACCACTTTGCAGGTAGTTGGAGGCCAATTGCCTCGCATATGACGTGTTGCCTGTTACTTGCAGGACTGAGCCATAATAGCCTACTGTAAATCCTACAACCTGTTTGAGTGCCAAGTTCATTTCGTCTACCGAACTCATCACTTGAGGCTGATCCTGCATTGTGCCGTATCGAATGGTAGAATATGTACTCATTACGGCTGCAATCAGGACAACCGCAACGAGTAGGGCTGCGATAATTGAGAACTGACCTCTTATGTTATTTTCAAACCTTTTCATTAGATATCTCCCACCAATCCAAGTTGCAAAACGACAAGCCTGGAAGTCCCGAAGATTGTGTACTCAGAACGGTAAAGTCTAGGCTGGTAATCCGCTAAAAGACCCAGAGCAGCAAGCCTGATATCGGGTGTTCGTGTTAGACCTATCGCGTAGAACCCACCTTGATAACCGCTCGTTCCCCTGTGTCGATATACAGCAGCTGGAATCGAGCCCCCAGAGGGGTTAAAGACGTGAGTAGTTACCGCTAGATTGTAATTGGCAAGAATTGATGTGGGCAATGCTCTTGTTGACGTTTGATATGGCGAAGGATAAATGCCGTAGTAGTTGCTGCTATCCAAGACTTTCGTAGATAAGTAAACAACTCCGGGGTTACTAGTCGAACTACTGCCAGGCGTGTATGATGTTCGATTGTCCAAACCTTGTAGAAACGCGTTTAAACCAGGATTGCCTACTTGGACCGTCCCATAGATTCCCCAGCTGTTTTGGCTGCTTGAGAATTTGACAGTGTTGCTGACGTAGTAAAAAGGCCAACCCACTATGCTTGTCCAAGTCCAGTTGTACTGATTGACTCTTTTACCTACTTCATAGAAGTACTCTGCATATGAGTTGTCATTGTACAAATCTGCATATGATGATGGGATAGGTACAGCTTCTCCACAAGTATTTATGACTACGGCGTTTTGAAGAGTTTCTCCATGAAGACTGTTTCCATCCAATATTTGGGCGAATTCTGCTGTGCTCTGAACCATCACTGTTTGACAGAAGTATGGTGAAAGCATTTTGTAAAGATCTTGGGACAGACTTTGTGCCGTGTAGCCTGTAACCCACCAGCCTGGTGCGTCGCTGCAGTTCATGATGTAAAGTGTTCCGCCACCGCTGTGCTCGCCTATTTTTTCAGGAATGACATTGAAAGTTACGTTTGAAGAGGAAGTCATATAGGAAGAAGCGTCTGAAGTTGCGCCTATACTCTCGGTGTTTGAAATAGTGGTTAAGGTAGTGTACAACTCGGCATTGCCTGCGCTACCGCCTACTTCATAGACTGTCAGATTGTAAACGACGTTTGGCGGTAAGGAAGCGGAAAGTGCAACTTGCAGCTGACTCCAAACTGCAGAGTTATCTTCATCAAAAGCGGCTGTGCTCAGGTCGTAGTTCGAATCTAACATCTGTAAAGTTGTGAATGATAAACGTCTAAGACTTTCAGGCGCAACTTCCCTCGGCGTAGGTAAAACCGCAAAGTAAGACACTGCCATGAAAGCACCAGCCATAATAGCTATCACGATCAAAACTTCTATTGTGCGCATCATACTAGCCCATCACCTGATACCCTTCCATACTCCATACTGCAATACTTGCTTGGTACGCGATGTTACCAATTGTGACCTGACGCATGTCTGTAGCAACCCACTCATACTGTGAAGGATCACCGCCAAATTTGACTGGGAAAGCCATAGAACTAACTCCCCAAGGCATCATGACTATTCCTCCTTCAACTGAACTCTTCTTATAGGTAATTATCAAGATTCCCGGATTATCCGTCGGAATGTTGACGATTTCATAGGGATAACCTTCACCCGAATTAACATGGCCGTAGGAGTTCTCCAAAGGCATTTCGCGCAATGTGAAATCTTCCGCCAAGTAAACAAGTGATGCGTTATATTGCACTTCAGAACTCGGAGGATCAGAATACTCGAGGTCATAACTGTGCGCGATTAAGATTTTGCCCTCCGCCACGTTGTCAATAAGAGGAAGTACATACTCGTCCTCTGAAGAAACGCGCTCATAGTATCCTACTCCTGTCAAACCGCTGAGGCTAGCATAGGCAATCAACGCATAACTCTGATTGGGATCGCTAACTTGGTCGAAGGTCAATGTGACAAAACCTGTTTCATCTGCGGTACGGGTTCCATACTCAGTGAAGTAGGCAGGGTGACCCTCGGCGCCTCCAGTCAAATCAACTGTTACTAAGCAATAGGTCACATGCGCGTTCGCTAATGGAAACCCGGTTCCATATACACTCAAGGACAGACGCAGTGGGCTATCTCTCTGTGCTTCTGTAACGGAAACGGTCACAATCGGATTGAAGGAAAGCTGGAAACCATATTGGTTTCTGATTCCTAAAAGCTCCAACGCGGTAGAATAATTAAGAACGCTGTTTTGCGATAATAGCAGAAAGTTTTTGGTGCCCATAGTTATGTTGCTGTAGTAATTTCCAGTTTTTGGATAGAAAACAACTGTCCCGCTTGCAGAATTCAGACGCATAAGGGAAAGGGAACTAATTTTGTACTGTGTAAATTCGGGATCTTGTAGACCAAAACCTGAAGGTAGACTGTCGATCTGTCCCCAATTATCCGGAATCCCAGGGTTCAAAAGAATGTTGTCCAATAGATTGGTAGCTTTTATGGCGACTGCTCTGTTACGTTGGTAAACAACTGCTGTCGAAATAGTATCGTTGAAAAGGCCAATGAAAAGCAGTGTGGCAGCTAGAAAAATCGTGATAGCAGCCATATGATCCGTTGTTGAGCTCACCAAGTCTAATCTTCTCCAAACCAAAATCGGATTGTGCCATTTGACATCTTTTCGGCATTTAGACAATTGCCAGTGGAGTTGCTTATGAATGTTGATGGGGTCCACTGGGCATTGGATCCCAGTATCACAGAGGTTGTAGTCGTTATTTTGCTACCAATGAAACTCAATGTTAAGTGCAAAACTTTGCTATAACTCGAAGCAGTTTCTGAAACAGGGCTTAATGTAGCGTTTCCCGAATAGGCGTAACCTTCTATGAAAGGCGGAGTATCCAACTCATTCTTTATGATGCCAGCTTTCACAGACTCATGACTCAAGGAAGAATAAAATTGCTCTATTGAACTACCCAAGTATCCTCCCGTTTCCTTAAGCGCCAGAGTCATGCGCGAATCCGCCCAGCCGTTCATAATCAAATTGGCTGTAAACGGTAAAAGAAATATCATCATTATCAAAACAGGCGCCATAATCATGTATTCGATTGTAATCTGGGTCAAAAATCGCCCTCCATTCCTATGCTTGGCCTATCTTAACGAGTACTCTGCCGATGTAGAATTCGACAACGGAATTAGTGTTGGAGAAGCTGATGGTTTCACTAGTCTGGTCAAACTTGAAGAAACTGGAATTAAATCCTAATGCCTCTCCATTAAACGTGGAAGTGACATTAATTCGAACCCGGCTGATTCCACTCTCTATGACTTTTGTGACACCTTCTCCGGATAGAGTTATGGATTGCGATTGGTAGAGGTGTCTTCCATTGATGAGGATTGGAAGATAAAATCTCTCATAATTCGTTGAGCCCAGCGTCGACCCTATTGTAGAATGCAATAATCTTATCTTGGGAACCACAACTATTCTTGCGTAACTTCCGTCTGTCATTGGCAGTCTCTCAACACAAAATACATCGCTTACAGGTGCCGATGCACCTTCTTGCAGAATGGAACCATTAGATGAAGTTGAAATGCGCTGGAAATAACCGTTGCCCAACGAGTACGAGCTAACAGGAATGTTGAAAAGAATAATGCCCGTTTCTTGGATAAAGAGTGGGTCGGGGTCAAACGATCCTGTACCGTAATCTACTTCGAACGTGTATCTCAATGTGGCGTTCTCAGACTTCATGTTTCCCACAATGCTCGAATAGCGAAGTGTTTGCGTACGTCCAATGGTCCATGCAACATCGTCAATTTGAAGTGCTGTTGTGAGCATGAACTGCTTGTTAGCGCTGAATTCATTTTCTGCCAAACGTGAGTCTATCATGGTGTTTGCAAAGCTCATCGCTACGAGAATCATCACTACCACGGCACTGGTCAGTATTACAGTTGAAATGGCAGGGCTAATCGCCCTCTTGTCCCTCCGGAAACTCTGAATTTGACCCATTTGCATGTCTTCTCCGCTCCTATCCAAGGTTTATGAACATTGGGATGATTTTTGCCGCTGCTAATGCTACTATAACCAGTATTGTGCCGTGCTTGAATCCGGCGGCAACTGATTCCTCACTTATCTTTCCACCTACAATGCCTATGAGGTAGCTGTGGAAAATCACTGAAGTCATGAATATCGTTTTCATCATGCTGTAATCTTTAGGTGTACTTGACTGCCCAGGCATACCAACGGTTAGCGTGCCGGTTGTGAAACTCATCATCATGATGGTTGTTGCCACAAGCAAGATTGACGCTAAGTACGGCATCATTACGTAAGGGCGAACCGACATTCTCTTTTCCTTTTCAACTTCCTGCGTCAAGCTGTTGAACCTTGCAAGTGACTCTATCATCTCAATTGTGCCTCCGCCGACGTCGATGGTTTCAACGAGGAGGAACATAACGAGTTGGGTCATCCAGCTTTTCGTTCTCTTCAGGAAATCCATAATCACCTTTTTAAGGGGTATACCCCAGGAGATCTCTGAACTTATCTTCCGCAGTTCTTTAGTGAACACCCCATAGTCTCGAGTTGACAAGCTTTCAATGCATTTTTCCGGTGATAGTCCCGTCTTTCTGACTTCAGTTAAATCTCTAAGGAAACTGCTAATGCCAGCTTCCATGCCGTTTTTCTGTTTAGAGAGCTTGCCGTACAAGAAAGCAGCCGGCGCAGTTACAACAACCAGAGCTATAGCTATTGCAGTAGGCAAGTCGATTATGCTCTGAAGGGAACTAAATAGTGGAAGCTGTACATACCCCATGAAATTCGTCAGCAAGAGGAAGAGTACGACACCAATAATGGCACACACACCGAATACTTTGTAGGGTCTCATGTCTGAGAATGGCGCCTTTGGCTGCATGCTGTGCGCTAAGTAAATGAACATCAGTGACAACAGGGGCGTGAACAGGTAGGTGTAGAGTATTATTCCCGAGTACATGGATGTACCGACGCTGTATATCGAATCTACACTGAATAGTATGTAGAAGCACAGAGACATCATGACCATTACTATGATGAAAGTTTCCAGTAACATGCCTAGGCGTTCTGCAGCGGCCTTGACACGCAGCGCACGTGTCTTGAATATTTCCTCAGCTTTACGCTCCAGAAAGTGTCCTATATCTCCGCCGATAATAACGGTGGATGCGTAGCCTGATAGAAAGTCCCTAAATATGTCTAATGGGTTTTTCTTGGCAGCGACTTCCAGAGCTGTTAGAGGGTCTACGCCGAATATTTCTACGTCTTTAATTATTTCCCTAGCTTCTCCACGCATGGAAGGCATGAGCTCAACATCTGACAACCGTTTGAAGCTGGTATAAGGTGCGATTCCGCCGGAAGCCATGACACTAATGTAAGCTGCGGCGAACGGCATCTCTCGTTCTAAGCCACTTGATCTGTCGCTGGCTTTGGACGACGGGGCAAATAGAAACCCCATCATAATGTAAAGTGGAAGCGGAGCCAGGAAAAGGATGGGCATGAAGCCGAACAGGAAGAAAATCGCTATGGATACTACTGATACCGGAATGGTCAGTACAGCAATGAAAAGCATTAGTGAAATGTAAGTTACCGGGTAGATTTTGATGCATGCCTTTTCTAACTTGTCCTTGACATTGAAACCATGTTTAATGAAGGAAGGAGCTATGCCTCCAAAAAGACGAAAGGACAGAGTCTCAAGCGTCTTTAGAAGTGGCAACTACCTTTACCTCCTCCCCTGCAAGAACTTTCTCGTAGATGAGTTTTGGTCGCGCATAATATTCTGCAACTATGGCAGCAACATCTTTGTAACTTCTAATGTTGCGTTCTCGCATCCAATGTAAAACGTCCTTGCGCCTTCCGATTTCAGCAATCAAGTCTTCTTTGGTTATGCCTTGACGCTCGGCTATGGATGACAGCAAAACGCTATCCTCGAAATCGATCACGTACTCGTCTTTTGCCGGTTGCCACTTGAAGGGCATCCTATAGTTTTCGTAGTCCGCAATCTCGTTGACAGTGATGACTCGTCTATACGCCCTCTTTTCATTGTCCTTGACAAGATGAACCCTCTGTATAGATAGGACAATGTTCATTAACGGAATGTATGCAGGCGAGATTTCCATGGGTTTCTGAGTTAAACGCTTTACGGCTGAATCCAAGTTTTCAGCGTGCATAGTGCACATACCACCGTGGCCTGTGGCTAAAGCCTGGAAAAGAACATATGCCTCTTGACCTCTGACCTCGCCCACCACCAGCATGTCGGGGCGGTGGCGCATTGAAGTCTTAACCAAGTCAAAGAGAGCTACTTCGCCTACATTGCTTCCACCTAAGCCGTAGCTTTGTCGGGCAATTAGGGAAACCCAGTTTTCATGAGGTAGGTTAAGTTCTGCAGTTTCTTCAATTGTAATGATTTTGCTTCCGGGCTTAATCAAGCAAGCCATAGCGTTCAGGGCTGTTGTTTTGCCTGCTGCTGTACCGCCTAAAACCATTATGGATGATCTGCTTTCAAGGCTTACCCAGAAGTAGGCAGCCATTTCCTCCGAGAATGTCCCTATGTTGATTAAGTCTATGATAGAGTATGGATCTTCTCTGAATTTTCTGATCGTAAAAGCCGTTCCGAACGGGGTGATTTCTCGTCTGTAACATACTGCGAGTCTGTGTTTACCTGGGAGGGATGCATCGACTATTGGGAAAGCGGTGCTGACGTGTTTTCCAGCCATGTGGACTAGTTTAACAATTGTGTTGTCAAGAGTTTCGTCGTTTTCGAACTCGAGGTTTGTTTGGATGCTTTCAAAGTTACGGTGCCATATGTAGACTGACTTTTTAACACCGTCGCATGAAATGTCTTCGATGTTTGGGTCTCGCATAAGAGGGTCGATTTTCCCGAAACCAACCAGGTCCCTTTCTGCGTGATAGAGAATCTTGTACCATGAAACATCGGGCAGCCATCCTAAACTGATGCGGTATTTGTCTACAATTTTCTTGGCTTCTTCTGCAAAAAACTTTCGAGGATCGAGAATTTCCTCTTTTGGCGATTCAATTTCGGCTAGTAAGTATTTCTAGGATTCGGTTGTATACGCCTCTCTCGAGTGGATCAAGCTGGAGCTCATCTAGAATGTACTTGTGTTCGCCCGTTTTGGGGTTTTGAACGATTACAACGTGTGAAAATGGTTCGTATAAGGGGTATTTGGTGATGACTTTTAGCCCTCTCGGGATTGGGTTGGCTGCTGCTGCAGGAGCTTGGAGTTGCTGCTCTTGTTTCTTCTTAGAGTCTACATCAGTTTTGCTTTTTCCTATGCTTTTTAACCCTGAGAAGGACTGCTTAAGGCGTAGCTTGGGCATATTAGTTCTCCGTTATGTATGGTGTGAAGCACGGTCTATTAAATATTGCGTCTCAATAGACAATATTGCAGACACTGTTTAACACAAATACATATTCAATCTCCAATCGTAGCCACAACAATTGAGATGGAACAACACTCACAGCCTCCACAAAAACCAGCGCGTCTTCCATCGTCAATTTCTGAAATACCCGCCATGCCCCAGATAGACAACACAATTGTTCGGCAACAATTTACTCCAACAAAAACACGGGAGCACACAAAACCACAGTCTGTTATTATGACTTCCTGTGACAGAACTAGTGGCAAGTTTCCAAGCATTTAGACCAGCTGGAAGAGTAATAGCTTACTCGTTCGCTAATCCGTCGATCGCGGGTTGAAAACCAGTGAGTCTAATGCTACTCTCACAGTTGTTGCAGACGATAACAAGTTCCACGAGTTCATCGTTAATTACTTTCGTGTCAACAATCTTGTAGACTTCCTCGGATTCGTCCTCAGGAGATATCACTGTGCCACACTTGGGGCATGGAAACGAACCGTCCCCCTCAATCTTAGACAAATCAATCGTGTGGGCTGCAACACTCTTGGTCGTGCTTTTTTTCATCATATTTTTCACATCTTGATTTCTTGAACTTCATGGATGATTTGTTAATAATTAACCATTATGAATTCCCAATCAGTAAATTCCTTACCGCTGCAAATGCACTGTTCCGAACTTCGGAAGCGGGAACGTTGGTCACAGCAAGGTTTTCCTGTCCAGCTTTCATCCATTTGTGTTGACAGTTTATTTTCAGATTTCAAAAGCCTCAGGCGATATGTAATCCCCGAAATTGGCTTGCGCTTTGAATAGACGTTCGCGTTGCAGATACAATATTCCGAACAGCTCTAATGGAGTATCCGAGACATTTTCCTGGTAGAACCGTTGCACGCGTTCGATTTTGGCCAAATTTTCTGGAACGCGTATTGTGAATTGTTTTACGTATTCGTCTTTTTCGTAGACTTTGCCTAACACCTGGCTGAACAGTCTTCGCAAATCCTTGTATTTAGGGAGATAACCCGTGGGGGTTTTTATTGCCTCTACTTCGTTATGTACGCGGAGCTCCATCCACTTTATCCAAACGTGTTTGTCTTGAATTGCATTGAGGAATTTCCCGTTTTCTCTGTCTCGTAGGAAGTAGTTGACTCCAAATACTGTAGGTGCTTTGTTGAGTTTCTTTCCGAATTCCAGGTTGTTGCAGATGTTCTGCCCTAGAGGGATGGAGATAAAATCTTGTATGCTCATCATATTTATCTCAGGTATGCCTTCCTGACCGACAGTGGCGAAGGTTGTTTCTGTCTCTAGGGAAGCGCCATACGCGATAATTCCATGGCACCAATCGAAGCTCTGCTGGACGGGCACATAAGCCTTCGTGTCTCTTCCACCATACATTATTCCGCCTATTTCTACTCCGAGAGGATTGTCCAATTCGGGATCACAATTTTCAAGTGCCCTAAGAGCGACAGCGTATCGAGCATTCTTGTGAGCTGGTTGAACCTCATTGCCCGACTCGTCTTTCTTGCCCTCGTACCATGCTCCTGAAAAGTTGATGCCCTCCTTGGGAATTTCGCTTCCCATTCCCAACCAGTATGGTTTGCCATCTTTAACCAATACATTGGAAAAGATTATTTCTCCGGGATTAGCGAGCACTTTGTAGATTAGTGCATCATCAGTCGGGTTTACGTCCTGAATAATGCCAAAGATTCCCGATTCAACGTTTACCGCGCGAGCAATTGAGTCAATGCTACGAATGTATGCTATATCATCACCCAGTATGCTTTCTCCCGGAAGCATTGCTGTAGAGGTCTTACCGCATGCACTTGGGAAAGCTCCTGCAAAGTAGGTTTTGCGACCTTCTGGACCGTGCACGCCCATGAGCAACATATGTTCAGCTAGCCATCCTTCATAGTGAGCTTTGCGGATGGCTAGACGAAAGGCAAGTTTCTTGAAGCCGACTGAATTGCCCGCGTACTGTGTGTTGACACTATAAATCGTGTTGTCCATGTTGTCGATGTAAATGCACTTTTTATCGTATTCCACGCTAACAGCGTCCTCATTCAATTTTCCTGCTGAGTGTAGTACGCGTAGAAAATCGCTTTTTGGACCTGCCTTCACGAACTCTGCATAGCCTGGCCTGTAGAGCAGGTCTTCAGTGTGAGCTACATACCAAGAGTCGGTGCACTGAAGTCCTAGTATAGTAAATATGGAATTTGGCGGCCCCAAGGAGATGAATCGAACAATCATTGTGCGGTCTTTCATTGAGTCTCGAAGTAAACCCTTAACCTCTGCCAAGCCCTCTTGCCGATCAATTTGGTTAAGTGCCCTGCTGAGAGAAATTCCTCGTGGCACGAGGTACTTGGTGGCTTGCCTATCTCGCCCCTGATCGTGTTCACCATCAAAATGGACCGTGTGTCCCGGTAACGTTAGAATTGCCTTTTCTTCACCAACGGAGACTGCTTGCCTTCGGACATAAGCAATGTCTTCAGCGGAATCGCTACAGATGAAAATTCGTTCGGCATGACACAAGTCACTTGCCTTAGCTATGAATTCGTGAACGTTGGGGTTATCTATCGCACAGAGTTCTCGAAAATCACTGTTACTTAACTTTGGTTGTAAAGCTTCAAGATACGCATTCATTTTTGTCACTCATGTTCTATATGTTTTGAGACTAAAGTTCATGCACCGTTCCAGGGATTCTGGGGAACGCTTGTGTTTCGGCTATGTGTCTGACACCGGTTAACCATCTGACCGTTCGTTCAATTCCAATTCCCGCACCTGCACAGGGCTTTATTTTCCCTTGTTTTGCCAGCTTCAATAGTAGTGCATAGTTGTCTTTGCGTATGTTATCTCGTTCCATTTTTCTGAGAATCTTGTCGTATTCCCATTCCCTTCTGGCGCCTGACAAAGCTTCTCCAAATTCAGGTAGAAATAGGTCGTAGTTGTCCCATTTACCTGTTGCAGGATCTTCGAAGTCGTAGAATTCTCGAGGTATGTTGGTAACCCACACCGGATCTTCGATTTCATTGGCAAGGGCGGTTTCCCAATCTGCGCCGTATTCTTCTTCAAGTTCTTCTCTGTCGTAACTATGGAACGGTTTTTTTGGAGCCTTTAGGGTTTCATATCTAGAAAGGCAAGTTAATTCATCTTTTGCAATTCTTTTCACACTGGGCACCAAGCTACAAAACGCGTCTTCGACGAGGTTGATTATGTCTTTTGATGTAGCGTTTCTAGCTTCAAAATCCAGCTGTGTAAACTCGTACACATGTTTTCCTGTAGTCGCACGTTCAGCTTTTTCTATTCGAATGTTGGGTGACAGTATGAACAACTTCGGATAAGCCGTAGAAGAAGCAATCAACTTGTGAATTATCATGCTTGATGTGGTGCGGACTTTCTTGCCGTAAATGTCTACTTCAATTCTCTTTTCTATGGAAGCGCCAGGGTCTGGCCAAAGCGGATCGGTACATTGTGATAGGGCTACTGGAAGTAACCATTGGAAGCCCTTTTCGACAAATTGGTCGGTCAAGTTCCTCAGAGTATGCGTCATCACTTTGCCAATGGCAGTTTTTCTTTCGATTTCAGCTTCTGTAAGCTGCTCTAGGGTCTTTGGCGCCTCAATCAGCGTTGAGGATTCCACAATAGTTGTCTGTTTGCTTTGCAAGGAGGACCACTTCTATTTTAACGATTTTCATAGTAACAGATAAGCACCGTGTTTAATAAATTTATTATAATAAATCACATAGTTTTTACAAAAACAACAAGTTTTAATACCATATTCTTGTAATAATTACAAACATGTCAGCCAAGCTCGATGATAAGGACATAGCCATACTTGCACTATTGCAGGAGAACAGCAAACTTACCGCCAAGCAGATAGCCAAGAAAGTCAACTCACCCATAACCACGGTTTTCGCCAAGATCAAACGCATGGAAGAACTGGGCATAATAAAAGAGTACAGGGCTATTCTCGCCCCCGAAAAGATAGGTTCAACCACGGCCGCGTTCATTCTGGCATCAGTCTCCTACAGAACAAAAGGTGACAACTCGCCTGTCTCACAAAGGGTCGTCGCAGAAGAAATCTCCAAATTCCCAGAAGTCCAGGAAGTCCACATTATCACTGGTGACTGGGATTTGCTTATAAAACTGAGAACCCTAAGTGTAGATGCAATCGGGAAGTTTGTGGTTGACAAACTGCGGCTCATCAACGGTCTCGAAAAGACACTCACCTGCATGGTTTTTGAGACTTTGAAAGACACCACAAAGATAACATTGCCCGTTAAGAGACCGAGCTAGTTCAAACTGATTTAGCCTTGACTCAGCAATGACTTCTGGACAAACAATCGAGGCGGTTTATGATGTACTCCTAGACTCTAATAAAACCGTTCGAAAACCTACTAAAGAGAGCAACCAAAAAACAATAGTTCTATTCTACTCGCTTCTACGTGGAGCTTGAGTAGTATAGTAATGGTAACGCAAGAAGTATGGTGTTGTTTCCTTTTCTCGTTAGAGCATATTCAACTCTCAACGGCGGCCCAATGCTTCACATTTCTGTTAACGTAGCTGTATTTCGTGAGCGTTTTGAGTTTGTCAGATAGCGTACGTGAGTTAACACCGAGTATCTTTTTTAGTTCGCCAAAACCTATGGTCTTTTTCAGGAAGAGAGTGTAGAGAATTTCCAAGCTCCATTTTTGGAATAAGAGGTTGCAGTTTTCTTCGAGGCTTTTCAGCTCCTCTTTGAGTTCTTCAGGGGTTATTTCTTGTTTTTCCAGTATTTGGTTCAGTGTATCGTTTATTCCTTTCAGCGTTTGCTCCAATCTTGCTTCGACGAGTTTCCGAAGTTCATCGCTGAGCGTAAGTTGGTTGTCCAATCATTTACACTTGGTGTGAAAAGGCTCACTTAATAGTTTATAAGGGTTTACTTATACAACAAAGTATAGAAAATATATCAACATTAACGAGGGATTAAATCGTTGAACAAGTATGACGCCATCGTTGTAGGTGCTGGTACTGCAGGATGTTTAGCTGCAAAAACCATGGCGGAAGCAGGTTTGAAGGTTTGCTTGACCGATAGGAAAAAAAGGGCAGAGATAGGAGAAAAGATATGCGGTGATGCTCTTGGCGAGCATCATTTGAAGTTTTTGGGTTTAGAAAAGCCACAGGGAGGCGAACTTGAGAAACGCATTGAGGGTGTTCAGATTTACTCCCCGGACAAGAGCGCGGTTTTCACTATTGCCGACAAAGATTTCATCGGGTACATCCTGAACCGTCGGCTTTTTGGACAATGGTTACTTAAGAAGGCGATTGACGCAGGTGCCGAGTTCATGCACTCGACTCAGTTCTTAGAGCCAATTGTAGAAGGAGATTTTGTGGCTGGAGTGATAGCTAAAGACGCTTCGGGTAAGAATATCCAGTTGAAAGCTAAAACCGTTGTTGACGCAAGCGGTTTCATGGGCGTGGTTAGGCACAAGCTTCCCGAGAGTATGCAGATAGAACGGGAAATTGAAAATGAGGATGTTGAGGCGTGCTATAGGGAAATCAGACAGCTGAAGCAAGAAAACAAGAACACTAACTACTGCGAGATTTACCTCGGAGGAGAGGTGACGCCTGGAGGATACACATGGATCTTTCCAAAGGGCGGAGCCAAAGTCAACGTTGGCCTAGGCATCTGCATGCGAGGAAATTTTCCAAATCCAAAGAAACAGCTTTACGATCATGTTCTGTCTCAACCACTGTTTGAAGGTTCTCTACTCCTGAGTGGAGGCGCATGGTGGGATCCGACACGCAGGCCACTAGATAACATGGTCGGCAACGGCGTCGTAATTACTGGTGATGCAGCTAGTTTAGTTAACCCGATTCACGGCGGCGGCATTGGGCCATCTATGCTTAGCGGGTTTTTTGCAGGCCAGACAATAGTGGAAGCACTAGAGAAGGGTAATCCTAACCAGGCAGCCTTGTGGAATTACAACAGGAAGTATATGGATACGTATGGAAAGAAGCAGGCTAGCTTAGACATTTTCCGAATGCTACTGCTTAACAGCAGTGATGCAGACTTGAACTATGGCATGCACTACAAGCTCGTCACCGAGAATGATGTGCTGCGGGCAGCTATGGGTGACGAGTTTCCTTTGAACATCACAGAAACAGCCAAGAGAGTGTTCAGAGGCATGAAACGCATGGGCTTCTTGAAAAAGCTGAAATTGACGGTAGATATGATGCGACAGCTAAGGGAACATTATGACGCCTACCCAAGCACTCCAGAGAAATTCGGCGGATGGCAGAAGCAGACACTTAACCTGATAAACCGAGCAAGGACCAAACTTGAAGAATAAGTCCATTACAAATGAAATCGAACTGATTATTCTTTTCTCGACTGTAATGCTAGCGTCTTGATATTTAACCCACTATTGCATCTGGAACCTATAGATAGTTTTCTAGGGCTTCTATGACATTCATTGCAGAACATATCCATCTCAGATAGGCGTTCAAAGTGGCGCGTAAGGCAGCAGTGTCTCTCGCTTCAACTGCAAGAACCAACCCAGATTCTTCTTTGCAGAGGACTACTCTTGCACGTTTGGCGACGGGGGAGTTAGCTTCCGGCGCCAGAGCATCCAAAAGTGTTGTGAGGTGTTTATCTGATGAAAGCTGCAAGCGGATTTTTGCCTTTGCTTTCGTCATTTTACTCTCAGCACAGCTGAATAAACTAACATTTGATAAAAACCTTTACAGCACTAATAAAGTCAAGAAAAGGACAATGAAAAAAAGGGATTAGTTTTGGTCTTCTACTTGGTCTTCCATGGCTGCCTTGGATGCTTCTTCTACTGGCGCGCCTTTAGCTGCACGTTTTGCAATAACCCCGAGCTTTGTAACTGGCGTGTAGGCTCCACCTGCAAAAGTGAAGGCGCACTTTTTACATTTCCAGACACCCACGCTCTCGCGTTTAACCCTCACAAAGCCGCATTGAGGGCATTTGTGGGGTTTCTTTAGCTCTGTGATTACCTTGATGTAACGTTTCCTGACCGTAGCGCCATATCGTGTACCCAAGCCCCGGGTTGGACCCACTTTCTTTGTTTTCGGCAGCGTTTTCACCAGCCAAGTTTTTTACGCAATTCTGCAGCTTTTTCTTGCACGAGTTTGCTTGCTTCCAAGACCTGTTGTGGTGTGAAGTAACCGGAACCTCCCTTTTGCATAGCGCAAATATTGCCGTCATCATTGATTGCCATTGAAATCCTTGAATCCATAACCTGCTCCTCTTCAAGCCAGGGGTCAACAATCAAGTTGCTCCCTATCTTTCCAATAGTCACGGTTATGGGATGATTTTTCAGTGGAAGCGGGGTGTAACCGGTTTTGATCTTCACTTCGCCATCTTCGATTTCATAGTTGGGCATTTTCGTATTCATCAAAGCGGAAACCGCTGCAATAGCTGATGCATCTATCAAGTTTCCGTCATGATTGAGTACGTAAACGTCAACGAAAACTACGAACACCTTCTTTCCAGGTTCGATGCAAAGCTTCCCAGTGTCTATAGCCTTCGATTCTCTGATTCCTCTGTCAACTATCCTTGCGAGTTCTATCGAGTTCTCATCCGGTGGGCCAGGCTCGAAATTTGGCGAGGCTAGTGGAACAAGCTCAGCGTTTACGGTTTGAACCCCTTCATTCGGGGTGTCAGGAAAAGGTGTGCCAGTTTCAACTTTTATTCCAACCAAGACCTCGGTTTTTCCTAGCAAAACTCTAGCAGAACCTTCGGCTCGTTCTATGAGACCCTGTTCAACTTTGATTTCTCTATAGTCAGTTAAGCCTCTTCCATCGAGACGCTTTCCTTTTTCTATCATCTGTTCTATCTGTTTGAATCTAACACGTGTTACTAATGATGACATTATTCTTCTTCAGCCTCCTCTTTAGTTATCATGTACTTGGTTTTCAAGGCTTCTTTTTGCAAGGTATAAATCTTCTTGCAACCTTCTGTAGCCATGTTTACAGCAGTCTCAAACTCTTCCGGTGTGAGTATGCCATCCATCTGCAAAAGTGTCACTGCGTTCAAGTTGGGCATTATGGCCAAGGGAACGTCGGCTGCGCCAAGTTTGTCTTCGGCGTCGAATAGATCCAAGACTACAGTGTCATCTATTTTTCCGGCTGCGCATGCGACCACTAAGTCGCGCATTGGGATTCCTGCATCTGCTATGGCGAGTGATGCAGCAGTTATGCTTGCACACCTTGTTCCTCCGTCAGCCTGCAAGACCTCTATGAACACGTCTATACCCGTTCGCGGGTACAATTCTAAGAACACTGAGGGCTCCAATGATTCCCTTATTACTTTTGAGAGTTCAACCTCTCGTCGTGATGGTGCTGGTGATTTTCGCTCTTGCACAGAGAATGGTGCCATGTGGTAGCGACAGCGTATCACCATGCGATCTGGAAGCGACAAATGTTTAGGATGCATCTCTCTGGGACCGAATACTCCGGCAAGGATCTTGTTCTTTCCATGTTCAATGTAGGCTGAACCGTCAGCGTTTGCTAGGACGCCTACTTCAAGTTTTACAGGTCTTAATTCATCTGCTTTTCTACCATCTAGTCTAATGCCTTTTTTATCTATCAGTTTTTCAGGTTTTTCATTCAACCTTGTTTTCCTCCCGTTTTGTTTTTTCTTCCTTCAGCAATTGTGTAATGCGGTCTGTTAGTCCGCTCGTGTGGGATTCTTCTTCTATCTTTCGAATCGCCGTCATGGCGAGTTCTTCATCCTCTGGAGTTTTTCCAGTGACCAAAATGACCCCGTTGAGTCCCAAGATTATTTGGCAGCTTGTTTCTTGTTTTATCATCGAAATCATGGAGCCTTTCCTGCCGATCACTCGGGGAATCTTGGTGGGTGTGACTCTCATTATCTGTCCGCGTGTTATTTTTCCCAAACCTGGTTCACCGACCGTGAGCTGAGGGTCATGGGCTCGGTCATAAGACGCGATTTTGGCAACAATCAAATCCCCAGCGTTAAGGACCTGCGACAGCTCGTCATTCTGTGGTTTGAATGGTCTACTCAGAACATCTGAAGCCCTCAGAAGTGCCGTGTATGGAGCCTTAATGTCCACTGACCAACCGTTGAACCCGACTTCCGTGATTGTGCCTATTACAATATCACCCATTTTCGGTATGTAGAACGCTCTTAAAGCGACGACATTCACTTTTTTGTTGTCAACGTCTGCAAGACCTACTCTTGCAGCGTAGACCTTCTTCTCTTCTAAGTAGGTGTTTTCACCAGCCACGTAATCGCCTTCGGCTAATAATTCTCCAGGCGTTACAAGCTGCTTTTTTTCGAAAAATGTTGGCATAACTTTCATTTAACCTCCATTTAAGTTTTTATGTTACTATTTTAGCCTCTCCGGTTCCTTTTGTTACGTCTCCAAGCTTGTTAAGAAACGAAGCGTATGATCCAACCGGCATTTCTAATATGCCGTACCATGAACCGTCTGCACGCCACTCTTCGCGTTTTATGGCGCCAAAAGGCTTCACTGCACCGTAAGCCCTTGACGCGTACTCCACAGGGATGCGGACGCCCACGGAAATCTGTTCTATTTTCAAGGGCAAAATGGGTCGTAAGAGTTTCACTATCTCTCTGGCTTGTTCCTCTACGGGTTTGTAGGGATCTATTGGATAACGGATCTGTTCCATCGCGTTTTCAATACGTAAGGGTGGATGCGGCAGATTTGTCTTAGGGTCAACAGCCTGTCGTGAAATGAAGTCGATTATTTGTTTTCTCTTGTCTTCTATCATCTTTCGCCTTTGCTCTGTCGTGAGCTGAAGTGTTCCCTTTTTGAGTATGGTGTCTGCGATTTTAAGAGTGTCCGTTGTTTGAAAGGCTTTGTGCATTTGCTCTTCTGAGACTTTCGTGCCTTTGTTTGCATCGACAAAAATAGTCTCTGCTGCCAAAACCTCGGTTATCCCAGAGATTTTTCCGTTGCGGTAATCTAATGCTTTCTGTGGTTTTACTAGAATTTCAAAATGTTCGTTGTCTTTGGTAAAGCGTGCAACGGTATACTTCTCACTCATCCGGTTTTCACTTGCTCGAACCCAGCTCTTTGATATAACCTTCAACCGTTTTGTCGGGTAACATTTCTAGTTTTTTCGTTGCAGCTGGGATTAGGGCTACTTTTATTCTGGGCGGCAGTTGTCTGGCGTCCAAGGCTTTTACTAGACATTTCACTGCGAGTTTTGTACTATCTTCTAGGCCCATTTCTTCGCGATATTCCTCTTTCAATAATGCCAAAACTGTTTCTCTTCCGGCGCCTAGGGCTGTGGCTTTGTATCCTCTGTATGTTCCGCTAGGGTGTGTTCCAAAAACCCGCGGACCTGTTTTGTCTACGCCTCCGAAGATTATGCTTACTCCGAACGGTCGGACGCCTGCATGCTGAGTGTACATCTGCTGTATGTCGCAAATTCGTTTGGTCACAACTTCGACATCCATGGGTTCGTCGTAAGTTAGCTTGTTACTTTGAGCGTATATTCGAGCTTGATCAGTGAGTATTCTTGCGTCGGAACTTAATCCCACTATTGCGGCTCCTACATGCTCGTCAATCCTGAAGATTTTCCAGGAATATCCGGCCTCTTCAAGGACTTCAACATTTTCTTCTGAAGCCAGAACTACTCCTTCTGTAGATTGGATCCCCAGAATTGTTGCGCCACGATTCACTAATTCCATGGCGTATTCAACTTGAAAAAGCCGCCCATCTGGCGAGAAAACAGTTATAGCGCGGTCGTATGCACCAGGTGCTGCAAACACGGACATAATGTTAACCTCTAAATACCCTTTTCACTTTTGCACAGTTTCATATCACATCTTAACTAAAAACCTTTCCTATTTAAACAAGCTTTTAGCTCAGAAGCGTTTTATTCTGTCAGATATGATTCTTGGGTTTAAACATTTGGATCTGCTTTAGCTGAGATACAAGGAGAAGTACCAACTCCTTCACAACCGTGTTAGTTTACCATTTGATTTGTGCTTAGAATGAGCGAGAACTTGTCTTTTAGTTTGGAAAATACTTAATTAATAGCCTTGCTTATTGCTGTGCAGACGGATGGATAAAAAATGAGTGACGAAATCTCGAGATTGCCCCCTCAAGTTCAAGAACGCTTATTGAGACTTCAACAGTTACAACAGACTTTGCAGTCTATCTTAGCCCAGAAGCAACAGGTCGAAATGGAGAAGACCGAGGTTGAACAGACAGTTGCTGAGCTCCAGAAAACAGCAGATGACTCAGTAATCTACAAGGCAATAGGCTCGCTCATGGTTAAGGCTGAAAAAGCAAAGATAAACGAGGAGCTAGTTGAACGAAAAGAACTGCTAACCACGCGCAGTACCGTACTAGCAAAGCAAGAAGAACGAATTCGCAGCCAAGTAAAAGAGGCACAAACTAAACTACAGGAAGATTTGAGTCCAATCTCACAATCATCGCCATAAATCATTAGGTGACATTCGTGGAAGAGCTGGGGATTCCCGAGCTGACCACAGAACAAATCGAGATTTTATGCTCTACGGCTGAGAACGCGGCAAGACAGTACATCCTTTCAAAAGTGTTACCCAAGATGGTTGAGAGAATGAACATAAGCGTGGAAGCCGAAGGCGCAAAACCCATCAACCTGATTGTTGAAGTAGACTTGGCTCTATCCTCGCAGACAAGCGGTTCCAATCCCCAGACTCTGTCAGCTGAAGCGGTTGAAGAAGCTTTGAAAGCTGGCGAGAAATACCTGAGAAAACTAAAATGAGCATAACAGACATAGTCAAAATTTTAGTTGAAACCCAGGCAAGTCATGTGCTTCTGTTATGCCACCACAACTCCGACCCTGACGCAATATGCTCAGCTTATGCTTTGCAATTTCTAATAAGAAAGCTGAGGCCAAATGTTCTTGTTGAAATTGGAGCAGGTTCAGGAATAAGCAAGCTTTCAAAACAAATAATGAAGTATATACCAATAACCGTAAACGTAAATCCGAGCGCAGAAGAGGCTGACGCGCTAATTTTGTTGGATACCAATACAATTCAACAGTTGGGCACCGTGGCTGAGAAGGTGAAAAAAACTTCTGCGCCCATCATAGTGGTTGACCATCATGCGCCTCATCCTGAAACAGAACACATAGCGAGACTCGTCATAACACAAGAGAAAGCTGCGTCTACGTGTGAAATGGTGTACAACTTCTACAAAGAAGTCGACACAAAGCCAGACTTAAACGTGGCTAAAGCCCTTTTCTTAGGAATAGCCTTTGACACGCGACATTTCCTGCTGGCGAATTCTTCAACGTTCCAAACCGTTGCCGAACTAGGTAACTTAGGGGTGAACACTCAGGAAATCTTGCCCATACTCTCGTTACCCATGGAGTCATCTGAGCGAGTTGCCAGAATCAAAGCCTGTCAAAGGGCGAAACTGTTGAAAATGGGCGATTGGGTTATCGCTTTATCACGCGTCAGTGCATTTCAAGCCTCTGCAGCAAGAGCACTGGTCGACTTAGGTGCTCACCTGGCAGTGGTAGCTGGACAAAAAAACGGAGGCATCGAAATTAGCATGCGCTCAACACGTGAATTCAACGAGGTAACAAACATCCATTTGGGAAGGGACATCGCCAAACCCTTAGGCGAAAGCCTTCTTGGAATGGGTGGAGGTCACGCTACAGCTGCAGGAGTCAACGGAATCGGCAATGTGGAAACGGGACTAAAGCTTTGTTTGCAGCTAATCAATCACAAGATTCCAATCATTCATGAGTAGTTACTCTTAAATGGGGATGTTACGCGCTTAACCTAGGCAGGCACAATACGTATGACGATAATAGAAACGAAAAGACTCTCTTACACTTATCCAGGCGCTTCGAAACCGTCAATTAGCGACGTATCAATAAGAGTAGAGAAAGGAGAATTCGTCCTCATTACGGGCCCGAGTGGCTGTGGAAAGACAACATTGTGCCGATGCTTCAACGGATTAATACCTCATTTCTACCAGGGCGAGCTGAAGGGCGAAATAACTGTCGCCAATATGGATGTGACCACGCACCAAACACATGAAATGGCAAAGCATGTAGGCTTGGTTTTTCAAAACCCAGAAAATCAACTTTTCGCTCTGTCAATTGAAAAAGACGTTGCCTTTGGATTGGAGAACCTTGGCATTGACAGAGAAGAGATGCGACGAAGAGTAAATTGGGCACTTGAACTAACGGACATCTACAATCTCCGAGAGAGGTCGCCCCACGAGGTTTCAGGAGGCCAGCAGCAACGTGTTGCAATTGCGTCTGTCCTCGCCATGCAACCCGAAATAATAGTTCTGGATGAACCTACATCATTTCTTGACCCTCTGAGCGCCGCGAAAATATTTGATGTTATTTATGATCTTAAGCAGAAGCTCGGAGTAACTGTCGTGCTCGTAGAGCACAGGCTTGATTTAACCGCGAAATACGCAGATCACATAGTTATTATGGATGAAGGAAAAGTCTGTTTCGATGGAGACCCGCGAACAGTCTTAAGCACCGAAGAGACGCGCCTACTTGGAGTTGGAATTCCAAAGGCAACACTTCTTTTCCAACTACTCAAGAAAGAAGGCGTTAACCTCAGCAACGTTACGCCACTGTCATCAGAGGAACTAGTTACACTACTACAAGGAGTCACTGAAATCTGAATGATAGAAGTTGAAGACGCACATTTCTCTTATTCCAACCGAGTGGAAGCATTGAAAGGCGTTTCATTAACCATTAAAGATGGCGAGTTCGTATCCGTAATGGGTCAAAACGGCGCAGGTAAGACAACATTAATCAAGCATTTTAATGGGCTGCTAAAGCCTTCGCAAGGCATTGTTCGCATAGATGGGGTTGACACGAGAAAAACGAGTATTGCAACTTTAGCGAGAAACATAGGTTTTGTCTTTCAGAATCCTGATCATCAGCTTTTCAGCGAAACTGTTGAAGAGGAAATTGCTTTTGCGCTTAAGAATTTCGGATTTGAAACAGAGGTAATAGAGAAGCGGATAGATTGGGCTTTGAATCTCCTGGGGTTGACACAATACAGGAAAACCTCGCCTTTTCTACTTAGCGGTGGCGAGCGAAAACGCGTTGCATTGGCTTCTGTCCTTGCTTGGGATCCGAAGGCATTGATACTAGACGAACCAACCATAGGTCAGGATTATCAGCAAAAAGAGAAGTTACGCCAGTTCATTGTTCAAATGCAGACACAGGGAAAAACAATAGTCATCGTCACTCATGATGTGGAATTCGTAGCTGAGTGCAATTCAAGAGTACTGTTGATGAAGGAAGGAAGAATAATAGCAGATGGCGAGAGCAGAGAGATTCTCACCGACCCAGAGGTTTTAGCTCAATCATCGATTGTCTTACCACAGATTGCTCAGATCTTTGCACGTTTATCGTCTTTAGGTCTTCCAAAGGACGTCATCGATGTGTACGAGGCTAAGGCGATAATCCTTGAAGCTTTGGAGAAGAGGCGAGAATGAGCGTTTTTGACGGTTTAAAGTTTCGCAGGGTTTACTCGCCCATACACAATCTAGACCCCAGAGTCAAATTCCTTTACGTAATTGTCATCTTCGTGGCAGCAATACTATTCAGCGAGATTCTGCCATTAATTGCTCTCTTCCTACTGCAAATCCCATTCGTGTTGCTAGCCCGTGTCCAGAAACAGTGGCTTCGCTCGCTTCGCGGAGCAGCTTTTTTGGCTTCCTTCATTTTCGCAGTCAACATCGCGACCAAATTTTTCACTGCGGGGTACATGTTAACGGCAACTGATGTTGAGTTCTCAGCTGCGATGACCTTGCGGTTTGTGGTTCTTGTTGAATCATTTTCAGTTTTCTTCTTGACGACATCTCCTGATCATCTGGGTCTGGCTTTGGAACAAACACGAATACCATATGAGTTTGCTTTCGCCTTTACAACTGCGGTACGCTTTGTCCCAGTTTTGGCGGAAGAAGCCCAGACAATAATGGATGCGCAAAAAGCAAGAGGGCTGGAAATGGAGAAAGGAAACTTTCTAAAGAGGATTAGGAATTACGTTCCAGTCCTTATCCCCTTAATTGTAAGCGCTATTCGTCGAAGCCTCGAATTGGCTGAAGCAATGGAATCCCGCGCATGGGGAGCCTCCAAGAAACGCACAAACCTATACGCATTGAAACTCGGTCGGGGAGATCTTGCATTGCTGGCGATAACAATTTGCATTTTGGCATTTTCGATTTACGTTCGCCTCTATGTTGTTGTACCGAACTTGAGCCAGTTTTTCTAAAAGACCGTTTCGAATCACGTCTCTGCATCTTTGCGTACTTGCTTCAAGAGCAACAATCCTGCAATGAATTACCATTCGGAGAGATTCGCATAATTGAACGCAAAAACTTGATACAAGAAGGATTCAGACGGGATAATTCGAGTTTTAGATGCAAAGCCAAACTCTTAAATCTCAAACCCTTCATCAGACCGTATCCAGAATCAAGGAAAAAGGAAGCAGATGGCAGATCGTCCTCGTTTTGGTCCTGCAGGAGTACCTCCACTCTTCAGAATTCTCGGAGCACAGTTGCCAGACGTACCTAGACTCTTGCGCGAAGAAGGACTTGACGCTTTTGAATACGAAGCAGTTCAATGGGGCCAGAAACCCCAGATAAAACAACAAAACGCTGAAATCCTCGGAATCGAAGCAAAAAAGAATGATGTTCTACTAAGCATGCATGGTTCTTACTACCTAAATCTCAGCGGAAAAAAAGAAGTTGTGGAAGCAAGCAAAAGACGACTTAATCGCATGTGCAACAGCAGCACAATGGATGGGGGCATATGTCGTCGTTTTCCATACGGGATTCTACGGCTGCTTTGAGAAAACCTACGCACTTAAGACTTGTATCGCAGCCTTGAAAGACACAGTAGAAACCATGAAAACACTAGGAATCCAAAACGTGAAACTGGGTCCTGAAACGATGGGCAAGGTGTCTCAAGTGGGTACTCTGGACGAGATTCTAAGCATTTGCGAGGAAGTTGAGCAGACACAAATTGTAATCGACTGGTCACATCTGCATGCTAGGTATCAAGGAAAATTTAGGAAAACTGAAGACTTTCGTGGAGTCATCGAAGAAGTTGAAAGAAGACTCGGAACAGAGACTACCCGAAATGTACACTGCCACTTCAGCAAAATTGAATACACAGACAAAGGCGAAAGACGGCACCATGTTTTGGATGAAGCGAGATACGGTCCAGACTTCCAAATGCTTGCCGAAGTACTTCTTGAGTTCAAAATACGGCCCGTACTAATATGTGAAACACCTATTCTAGACGTCGATGCCTTGAAAATGCGAGACATCTTCAGAAACACACAGGAAAAGCAACCCTCATTATTGCGCTAATGCGCGTTTCTTTCCATACATGTGCAATGAAGACTAGAAGTCGATTAAATCATTAACTCGGCTAAACCGCACTCAGAATGAACCAACCAACTAAAATCCTGAATACTACTTTACAACGGAAAATGGAGAGGTTAGTAGTAATAAACAACAGTTACGATCCCATTTACGGCATTAGCGATCTCTGTATTGCTTATTCCAACGATCAACTCCCCTGGCAATACTGGAAAAACTTTTGTTCCGCTTGTTCCCATAGTTGCGTTGTAGTCGAAGTTTACGCCACGTGAGGACAAAGAGTAGGACACACTTGCGAGTGTTGTGTTAGAAGTCGATTCTACATTAATGACGACGTAGCCAGCATATTCCACGTAACCCGTCCATACCGCAGTGACAGCACCTGCATCTTGGGTAAAATTCATGTTGTTTACCAGATAGCCGTACTGGCTTAAACTAAGCTTTTCATAGTAATCTGACACTATTTCCTCATAGTAGGATTGGCTTTCGTTGAGGCTGCTTTTTAGTGAAGCTACCTGCGAGTTCAGAGAAGAAACTTGTGAACTTAAGGAAGTAACCGTGCTGCTTAACGACGTAACTGTGCTGTTTAGAGAGGTAATCGTGCTGTCCTTATTTGCCACTTGCGACTGCAAATCAGATATCATGGGCGTGTAAGTAGCGATTACACCAACTAATCCAGCAACAAGCATTATACAGATTACGCCTAGCGCAATCACTATGGTTCTACTAACGACTTTCCTACCACTGTTCTCCTGAGTCAATTCTAAATTCACCAACTCTTCTAAATTTCTTTCTCCGCATAAAAATTTATGCCAGACTTGCTCCAGAATCTACAGTTTCCCCATAGCATAGACTAATACATTATGCTGAAGGTCTACAATTTCCATCAGGTCACTTCTTCACAACAACTGACAAAGGCCATGCAATTCAATCTCTCAAAGGCGATGGCATCATTAAGGAGTGAACTCGTGTTCTTCTTTTCGCGCGTCAATCTCCGTGAAAGAAAAACTCTGTGTTCGAGATTCAAAACCGCTTTCTGTACCTTGGAATGAAAGCCATAAAAGCCCTACTTAATCCAGTCAAGGTATGAAGGGGAGTTGAGGAATTTTGTTGAAGCACATTAACAGAAGAAATAATGAGATAACGCCTAGTCCGGAGGATAAAGCATATATCTCCTTGTTTGTCCTTCTAAGCGCTTACAAGTTAGGACACAAACCATGAACCTTGAAGAGAAAATAAGCAAACTCAAGAAAGAAAAGAAGGCAATTATTCTAGCACATAATTATCAGCGCCCAGAAATTCAGGACATAGCTGATTACGTTGGTGACAGCATCGAACTCAGCCGCAAAGCTATGCTTGAAAAAGACGCGGAGATCCTAGTCTTTGCTGCCGTGGATTTCATGGCAGAATCAGCTGCAATTCTTAACCCTGAGAAAAAAGTACTCCTACCCACGCTTGGAGCACGCTGTCCAATGGCTCAGATGCTTACGGTTGACGAGATAAAGCGAGCCAAATCTCACTACCCTGACGCGCCCGTAGTCCTCTATGTAAACACTCTAGCCACATCAAAGGCATACTGTGACATCTGCTGTACCAGCGCCAATGCAGTGGATGTTATAAACTCTCTAAATGCTGACACAGTATTGTTTGGTCCAGACCGCAACCTAGCCGAATACGTCGCAGAGAAAACAGGAAAGACTCTAATTCCGATACCAGAATGGGGTTTCTGCCCTACGCATTTGCTTTTTCAACCCGAAGACATAACAGTGCTCCGGCAACAGTATCCTGATGCTACCGTTATGTCCCACCCAGAATGCAGCGGCGAAATCCGTAGAGTATCAGACTTCGTAGGCAGCACTTCTAGAATGTGCCACTATGCAAAAGAATGCAGTGCTAAAACCATCATCGTTGCCACCGAAGAAGGCATACTTCACCGCCTACGTAAAGAAAATCCTGAAAAACGGTTCGTAATCGCTTATGAAGGTGCTGTATGTCCTAACATGAAATTAACCACACTTGATAGGGTTTACACTGCACTAAAAGAGGAAAAACACGTCATTAAAGTTCCAGAAAAAATAGCCAAGAACGCCAGAACTACTTTAGAAAAGATGTTCTTGGTGAAAAGTTAGAGCCCTCCATTAGTTTCGCTGGGAATTTTCAAAGTTTTCGTCCAGAAAGCTATGAAAACTAAAAGAGAAATAATAATCCGGACGAGACCCCCCTAAATAAAGAGCCAAGCTAACCGGCGAAAAAGGCTTAAGGATTCGCCAAAGACAAACGTGACATCCTATTCGATAAGCATTACCGTAAGCTCTATATTTCTCAACGGAACCTCTTTCAAAAAGATAAAGCGCGGGCCCGTAGCTCAGTCAGGCTAGAGCGGCGGACTCTTAATCCGTAGGTCGCGGGTTCAATTCCCGTCGGGCCCGCCAAACGAATCGAAATCCAACCGATCGCTGTTACGACATATTTTACCGTAAAGTATATTATCCTTTGGAGATGTGTTTTCCCCGCGCTTCGCTTTGGCGGAAAACATGAGTGTGAACTGGAATTATGGGTGTAAGTGCAATTGTATTCGATTTAGACGGGACCTTGGTCGATTTTTGTCTTGACTACCAAGCGTTGCGGGCAGAGGTTAGGAGTTTCCTCATGAAGTTGGGAGTACCGTCCTCAGTCTTATCTCTGAAAGAGAATATTTTTGAAATGCTCCGCAAGACAGAGATTTTCTTGAAGAATACGGGGAAATCGACTGAGGGAATAGAGGATGTGCACCATGAGGCTTTTGCTATAGCTGAAAGGTACGAGTTGGAAGCAGCGGTTAGCACGGAACTATCGTCAGGGGCAATTGAAACATTGAAGACTTTGAAGCAAATGGGTTTGAAAATGGGAATATGCACAACCAACAGCGAAAAGTCCGTTAAGTACATTTTGAATCGTTTTAGAATTTCGGAGTTTTTCGACGTGGTCGTCACGAGGAACAGTGTGAAACAGGTTAAGCCAAATCCTGAGCACCTTGAGGTTGCTTTGAAAGCTCTAAATGTAGTTCCTGAAGAGAGTGTGCTTGTGGGGGATAGCGGCACAGACATGCTATGTGCCAGGGAATTGAAAGCAATTGCAGTTGGGCTGTCCACAGGCGTTTCTACCATAGAGCAGTTGAAGAGCACGGGAGCAAACTACATTGTGACTTCAATAACCGATTTGCCGGTTTTGGTGGAGAAGATAAGCAGAAATCAGTGAACCAAATAATGTTTTATGTTGGTTTGAAGCAGTACCTTGGCCATTCCGGCCACGTCTGGGTTGTGCTACATGTGCCGAAGTCAATTATCAGCTCCATGCCTATTTGCAGCTTCTCCTGAGTTGTTCCTTGGATCATTCCCGGTATTCTTAATCCGTACTCGAGTTCTACGATGCCAACGGGGTAGGGCGCGATATTTTGGAATTGCTGGGGCGCTATGTGGATGACTGTGTAAGTTACCAGTTTACCTTTTCCATGAATTTCAACCCACTCTAATTCCTGCGAGAAACAGTTGCTGCACATTGGTCGAGGAGGAAGGTGAATGCTTCCGCATTTTAGGCATTTTCCAGCCGTTAGTTTTCCCAGTGCCAAATTCTTGTAGAACTGGTCAATTGTAAAAGGCTCTGTCGAGGGCATTCTATTCTCTCCTATAGATATGTACTGCGGCGGTAGCGCCTGAGCCGCCCAAATTATGAGTTAAGCCTATTTTGGCATCTTTTACTTGGCGTCTTTCGGCTTGTTCAGTTAGTTGTAAATATATTTCATAGGCTTGAGCTACACCCGTGGCGCCGACAGGATGCCCTTTAGATTTTAGGCCACCGCTAGTATTGATTGGGATCCGCCCACCCAGTTTTGTCTCGCCACTTTCACTTAGTTTGCCTCCATCGCCTAAACCGCAAAAACCCAAATCCTCGCAAGCAACCACTTCAGAAATGGTGAAGCAGTCATGGAGTTCCGCTACATCAACATCGCTTGGTTTAACCTTTGCCATATCATAGGCTGTCTTTGCTGCGAGTCGCGCTGACATAAGCGATGTTAAGCTTTTCCGTTCGTATAGACCGATGGTGTCACCAGCCTGTCCAGTGCCGACTATGTGAACGGGTTGGTCGGTATACTTTCGTGCGAGTTCGGGCTTTGTTAAGATTACACAGCTTGCGCCATCTGTTATGAGTGAACAGTCATAAAGTTTGAGAGGCCAAGCGACAATTCGTGAGGTTAATGCGTCTTCGATAGTTATTTCCTTTTGCATGTGGGCTTTAGGGTTCAAGCTACCGTGAAAATGGTTCTTTACGGCGACTGAAGCCATCTGTCTTTCTGTGGTACCATACTCATGCATGTGAGCTGTCGCGATTAATGCGAACAAACCGGGAAAGGTGATGCCGTTCCACTGTTCAAAAGGATAGTCTGAGGCCATAGCCAAATACTCTGTGACTTCCGCTGTGCTCCTGTGAGTCATCTTTTCAACACCACCGACTAGAACAACATCAGCCAAACCTGAAAGCACTGCATAAATACCTGACCTCAAGGCGACTCCCGAGGAGGCACAAGCGGCTTCAGTGCGTGTAGTAGGTACATGCAAGAGCCCAGCCCAGTCTGCAGCTGTCGCACCAGTGTGTCCCTGATGCTCATAAGCTTCACCCATATGACCAATAAACATTGCTTTTATGTCGCTTTTGGGGTTTAGCTTGGGGCAACGATCGAATGCCTCCTTTGCGGCAGTTGCAAAAATCTCCCTTGCGTATAGACCCTCGTGTTTTCCGAACTTCGAGAGTCCTGCACTTACTATCGAAACAAGAGGCTTGCCCATCAAATCCAGTCGTCCCTTCTGAACATGCTATTCTATATCGTTCAAAGCTTAAAAACTATGCAATTTTAGGCACTTTCTAAGTTTTTCATTTTCAGGTGACCAGTCGAGTTTTGATTTGTGGCGAAATTTTTTGACAGATGCTCGATTGACAATTGTGACGTTGGGGGAAGCCCGACAAGTGTCAGATTGTTGAAAAGTTTTTATCCACGATTCCGTCATCTACCGTTGATGTCTAGCAAGGGTTTTTTCATAAGTCGCTATGCTCAACTAGGTTGGGAATTTAAGGAAACCCAACTAAGACAAGCTATCAGAACAAACATCTTAAACGATGGGGGGAAAAACCTTGAGCAGAGACTCGAATCCACAGGTGTTCAACTTGAGAGAGTTCCTTTTCTGGAAACAGGCTACTGGGTGTACAGCTCCAAAGTTTCAGTTGGAGCTACAGCCGAATACTTGTTAGGATTGTATTCGATTCAAGAGGCTGCAGCGCAAATCCCGGCTGCGCTGTTCACTGCATTAAGAGGCAAGATAGTACTTGATTCCTGCGCAGCACCCGGCGGAAAGACCGTGCAGTTAGCCAACTTTATGAACAACACCGGTGCAATCATAGCCTTGGACGTTAAAAGAAAGCGACTATCCGCATTGTCGAATCATCTGGAACGTTGCCATGTTACAAACACGGTTGTTTATCTTCTTGATGCGAGGCATGCTTCGCAGTTGCGATTGAAATTTGACAGAATCCTCATAGACGCGCCCTGTTCAGGAAACTTCGTAACGGATAGCAACTGGTTCACGCGAAGAACAATGGATGATGTGGAGCGAAATGCAATCTTGCAAAGAGAAATTCTGACCCATGCCGCTTCCTGCCTGTCTGATGACGGAGAGATTGTCTACTCAACCTGCTCAATGGAGCCAGAGGAAAACGAGCTCAACATGGATTGGGCTATAAGAAACTTGAGCCTGAAAATCCAAGATATTAATTGCTACGGACAAAAAGGCTTAACCAACGTTTTCGGAGTCCAATTAGATAGTTCAATTGAAAAATGCAGACGAATTTGGCCTGGAGAAACTCAGGGGTTTTTCGTCGCCAAACTCGGAAAGAAGACGGGTAGATTATGAAACAAATTATTGCCTTCTCAGCCAAATTCGGTGGAAAACTCGTTCTAAACACTGAGTTCATAGCGGAAAAAAACGGTCGTTACTTTTTTTTAAGCAAGACCTTGCGCAGGTTTGTTCAAGAAGATTTCTATTACGCAGGCATATATTTGGGAAAAGCAAAAAATGGGAAATTCTTCCCGAGTTTTAACCTATTATCCCTGATAGCGAAAAGCAGAGCCAACAAAGTTGTGATTGACCGGAAGGCTTCATGGCTGTTCATTTGCGGGCGAGACATATTCCGAAAAGGAATAGTGGCAGTGCAGGGATTACGAGGCAAAAACGACTATACACTAGTAATGAATGAACATGGCGAATGTCTAGGCTTCGGCAAAATAGTCTGCAGTTTGGATTCTGCGGGAAAGGATACTGATATTGCAGTCAGAAACATTTCGGATGTCGGAGACTTCTTGCGAAGAGAATCAGTAAATAGGCCTTCACATTAAGCTATTTGCCTGAAGTGCGTCACTTTCCCCTTCCTCGTCTAATGCGCTGCTGCACTACTTTTCAAATATACGTTTTCTTGTTAAACATTCATCCATTATGTTAAACGATATATTTATATATGTTTAATCAAACTGTGAATTGCATAACACGTGAAAAAACACATTAGTTAAACCAATGAGGATGTTTGGAAATGAAAAACTTCAAAGACGCCATCTGGAAGGAAAACGTAACCAAAGTCGTCAAAGAAATACAGGAACAAGACATAAAATTCGTCAGACTCCAATTCACCGACATAAACGGTATAATAAAAAACCTTGCCGTAGCTTCAAAAAACATCGAAAGCATCTTCGAAAACGGCCAGCCTTTCGACGGCTCATCCATAACGGGTTACAGACCCATCGAAGAATCAGACATGGTATTATTTCCCGACCCAACCACCTATGCAGTCTTGCCATGGCGACCAAAAGAAAAATCATCCTGCAGATTAATTTGCGACATTTACACGCCGCAAAACAAACGCTTCGATGGAGACCCACGATACATTCTAGAAAGAGCAGTAGACAAAGCAGCCAAAGCAGGCTTCACGTATATTTGCGCGCCTGAACTAGAATTCTTCATAGTCAAAGAAAGTGAAAACGGAGGCTTGCCTACACCAATCGACATGGCAGGTTACTTCGATTTTCACCCTGGCGACTTAACCGACGACATTAGACGAGAAATAGCGGACACCGCCGAAGCCTTTGGCATAGAAATTGAAATATCTCACCACGAAGTTGCGCTGGGACAAAACGAAATTGACTTCAAGTATGACGAGGCACTAAAGACAGCTGACAGAGCAATAACCATGAAGATGTGCGGGAAGGTAGTCGCCGCGAGAAACGGGTATGTAGTCACGTATATGCCTAAACCATTCGCAGGCATAAACGGTTCAGGAATGCACACGCATCAGAGCCTGTGGGACAAAGAAATTAAGCAGAACTTCTTCTACAGCGAAAACGCAAAGAGCGGTTACCTCTCAGACATCGCAAGACACTTCATCGGAGGACAACTAGCTCACGGTCGAAAAATGTGTGCAGTGCTGAATTCGTGGCCAAACAGCTTCAAAAGACTAGTGCCAGGATATGAAGCGCCAGTTTACCTTGCTTGGGCGCATAAGAACCGCTCTCCGCTTATTCGCGTTCCAAACTTTGGCGGTAGAAAGAATGCTGCCAGATGTGAAATACGCTGTCCTGACGGCGCGGGAAACCCGTACTTGCAGTTTGCTGTTCTGCTCTCCACAGGCTTAGACGGTATCAAAAACAAAACTGACCCAGGCGACCCAGTGGAGCTAAACGTCTACCATATGAGCTACGAGGAACGCAAAGCAAAAGGAATAGTTTCGCTCCCAGAATCATTAAAGGAAGCTTTAGATGAACTGGAAAGCAGCGACTTGATGCGAGACACGTTGGGTGAAACGGCCTTCGAAAACTTCCTAACTGAAAAAAGAAAAGAATGGGATCTATATCGAATGCAGGTAACAGAGTGGGAAGTTAACAGATACATCAAGCGGTTGTAAATCTGCAACGGCCTTTTTTTTGAGGCTCAAAATTTTTTTCTTTTTATTTTTGGCTCCTAAGTATTTTCGCAAGGTTGTCAATATCGACTGTTTTTTGCTCCCGCTCAGCCAAATTTCGAATGACTACTTTTCCTTCTTTCATCTCTCTTTCACCTACTAAAACGGTGTAGTCCACCTTTCTCCTGTCAGCATCTTCCAAGGCTCTAGCCATCTTTCGACCCATAACCTCTAACTCGGTGCCTACGCCGGCTTTTCTGAGCAATTCGGATATCTTTAATGCTTCGTCTTTCATTGCCTCATTAACGGGAATTACAATAACTCTGCGGTTCTTTCTTCCTCGACTTTTCGTCGTAACTGTCTTTCGTATTTGGCTCTGAATTTGCTTGGCAAGTGCAATTCTATCTAATCCATGTGCAACGCCTACGGCTGGTGTCGGCTCTCCCCGGAATACCTCGATTAATCTGTCATAACGTCCGCCGCCACCAATCGCGATTTCCAATTCTGGGATGTAGATTTCAAAAATCATTCCTGTATAGTACTCTAAGCCTCTGGCAAAGGCTGGATCCACTGTCTTAATTTGACACCCGCTCTTATGGACTAGCTCCAGTATATCGGATAGATTCCTTACTGCTTTTGCAGCGTCTTCGTAACCTTCCACAAGTTGCTTAATCTTTTCTACTGTTGTGGATGGATTGGGTGGGACAGGGTCAAGTTCTCTTAGATTAATCAAACTTTCAAGCGTTTTCCTACTTTTTTTGTCCGGAACAAGTTCAAGTGCTGCGTCAAATTCTTTTTTGTCCATTTTCTGCAGTATAGCATTTTGGGTTTGCTCATCTATTCCTTCTTGATTGAGAATTGCCCTCAAGATACCAACGTGACCTAGTTTAAATTCGTAGTTGACCAAACCTATTTCTTTCATCAGTCTATTGGTGAGGAGAAGTATTTCTGCGTCAGATTCGGGCATGCTTGAACCTGCTAGTTCGAAGTTTGATTGCCAGAACTCTCTGTATCGACCGCGTTGAGGTTCATCATATCTGTACACGCTGCCTACACTGAAAATTCTCAAGGGTTTGGGTTCGTTTCTTAGCGTGGTAGTTATTAGGCGTGCTATCGACGCAGTAAATTCTGGGCGCAGCACTATTTTTCGTCGTCCCAAGTCTTCGAATACGAACATTCGTGAACGAATTTCTTCACCAGACTTAACGTTTAGGAGTTCGAATGATTCGACAACGGGGGTTATTACTTCTCGGTAACCATAGAGAGCAGCTGTTTTTTTGGCTTTATCTATAATGCTTACCAAGTTTTCTGCTTCTTCAGGTAGAAGATCCCGCATTCCCCGGACAGGTTGAAAGTCATCCATATCTGCCTTCACTTCGCTATTTGAACGTTAGTTGGGAGACTGAGTAGTAAACTATTTCTCCTCTGCGGTTCATAACCGCGAGTATCAGCTCCTTCTTCTGGCTTTGACTCCGCTGCAAAGCACTTGTCAAGTCTTCTATGGGTACGGGTTTGCCCTCTTGGGTACTGAGAATCAAATATGTAGCAGTATCTTTTCCATAAGCACCTCTTTCATAAATGCGAAAGTCTATTCCTGCACCGAAGCCTTCTCTGACTACGTAGCCCCTGCTTCGGAGATCTCGATAAACCAAAAAGTTAACCCATGCATTCTCGTTTAGTTTCTCATAGAGCTGTAGAAGAGTTTGGAAACTCGTGCTTTCTCCTTCTTCGCCTTTAACCTCAAGCATCCCTTTGTCCAACAAGTACAGTGCCTCATAGAAAGCAAGCCCTAGTATTCCGTTTTCAACAGTACCGTATCCGCGCTGGGAAAGCGCGTCAAGGCTGCTCTGTTCAGATATCTCAACGGTTTTTTTCGCTAGGACTCCGGTAGTCTTGAGTTCGAAAGAGTTTGAGCTTGTTTTGTTTTCACTCATTGCTGCCAACCGTGGTTAAGGTAATTGTCTCTTTAACGATATACCTTCCTTCTCTATAAAAGTGGAGCGCATTAATTGGTGCTTGATTCTATCTGTCGCACTCAAAATTAGCAGCCTGCAGATTATTTCAGTTTAATCGCTTGGAAATAGCTTGACAACTGGGCCTTGGCAGCTGGGAGAAGCGGCAGATGAGAAAGGCACGTTCTTATTGAGCCCTCATCCAGCTGCATCTCTGGAGCCTACTGCTATAGGTGCCTCCATGTTGTGGAATTTTGGTTAAATCCACTTCCTTCGCCTAAAGAAAAACACCATAAACATGGCAAGTATAAACATTAGAGCCAAGATTGCAGGATAGGTCCATGTTTGATTAAGCTCAGGCATATACCTAAAGTTCATTCCGTAAATGCCTGCGATGTAAGTAAGAGGTATGAAGATTGTTGTAATGATAGTCAGTACCTTCATGATTTCATTCATGCGGTTGCTTACACTTGAAAGGTAAATGTCAAGCATCCCCGAGAGCATGTCGCGAAATGTCTCCACGGCATCCATCACCTGAATTGCATGATCGTAAACATCTCTAAAATACGCGCATGTTGCTTCGTTAATCAGCGGCGATTCCGATCGTTCTAAACGACTTATGACCTCTCGCAAAGGCCAGACAGACTTTCGCAGGAAAATCATCTCTCTTCTCAAATCATGAATCTTCTGAAGCATTACTGCCGTTGGATGGGCAACGAGGCTGTCTTCAATTTCTTCGATGGTTTCGCCCAGTCTCTCGAGAACCATGAAGTAATTGTCAATTATTGCGTCTATCAACGAATAGGCGAGAAAATCAGCACCCATTTTCCTAATGCGTCCTTTGCTGTTTCTGAGGCGTTCTCTTATGGAGTCAAATACGTCTCTTTCCTTTTCTTGAAAAGAAATCACAAAGTTGGTTCCGAGAATTACGCTAACCTGCTCGGATTTCGTCTCGTTTTCTTCTTCGTCAAACCTGAGCATCCTCAACACGATAAAAATGTAGTCTTCATAATCCTCAATCTTCGGTCGTTGTCCAGTGTTTGCTATGTCTTCTAGCACCAAGGGATGCACGTTAAAATGTTTTCCAACCTGTTCTATAATTTCTGGTTGATGGACACCGTCTATGTCCAGCCAAGTTACAGAGGGCTTGTCTCTTAAAGGCAGGCTGTCTTCAACGGTGCTTATCTTCTTCTCCATAAAGTCTTTTTCGTCATATCTTATTACAGACATTCTAACCCGTTCGGATCTTTGTTCACCAACATGGGTTATGGTTCCCGGTTGAAGACCGCCTTTCTTTGACCAGTTAGCAATTGCTTTTCTGATGTCAGTGCACCTCAAAACGATTTAGTCTTCGAGGATTTATAGATTTCAGTTAACATAATTGCAAACTGTTTGCCCAAATCTCACAATACTTAAGAATTGCATAGGCTTAATTCAACTATAGATTGGACGTCTCTAAAACGTTTGTGGATGATTTGCCTTGACTTTGGATCACTTCATTCTACCGAAAGAAATCATCGATAGACTCTTCAGGGTGGGGTGACCTCTTGCTCGGAGTAGTGATCGGAGCTCTAAAACCACCAGACCGAAGGTACATGGAGCGAAGAATAGCCACAGCCTCATTTCAACCTCCCAACTTCAAGACTAAGAAGTACTTGGAAGATGCCGTGAGAATTGCCGACGAAATAGTCGAAGTAATGCAGCCCGATGAGAAAACTCACTTCAAGGTTTGTTCCAGTTACGTTCTTTCCAGCGTAATTAAACACCTGCAAAATAGAGGTTTCAAGGTTGAGAAAGTGGAGACCACCGGAGAATTGCAAGAAATGGTCGAAAGAAGCTATGTCAGATGGTGCGTCGAAGTTGGAGTGCCGGAAGACTTGGTGAAAGAAAAACGCCGCTTCTGGGCACTGCTGGAATGGGTTGCTGAGATGCCTCACTTGAGAGAGACCCTAGTAAAAACTGGCTGGGCAAGCTGGGAAGGAAAATGGCGAAAAGAGATATTTAGAAAACCATTTAATCTAGGCAGATAGAACATGTACGTGATTGTCATCTTTCAAGTTCGTTGTTTTGCCCAAGTTACACAGTGCATTCCGCAAGCAGCAATAAACTCGTGAAGTAGCTTTCGACTTTTACATTTCATAGTGAGTCTTTTTTTCCAAATGTGTCGGGGGTTTCCGCTCTCAATTTTTCAAATGTTCTTAGCGGACATTTTTCTAAATTTGGGAAAGTCTTGTTGGGAGTAAATGCCATTTTCGAAAATGATTGCGGTAACGTATTTCAACGGTGTAATGTCAAAGGATGGATTAAGTACGCCCACGCCTGGAGTAGCTATGTGTTGAACCCCTATATGGGTGACTTCTGTGGGTTTCCTCTCTTCAATGACAACATCGGTTGATGTGTGAGTTAAGTCAAACGTGGATTTTGGTGCTGCCACGTAGAATGGTACGTTATGCTCGTGGGCTAGAACCGCAACAGTGAATGTGCCGATCTTGTTTACGACTGCGTTTTGAACAATACGGTCAGCGCCCACCACGACTTTGTTGACTAAGCGTTTGTACATGACGTATCCAACCATACTGTCTGTGATCAGGGTGACTGGTATCCCGTCACGTTTCAGTTCGTATGCAGTCAGTCTTGCACCTTGCAGCAACGGGCGAGTTTCTGTCGCGATCACCTTTATTTTTTTGCCCTGTTTCCAAGCGGTGCGCACAACACTTAGTGCAGTGCCATACTCAACAGTAGCAAGTTCTCCTGCGTTGCAGTGGGTCAGAATAACATCTCCGTCACTGATGAGTTCTGCGCCATATTTGCCAATGGCTTGGTTTGCCTCTGCATCGTCATCTGCAATTTTCTGAGCTTCGTTGATTACTTGTGCCTTCAGTCCTTCAACGTTTCCCGAGTAAGCTCTTGCCTTGTTCAGGACTTTGTCTATTGCCCAGAAAAGGTTCACTGCTGTCGGCCTCGTGCTTTTCAGAATTACCGCTGTGTCTTCTAATTCAGCCAGCAATTCGGACGCGCAATCGGCTTTCGAATGGTAAGCTGCTATGGACATCCCAAAGGCTGCGGCGGCACCGAGCAAAGGAGCGCCCCGCACTCTTAGGCTTCTTATAGCTTCCGCCATATCACTGACTGTTTTTATTCTCAGGGTCACCGTTTCATGGGGTAGTCTTGTTTGATCAATAGTAATGACAGTTCCGTCTTGCCATTCTATGGTTCGCATTATCGATTGCCTCAACAACTCGGATTCATATTCTAGTAGTTTGATTCAAGATCTTAAACGAGAGAAAACATGTGCAGCTTGGGCTATTTTTCTTTCTTATTCGAATGGTGATTTCAGGTAGGTTACAACTTCAACTGGGGAATCGCCACCGAATTTTAGCCTTTTCTTCCATTCCTCTCCAACGGCGATTAATGAGAAGATTCCTGAGACTTCGGCTTTTGACTTCTTAACGAGGTTAACGAGCGCTTCCTGAGTTTCTCCGCTCTTAATCATGTCATCTACTACCAGAACGCTATCTCGTTTTTTTATCGCTTCTTTGGGAATGAAAAGCGTGACTGTCACACCTGAATCTTTTCCCAGAATGTAGGTTTCATCTAGGAAAGACTTCACTCCGACTTCCTTGTTTCTTTTTGCCACAATTAGGTTTACGCCCAAAGCGTTGCCCACCATCGTAGCTAGTGGTATGCCATCTACCGCGGCAGTCAATATTTTTGTTACTCTTTTTCCAGCAAAATTTGCGAGGGCGTGGTTTGCGGCTTGTTGTAGGATGTTGTAGTCACCAACGATTTCCGTGTTGTCGAAGTATCCCGTCTCGTCAAATTTTATCCTGCTCCGTAGTTCGGTTTCCAGTCCAACGAGTTTGGTTAGAACCCGCCACAATTGCTTAGCCCTTGTTGTGTTTGGAAGAACATGGCCTTTGGCGTACCTGCTTAAGACGGTTACAGGCAAACCTGTCTTAGAGGCCAACTCTCGGTACGTAATATTTCGTTTGTACTTGGCAGTTCTCAAAAGCTCGATAGTCATCAAGCGGAGTTTCAGATCTTCTGCATGAGTGCTCATCCTTAATCCCCCTTTAACACATATGACTCAAATATAAAACGTTTAATCCTTAATGACGCTACCCAATTTATAATTTCCGTTAAAAAAGGCAGTATTGTCTTTACTGAGCTTTGGGAATTTTGATTGGATCACATGTTTCTGAGTCAAGCTTTTTAAAATTGAAATGCAACTTCTATTTCATAAGGAGTTCAGTCGTTTCAATGCAGAAGGCGGTACGATGGCTTTTGATTGCGCTCTTCAGCTCAATCATATTTGTGATTAATTTCTTTGTCCCCCTTCCAATAAACTACCTTCTCATAGTAGTTGAAGCTGTAATTTTGGCTTTGGCCTCTCTTTTCGTGAGAATGGCAGGGGCCACACACGTCGGCATCGTTGGAGGCTTATTGTCGGCTCTGTCGCAACCAGCATTCGGGCCTTTCACTTTTATTTTCACATTTCTGTTCGGGTTTTTGGTGGATATTTTCTCTTTTGCCTTCAAAGTATCAACAAAGGACGATAGAGTAAATCGAAACAGGGTAATCTTAACTATGACATTTAGCACCGCCATCATCGGTTTCTTGAGCTATTACGTAACTAGCGTCTATATCGGAATTGTCGAAACGACGCCTTTTCTTTCCGGACTAGTGCTTTTTGTGGCAACAGGCAGCGGCATAAGCGCAGGTTATGCGGCAGCATATTTGTGGAATAAGTATCTGAGAAACATCAACATTGCCCTACAGCCCAATACAAAAATTAAACCTAAACTTTCGGAGCAAATCAAGTAGTTAAATACAAAGAGCGCTCCAAGATTATGCTTGAGGAAACTTTTCTTTTATCTTCGAATCTGCGATTTTAGCAATCAGCGCGTTAGAAACTAATATACATTTGACGTCCATGAGTTCCGATAGTTCAGCTGATTTCTGATCCTGGGTTATTAGGAGCAAATCGTTCTTGCCTGCGTATTCAACGACATCCCTATCTTTGGCACTTCTTAGTCCTGCTTCCTGCGCTGTCAACACCTCGTAGCCTAAAGCTTCAAAGTATTCTTTCAATCCCGCATACATTTCATCAAGTAAAAGTTTCAATTCTAACACCTTGCTCTGACTATATCCTTTGAGAGAACACCTACTTGGATTTTAAAAGCTTGTTCTTGACTTTGCAATTCTTTTTCCGAAGGATTTCATGAAGAACAGTAACCTAACGCGCTAATTAGTCGATAAGTAACAAAGCAAAAGATTCCGGATTTTTCTCGAAGGGAAACGTAACTGAAATTCCTGCATTCTGAGCAGTCTTCCTAACGTTTACACCGACAGCATCTTCTGAATACCGCGCTATTGTCGGATGCGAACAAACTCTCGTGTCAAGATTACACTTTTCACACAAATAGCAGGAGCCGGAAACAAAGCCTATCGCCAAAGGGTAGCCTTTGTGCATGGCCGCTTTTTCAAGGTCAACAATCACGGAGAGCATTTGCCTCTTGTCTTCTTTCCAAGCGGCCCAAAACATGTTTACCTTTTCTCTTATTTCAGGTGAAAGTGTGGGGTCGGTTTCAGCCTTTGAAAGATATTTTGCGACTTCGGCGTCCGCTTCTGCCTTAGACTTAAACTTCATAAACAATGCGTACCCGTATTCTCTTGCGATTTTTCTGAATTCCTCAGCCGTGGGCGTGTACGGGGGGCACATCAGTGTTTTTCCGTAGTTGGTACATCCTATTTTGCATTTGAGTACAATTCGATCCTCAATTACTATTTTGTCTGAGGAAATTATCTTCGCGTCTGCAGCGCCAAGATTTAAAGCTAGTTGTCTGAGAAAATCGAAGTCGTCTACTCCATTCTGAGGTAGCATTGGTTTTCACTATCGCGATGCCTGACTGTTTCATTCGATATAAGGATTTGGTGAAAACATGCTTGCTTTCAAGTAGACACTTTGCGCACTAGCCAAAAGATCAAAAGGACTTAATTAATCCACAAACAAGTCGAATTAGAATTTTCTGACTCCAAGAACAAGGTCCCTTTGGTTCCTGAAGCGCAAGAATAATATACAGTGTCTAGAATCAATTGTGGGATTGAGGCGCTGTCCGCATGAAGAGCAGAATCAGCAAAATCGGATACGTCAACAAAATCCGAGACAACATTCTCAGCATCAGGCGAAAAGACCTATTACCCTTGTACGAGGCCCTAAAATCGGCTGACTGTGTAGTCTGTGGAGGATCAGGCAGATCACTCTATTCATTAAACGCGGCGATGAGCCAAATAGCCCTTAGTCAAATAGGCTGGAGAAACAAGGTAGTTTTGACGCCGGATGACCCCGGCTTTCCAGGCAAGAACATGTATGATGCTGCGGCAGACCTTGAGAGGCGCTATAAGAAGACGCTTCTGTTGATGAATTCGGGAAGTGGCTATTCAGATGATCCTTTAGTAATGGCGCAGGATTTGGCCCGATACATCGAAGAGAAGAAGACAAACAAGTTTACGATGGGGTTAATGACCTCAAGCTTGGAATCACCGCTAGCCCAAATAACAAAACAGCATGGGCACGTGGTTCAGATCAAAGGAAGAGGAAAATCCAAACCCTCTTTTGAGTACAGCGAGACAGGCATGATGGGAGACATATTCGAGCTAGGCACGCTCCAATTGCTTTGTATGATGATTGAAGCCATCTTCAGAAACCTGGAGGTTGAAGACGTGTTCCGACTTTGCAAAGAAGAGTTCGAAAAAATAGGGGCTATAATAGATGCTAACTTAGAGTCGGAAACTTACACGCATCTCGTGGATTTGCTCGAAAAGAGAACTAACGTGTTCTTAGGCGGAAAAGGTACCGCTAGTGAAATCGCCAAGATGACTGGAGTCAGGCTTTTCCATATTAAGAGTTTCCTTGGAGATAACGTCTTCATCACGAGAGGCGTAAATACACCTCACCCGAGAGCTGGCGACCTAGAGATTCTTCTGTCTTTTTCCGGCGAAACTAAACCTGTCATTATCTGGTGTGACGTAATGAAACAGTTCAAGGGAAATGTTCTTGCGATCACCGGCAATAAGGATTCAACTCTAGCTAACAAAGCCGATTTAAAAATAATCTTGGAGGAAGAAGTAAAACCTGGTACGCCACGCCGATTCTACACGCGTGCTGCCTACGTGCTCAGTCCCTTGCCCGTCAAGCTGGCGGAAAGGCTTGCTCAAAGGGGACTGCGACTGCCAGAGTACATAATAAGCTGGTACCATTCGGTAACTCAATAGAAGCGTTTTGATCACCCAGTTTGAGTTCTTTCGAGCCAAAACGGCTTGCCCGAAAGAAAGTCAGTGAGAAACTCGAGGAACTCGTTGTTACTCTGATAAACGTCAATCGCCTCAGCATTAACTAGAATCTCAAGCTTTTCTTGAAAAGCCTTGGAGACCAGTTCTGCAACTCCTGAGTCTTTACCGCCGTTTTTTAGTTTTTCAAATAGAAATTCTGCGATACCTGTGTGTTTCCGCTTCAATTCAACTACCCATCGTCCATTTTCAATGTAAGGTCCAGAAACCACGCTGTGATTGTCTGTGTGTTTGGATAGGAAGTCTTCACATTCTTTTTCACGCTCAAGAGGCGGCCCTACATGTTTCTTTGCGCTGGGTAGCGTATGCTGTTCTAGTTCCAGGACAAAGACGTCCATAGTCTTCTCGTCACTCCAGACAGCGCTTCGTAGAACGTTAAAATTCCCGAGTTCGACTTGTTTCCGCAAAGCCCGCTCTGTTCTGTACAGCTGCCCCCAGAGAACATCCGCGACGACATCAATATGGTTGAGAATTAGGAAAATGACAGCAGAACCATGATTCTCCATTTTTATCCTCAATACCTCAGCCGACAACACTTTGGTTTTTGGTGGATAAAAGAAATCCACCCTCGGATTCTGGAGGTAAGCTCTGGCTGCAGCTATGAACATATGGAGCTTATGTTGTTGCACTGCAGAAGCCACATTTCTTCCTTTGTCAACTGGATCCACGACTACAAGGGGTTCTGGGAAAAGGAGCTGAAGTTCTCTTTCTCTTCCTTTGTAATAATCTTCCATGTCCAAGCTTAGACGTGACGCGTAATGAGCGAATCCTTCCAGGGTTGCAAAGAACGATTTGTAATGTAGAATCAGTAGTTCACAGAGATATCCACTGAAGCCTCCAGTTTTTATTTCTGCCCCGTAGGATGCGATGCCCTTGAGGAATTTTTTGAGAAGACGTACCTCACCTCGCAGGATTTTGTCAAGATGTTTTCTCACATAGTCTGTGTGCAGTGGTGTCCGATCGGTGGCGCTTTGCCATTCTCCTGGTTTCACATTGTAGCATGGAACTATATTCACTCTAATTCCATCTATGAAAGCTTCCAAGTAGGGATGCTCAGCGAAACGTTCAGTCTGCCTTGAGCCCCGGGTTGCTTCTCGAGCTATTCTTAGGCTGATTTCACCGAGAGCCTTGCGTGGAATCGAGGGTGGCAAGCGCATAAAAACATCGATGTCTGGCTCTCCTCGTATCCACGTGTCTTTTGCTACAGAACCTTCAACTCGTACTATAGCTTTGATGTTTTGGGCTGCGCAGGCGGATGCTACATTCTGTTCGAGTTGCTTAGCTAAGGCTTCTATTCTCGCTCTATCCTCCGGTGTGGGCGTAATCTTCTCCATTATTTCCCCGTTTACTGCGCGGATTGATTCTCGCATGGTTTCAAAGTCCTTTACCTGTTATAGCAGAGGGCAAAATTCCTTCAGCGTTGAATAGATTGGCCCCTTAGGGGTAAGAATACTTCTCTTGAGGCGGAGACACCGTGCCTTAACGATTCCAAAGTCATAATTCGCGTTGTTGCTGAGTGAGACGCCTAGTTGTTGCCTGTTTTTTCCTGAGCGCACGCGGGCGATTGTCAGATGCGGGTTGAAGCCTTTTGGGTCGGGGGTGAAGCCTGCACTTTGAAGTTGTGGTTCGAGTTGGCTAAAAATGTTTTTGAGTTGGTCTGCGCCGCGGGCTATTCCTGCCCAGACAACTCGGGGGTAGCGCAAATCTGGGAATGCGCCTATGCCGTTAATGTGAACTTCAAAGGCAGAAAATTGAACGTTCTTCATTATTTCATAAATCTTCTCAACTAGTGGTGGTGAAACATCACCCAAGAAGCGGACTGTAAGATGGATATTCTCGGGCTCAATGATTTTCAAATCGGCGCCTGTTTGGACCAAAAGTCTCTGCGCAATCACTAACCTTTTAGTAACCAATTCGCTTTCAATGTCGAAAGCCAAGAAACTTCTTATCGATTCGGACATCTGGGCCCCCCTATTTTTTACAATTTCCCCTCATAAATGTTTATATTAAGTCTAGATTCTGCTATTGTAAGATAACCATAAGAGTGTAGCATAGACTCTGAAAGCTGGATTGACAGATACACTCTGCAAGGGTTGATGCAGAATAAATGATGAGATTATAGTTCAAGTGGAGACTGCTGTGAATCTCACGGAGAGTGAGGAGAAGGTTAGGACAGCCGTCGCGAATCTTTTTGCCGGATTGCCAATAGTTGTTAACTCCAGTCATAATGGAAGCGTTCTTGAGGCAAAGGTGAAAGGACAGGAGGCACTCATTAAATTTCGCAACTTGCTACGAAATGATCGGATTCGAGACGCAGCCCGAAGAGCACTTCTCAAAAGCACAAAAAATGGCGCTGTTGTTTTTTGTTTAAACAAGCAGGTGGCGTTTGCCGGGCACATTTCCTTTTCCGAAGAGATAGCTGAGTCGCCATTGGGACCAATAAAAGTTACAATCAAATGTGATGATCCGAGAAAACTGGTGGATTGGCTTGCGCCACGAACAGCATAAGTTGGGGTCTTGGTTGCCTTCGAAGGCCCAAGTGAGTCCACGCGGGGCGATTTTGCTGGGAGATTCTGTAGCGTGCGATGCCTTTGACGCCACGAGACCTTTGCGGATTGTCACTCATGCTCACGCAGACCATCTGTGCGGACTCCGGAGCAGTCTTCGAAGTTGCGAGAAAGTTCTGATGACCGCAGCTACTCGGGATCTCGTGGGAGTGATGAACGGACCAAACATGCTCGGGAATGGTCACGTAGAAACTATTGAATATGGAGAAAATCTCGAGTTTGATGGTGAACGAGTTACCCTCACCAGAGCAGACCATATTTTGGGTGCAGCGCAGGTTATTGTTGAGGACTCGGAAGGAGTAAGGGTTGCCTACACGGGTGACTTCAGACTCGAAGGTACCGAGCCTATTACGGATTGTGATGTGTTGGTGGTGGAGGCGACTTATGGGAGCCCGTTGTGCAGGAGATCATTTGGATTGAATGTTGAGAGTCTGTTGGTGGAGATGGTCGAGCAACGGCTTAGACGTGGTGTAGTCTACGTTTTTGGTTATCATGGTAAGTTGCAGGAAGTTATGCAGATTTTGCGTTGTGCGGATGTGAGTGTTCCTTTCGTTATGCCTGAGCGGGTTTTTCATGTTTCCAAAGTTTGCGAGCAACATGGCATGCGATTGGGCGGTTTGACACTCTCGACTGAAACTGATGGTCAGGAACTTTTAAATTGTGATTTGCCATGTGTTGCGTTTTATCATATGAACGCTCGCGGCAGCGTAGGTCTACGCGGTTCGCGGATTTGTGTTAGTGGTTGGGAGTTCCGTTCTGCATGCAGGCAAATTGGCGAGCACGAACATTTGGTCGCCTTAAGTGATCATTCGGATTTTGACGGTCTTATCGAATATGTCAAGCGCTGCAAGCCACGGAGTGTTGTGACAGACAATTTCCGAGTTAGCCATGGCGTAACTCTAGCACGTGAGATTCGCAAGCGTTTGGGAATACCCGCGATTGCAATGCCTAAGAAATGCTCTGCCTAGCACATCAATAGCCTAAAGACTTGGGTTAATTGGCATAAAATACAATTTGCCCCGAACATACCACGAATTAGACGTTCTTTTCATTCTAGTCTTTTGTTCATTTTGGTCAAAGCTTAAAAGTTCAAAACAAAATCTATTTCATGCCATCATCAAGAAAGTGCTAATCATGAAAAAATCATCTTTAGTATCTGGTTTCTATAAGCTCAGCCCAAAAGAACGTTTGCATCTTGTCAAGGAATTTGCTAATTTGTCTGATGAAGAATGTGATTTGCTACAGAACACTGGTTCTTTGCCCCTAAGCATGGCTGATCGCATGATAGAAAATGTGGTAGGAGCATTTCCCATTCCATTGGGTGTTGCCGTTAATTTTCTCGTTAATGACGTTGATTATTTAGTTCCAATGGCTATTGAGGAGCCGTCTGTGGTTGCTGCAGCCAGCTACGCTGCCAAAATCGTTCGTGATGGTGGTGGATTTCGCACCAGTAGTACGCCGCCAATTATGATAGGCCAAATTCAAGCTGTCGGAATTAAAGACCCAGAAACAGCCAGACAACGTGTATTAGAAGCTAAAGAAGCAATTCTGAAGAAAGCGAATGAGCAGGATCCAGTTTTGGTGGCTGCTGGCGGCGGGGCAAAAGACTTGGATGCAAAAGTTATCCACACCACAGAGGGACCAATGCTTATCACAGAACTGTACGTGGATTGCCGCGACGCTATGGGGGCGAATGCTGTCAACACGATGGCCGAAGCGATTGCTCCAATAATAGAGGACCTCACAGAAGGGCGCGTTTATTTGCGCATAATCAGCAATTTAGCCACCAAACGCTTAGCTCGGGCTTGGTGCGTCATCCCAAAAGAGTCAATTGGCGGTCAAGAAGTTGTAGATGGAATCGTCAACGCTTCAGCCTTCGCAGCTGCAGATCCTTACCGCGCAGCTACACACAACAAGGGTGCCATGAATGGCATTATTGCGGTTATTCTAGCCACGGGCAATGATCACCGCGCCATTGAGGCAGGAGCCCATGCCTATGCAGCTCTCAAGGGGAGATACACCTCGCTTTCCACCTGGGAAAAGACTGAAAAGGGCGACCTTAAGGGATCGATTGAGTTGCCAATGGCAGTTGGGTTAATAGGCGGAGCAGTACGAACGCACCCCATAGCCAAAATCGCAGTCAAAATCCTAAGCGTAAAGACAGCCAACGAGTTCGCAGAGGTCCTAGCAGCCGTCGGTTTAGCGCAAAACCTGGCAGCACTCCGTGCTCTAGCTCATGAGGGCATACAACGTGGTCACATGTCCCTTCACGCCAGAAATATTGCTGTAGCTGCTGGCGCTCCAGAAGAACTGGTGGATTCAGTGGCAGAAATAATGGTGAAAGAACGGAAAATCCGCATGGACCGAGCCAAAGAAATCATTAACGAAATAGGCAGAACCACAGACAAATAACAAGTAGCTCTTAGCTTGGCTTTACTCGAAACGCCAGCCTTTTTTTCCAGCTTGTTCCTTGACGGGTCAACTTTTTATTTTCAGTAAACTAAGGATTTCTCTGTAAGCTCTCATCGCTGAATCCTCATCTTTAACGTTCTTGATAATCATTCGGCCGCTAGTGAAGAGGCTAACTTCCAAGCCTTCATAGTCAAACATTATTGCCAGATGTGATTTAACACGGACATTGAAACGTGTTGTAATTGCTCTTTGAATCTTGTCAAGGTTCAACTTCAATTGTTTCTCAGGATTAATGTTTGCTGTTTCTCTTCCACATAGCCAAACAAGCTTTTCGCCGCCAACGGTGGACGCTGAAACGCCTTTGCATGCTTTGCAGTTAGCAGCTTTGTGGATATCGATTGCTGCAAAGCTCATGTCGCTGAAATCGCAGACTAACAACTTGCCCTTCAAAGGAACACCCACGCCTGTGAGCACCTTCACTGCTTCCAACGCCTGCATTGCACCGATGATTCCAGGTGTAGCGCCCACAACTCCGCGGGTGTCACACTTCATCAATTCGGAATCGGAAATATTGGGGAGCAAGCACTCTAAACAACCAGTCTCAGGCGGAGAAAAAACCGAAATATTGCCCTCCAATCCGATGGCTGCACCAAAAATGTACGTGACACCTAGCTTTATGCATGCGCGATTAACCAGATAGCGAGTTGACATGTTATCCAAACCATCCACCACACAGTCAACTCCAGAAAGCAGTCGCTCAACGTTGCCAGCATTGATGTTTTCTGAGACTGGATCAACTGTCAAAAGCGGATTCAGTTTCGCCAATCGCCGGGCAGCAGCTTCAACTTTTGGATAATGCAAATCATCAGTTGTGTAGAGAATTTGCCTATGAAGATTTGCCATTTCGACCATGTCCTGGTCAATGAGGCGAATTTGTCCGACGCCTGCTAGAGCCAAATACATGGCGGAAGTGGTGCCCAAACCTCCAATGCCGACTATAGCAACTTTGGCTTTGCCGAGTTTCCGCTGGCCTTTCCATCCCAGCTCTTTCATTACAACTTGGCGACTGTAGAACTCTTGAGCGAATGCCTCTCTATCCAATGGATTCACCATTAACTTATTGTTGTCAGTTGTTCGTATATCTGCCTTTTTTAGCAAATTGTCTCTCATAAATCTCTCGAACTCGTTCTATCGTGTCTACGTCTTCCACGTTTTTGTCATCACGTATGCGGCTGATCCGAGCAAACCGCAATGCCATTCCACTCTGGTATTTCGGACTTTGCTGAATCTCGTTATATGTTACCTCAACCACCACGTTTGGAAGAACAACGACCCGATTTTGTTGCTGGCTTACTGTGAGAGCCTTCAACCGTTTGGTTATCTCAGCAAATTCCGCGTCAGTCAAGCCCTTAAATGTCTTACCCACAACCGAGAATTCTCCAGCATCGGCGTCACGTGCTGCTAAGTAGTAGTCTGACAGCCATCGGTGCCTTCGCCCGTAACCGTATTCAGCTGCAACGATAACTAAGTCCAGCGGATCCAAAACAGGCTTTATTTTGAGCCAGTGCTTTCCACGTGTTCCAGGGGCGTAAGAGCTGTCAAGTTTTTTCGCGATTAAACCTTCATGTCCAGCATCAATCGCTGCCTGGAGAAACTTGGCAGCTTCCTCTTTCTTATCAGCAACCAAGAGACTTGTTATCGGTATATCTCCAGAGCTCTCACCGAGAACCATTCTGCGTTTCAGGTAAGGTGTTGCGATTAAGCTTTTGCCTTCATGATATAGAATGTCAAATAAGTAAAGTTTTACAGGAATCTTCGTGGCCATATCGTGCACTCTGTGGACTCGCTTAAACCTTCGCATTAAGTGTTGAAAGGGAATAGGAGTACCAGAATTGTCTACAGCCACGACTTCCCCTTCCAAGATAGCTTTAGACACTTTGACATTTTTTCTCACGGTTTCAGTTATTTCCGGAAGGCTTTGGGTTACGTCTGTTAGTCTCCGGCTGAAAACCCGCACTTCGCTGTCTTGCTTGTGGATTTGGACTCTTGCACCGTCATATTTGTATTCGAATGCGGTTTTGCCACCATGCATCAGTAAGGCTTCATCGACACCTGCTACTGTTTGAGCAAGCATTAGTCTTACGGGTCTAAAAATCTTGAAATCCACCATTTGCAGGGCTTCTTTGCCTCCTGCTTTTGCCGTTTTAGCCACTTCGCTTGCATCGCCTAAAGCCATGCTTGCCTCTTGAACTGTTTTCAGCGGAATTTCGTAGGCGTTTGGCAATAGCCTGTTCCATTAAGCCTTCATGCAACCCTGTGCGCATTTCTCCAGTGAAAATCTTGATTAAATATTTGGCTTCCACAGGTGAAGCTTGACCAAGCAACGCCGTTATGATGCGCTCTTTCTTTTCTCTTGAGCCTGAACCTGTAGTTTCCGCAATGGTTTTGAGAGTGTGTCTAACTTCACTCAATGTTAACGGTTCCTCTAGTAGGCGTGATTGTCTTTTTAGTTTGGTTTTTTCGAAAACTGTTTTGGTGGCGGAACCGATGTCGCCTGTTTCGCGGAAGGTTTCATTGAACGTGTTCCAATCAACGTCAGTTACTCGTTGCAGAATTCCGGTTAAGGTTGACCAGCTTACATCTAGGTTTTTTGCGCTCCATTTTGGGATAGGTTTACCTAGAATCATAGAAACTGCTGGCTCAACTTCTTCGGCATCAAGAGATCTTAGGAAATCGGCTGTCAGGTTTACTATTTCCAGTCGTTTTCTGGTTTTCTCTATTTTTTCTAGAAGTTCAGACAGGGATTTGAAGAATGCAGTCATTATCTGCTCCAGAGACTTCTAGGCAAATGATAGTCTGGTTGTTTATTAAACAGTTCCTGCGCTGATGTGAAGTGGAAAAAAGATGAAACCGATTGCAGGGCAGGTTGTTTAGAAAGCGCTGTCTATCTTGGCTTTAAGTTCTTTTATTTTCTTGTCTAGTTCCGCGATTTCCGCTGTGTTTCCCAAAGCCTTCTGACAGTCTCTTGCGTAATCCAGAGCACTTAAACCGAATCTGTCAAATCCTTTTGCCAAACAAAGCTCGGCTGACTTCGTGAAGTGCTCTATTGCTTTCTCGTACTCTTTCAGTGCGAAGCTGCATTCGCCCGCCTTGTATAGCATTGTTGCTGAGTCGAAATAGTTTTGGGCTTTCCGATACAGTTCTGCAGTTCGCAGAAAAAGATCTTGCGCCTCTGAGTATTTTCCTGAATCCATAAGGTTGTTCGCGTCTTTATGCATCTTCACTGGATCTTCTCTAACTTTTTCAGTCATGTCGGTCAACTCTCAACGGGCTATATGCAATTGCGCTCTCACATTTAGATTTTCCTCTCCGGAAAGACAAAATTCGGATTTATTCGCAGTAATCTTGGGAGAATAAACATTTTGTATGAATGGGAGCACCCAAATTTTCGAAAAAACAGCCTATGTTAACAAATTACAAAACAGGATCTATTTTAGATTGTCCTGTAGTTAGAAGCGCGTTCATTGAGGAAATTACAATGACAGATAAACAAACAGGAGAAAAATGCGCAACGATTTAATCTCACATTCATAATCTGGTAACCAATGGTGTGTGAAGTTGCAGATTGTTGTTCGGTTCTTCACCAGCCTTAGGGAAATAACAGGCACGAGAGAGGAAAACATCGAGTTCCCTGAAGATAAAAAGGTAACCATAGACGTAGTCCTTAGAACACTCAATAAGAAGTACGGCAGAGACTTTCACGAGTATGTTTATGACGGTGAGACAGGGCAAGTCAGGAGTTTTCTGCAGTTTCTTGTTAACGGCAAAAGTGCTTCAACGGAGAATGGGTTAGAGACTATATTAGAAGAGGGTGATGTTTTGGCAATTCTTCCTCCGGTTGGTGGAGGTTAAGGATCTCTCATCCTGTTTTTCAGAAATGATTTGAAACGGAAAGGTAAAAAAAGCTAGAGACTGAGAATAGTGAGTATTATCTAAGAATGGAAGTCACGGAGGAAACAAAACATTGTTTGACGCTGAGATGTTTATTGAAAATTCGCTTGAAGAAATTAGAAAGACCGTCGGTGAAAGCAGGGTTATCTCTGCTTGTTCAGGCGGGGTAGACAGCACAGTCGCAACCTACCTTGTCCACAAGGCGGTAGGCGAAAAACTCGTTGCTGTCTTCATAGATGACGGACTCAGAAGAGAAGGTGAGCCTGAATTTGTAATGAGGGTGTTAAAGAGTTTCGGCGTAAAAGCCAGGTTAATTGATGCTAAGGAGGGATTCTTCGCTGTCTTCAAAGGGAAGACAGATGCTGAAGAAAAAAGGAAGGCTTTTCGAGAACAATTTTATAGTACCTTAGGGAGAGCAGCTGAAGAAGAAAAAATCACCTGCATTGTCCAAGGAACAATAAAAGCCGATGTAATTGAAACGGTTAAGGGGATAAAATCCCAACACAATGTGCTTTCACAAATCGGCATCAATCCCGAAAATTATGGCTACAAAATCCTTGAACCTCTAAGAGAGTTATTCAAGCCAGATGTTAGAAAAGTAGGTCGCCAGCTAGGATTACCGCCGGAAATCTCGGAAAGAATGCCTTTCCCTGGGCCAGCTCTTTCGCTGAGAGTTCTGGGCGAAGTCACCCCTGAAAAAATCGCTATTGTACGCAAAGCCACACAAATCGTTGAAGAAGAAACCAGACAACTAGGAACTTTCCAAAACTTCGCTGTTCTCCACAATGACAGAGCAACAGGAATTAAAGATGATAAGAGGCTCTACGGAAACATAATCACAGTCAGAATCGTTGAATCGGAAGCTGCTGTAACCGCCAAAGCTGCTCAAGTGCCTTATGAAACACTAATGAAAATTGCGGCGAGAATTACTCAGGAAATTCCCACAGTTGTCAGATGTCTGTATGACATAACCGACAAACCGCCCTCAACAATAGAATTTGAATAGACCTCAATCCAACATCTTTTTTCCAGTTTTAATTCTTCTAGAATGCGCCCCAGAAAGGAACCTTCTTACGCATAATCGCAATATACTCTTTTAGAACTTCCTGCTCATCCTCGGTCAATTTTTCTAAATGAGTTGACATTAAGATCCGTACATCAGATTCTGGCACCTTCACGTACAGTGTGTCCTTCTCAAAAACGTGTCTCCCAACGATAGGTTTCTCCATTGACACTGCGACTTGCATACCCAACTTGGCTTCAGACACTGCTTTGCCTTTATCCTGAATTTGCTGTACCTCACCAATGTCCTCGCCTCCATCTGCTCTGACCAGACTGAGTTTTGGTCTAAGCTGTCCTCCCAAGATTTCCACACCGAAAATTGCGGGTTTTCCTCTTCGGAAGACAAAACCGGCCATAACGAGAACTTTCCCGGGCTTGACGAGCTTTTCAAATTCCTGCTCTAGGCTTGCTTCCCGTTTCGATCTTTGCCATTCTAGATATTTATCGATTAGATTGTAGATAATAGGTTCCTTGAAAATCTTGACGTCGCTGGCTGCCGCTTCTTCTTCCGCATCAGGCAAAATTCTAACTCCGAAAGCCAAAACAACGCCCACTAGTGGTTCACGTGATTTTACCACAGACGCTTCAATTATGTCGCGTTTGGAAACGTCGCCCACATCCGCAAGTCTAACTTGCACATTGTTCTTTCGCAGTATCTCAGCAATTGCCTCCAAAGACCCTAACGTATCAGCTTTCAATACCACACCCTCAAGCTCGGTGGCAATTCTGATCTTCTTAATCTCATCAGTAACGAGTTTTGCATACTTCTCAGGTGTACTTCCTGGTTCAACAGCGTATAACGGAGCACCTGCAAGGGCTCCCTCTAAGCCGGAAGCAACAATCTTTACACCTGCAGCTGCAAAAACAGAATCAACGGAACTGAACCTGTCCCGTGGATCTCTAATCTCATCTAGGGGTTTTGGAACCAAAATCGCTCGTATGCTTGTGACAATTGGTTTTTCCCTACCGCCCACCACAATTAAGTCATCCTTCTGCAAAGTGCCATCGTAAATTATGGTGTTCAAAGTCAAACCTAAACCCGGTTCTTCCTTAACTTCGAGAACTGAACCTTTAGCCGCACCCTCAGTTGTCTGCAACTGCTTCCTAAGGTACTGCTGCGTCAATCCAACCAGAACCATCAAAAGTTCAGCCAATCCTTCCCCTGTTTTTGCGCTGGTCGGAACCAATGCAACAGTTGAAGTGAAGTCTTTTATGTGGTCGAAGCGGTCAGTCCTAAAACCAGAGCGACTAAAGATACCCATGATTTCATACAGTTTATTGTCCAAACTCTCTCGGACGTTTGGATCCTGCATGGCATAAGAAGCCATGAAAGGCGTTGAGGAGTGGGGGTTCCAGCCGGGAATGCGGTCGATCTTGTTTACCGCTACGATGAAGGGTGTCTTGCGAGTTTTCAGGATCTCTATACACTCGTATGTCTGGGCTTCGATGCCCTTCAACAGGTCGACTACGAGAATGGCTATGTCTGCGACGCTTCCTCCTCTTCTTCGCAGATTCGTGAACGCCTCATGTCCTGGTGTATCCACGATTAGCAAGCCCGGAATCTCGATGTCGCCTTTAAGTGAGGAAAGCAACGGACCGATAAGCTGCTTAAGGGTTTCGACTGGGAAGAAACTGGCACCTATATGCTGTGTCATGCCGCCTGCTTCTCGAGCTTGAACGCTTGTTTTGCGAATTTTATCAAGAAGTAGAGTCTTGCCAGTATCCACGTGACCGAGTACACATACTATGGGCTGGCGAATGGGCATGTGAAGCATATCTCCATTTTTGGCAGTTTAACAAGCGTGACTCTGTCCAAAAAGTAAGTGCGACTCACTTAATAAACACTCAGCAAGATTAAGCGAGGGTTCGCAAGTGCTCGACTATTTATTTCAAATTTTAGGCGGAAAACACGCCTTACTGCACTAAATGCTGGAACTTCGCTAAAAGAAGGAGATTTTTGGCCCTGTGTGTGGCGCAAAAGTCTCAAAATAACTATAGAAGAATATGCAGTCTCGACCAACAACTTGGTCAACCGCGTTAAGGAACCGCTACACGAGGGTAGTGCGACCAGGGTTATAGTCAAAGATGACGCCGGAAAGGTGCTTCTTGAAATCCCAGCTTCTGTCGGCGTTGTTGCCGCACTTGCCACCAACTGTAGTGTAATGGTCGAGAGAAGGGAGTAAGCCGTAAAAGGGTAAATGGCTATTCTGGTGGTTTGACAAGCAACAGGAATAAGCCGATTGCCAAAAGTACGATACTCAGGAAGCCAAACAGCACAGTGAACCCTGCCAAGGCAGTTGTGCTTGAGATTGTAAAATAGAGTAATAACGCGCCGATAATAGTAAGTAGAAGTCCGAAGGACTTCTCTGACAATGAAATCCAGAATGTATCTCCTTCGCTCATAATTATTCCTTCAGTATTTTTTCAGTCGTGGTTCCTACTTAAGACACACAGAGTTATTTTAGATTTCGCTATCTAACTAGTTTCTTTCAGTTTTGTTGGCAGGTATTCGTCGACTATGTAGGTTAAACCGTAGCGGCTGAAAGCCTCTTGTTCTGCCTTGCGCTTAATCTTCAAAAACGTCTTTATCTCCCTTTGCCATAACGGGTCTTCTTTGTATCGAGGATCTCTCTGTAACTCGTAAAGGCGCTTTATGTCTACTTCGTCCAGTGGATCAGTCGGCAATTTGTAGTTGACAATGTCTGTTGCCCATACTCCGCTCCAGACTGCGTCGGGCGTATTCAATTCCCGCAGGTGCGCAGCATTAGCGGAACCAGCTATTATGACTTGGGCTATGTGCATACCCCATGGATCGCCGTCTGTGAAGATATACACTGGCAGATTTAGCTCGTCATGCAATCGCCTAATGAAGTGTCTTGTTTGTCTTGGAGCTTGACCACCCGTCAAAACCATAAGAGAATTGTGCTTAGTATGAACATTTTCTTCGATGAATCTTGTGAACAGACCACCTTTCTCTATGGCTATAACCTTGTCGGCTGTAGTGTTTGCGAACTCGGATGAAGTCAGGGCTGGACCGATTAGCACACCGTCAGGGTGCGATGTTAAATTGAGTGTTTTGCCCTCGTAACCTGGAACTGTGTATTCTATTGTGAGATCGCCAAACACTGCTGAACGCTCTTCGGGAAATATGTTGAAGTCTTCCCGAGAGTAGCCAGTTGCGGTTTCCAAATCGGTGATTATGTTGTTGGATTCTTGCTGGTCTTTGAATGTCATCTCGTACGCTTGTGCCGAATAGTAAACATCCCTGAGGGTTGAGGTTTTTCTTTGAGTTGTAAGCTCGTTTGAGAACATAGCTGCCCAAACTAACTGCGTAAAGGGCTTTACATGGCGAATGTTGCGTGCGCTTCTGCTGACGCTTCTTTCGCCGAGGATGTATTGGCGAAGGTGCGAATCATAGTTTATGTTTTCCGTTGAACGGCTCGGCATGTTGATCGTGGGGAAGATACCACTTTCCAGTTGGTTGTAGATTTTTGTGCCGAAATCCTTTAAGCCACTAGCAACTTCGCTCTTCTTTTCGGCTACGCGAGACTTACTTTTCTTCTGCTCCATATTTTTGCACGCTCTTGATTAATTTGTCAACATCGGGAAGGCGATCTTTCCCGGCAAGCATGGATGAAAATTGCGCGATTTTAGGCAAGTACTTGGCAAAAATGCTGAGTCGTTTCCTTTCCTTGTCAACGTGTTCACGCTTGGATAGAAAGTGTTGAAGCTGACGGGCGACTTCGCGCAACTCGTTGGCTATTTCACGCCTGACTTCCGGTCTGTCAGCGATAAACTCTTTGCCCACGGTCTTGTATGGGACTTTTGTGCTGCAAATGTGAACAACAATGGCGATGGGCATGTCAGGGGAAACCTTGTACCTTCTCCAGTTCATTGCAGTTATTACTCTAAAGGAAACATCGCTTGCCTCATCGTAAAGCAGAGGGATTCTGTTGGCAAAGCGATAAATGACAAAGCTGCCTCTCTTTGGAATTTCTCCCCCGTAGGCTATGCCTACCTCTATTATGAAGGGATGACCAGCGTAGGTTGAGGGTTTGCGTTGATGAACAACCAAGTACTCGGGGTTCAACTCCTTCGTTATTCCTGCCCGGAGTAGGTCTTCGCCAAGAGGAGAGAGGCAACTTGCGTCAGGGGGCAAAAACTCTTTATACTTTTTCAGGTTTTGCATTAGTCTGACGATTTCTTCGTGAGCAAGTTTCTTTGGATTTTTTGATGGACTTAACTCGCTGAACGCTAGGAATTTCTGCGCTGTTATCTCGCCTACTCTGTGAAAATGGTGCTTCAAGAATTCAGCCATAGTCTTGTAAGGAGTTATCTGGATGAGTCGTTGAAGGAGTTCAACGTCCACACCGTAGGGGTGTGGCAGTGTTTCCTTAGGTGGTGCAGGCATTTCTGTTGTTGCTCTAACAAACTTGTAGAGTCTACCTTTTGGGTCTACAAATGTGAGATTCGCGTAAGGGTTCACCATGGCGGTCTGCTTGAAATACTCCAAAATCTTTGGCATGGCGCGCAGATAGTCGCCTTCAAGCGTGAATTCCACTATGGTTCCGCGCCATTGCTCCTTGTTTATGAGTACCTTCCTGTCGAGGATTATGGGACGGTTACGTTGAATGTCAATCATTAATTTGAACGTGTAAACCTTGGCTTGACCTGTGCTGGATGTAACAAATGCAGCCTGATGCGTCGTTATCTGCCCGTATAAGACGGCCATTTTTCCGCCTAAGCCGAAGGTTCCCCGCATCTGCTTCAGTTTGTACTTGGAACCGTAAAGAACCTGTCCGAAAGCTGACGGAATGAATCTGGGCTGGATTCCTGAACCATTATCTTCAACTCGGAGTTTGTAAATTTGAGTGTCTTTGGTTGCTTCACCCTCAAAAGATAGGCGCACGTAGATATCTGGCGGAATTCTTTGGCTTTCTGCTGCGTCTAGAGAATTCTCTACTAGCTCGCGTATAGCGGCGAATATGGCTCTTGATGGATTGGTGAAGCCGGCGATGTCGCGGTTTCGGTAGAAGAAGTCGGATGCGCTTATTTCCTCGAAGGTTGCTTGTGCCACTTATAGCTTCCACCAGTTTAGTCCTTTCTCATCTTTGGTTCGCCTACGATATATTAGTGCCTATTTCTTATAGTTAACTGCACTTCTAGAAGATGGCTGCGACTGTAGAAATGGCAAATTTTTATTTTTGGCTGAGGCGTGTGTAGTAGTATTCGCCAATCTCTTTTTGAAAAATGTCCATTTTTGAGTTTTCTTTGTTAACTCTGGGGCGTCTGGTAGCTGTATCTCTTCGGAAAGTAACATTCATTTCCTTAAGGAAAAAGTTCATGCCTTTCCTCAGACTCACAGGAGGATTCGCTTCGCCTTTTATTCCTGGTTCTCCGCTGAAAACCATGAGGCTGTCAGCGATGAAGTCCTGAGTTACAACGTCATGTTCAACTACGAAGGCGGTTACACCATGTGCTTCAACCACGCGTCGAATTGTTTTCGCCATGTTCAGTCTTTCCTCAACATCTAAGTAAGCGCTTGGTTCATCAAGCAGGAACAAGTCTGCTTTGCGGCTTAGGCACGCTGCTATCGCAATTTTTTGCAGTTCTCCGCCGCTGAGCTCCATCACATTTCTGTCTAGAAGAGTGTTGACCTTCAGCGGATTGAGAATTTCGGTTTTGTACCAGCTTGATGCATAGTTCTCTTTGGCAACGCTCATGAGCAGTTCCTGGACGGTACCGTCGTAATCTGCTGCTATGTATTGGGGTTTGTAACTTACAGATAACTCTCCAATTTGCTGCTCCTCGTCGGATTTTTCGATTCCTGCAAGTATCTTTACGAAAGTGGTTTTTCCAATCCCGTTGGGACCCAAAATCCCAATTATTTCGCTACGTTTTATCTCTCCTTGTTTGACGGCGAGCTTGAAGCCTTTGAACGTTTTTTCCATCTGGCTCCATTTTAGCAGGGTTTCGCCTGTGCTTGCTGTTACAACTGGAGGCTTTTCGTGGAAAACAATGGGTTCTTTTCGGAACATTATGTTTTCGTCGGGAATGTATCCTTGAAGGTAAATGTTTATGCCTGTTCGAACGCCGTGGACATGACTAACGACCCCGTATACGGCTGGTTCTCCGTAGAAGACACATATTTGATCTGACATGTAATCGATTATGGCCAGGTCGTGTTCTGCAACGATTATTGTTTTTTGGTAATCCTTCAAGCTTCGAATAGCTTTTGCAACTTGTAGTCGTTGCTTCACATCTAAGTAGCTGGACGGTTCGTCGAAAAGGTATACGTCTGCCTCTCGGCACAGGGCAGCGGCGACCGCCACGCGCTGTAGCTCTCCTCCGCTAAGCACGTCTAAGGTGCGGTCTAGGACCGTTGAGAGTTCAAGATCGAGAATGAGTTTGTCTGCTAGGTGTCTCTCATCCACTTTTTCGAGGAGATCACCCACTTTGCCTGAAACTGCTTTTGGAATTTTGTCGACATATTGGGGTTTATGGGCGATTTTGAGGTTGTTCTGACTCATTTTGAGGAAATAGTCTTGAAGCGATGAGCCTCTGAAGTACTGGACTATCTCGTCCCATTGAGGGGGGTTGTCATGTTCTCCCAAGTTGGGCTTGTATTCGCCTGAAAGAATTTTGAGGGTGGTAGTTTTGCCTATGCCATTCTGCCCCAGCAAGCCTAAGACTGTTCCTGGTGAAGGCGTGGGCAACCTGAAAAGCTTGAAAGCGTTCTGTCCAAAACGGTGACTGCAATCCTTTTCCAATTCATCAGGTAAGTTCACGATGCTGATGGCCTTGAAAGGACATTTTTTGACACAGATGCCACAACCGCTGCAAAGCATTTCCGAGATAACAGCTTTGCCTCCTTCAACTCGTATTGCTTCCACTCGGCTTCGAACCATCGGGCAGAAACTGACGCAAGGGTGGTCACACTTCTTCACTTTGCACCTGTCGGCATCCAATACAGCAATACGGGTCATGACAAACTCAACCTCAATAATGAAAATAGCTTGGTTATAAACATGGACGCTGAAAACAACCCAAAAATGACGCTAAAACAAGCAGCAAATACTTGATAAAGAAAAACGCAAAAAAACGCTATTGCGCAAAGTCAACTACCATTCTTCTTCTTCCCACTCTTCATCTTCACTCTCTTCCCATTCTTCTTCTTCAAACACCATTTTTTTTCCACCTCCACATAGAACTCGGTGTTAGTGTAGCTTAGTCTGCGATGGTTTAAACATTATTATTCGTCAAATGTCGAAGTCCAGCAGAAAAAGTCATGGAAACTCGATGTCTTTCTGTTGTCTTCTTCTCAAAACACAATTCGGAATCGCAGTTCTTAGTAATGAAACAACCTCGGTTGCATTGCCGGCAACCGTTCGCCCGCTTTGTGCTTGCTAAAACCAGTTTTGACAGCCTCTTAGTATTTTCCAGTTTGGAATAGTCTTTTCTTTTGTCAGTCAAGTTGCAACAGATTCTTGGAAAACAATCAATTGTTTACGGTGTTGAAGAATTAAATTCGCCCTTCAGATATTAATAAACAGGGGTAGTTCATTTTGAATGCAAACCAAGGCGAGCACAGCAAAATGGATAAATCAGCCGTTACCGATTCTTCTTCTGGGATGATGTGAGGCGACGGCTTCGAGCCCAAGAGCTGTGAGAAAAGCCATATACCTACACTGACCCTTAGAGCTAACCGACATAGGAGCTGAGTATTTGATAAGGGATTTTAACCTGCTAGTTTCGACCTCACGTGGAAATGAGAGACAAATGTGCTCAGAATTGAGCTACTTACTCAAAGAGCTGGTTGGTGATCCAGCACCAGTTGTTGCCAAGACTGGGATTAGAGGGTTGGTTGCAGCGAAAACAAGCTTAGACCCATGCGAGGTCATAGAGAAATTCCGCGGCATTCTGCAGGATCGTCCCTACGAGTTCCGCTATGCGCTCAGGATTATACCGATTGAAAGGGTTTTGGCCACAAATTTGGATGAGGTAAGAAAGGTGGCGATTGAACTTGCAGCAAACATAGCCGAGAACGAAACCTTCAGAGTAACAATTGAAAAACGGTTCACCAGTTTGCATTCGCGAGACTTCATCGAAGCTGCAGCTAATAGTATAGAGAGGAAGGCAGACTTGGATAATCCCGACAAGGTTCTGCTAATTGAAGTGCTCGGGGGAATTACGGGCATGTCGCTCATAAAACCGAGCAGCATCATATCTGTTCTCAAAGAAAAAATGCTTTAGCACTTAAGTCTGGGTCTGAAGCAAAGCCATCCTTTCTATGATGAGGTCAACCATGGCTTGCCTATTGTCATTTTTCTTCGTTACTGCCTCCAGCTCTTTCTCAGTTATGCTGAAGCTTTTGCATATGCCGCGCATTTTGTCTTCGGTCAACTCGAGAACTGTCTCATCTGGCTCAGCGCAGATATGCTTCCTAATTGCTGACAGCGCCTTTTGGACTGAGTCTGGTTTGTCGCTAATTATTATTGTTGCGATATTTGCAGAGCTTGATTTAACACCCAATAGCGCTATAGCTTTTCGGATTTGGCGCTGACCAGAGGCGTAAATCATGGTTTCCATTGCCAGGGTTTTGGAGATGTTGCGTTTGTTGCGGTAAGCCAGTAGCGCGTTTATCGCTGCGAAGTACAGGTGTTCCCAAGTAGCCACTAGTTTCGCGTTGAAGAATTGAACGCAAATGTCCTGCTGCTTCTCCGCAAGAAGTGACTTTACGAATCCTGCAGGGTCTCCGATGCTGATGTTTCTAAAACCAGTGATTTCTACGTATCTTCCATCTTCTTCAATGTACTTAAGCAACCTAATGCTCCTGCGACAAGACGAAATATTTGAAAACCTGTGCGCTTAAGCCTTACTGTTCACCTGTTGTCTGTTCAGCGTCTCTTATGATGTTCAATAAGTCTTCAGCGATAGAATTCCCACGGATATAGTTCATCCGACCAAGAGTGCTGTTTGCGAGCGAACCGTGGACGCGAGCGTGCTCAAAGAACTGCCCCGCGTACTTTTCCGCTGGTGTTGCCTCATCGATTCGAGTGTGAGGGTTCGCTCTCGATTGTTTCATTTCTGCTCTTCGGGGTTAGGTGAAGGTTAAATAGGGAAACAAGTGTCTTGAGTAAACCATTGCAAGGCTATCGGAGAAGGATTTCTTGAAGGAAAAAGGGCCTTTGTATATTATGCCTTGGCGGTGTACCTTTGCCTGCGACAGCAACTGTGTACATTGTGCATCAGCGTTGAAACCTGCTTTCCCGGATGAAGTGAATACAGCAGAAGCCATGCGGATTGTTGATCAGGCATACGATTTTGGAGCGAGTTTTTTCGGAGTCACTGGCGGAGAAGCCTTGTTAAGAAAAGATCTTTTCAAAATTTTAGCATATGCTCGGAAAATCGGTTTAAACACCAGCATTATTACTGATGGGCGTCTGTTAGATGCTGACGCGTTTGAGAATATTGTCAAGAATGAGGTTCGGGTTTCCATCAGTATTGACGGCGCCGAAACCACAAACGACTTGATTCGGGGAAAGGGAACTTACAGTTACGCGGTCTCAGCGATTGAGAGACTTTCACGCGAGGGATTACTAAACTGTCTCGTTTACACTTTTGCCAACTTTAGCGAGTCAATCACGAATGTTAACACCGGCGATTTCACCCATGTGCTTGATTTGGCGGCGAAATTTTCCGCGAGATGGGTGATTTATCACGGTTTTATTCCACACAGCAAAGATGAATATCGTCTTAAAACTGCTCCTTCAGCTCAACAGAACGAGTGGGCATGGAACGCGCTCTATGATTTACAGTCAGTGTACAAGGAAAAACCCGCCATCAACGTTTACTATCCATCTTATGCACGTGTGGCGAAGCAAAGAGGAATGCCGGATTTCGACAACTGGTATAATCACTTCTTCTTGGGCAGGTGTTTCTTTGGCAAGTTCATGAGTATTTCTGAAAACGGTGACGTTATCCCATGTAGTTTCAATGATGTTTACAGGCTTGGAAACGTCAAAGTCAAACCAGTTAGTAGTATCTGGAATGAAATGCAGTCTTCAGAGTTTTTCGGGAAAATCCGAAACAAGAGTGAGCTTAAAGGTAAATGTGGTGTATGCGAGTATCGGGAAATTTGTGGCGGATGCCGAACTTCAGCGTTCTTTTATACAGGTGATATTTTCGGTTCTGATCCCCAGTGCGCTTACGTTCCGCGAATACTTCGTGAACAAAAGCATTAATCTTGTTAGCCGGATAAGCATGCCTAATTTGAGTACAAGTTTTCGTACGGTCTCTTGGAAACGGATACTATCTTGTAGAATTGGCAATTCATGATTTCTTCTCGTTTAAGACCGAAGTGATTGCAGTATTCCCCAACGAGGTTTTCAATTACACGGGTATCGCGCTTTCCGATTTTCATTAACTTGGTGCCTTTGCTTGTTTCCATAATGTCGCCTCGTTCGTAAATGACCCCGCCGTGCATACCGGTGCCGACAAATCGTGCCTTGGATCGCTCGCCTTTGGATAAGGTCAAACCAAGCACAAGAACAATGCCCCCTGCCATATACTCAGCCAAGAAGTCCTGTGCAGCACCGCCAATCACTATTTTCGGTTTCTTGCGGTGATACTCCTTCATGTGAATACCGACGCGATACCCAACATCATCACGAATGAAGATGCTTCCTCCACGCATCGAGTGCCCAGTGATGTCTCCGGCATTACCATGAACTATGATTTGTCCCTCATTCATCGTGTTGCCACAGCCTTCCTGTACGTTTCCATGAACTACCAATTTTGGACCATTCATGAATGCGCCCAAGTCGTTTCCGGGAGTCCCATAGATATCAATTTGACTATCGGTTTCCAAGTCGGTTCCTATGTATCTTTGCCCGCAGACATTGCGGATCTCAACTCGCTCAGCGCCTTTGCTGACAATCGTTCTTAGAAGACTGTTAAGGTCTTTGTAGTGCATTCCGTCTGCATCAACTCTCCACACGTGATTTTTCATTTTCGCATGGGGTGAATGCAGTTGCAAATATGTTCCTGCATCAATCTTTTCTTGTTCAATCATGTCTTTTCTATTCTCCAGCTGCTTTTACACCTAAGATTTTAAGCTCATTATCAGTTAGCCCTACTCCGCGTAATGCTAAGCGGTTGCCGCGTAGACTCTCAATAGCGTTAATTCCCATACCGCCCATTATGTCCGTGATTTCCAAGCTCCAGCCCCGTAGCAAATTCACCAGTCGCTCTGCAGCGATGTTAGGGTTAATCCTCTTAGAAATCCATGGATCGCTAGTGGCGATGCCCCAGGGACATTTTCCTGTATAGCAGCGCTGGCAAACGGTGCAGCCAATGGCTACAAGGGCGGCAGTAGCTATGTAGACTGCGTCAGCGCCCAGCGCGATTGCTTTGACGATGTCCGAGCTGCCTCTTATGCCGCCGGCTGCAATGAGAGATGCTTTGTTTCGTATGCCTTCATCACGCAAACGCTGGTCTACCTGTGCGACAGCCAGTTCAATTGGTATCCCCACGTTATCTCGGATTACCTTCGGTGCTGCTCCGGTTGCGCCTCGTATTCCGTCTATTGCTATGATATCCGCGCCAGCGCGAACCATTCCGCTAGCAATCGCAGCTACGTTATGGACGGCGGCGATTTTTACCGACACGGGTTTTGAGTAATTGGTAGCTTCTTTTAACGCATAAATCAATTGTCTGAGATCTTCTATCGAATAAATGTCGTGTTGGGGTGCTGGTGAGAGTGCATCTGTGCCAGTTGGAATCATACGTGTGCGAGCAATATCCTCGGTCACTTTCTCGCCGGGCAGATGCCCGCCAATCCCCGGCTTTGCGCCTTGGCCAATTTTTATTTCGATGGCAGCGCTGTTATCTAGGTATTTTGGGTGAACCCCGAATCTACCTGAGGCTACCTGAACAATCGCGTGAGCGCTGTACTTGTATAGGCTCTTGTCTAGGCCTCCCTCACCGCTATTGAAGTATGTCCCGCATTCAGTTGCGGCGCGCGCCAGTGCTTCGTGCACGTTCAAGCTAACGGCCCCATAAGACATCGCTGAAAACATGATCGGAGTATCCAAACACAACTGCGGCGCAAGTTCGGTCTTCAGCACCATTGCACCATTCTCTTGCTCTATGATTAATTCATCCGGTTTCGCGCCTAAGAAAGTCCTAATCTCCATTGGCTCCCGCAACGGGTCAATCGAAGGGTTCGTAACCTGACTGGCATTTAACACAAGGCGATCCCAATAGGTGAAGTGGGGTTTATCGCACCCCATACCTGTCAATATGACGCCACCAGATTCCGCCTGTCTCTTCAAGTCACGGATCACTTCGTATGTCCAATTGGAATTCTCGCGGTTAACATTCGGGTTCTTCCGTATGGTAATAGCATGTGTTGGACACAGGGTAACGCAGCGTTGACAGTTGACGCAGTTTTCATCTTTGCTGCAGATGACATCCTCTTCTCTATCGTAGCTGTGTGTTTCATACGTGCATTGATTTACACACACTTTGCAGCGAATGCATCTTTCCTTGTCCCGGTCAACAAGATATTCGGGCATCAAATACGTCTTCATCTATCACGTCTCCGCGTTTGCTGGAGCTACAGAGTTGGATTTGATGTGGAGTCTCCCGACCACCGGTTCGCCGCCACGAGGATACCAAAACCTATCCAAAATTGGCGAAACAAGCCGCATTGCTGCTTCCTCAGAGGATAAGTATAGAAAGTCGCCTCTAGTTCCCGCAACTAAGGGGCGCAGTTTAATTCTGTCAGTTAATCCAATCATCTCTCCATGATGTGCCAAAATAATGCTGAAAGGACCGTTCATCAACAGGCTGCCGTAGGTCTGACGGAGAACCTTGTGAAGAGTTTGCTTTTCAGGCGCCATTGTGTCTATCTCACTCCACAACGGCGCAGCTAGAATGTTTGCCACTAAGTCAATAGGCAAGTGCTGCCTTCGCATAAGCAAATCTACGGCATAAGCCAGGACTTCGGTGTCTGTTTGCATGGTGCATTTGTAGCCGTACATTTCCAAGTACCGTTTGTTGATACCGTAGGAAGATAGTTCTCCGTTGTGAACGACTGTCCAATCCAGTATGTTGAATGGATGTGCGCCTCCCCACCAGCCGGGGGTGTTTGTTGGGAATCTTCCATGAACAGTCCACAGGTAGCCCTGATAATCCTCCAGACAGAAGAAGTCTGCTATATCCTCGGGGTAGCCAACACCTTTGAAGACGCCCATGTTTTTGCCGCTTGAAAAGACAAAGGCTTTCCCCGTTTCTGTGTTTATTCGCATAACTTTTTTGGCTACATAATCGTCTTCTGTATTACTTCCCAGTTGTCGTTTTTTGGGTTGGACAAAGTATCTCCACACTAGAGGGGGGTCCTTCACGTTGGCGGGTTGGGTTTGCATCTCTTCATCGTAGATTATGTTAAAAGCCGCAGCTAGTGTTCTGTCAGTTCTGTCCTTAGCTTCTCTGCTTAAGTACAGTATGTGGAAAGCATAGTAGTCCTTGAAAGCAGGGTAGACGCCGTAGATTGCGAAACCGCCGCCTAACCCGTTTCCCCTGTCGTGCATGTTTGCTATCGCTCGGACTGGGTCGCGTGATGAGAAACGGTTGCCTTCGAGGTTCATCATGCCGAATATGCTGCAGCCATCGAAGTCCTTGTCGTCGTTGTATAGGTTGTTTGTTTTGGTTGGGGTTCGCATTTTCATTCCCCCGAGTAGACTTTCTTTCTCATGGACAGGGGTAGAGTGGCAAGTCCGAAGTCTTCTTGGAGAAGCTCATGCTTGATTTTCTTAACGTTTTCACGCTTTTTCATTAGTTGGAACAATATCCCCGCCCTTTCAATATCATTCAAGAGGATCATGCCCACGATTATGTTGTCTTTGAGCACGAGTTTTTTGTAAATGCTTCTTGCGGGGTCTTCCAGGGTTAAGATTTCAAAGGTGCCGCTTTCTTTTGGGTTGGTGATACCACATGAGATGACAGGTATGTCGAAGTACTTCAGTGCGCTCATGCTGGTGCCTCCCATGTAGCTGGTTTTTTTGCCGGCCATGTTGAAGCCTGCAGCTCGGCCTTCCAATACAGCAAGTGGCCAAAGTGGTAGCTGGCGGTTTTGGTTTAGGATGAAATCGTATGTTTCTGCAACGTCGCCTCCAGCGTAAACGTCTGGAACGTTTGTTTGCATGAGATTGTCGACTATTATGCCCCGGTTTGTTTTCACATCGGTTCTTGAGACTATCTCGGTGCGTGGGGTGACTCCTATGGCGAAAATCACCAAGTCGCAGGGTATCTGATCGCCTTTTGTCAGCATTACTCCGCCTACTGTCTTGTCATCTTCTGGCTTTCCTACTATTCGTTGAACAGACTGGCTTGTGATTATTGTAACACCTGATCTTTTGATAACGCTTTCAACGATGTCTGAACCCTTTGGGTCAAGCAGCAGACTCAGAATTTTGTCTTGCAGTTCTACGACGGTTACTTTGACTCCTTGTTTTACCAAGGCTTCAGTGACGCTGATGCCAATGAGGCCTGCGCCGATGACAACCGCTGCTTTGGCTGTTTCGAGCTTTTTTGCCACCTGCTCCGCGTCAGATATGGATGTAAATGTGAATACGCCGGCTTTATCTGCACCTTCTATTTTGGGCACGAATGGTTTTCCGCCCGTGGCGATTAGAAGCTTTTCGAAGCCAATTCTGTCGCCTTTATCGAGCGTAACTGACTTGTCAGTCAGGTTTAGAGCTATTGCAGTTCTGCATGTCAAAATTTGGGCGCCAATGCTTTCCCAGAAGTCGTCCTTTCTAAATTTGATCTTCTCTATATTGGCTTTGCCGCTGACGAAGTCCGAAATCATAGGGCGAGAATAGTGAGGGTATTGTTCTTCAGAAATAACCACTATAGTGCCTGATGAATCTACTTCTCTTATGGCTTCTACTGCGCCGATACCTGCTGCTGAGGCGCCGATAATCACATATTTTGACATTAGCGCTTCACCTCTTTGATCACTAATGCTCCGTTGGGGCAGTTGGCAACGCATGCTGGAACCTCTAGTTCGGAGCATAAGTCACATTTCGCCACGATTTTCTTGTTAATGTCCATTTTGATGGCACCGTAGGGGCACACCATAACGCAGGTCCAGCAACCTATACACTTCTCTGGGTCATGCATAATCATACCAGTTTTTTCGTCTTTTGTCATGGCTCCAGATAGGCAAGCAGTAACGCAGGAAGCATCTTCGCAGTGGCGGCATTGTGCGGCGAAGCTAACAGGTCTATTTACTTCAAGCCTTACCCTACTGATAGGCCTGGGCTTTTCCTTATTGTAAGTCTTTACTACATCTTTTGTCTTAGAGTGCTGGACAGTGCAGTATACCTCGCAGAGACCACAACCCATGCATAATTCTTCTTTGGCGATTATTCTTCTCACTGCAGTTCCCTTGCCGTGCTGTTAACGCGTGCAGGTGAGCACGAAAAGGTAGAGGTCCATATCGTTTGTAGAAAAAACGGCTTTGGTAGTGGTGGTCTGTCCAGCGCTTTTTATTTGACCTCTACACATGTTTACGGGCGTGTAATTCACCTTTTTTCACAGCAATCAACTTATATTAGCTACACATATTCCATATAACCATATTGAAAATCATTTATATGTAAGTTAATGAATTATATCATCTAAATGAAACATATGAAGGGGATATTCATGGCAAAGAAAGACTTGGGATATAGACGCGTTCAATCCACAGGCAGAGGCTCGTTCATCATCAGCTTGCCTAAAGAATGGGTCCAAGACATCGGACTAAAGAAAGGAAGCGAAATCGCCTTCAACGTTCAGGCTGATACATCCCTGACCTTGATTCCACGAAAGATACGCGAAAGACTCGATGAGGGGGAATCCAAGTCCAAGGAGTATTACATAAATGTTGATCCCAAACAGCCTCTACAGTACGCTCTTCGAATGATACAAGCTTTGTACGTCATAAGTGCGGACGTAATACGAATACATTTCAGAAGCGAGGAACATGCGACTAAATGCAAAGTTGAGATAAAGAGCTTCGTCAGAGAGACTTTTCTTGGCGCCGAAGTAATCGATGAAACCTCGGATGAGGTAACTATTCAGATTCTTATCAAGCACTCAGAATTTCCCATAGAAAGAGCTGTGCGAAGAATGGCGATAATAGCGCTTTCAGCAAACAAGGACGCAATCTCCTCTTTGAAGACTCGAAATCTCGAGCAGTTCCAGAACATTGTTAATGCCCGAAACGACGCGAACCGCTTGGGTTTGTATGTTGTTCGCCAATTGAAGTTTGGCATTGAGCATAATATGTACAGGGAACTGGAGTTCAGGACACCCAAGGAGTTCCTTTTGTACAGAATCATAGTTAACGACATAAAGAATATCGCCGAGAACGCGTTTAACATCGCTAATAATCTTGCCACATTCCAAAAACTCATCGATGATCAACAATTGTTCATAAAAGAGCCTGTTGACGAGGAAGTGTTTTCGCAGTTACTCAACTTTAATTCTGCAGCACACCAACTGTTTGAGGATGCAACAAAAGCCCTATTCAAGAGAGACTACAATTATGCTGAGGGAATAATTACCAAGCGCGGGTCCTTGGTCACTCTTGAGAACGACTTAATCCGGCTGATGTCGAGCAAAAAACTGGATCCAAACATCTCTGCAATTCTAAGGTTGATGCTTGACAGCTCAAGAAGAATATTGGATTACGCGCAAAACGCGGCCGAACTGACACAAAACCGAACAGTTGAAGAATTGTGCGCTAACTTTGCAGTCAAGTAACATACCAATCCAAATCCAAAGTCCAAGCGCGCGCCGCTTCGGCTTTTTCTTAAGTTGCCAATGTAGACATTAGCTTCAGGAATAACAGAGGCTGCTCACCAATCGGTTTTTCTAACAAGATATAGTGAGGCTGTTTAACCTCTCAATACTCACAACTTCGTCGATCTGTAAGGGTAAAGATTTATATTTCCGTTGGATTTTTGCTTAATTCCGATTAAAACAAATTCTACCGAGGAAAGTGAGGTTAACAAAATGGCGTATTTGACAACAACAGGTTCAGGACAACCAGTTCTAATACTGAAAGAAGGCACAACAAGAAGCAGAGGAAAAGAAGCGCAAAGAAACAACATAATGGCAGCAAGAGTGGTGGGGGAAGTCCTCAAGACAACACTCGGACCACGCGGTATGGATAAAATGCTGGTTGACAGTCTGGGAGACATAACCATAACAAACGATGGTGCAGCAATTCTCAATGAAATAGACGTTGAACATCCTGCGGCAAAGATGATGGTCGAGATTGCCAAAACACAAGACGACATGGTAGGAGACGGAACAACAACCACCGTGGTCTTGGCAAGCGAACTTCTCAAGAAAGCCGAAGAACTTCTTGACCAGAATATTCACCCGACAATACTTGTAAGCGGCTACCGAAAAGCAGCCCAAAAAGCTATAGAAATCATAGGCAAAGTTGCAGTACCAGTTGACATAGAAGACAAGAAAACCCTCTTGAAAGTCGCATTGACTTCAATGAGCAGCAAAGCTGTTGGTGCAGCACGCGAGCACTTAGCACAGATAGCGATCGACGCAGTAAAGCAAATCGCAGAAAAGCGCGGCGACAAGATGATTGCCGACATCGATAACATTCAACTTGTGAAGAAAACGGGAAAAAGCCTCCTCGAGACTCAGCTTATACGAGGAATAATTGTTGACAAAGAAGTTGTTCATCCAGGAATGCCCAAGAAGAAAGAAAACGCGAAGATCGCACTATTGGATTCGGCACTGGAAATTGAGAAGACAGAAATCAGTGCGGAAATTCGAATTCGTGACCCTTCTCAGATGAAGGCTTTCCTAGATCAAGAGACTAACATGATGGCGGAAATGGTTCAGAAAATCAAGGCATCAAAGGCTGACGTAGTTTTCTGCCAGAAAGGAATAGATGACATGGTTCAACACTTCCTTGCGAAAGAAGGCATAATCGCAGCTAGACGCGTGAAGGAATCCGATATGGAAAAACTCTCACGTGCAACTGGCGCGAAAATAGTTTCCGACCTGGAAGATTTGAAAGCCAACGACCTAGGCATGGCAGGCATAGTTGAAGAACGCAGAATCGGCGATGACAAAATGATTTTCGTCGAAAAATGTAAAGATCCACATTCAGTGGCGATTCTCATCCGCGCAGGACTCGAACGTATGGTTGATGAAGCTGAACGTGCAATGACGGACGCTCTCTCAGTCGTCTCAGACGTTATTGAAAACAACAAAATCGTTGCTGGTGGTGGAGCAGTGGAAATCGAAGTTGCCAAGGAATTGCGCAGATATGCAACTAAGGTGGGCGGAAGGGAGCAGTTGGCAGTTGAGGCTTTTGCAGATGCAGTTGAAGTTATTCCGCGAACGCTTGCGGAAAACGCGGGGCTCGAACCGATAGATGTGCTTGTTGATTTGCGCAGCGCGCATGAAAAAGAAGATGGCAAATACATTGGTATAGACGTTTTCACTGGCAAAACACAGAACAGCCTTGACAATGGCGTCATTGAGCCAATCTCAGTTAAGGAGCAAGCTGTGAAGTCTGCTTCTGAATCAGCCGCAATGATACTTCGCATAGACGATGTAATAACAGCTAAAGCACCAAAGGGCGGTCCAGGCGGTCCAGGCGGCATGCCGGGCGGTCCTGAAGGCGAAGACTAGACGCCTTTTTCTATCTCTTTTTTTTCTTGTTTTCTCGCGAGCATTATTTCAAGAAATGGCTTTTTAAATTAGAATTATTCTTAATTTTTGAAACACCCTATGTATGCTGCCGCTGAAGAGACGAAGTGGCTATATACCGCAAACACAATTGAAAGATAGTCTCATCCGAGCTCCGGTAGTATAGTCCGGTCAAGTATAACGGCCTCTCGAGCCGTGGACCCGGGTCCGAATCCCGGCCGGAGCACCAATCTTATGCTGCAACTACGGATTTTGTAGTGAGAGGGTTGAGAGCGATACCCATATAGGTGCTAGTAAAGTATGGGAAGAGTTTGTTTAGGCAGGTTTCTTTGCGACCTGCTATTGCTATTTTCCGATGACCCTGACGTTATCTACCAGAATCCACGGTGAGACTAGTTGTCCCATTTTTCTTTCGTTATTGGCGATTATGTTTACACTTTTTAACAATTCAAAGATGTTTCCTGCCAGCATCACGCCGCGCGTTGAGTGAGTTATTTCACCTTTCCTGATTTTCCAAGCGGGTGTAGCTACAACCGAGAATTCACCGCTAACCGGGTTGCTGCTGTGGGCACCTTGCAAGTAGTAGATTATTAAGCCGTCATCGACCTCGTTCATGATCTGGTCGGATGTGTTGGTTCCAGGCAGCACGTGGAAGTTTGTGGCTTCGACGTTTGGTGTTGAAAGATACCCAGCTCTCGAAGCGTTGCCTGTGCTCTGTTTATCTTCTTTTTTCGCTGCGTAGTTGTCGTATAGAAAGTTGCGGAGTATTCCCTTCTCGATAAGCGGAGTCTTTTGTTGTGGGACTCCTTCACCGTCGAAAGACCAAGTGCGAAGTCCACCGGGGATTAAGCCATCGTCGTATATTGTGACGTTTTCTGATGCTACTTTTTCGTTAATCTTGCCTTTGAAGGGCGATTGGTCTCTTTGAACGTTGTCAGCTTTTACGGCGTTAATCAAGGTATAATAGAAGAGTTCTTGCAGTGCGAACTGAGTTAGGATTATTTTGGTGTTGGATGTTTCTATCCGTTTGGTTTTCAGAGCTGATAATGCAAGGCGACCTGCTTCTTTTCCAACCCACACCGGATCGATGTTGTAGTTTCTTTCAGCGTTGAATTCAAAGCAGACGGGCGTCACGGTGTTCCCGTCTTTAGCTACTGCAGCCAAGCTGGATTCCATCATTGTGCCCTTGTCATGAACTGCTATTCCGTTTGAGTTTGCTATAGCGGTAGACACGTAGGCGACGCCAACTCCGCCTTCTATTGGGAAAACCCGCTTGTTCACGCTCGCGGCTGCTTCTAGCATGGTGGAGGCAATGTTAACCAAGTCTTCAGCGTGGAGTTCAAGGAGTTTGTTGTCGTAGGTTTTTTCTGCGTGGGTGTAGCTTTTCTTTTCAGGGAGGCCTTTCCAGTCGTTGTCGGGTTTGCTGGCTTTTGCCGCGCCTATCGCCCTGGCAATTGCGTCTTGCGTGGCGGTCGGGTTTTCAATAATGTTTGTGTACGCGAAGCCGATCGCGTTGTTAACTGTGACTCTTATGCCTAAACCTCTGTCGATTATCCTGCTGCTTTTGCTGATTTGACCTATTTCAATGCCGATGTTTGTGGCTTGTCCCTCATAGATATAGGCCTCAGCATCTGCAGCGCCTTTCTTCAAAGCATTGCTAACAGTGTTTTCTGCTAAACTCAACATTTCGTTTTTTTCAAGCACTGCCACCGACAAGCACCTCTTTGACTCTTATGTGGGGTCCGCCATCGCTGATGAAGGCAGTTTGCCCTTTTCCACAACGCCCCGATGATAGTTCAAAGTCTTTTCCCACTGCATCAACCTTGAAGAGCGTTTCAAGAGTGTTACCGCTTATGGAAGCGTTGCGGACTGGTTCACCTATTTCTCCGTTGACAATTTCATATGCTTCTTGAATGCCAACCTGGAAAGTTCCGTCCAAATTAGCTTGCCCGCCCCTAAAACTCTTGAAATAGTAGCCGGACTGTACGTCTTCGATTAGCTCTTCGAAAGAATGGTCTTTGGGACTCATGAAAGTATTTCGCATTCGGATAATGGGTTCAACCCGGAAATCTTCGGCGCGAGCGTTGCCTGTTGGGTCCGTGTTGAATTTCTGGGCGGTCTCACGGTTATGCATCAAGCCAACCACCACGCCGTCCTTGATTAGAAGAGTCTTTTGGGTTTGCACACCCTCGTCATCGTATTTGAAAGAGCCAAAAGCGCCGTTTATGGTTCCATCATCGTAAAACGTGACCACTTCAGACGCGATTTTCTTCCCTATACTGTTTGCCAAAAGACCACCTGACAGCGCCAAGTCAGCTTCTGCAAGATGCCCGAAAGCCTCATGCACGAAAACGCCCACTACGTCTGGTCCGAGTACAACTGCGGACGGACCGCCTCTGGGAGGCTTAGCTTCCAGTTGTTCCACTGCTCGCTTTGCGACAGCTGCGCCTATTTTTTCAGGAGTCATCTTATCGAACAACTCGTAGCCTTCTGTAGAGCCAATCTCCTCTCGGCTGAATGTGAAGACTCCTTTGCTAATTGCTGAAGCGGTTATTCTTGACCAAACATACAATTTGTCTTGTTCAATTAGTGTTCCTTCGCTGTTTGCGAAGTGGTTGGTACCTGTTAAATCCAGATAGTCTATTGTGCAGCTCCTGACGCGTTTGTCGTAGTCTAGGGTCGTTTTGTTTATGGACAACGCGGTTTTGACTTTGTCTTCAATCCGTATTTCTCGGGGATTTTTTTGAGGTTTGGCGTGAACTCTGTCCTGCGTCGCTTTGGTTTGAGCGAGTTTGATTGGTATTTTCTGGCTTGAACTAGCAGTTTTTGCCATTCTGCAAGCGTCGGAGATCGCTGTGGTTAGTACGTCAGCGTTCAGGGAACCGACTGATGCAAAACCCCATGAACCGTTTACGAGAACGCGTAGTGCCACTCCATTTTCGATGCCTTGTCGTGCAGCTTCAACTCGTCCTTCTTTTAGGGTTAGCATGGTCTTGTGTAGCGTTTGCGCTCGGGCTTCAGCGTATTCAGCTCTGAATTTCGTTATGGCAACGTTGATTATTCGGGTTAGGAGATCGTTCAAAGCTGGCTTCCTTCTGTTTAAGATTGGGAATATGCATTATCGCGAAAGAATAAAATCGTTTTGCTCCAGCAAAGAAGCGAAGCATCAAAATGTATTCAACTTTTGTTGTTTTCGCTGAAGATAGATTACGTGAAATTGGCAAATCTTTACTTCCAGAAATCAGAAAGACTTGACTGCTGAACTCTTTGCGGACGATGTTGCTTAGTGCTATCCTCAGGCTTCTGGTCTAGAACAAGACGACCGTAGACGCCATCATATCCAGGAATTACATGGACTGAACCTTCTCGGACTCTAATAATCGCGTTAGCTATGGTTGCTTCAGCAGCCTCAGTCAATGCATCTTCAGGCGCATCGATAAGTACCGAGTATTCATCGCCGAATTTTTCTATGAGGCGGTTGTAGATTTTCCACACTGCCTGTGTCGAGGGGGAATCAGTGCCCAGAACCGTTGCTATTATCTCTGAAAGCGGAAGCAGACGCTTAAAACCATGAACGTTGTTGCGTTTGAAGTCTATTGGACGGTCAGACAGTTCTTCAACTCGTTGTTCGACGCCCTTGGTTAGTTTTCGCCTGCAGACTGGGCAAATGTTTCCGAACTTCTGCGCTTCGCGTGGCGATAGAGATACATTACAGGCACGGTGGCCTGTCCAGTGGTATTTGCCGTAGGCAGGGTCAGTTTCGATGGTAAACTTGAAACGTTTGGGGTCGTTGCTTTGGATGGCATCGACAACTTCGTTGTAACTGAACTCCTCAAGCTCGAAGACGTTGGCTTCTCTTCCGATGCGCCAAGGCCAAAAACTGTGGCAGTCGCTGTTTGAAACCAAAGCGATTGTGTCGAGTTTGCTTAGGCGCCAGTTCATTGGGGGATCAGATGATAGACCTGTTTCAAGAGCGTGAATGTGCCGTGCCGTGTCTTGGTAGCATTCTTCTATGCTGTCGAACCCGCTGAAAGCCCCGAAAATACTGAACCATGGCGTCCATGCGTGAGCGGGGAAAATCATGTTCTCACTCGAGGTCTCCATTACCGTCTCAACTAGTTGCGCAGCAGTCATGTTGAGGATCGGCCTGCCGTCGGCTGATAGGTCGCCGTGGTTTTGGAGGGCTTCATTAATTTGAGTTGCTATTTCGAGGGCGGGTGTTAGGATAACGTGATGAACTTTTTTGCACTCGTTTTCATAGTTGAAGATGGTGCAAACTTCCGTGGTGAGCATAAAGCGCACTGGAGAGTCATGTTGACCTCCAACACGGTAAAGGTGTTTTTCAGGTTCTGAAACTAGGGTTTCTTGTATTTCTTTGAGCCATTTCGGGTGGGTGAAGTCGCCTGTGCCGACTAGATTCAGCCCTTTGATTTTTGCGAAGCGGGCAATTTCCTCAATGCTCATCTGTTGACTTGTTGCTCGACTGTAACGGCTGTGCAGATGCAAATCAGCGATAATTCTCATTTTTGCGCCTATGCTAAAGTTGCAGTTGGCGATTTTAAAGGTAGCGTAGCCCGTTTCGTTTGAGCTCTGTGAAAGCAGGTCTCATGATTTGGGCACTCTAAGTGTCGTCTACGTATTTGGCGAAGCGTTTTTCCCAGTCTACCTTGAACATTATGATGAATACTGCTATCAACAGGACAAATCCGAGAACTGTGCCTATAATGGCTGAGATTCCTTCGCCTTCACCCCCGAAAATGTCTCGAATGATTTGTAGAGAAAACCGACCGCTATAGGCGATAACGAGGTTTGAGGCGAATTTTCCTATCAATGCTGGAATGAAAGCCCGCACTAAACTGTAGCGCATTAAGCCCAAGGGTATAAAGAGCAAATCGTCTGGAAGAGGTGTGAAGGCAAATAGGAAAATTGCGATTGACCCATATTTTTTGAAAAGCTTCACTACGAAATCTATTTTCTTCTTGTATTTTTCGTTGATGACTTTTCGACCGCCCATACCGATAAGGTAACCTGAGAACTCTCCTATGGCTGATCCTAACCCGGCTACAACTGCAATCCAGAATGGGTCGAAGATTTCTAGACCGCCGAGGGCAAATATCACAACTGCGGAGGGGATAGGAATGAAAATTGACATTGAGCCTATCAAGCTTATGAGGAAAATACCGAGATAGCCGTATTGAATTGCAAAGATGTTCATCCAGTCAAAGATATCTTGAAGTTGCAAGAAGGATCAAACCGTTCAGTAGAGTAAATGTAAGGTTAAAGAGATTTATGATTTGCTAAATCAGATTTGGAGCAAAGTAGTCTCCATAAGTTTGCTTTAACCAGACTGCAGATGTGACGAAGATGTTTGGTTCGAGTTTTGTTCCGTGAAACTCTTATACTTCTTGCGCATCTAACGAAGGAGAGAAGGGATGCATGATTTGGATGAAGTCTTGGAGATGCTAGATAAGATAACGAAGAGAACTCAGAGGGTTTTGGACGAAAGCAAAGAAACATCTTCTAAGCAGGTTATAGCTTATGAGAATCTGCTCCAGTCAGAAGAATCCTCGGAAGAACAAAAGATCAAAGCATTCGTTGGAAAAACCCTCGAGTTGGATCGTTTGGAAAGGTTGTCTTCTCAGTTAAGCTTGTTGTATACTCTTCAGATATTTGCTTTCAAGGTAAGGGTATTGGAAATATCAGTAGGCAACATCAATGAACAGCTAGCTCAATCTCAGGTTCTCAACAAGAGCGCGGAGATAGAGGACATAAAGAAAAATATTGATGCGTTAAAGATTCTGGTTGAAGCGCAGTACGAGTCTATGAAGGAAATCCGTGAGGACCAGAAAAAAAACCTGAGCGTACATCAACTAGAACTGTTGTTTCAGAGACAATGCACCGTCTGATCTCCTCTCAAGAAGGGTTTCTTAACAAAAGGGTAGAATAGTTTAATTACTCTAGAGAGTTACCTCTTCGCGAGGAAAACTGAAATGCCAAGTGCATTTGTCTTATTCAATGTCGAGTCGGGTTCTGAGGAACAGATACTAAAAATTGCTAAGGATCTCGGTGGTGTAGAGGAAGCTTACGTTTCATATGGCGTTTACGACTTGGTTATGAGAGTGAAAGCTGAGTCCATGGAAAAACTGAAAGAACTTGTGACTCATAAGCTTAGAACAATAAAGAATGTAAGGTCAACCTTAACGTTGATACTTACTGAAGAATAAGCTGCCGCGCTGGCTTCTGGCCAATATTTTCACTCGACGTTTTTTTCTCGTTGTTTTGTATCATAGAGTATGCTCAAGCCGTGAAGCTTTGTTGGACTCACTTGTGAGAGCGAGAGAACTATTGGAACAGTAAAGAGGGCTTCCGCTAGTCCCGTTGGAACATACCAAAACAACATGGTAGGAACAGTAACACCTATGCCCCCCAGTGTTTCCACCAAAGGGTTAATTCCAATCTGAATACCAACTGCCAAAGCGGTTAAAATGTTAGAGAGCCATGCAGCTGTAAACAGGCTTGCGCCAAGACGCTTCTTGCCTGAACTTCCATGCAAAAGAAACTTTACGACAAAAAAGGAGAGTGCGCTTATCACGGCCATGTTGAATACGTTAGCTCCAAAACTGGTAATACCACCGTCTCCGAATACTAACGCTTGAATTATGAGAACTATGGTTAGGCTTATTATAGCGCCATAGGGTCCAAGAATGGTGGTCACCAAGGTGCCTCCCATTATGTGCCACGTGCTTCCGCCTCCTGCGACTGGAAACTCCACCATCTGAACAACAAGTACAACTGCGCTCATTACTGCAATAAGAGGTATGAAAGAGCGAGGCATGGTGCGTTTAGCCTCTCTCCAAGCCCAAACCAAAAAAACCAACGCTACAACGAACATAAAAACGCATATGTATAAGTTGAGAATTCCTTCGGGAATATGCATTTAGCTAGTAGTGTTAACTAACCATATTTTAGTGTTACTCATGCTGCAGAAGAACCAAACTGGGCAGGATTTTGAAGGGCCAAACTGAAAGTAGTCGTCCTGCAAAATCAGCAGACTACTACAACAAACAGAACGGAATTGGAATAGTAGAAGAAAACAAGAAGCTACTTCGATTTCTCTGGGCTCAAAAGTTCTTATTCCCAAGAAGTTGATAAACAGTATAGTTTCTAAGGACTGGTTATCAACCACAAAACACCTGCTAGAACTATTACTAAAATAGGGTGTTGTAAGCTTCTGGCTGACTCTTCAAATTCTTCCTATTTGCAAGTTGTTTTCGCGCGTTATGCATATGAAGTAAACATTTTGTTCAGGAAGCGAAAATGATTTGAACTGAAACAAAATGACCGGTGGTTGTTCAAATGGACCGGTGGGGATTTGAACCCCAGACCTCCTGAGTGCAAGTCAGGCGTTCATACCAACTGAACTACCGGCCCGTCAGGGTTTTCTGATTTCATAGAACGGTTCAATGATATTTAGGTTTTGTTCGCACAAAGTATGGTTATTTGAAAGCAAGTAACAATGAAAACAAAAAAAGAAAGAAAAGATATGAAACGGTTTACCGAATAATCTTTAGAAGCTTAATAGCGCCTTCTTGGGGGTCGTTTCTTAGACCAGCATTCTCGGCAATAGACAGGCCTATTCGGATCAGGTTTGAACGGAACTTCGCATTCCTGACCGCATTCAGAACAGGTCGCCTTGTGCATCTCTTTCTCGGCCATTAACTATTTCAACTCCTTATCTCTTTGATTGGCATGCAAAAATCGCTTCTTGCACGACGGACATAGCCAAGCAAAAGTAACATATAAAATTTGTCTTAGACTATTCCGCAAAACAAGCTTTTTTTAAGGCATGACTCGTTGGAGTATTTTGTCACCAGCTAATCATGTCTTCTGTCAAAACCGCTAAACTGAAACCCAAAGGCACAGATTCTAAAGCAAGATAAACCGTTAAACTACTAATGGAGATAGAGGGAATGGTTGAATTCAGAACAGTCAAAATCCAACCTGAAAAAGACTGCAACGTCATCTTGGGAATGGCGCACTTCATAAAAACCGTCGAGGACCTCTACGAAGCACTAGTTAACTCTGTGCCCAATATCAAATTCGGCATCGGTTTCTGTGAAAGCTCAGGACCGTGCCTGGTGAGAAGCGAAGGAAACGATGAAGTACTGACTCGTTTAGCAGCGGAGAAAGCTTTTGAAATCGCATGCGGCCACAGCTTTCTAATCTACTTGAAAAACGCATATCCCCTTAACGTGCTAGACAAAGTCAAAAAGGTACCCGAAGTATGCACCGTTTTCGCAGCAACAGCGAACCCAGTGGAAATAGTAATTGCTGAAACAGAGCAAGGCAGAGGAATAATGGGCGTCATTGACGGGCTAAAAACCACGGGCATAGAAACAGACGAAAACGTCAAAGAACGTAGAAAATTCTTGAGAGAAATCGGTTACAAACTGAGTTAACAACACAAAGAAATAGGGAAAACGGAGGTGCAAGGTGAAGTCAACCTTGCTTCTGGGCATCGCATAGCCAAGAGCTAATAAAGAAACTGGCTGGGATGGAGTTATCTTTGAATCATTATTTCTGCTGGCTGAATCTGAAAAGTGAGTTTATCGGAGGCATACGCGACGAGTTGACCATACTGCTTTTCGGTAAGGACGTGACGTGCTCTGTACAAAACTTCAAGACATACTTCTTTGAAAACGAGATCAGCACAACTCATTTTTGCGTCGTCAATCAATTCCTTGCAAGCTTTGAGGATTTGTTCACTCATGCAACTTCACCTTGCAAACGATACCTTAACCGTGTGAAATTAAAACACTTATGAATCAACAATACTAATCCAGAGTATTCCCGAAAAAGCCCCGAAACTACAAGACTAACCAACATACTCTATAGCAAGAGCTCTATCTACCGCGCAATAGACAGTCGTTACTAAGAAAGCAGTTTTCCACATATTCTCGAAGACTAACATGACCATAAACTATTTAGTCAGCTCTAAGCATCAAAAATGACACAAACTCCGCCAAAGAAGGCGTTTCTATGACAAATTCGGAAGAAACAAAAAACACACAAGTTTTCGGAAAACAAATATCGGAACAGCGTCAGATTCTCAGAATCAGGATGGGCAAAATAAAACACAAAATCGCCATTATAAGCGGAAAAGGCGGAGTCGGCAAGAGCACAGTCACGGTGAATCTAGCCGCGGCCTTTGCCCTTAATGGAAAAAAAGTCGGCGTGCTAGACGCGGACATTCACGGTCCAAGCATACCTAGACTCCTCGGTTTAACCGGGCAACAAGTGAAAGTAGGACCCCCGGGAGCCTTTCCAGTGATAGGCCCGTTAGGCATGAAGGTTATTTCCATAGATTTCTTCTTGCCGGAAGAAAAGCTACCCACTATCTGGAGAGGCCCACTCAAGATGACGGCGATACGCCAGTTTTTAACAGACGTCGTGTGGGGTGAACTAGACATCCTTTTCATAGATTTACCCCCTGGAACAGGAGACGAACCCTTGAGCATAGCACAACTATTACCCGAAATGGACGGCGTCGTAATCGTTACAATGCCCTCAGAACTCTCAAGAGTCAGTCGTTCAGAAAGCCATAACCTTCGCTCAAAGACTGAATATGCCCATAGCGGGCATTGTTGAAAACATGAGTGGATTTGTCTGCCCACATTGCGGAAACAAGGTAGACATATTCCAATCTGGCGGCGGAGAAAAGATGGCGCAAGAAACCAACGTGCAGTTCCTGGGAAGCATTCCAATTGACCCCCAAGTCAGTGCTGATTCTGACAAGGGTTCACCTTTCGTAATCGAGCACCAAAACTCAGCTGCATCAAAAGCTTTCGCTCAAATCGTCAAGAAAGTCGAGTCATACTTAGACTCAAGAGAAAAAGAGAAGACTTAGGCAATACCTCTGAACGGTCAGAAGGATTCCTGCAGACTTCTCTTGAAGTATTATTGAAAATTCATTGCTAACAAAATAGTAGAAAGATATGGAGAGGTTGAATCGATTTTCTTTCCGTGTGTCATGCTACTCTTTTGAAAGGCTAATCTCTATCGTTGAAACCATCCTTGATCGATTCTCGCCTTCTCGCGGAGGCATCTCTGCAGTACCGATGGCTATCTTACTTACCTTCAGGTCTTTCAGGAAACGGCTTCGCGTAATTTCTGCAACATCAACGGCCGTCGTTATGGCTTGTCCTCTAGCCTTCAGCGTTATTTCTTTGGCTGTACCTGAAGAGAAAGCGGTTATAATAGCCAGCACGTAATTCATGGGGGGTTTGTTTCCAACGAAGATAGAGTCTTGTTTATCTGCCATTTTTCCATTCACTCCTTTTTTTTGTTGTTTCACTGTGGTGCTAGTAACGTTCTATGTAGTCTATCCTTTAACACGGAACGTTACCCGTTTTTATGAGCAAACTTCCTAATAAACGCAATTCAAGAACCGGAAATACTGGCAGCCTATTCTGTATCTGGAAAGCGCTAAAGTTTTATACTTAATCCGTGAAGGGGTTGCTATTTGAAGGGCTGCGCATGTCGTTTTCCCCGGGTATCCGAGAAGTTTTGGCGAGAAGAATCGCAGGAGAGATAATCCTTTCAAGCAAACCCGGCGCGACAATGAGAAGATGGCGTGAACTCTTCGCCGTTTCCCAAATAACGCTTTCAGAAAAGATGCGCCTATCATCCTCTGCAGTCATAAGTGACTATGAAAGCGGCAGAAGAGAAAGCCCAGGCGCCAAATTCATACGAAGGTTTGTCCTATCGCTTCTACAGATTGATGAAGAAAAGGGCAGCCGCTTCATCAGAGAATTCGAGAAACTAACAAGTTCACCAAGCATGGCAATTGTGGACCTAAGAGAGTTTCCGATTCCAGTTCGTGTCGAATACCTATGCCGAGCAATAAACGGCGAAATGGTAACCAGCCCAGACAAGTACGTGAAGGAAATCAACGGTTACACCGTAGTCGACAGCCGAAAAGCAGTTGAAGCATTGTCAGGCTTGGAATACGCCCAATTATTTGGAGCCTCAACTGACCGGGCTCTTGTCTTCACAAACATCGAAGACGGAGTACTCCCGATGATGATCGTGCGCGTCAGCAGCCTCAAACCTCGAGTGATAGTTTTTCACCGCATAAAACCCAACGAGGCAGCCACAAAACTAGCAGAATACGAGCAGATACCACTCATCTACTCCGACGCCCCAAACCTCGAACAACTAGTCAAGTCGCTAAGAAAACTATACCGCGTAGCCCTACGCATAAAACTCGGCAGACGCATACAGCCACCCCCCAAAACAAGCGCATAATCCTTGCCAGCGAACTAAGGACATTACTGTTGAGAGCTATTCACGAATACCTATGCATTAGAAACAAAAGTTTTGAAATAAAATGAGGTTTTTTGTTTGACTGCTTTTCTTAACGCTGTTTTGCTGGTTTGTTGTTTACGCCGTTATAGTCTGTGGATAACACGTTCATGGCGCTGAGCACTGCATCCATGCTTGCCATCACAATGTCCTCACGAACACCCATCGCAGTCGCTGTTCTGCCGCCTTTCCTCATGCGCACCACAACTTCAACCATGGCGTCAGTTCCCCCTGTAATCGCCTTGACGTTGTACTGCTCCAAATGAATCGGCTGCACTTCTTGGATGGCTTTTTTCACAGCGTTTATGGCAGCGTCTACCGGACCCACCCCTATAGCTGCGCCCCAAACTTCCTTCTCATTAAGCTTAAGTCGCACTGAAGCTGTGGACGTGACTTTGTCTCCAGCGACGACTGTGAGCTCCTGCAGCTGTATCGGTTTTTCCTTGCTTAAGCCCATAACGCTTTCTGCAATCGCCAGCACATCTGCATCCATAACTGTTTTGCCTTTGTCTCCCACGCTTTTCACTCTGAGGAAGATCTCTTTAAACTGTTTATCTGTCGGATTCAAACCAAACTTCTCGAGTGCATCACGTATTCCATGCGTTCCAGAGTGTTTTCCCGCTGAAATTCGTCTTGTACCACCAACTAATTCTGGCGAAATAGACTCGTAAGTCAAAGGATTAGCCAACAAACCTTGCGTGTGAATCCCAGACTCATGGGTGAAAGCGTTTTCGCCCACTATCGCCTTGTTAGGTTGCAGGTAAACCCCAGTTAGCCGCGACACAAGCTGTGATGTGCTGTAAAGCAAGTCTGTCTTTACGTTAAGATCAAGCTTGTATAACGACTTCAGCCCGATCACAATCTCTTCCAAAGAGGCGTTTCCAGCCCTTTCGCCTAAACCGTTAATCGTAGCGTGAAACTGGTTCGCACCGCCCCTTATAGCAGCGATCGAGTTCGCCACTGCCATACCGAAATCGTTATGACAGTGAACGCTTACCACGGGAACCTTAAGCGACTTTCGCAAGTCAGCGAAAAGCGCATATGATTTTTCAGGCGTCAAAACGCCGACAGTATCGCACGCGACTACTCGGTCAGCTCCAGCAGCAATTCCTGTTCTAAAGACACTCTTCAGAAAATCCCTCTCAGACCTTGTAGCGTCTTCAGCTGAAAGCTCCACGATCAACCCTTGGTCTTTAGCATACCTTACGCAGTCTTCAGTAATCTGCAGTACTTGATCCCGCGTCTTCTTTAGCTTGCACTCAATATGAAGATCAGAAGTAGGTATAATCAAATGGACACTATCAGCGCCACTCCTGACCACGGCATCAATGTCGCCTTTCACGCCTCTTGCAGCACTACAAATCTCCGCCTTCAAACCCTGCCTGGCAATCAGCGCTACTCCTTCCATCTCACCATCAGAAACAGCTGCAAAACCAGCCTCGATAACATCCACACCAAGCTCGTCTAGACGCTGCGCTATCCGCAGTTTATTTTCAGGTGTTAAAGATACTCCAGGGGTCTGTTCCCCATCTCTTAGGGTGGTGTCAAAAATTCTTATCTTCTCAGGGAAGCGATTAGATAAAGCAATACCCCATTTTTCATCACTTACGATGTTCACTTCCAAGCACCATGCTTAAATATAAAATTTATGGTGTCATAGTACGGACGGATCAGAAAAATGAGAAGCGACGAAATAAAACAAGGAATGGCAAGAGCACCCCACCGAGCACTCCTAAAAGCACTAGGACTAACAAACAAAGAAATAGCAAAACCATTCATAGGCATAGCGAACAGCTACACAACAATCGTTCCAGGACATATCCACCTAAGAACCATAGCCGAAGCCGTAAAAGAAGGAATATCCAATGCAGGCGGCACATCATTTGAATTCAACACAATCGCCGTTTGCGACGGCATAGCCATGGGACATGAAGGAATGCGCTATTCGCTTCCTTCCAGAGAACTAATAGCTGACTCCGTCGAAATCATGGTTCAAGCTCACCGACTGGACGGCGTTGTTTTGATTTCCAACTGCGACAAAGTAACACCCGGCATGCTCATGGCTGCAGCGCGACTCGATATTCCAGCGATATCCATTACAGGAGGCGCAATGGCATCCGGGAAACTGGATGGCGAGAAAGTCGGCGTGAACAACGTTTTTGAGGGAATGGGCAGAGTCTTCGCCAACAAAATAACAAGTGAAGAATTAACGCGTTTGGAAGATGTTGCATGCCCAGGCTGCGGTTCATGCAACGGATTATTCACGGCCAATACAATGGCCTGCCTGACAGAGGCATTAGGGATGTCTTTGCCTTACTGTGCAACAGCCTTGGCTGCGAGTGCGGCAAAACTTCGGATAGCCAAAGAAACTGGCGAGAAGATAGTGGGACTTGTTTCCAGCAACGTTAAGCCTTCTCAAATCCTCACAAAAGAAGCCTTCGAGAACGCCATAGCGATGGACATGGCACTGGGAGGCTCCACGAACAGCGTGCTACACCTTTCAGCTATTGCTCGAGAAGCAGGAATCACATTGCCTTTGAGCGTTTTTGACGAGATGAGCAGGCGAGTTCCGCACCTCTGCAACATGGTTCCCAGCGGACCGTTCGACATGGAAGATCTGGATATGGCCGGAGGCTTGCCAGCCTTGGAGAAAGAGCTCACACCATTCCTGCACTTTGACGCACTCACGGTCACTACCAAAACGGTTGGCGAGAACATCAAAAACGCCAAGGTTCTAAATGCCGATGTGATTCACCCGTTGGCTAACCCCGTTCACGCTGGAGGCGGAATCGCCATATTGACCGGAAATTTGGCGCCAAAGGGCGCTGTCGTAAAGACAGTGGCTGTTTCGCCGAAGATGCTCAAACATGCTGGCCCAGCAAGAGTATTTGACTCGGAGAACGATGCTGTGGCCGCAATGATAGACCGCAAAATTAAACCCGGCGACGTACTGGTAATTCGCTACGAAGGCCCAAAAGGCGGACCAGGAATGCCTGAGATGCTGGTTCCCACAGCCACGATTGCCGGTATGGGACTAAGCGAGTCTGTTGCCTTGATAACGGACGGCAGGTTTTCAGGGGCCACAAGAGGTCCCTGTGTCGGTCATGTCACACCAGAAGCAGCTATGGGCGGCCCCATCGCGGTCATAGAAAACGGCGACAAGATCACTGTTGACATCTCAAATCGAAAGCTGAGTGTGGATCTATCGGAGAAGGAAATCGAGAAGCGAATGGCAGCCTGGAAGCCGAAAAAACAGAAAGTAACAAAAGGTTACCTATCGCGGTATTCACCTACACCAATGGATTAACAACAGAACAGCAAAAAGAACAGATGCAACAGGCTGAAAGCTCAAAAATAGGCGCTCTCAAACTACAGCGTTTTGCCAACTGCCTTGACGTAGATTGGAGCACCGTAATGTTTTTATCTGGAGTGGAATGTTAGGTTTTTCACGGTACGTGGAGTTTCGCGGAGGAAAATTGAAATGAGGGATCGCCACCTCAATAGTTGGGATCGTCGGGTACTCATTCTCCAAATCACCCAGGGAACCTTCTAAAACTGCCTCCGAGAAACCATTAAATTCAACTTCTCGAACAATAAAGTTCCACGAAATGCACACCGTCACTTTCTTGACCTAAGGAGCAAAAAGAATGACAACAACAAAAATGACAGGCGCAAATGCGCTACTAGATTCACTTGAACGACAAGGCGTCAAAGAAGTATTCGGCATCTTAGGGGGAGCAATCCTACCCGTATACGATGCCCTATGCAATCATCCGCGTATTAGACACATTCTAGCCAGACACGAACAGGGAGCTGCACACGCAGCTGACGGCTATGCACGCGCAAGCGGTAGAGCCGGCGTCTGCTTCGCCACAAGCGGTCCAGGTGCAACAAACCTAGTGACTGGCATAGCAAACGCCTATATGGACAGTTCGCCAGTCATCGCGTTAACGGGGCAAGTCCCATCCAGCGGCGTCAATACAACATACATGATCGGCAGAGACGCTTTTCAGGAAGCCGACATCATAGGCATCACCACCCCAATAACAAAGTACAACTATCAGATACGCACACCATCCGAGATACCGCTAACAGTTAACTCTGCATTCTACATCGCTACCACCGGCAGACCGGGACCTGTCCTCATCGACTTCCCAAAAAACATTCAGGCTGAAGTAGGTCAAATCGAGTTCTCGGATAAAATCGACATCCGAGGTTACAAACCCCCAGGCAACCCACATCCGCTTCAAATACGTAAAGCCTCTGAGCTACTCGCCGAAGCAGAAAGACCAGTAATCCTCGCGGGTGGCGGAACTATTACTGCCAACGCATCAGACGAACTTCTAACTGTAGCCGAGCTACTACTGGCGCCCGTTGCTACCACCTTCATGGGAAAGGGCAGCTTTCCAGAAATCCATCCCCTCAGCATTGGCAATATCGGCATGCATGGAAATCCCCTCGCCAACAAACTGCTTTTGGAAGCTGACGTGATGCTTGCAGTTGGAACACGTTTCTCAGACCGCGCCACAGGTAATACTGACACATTCTGCCCCGAAGCTAAAAAAATTCACGTCGACATCGACGCCGCAGAAATCGGCAAAAACATAGAAGTAGACATACCCATAGTTGCAGACGCAAAAAAAGCCCTAAGCGCAATCTACGAACGCCTAATCCAACAAGCTAAAAAGAAGACTGATTCACCCTGGGTTAGCCGCGTCAAAGAAGCGCGTCAACTACTCAATCCACTGCAAAACGGAGAAGCAAAAGAACTGAAACCTAAACCACTACTGCAAGCGCTGCGGAAGCTCCTACCAGAAGATACCATAGTCACAACAGAAGTCGGACAAAACCAAATGTGGTCTGGGCTCTACTTCAAAGCGATAAAACCACGTACGTTCATAAGCAGCGGCGGCTTAGGCACCATGGGCTTCGGTTTCCCAGCAGCAATCGGCGCCAAAACAGCCTGCCCCAACCGACACGTTGTGGACATAGCTGGCGACGGCAGCTTCATTATGACCGAACAGGAACTCGCGTGTAGCGTAATCGAAGACATACCCGTTACCGTTATCGTTCTCAACAACGGCGTCTTAGGCATGGTTGCCCAGTGGCAACGCATGTTCTACAAGAGCCGCTATATGGCAGTTAAACTTGGTGCATATCCAGACTTGGTCAAACTCGCAGAAGCGTACGGAGCTCAAGGATTCCGCGTAGGCTCAGTCGCAGAATTTCAAAAAGCCGTTGAAAAAGCACTGAAGAGCAAGGTCACAACAGTCATCGACGTGCCAATCTCCTCAGAAGAAAACGTAGTGCCCATGGTTCCTCCGGGTTGTGGCTTAAACCAGCAGGTAGGTGACTATTAATGGAAAACGGAAAAACCAAAGTCATTGCTGCACTAGTTGAAAACAAGCCAGGAGTATTGCACAGCGTAGCTAACATGTTCCGGCGCAGGGGATTTAACATCGAAAGCATCACGGTCGGACACACGGAACAGAAGGGCATAACCAGAATGACCATAACCGTAAGCGGCGATGACAAAACCCTGGAACAAATAGTCAAGCAAATGAACAAACTAATAGACGTCGTAAAAGTCACAAGTCTGGAGTCAGAAAGTATCGTCACAAGAGAACTAGCGCTGATCAAAGTAAATGTTCCAGACACGAAAACCCGATCAGACATAATCAACTGTGTAGAAGTGTTCCGAGGTCACGTGATTGATGTTTCACCGGAAACATTAACCATAGAAATCACTGGAACTCCGGACAAAATAGACGCTTTTCTCAACCTAATGAAAAGCTACGGCATACTGGAACTCGCCCGAACAGGACTGACAGCCCTTTCACGAGGGATAAGGTCAATCAGAATCGACGAGTAAAAAACGCAAACCTAACGGAAATCCTTAACTCACAGCCAGATGGATTTGCTCCAATAGCGGTATTCATCGAGGAACGTCTTCATGCTAATTGAAAAAGAGGCGAAACCATGAACATAACAGAAAAAATCTTGGCCAACGCATCCAGAAAAAGCAGTGTAAGCCCTGGAGATATCGTTGACGCCAACGTAGACATGCTAATGGTCCACGACTTAACTGGACCCTTAGCGGTTGAAGCCTTCAAAAAAATAGGCTTAAAGAAAATATGGAACAGCCAAAAAGCAGTGGTAGTTCTGGATCATCAGGTCCCAGCTGAATCAGTCAAAGCTGCGGAACTGCACAAGATGATGCGCCACTTCGCCAAAGAACAGAACATTCAGATCTATGATGTGGGCAAGGGCGGAATCTGCCACCAGGTAATGCCTGAGAAAGGGCATGTCCTACCTGGCACAGTAATCGTTGGCGCTGACTCGCACACCTGCACTTACGGCGCCTTCGGCGCCTTCGCCACGGGCATAGGCTCAACCGAAGCGGCAGGCGTCTTTGCCACTGGCAAAATTTGGCTAAAAGTACCAGAATCAATCAAGATAAATGCAACAGGAGAGTTCAAGAAATACGTAACACCCAAAGACTTGATCCTGCACCTAATCGGCAAGATAGGCGCAGATGGTGCAACGTACAAGAGCGTCGAGTTCTGCGGGCCAATAATTCAAGAGATGAGCATGGCGGGCAGAATGACCCTGTGCAACATGACAGTTGAAATGGGCGCCAAAAACGGCATTGTAGAACCGGACGAAACAACAAAGAGGTTCCTTGAAGGAAGAACAGAGAAAACCTTGAAGCCGTTTGAATCCTTAGAAAGCGATCCTGATGCAACCTACGAGAAAATCATCGACGTAGATGTCTCAGGTTTAGGCTCCCAGGTCGCATGTCCATCCTCAGTTGACAATGTGAAACCTGTTTCTGAATTAGGCAACGTCCAGGTAGATCAAGCTTTCATCGGTTCCTGCACCAACGGGAGAATCGAAGACCTGAGGTTGGCAGCGGAAATTCTGAAAGGTAAAAAAGTCAAAGACGGCGTAAGAGCACTCGTGATTCCTGCTTCCAAAGAAACATACGCTCAAGCGTTAAAAGAAGGATTGATCGAAATCTTCACCGACGCGGACGCGTTAGTCTGCGGATCAACATGCGGACCCTGCCTTGGAGGACACATAGGCTTACTAGCACAAGGCGAAACATGTGTAAGCACTTCCAACCGCAACTTCATAGGAAGAATGGGCAGCACCGAAGCAAATGTCTACTTGGCTTCTCCAGCAACAGTAGCAGCTTCAGCACTAACCGGCAGAATAACCGACCCACAGGAACTGGAGGCATACAAAAAATGAAGGCGACCGGAACAGCAATCAAATTCGGAGACAACGTGGACACAGACGTGATTCTGCCAGGAAAATACCTAGTCCTAATCGACCCCAAAGACTTGGCGAAACATGCAATGGAAGGCTTAGACCCCGGATTTCCAGACAAAGCAAGAAAGGGCGTAATTGTAGTGGGCGGAAAAAACTTCGGATGCGGCAGCAGCCGAGAACAGGCGCCCCTAGCACTAAAGTACGCTGGTGTTCAATGCGTCTTGGCCGAGTCTTTCGCGCGGATTTTCTTCCGCAACGCCATAAACATTGGCTTACCCGTAATCGAGTGCAAAGGAATCTCAGCAGCTACAGATAACGGTGACAAACTCGAGGTAGACTTTGAGACTGGTAAAGTAGAAAACATCTCAAAGAAACAGAGTTTTCACGTTACGAAACTGCCTTCCTTCATAGTAGAAATACTTGTGGACGGAGGACTAATAGAAAACTTGCGCAAAAGGTTGAACAAGAAATGACAGAATACAAAATATCCGTAATCCCAGGCGACGGAATAGGACCCGAGCTTACCGAAGCCACTCTGAAAGTGTTAAAATCAGCACAATCAAAATTCGGATTGAAACTCAGAATGATTGAGGCAGAAGCAGGAGACGCCTGTTTGCAGCGCCGAGGAGTAGCACTTCCTCAAGACAGCGTTGAAAAAATCAAAGCCTCACACGTATGCTTGAAAGGTCCAGTCGGAGAAACCGCTGCCGACGTAATCGTAAAGCTGAGGCTGATGTTTGATCTCTACGCAAACCTGAGACCGATAAAGACTTATCCAGCAGCTGCAGCAGCGCGACCTGACATAGACATGATGTTCGTTAGAGAAAACACCGAAGACGTCTACATGGGTCACGAGTTCACCATAGGAAAAGACACAACCATTTGCATGAGAGTAATAACTAGAGGAAACTGTGAAAGGATAGCCAAGAAAGCCTTCGAAACCGCGAGACTACGAAACGGCAAGAAAAAAGTCACAGCTATCCACAAAGCTAACGTTATGCGAGTAACCGATGGCTTGTTCGCAAGCGTGTGCCGAGAAAAAGCAAAGGAATACCCTGACATAGCCTTCAACGAACTATACGTTGACGCCGCAGCAATGCGCCTCATAAAAGAACCCCAAGAATTCGACGTGCTATGCACCTGCAACATGTTTGGCGACATCTTATCCGACGAAGCCGCACAGCTAGTCGGCGGTTTAGGCATGGCCCCAGGAGCAAACGTAGGAGACAAATTCGCCCTCTTCGAGCCAATTCACGGTTCAGCACCTAATAGAGCAGGCAAGCAAACAGCAAACCCCCTATCAGAAATACTAGCTGCAAGAATGATGCTAGAATGGCTAGGTGAAACATACAAAGACCAAGAATGCATCAAAGCAGCTACTGCCATAGAAAACGCTGTAGTTAAGACACTGCAAAACGGCAACACAATCCCAGACCTGGGCGGAAACCGAACAACCACAGGCATGGCAGAAGCCATCGCGGACGCAATTACCTAAACAAGCGGTGCTGGTATCATGACATCAAAAAACGCCGATTACATACGCATTTTTGACACAACCCTAAGGGACGGCGAGCAGACTCCAGGCGCTTCACTCACGTTTGACGACAAACTCGAGATCGCGCGCCAACTCAGCCTGTTGGGCGTTGACTCGATCGAAGCTGGTTTTCCAGCATCTTCCGAAGGCGAGAAAAAAGTAATGAAGGAAATAGCAAATGCTGATTTAGACGCCGAAATCTGCGGTTTAGCTCGTGCCAACAGAAACGACATTGATGCTGCGATAGAGTGCGACGTTGACGCAGTTCACGTGTTTGTCCCGACGTCGCCTGTGCAAATGAAATACGCTGTTAACCTAACGCCTGAACAAGTTGTCGCCGCAGCTGTAGACTCTATTGAATACGTGAAGAAGCACGGATTAACATGCGAGTTCTCTCCGATGGATGCAACGCGTTCTGACTTAGCGTTTCTAAAGAAGGTATGCCAAGCAGCAGAGAATGCGGGAATGGATAGATTGAATGTTCCTGACACGGTAGGCATAATGATTCCGCGCTCCATGGCAAAACTCGTTGAAGACCTCAAAACAGTCGTGACTGTTCCAATCAGCGTTCACTGTCACGATGATTTCGGAATGGCAGTTGCGAATTCTCTTGCAGCTGTTGAAGCAGGTGCAGCTCAGATACACGCTACGATTAACGGTTTAGGCGAAAGAGCGGGAAACGCCTCACTGGAAGAAGTAGTCATGGCTCTACACATGATCTACAAGCTTAAGACTAGAGTTAATTCGCGTCTGCTGTATAGCACCTCGCGACTGGTTGCAACACTAACCGGAATATCTGTACAAGCAAACAAGGCGATTGTCGGCGAAAACGCCTTCGCCCACGAGTCCGGCATTCACACCCGAGGGGTAACAGTAAAACCCTTAACTTTTGAACCCATAAAACCGGAAATGGTGGGGCGCACAAGAAAACTCGTCGCTGGAAAGCTAGCTGGAACACGCGGCATCAAAGCCGAGCTTGAAGAAATCGAAATACACCCCACGGAAGAGCAACTAAAAGAAATCGTTCAAAGAGTCAAAGAGCTGGGCGACAAAGGCAAGATGGTTACTGATGCCGACCTGCTCGCTTTGACCTCAGCCGTCATGGGCGAAGTAATCTCAGAAGAGAAAATAGTTGACCTAGCCGACTTGGCTGTTGTAACAGGAATCAAGGTAATTCCAACAGCATCAGTCAGACTACTCCTAGACGGAAAAGAGTACATTGCGGCTGAGACTGGAGTAGGACCTGTGGACGCAGTGTTAAAAGCCATACAGAAACTCACCAATAATCTGGAAAAAATTAGGCTCAAAGAATATCGTCTTGAAGCCATAACAGGTGGCTCAAACGCTGTGGCTGAAGTCGTCATAAAAGTTGAAGATGAGAAAGGACACATAGTATCAGCACGCGCAGCTAGAGAAGACATCGTTATGGCAAGCGTCGAAGCAATGATTAATGGCATAAACAAATGCTTAATAAAAAACCGAAAGCAGGGAAACAAAAAGTGAAAGTGGCCTTCCAAGGAGAAAGAGGCGCTTTCAGCGAGAGCGCAGTCTACGCCTTTTTCGGAAAAAAGGTAGAAGTTAAACCGTGCCGAGATCTTACAGAAGTCTTTGAAAACGTTGGCAAACAAGAAACCCGCTTCGGCGTAGTTCCAATAGAGAACAGCCTCGAAGGCAGCGTCAATCAAACCTACGACCTTTTCCTTACACACGACCTTAAAGTCTGCGGAGAAATCATCCTCCGAGTCAGCCACTGCCTCATCGCAAACCCCGGCGTAACATTAGCCGACATAAAAACGGTCTATTCGCACCCGCAAGCTTTGGCTCAATGCCGCATTTTTCTGGAGCGACTAGGAAGCGAACTTGTACCGACTTACGACACTGCAGGCAGCGTAAAAATGTTAAAAGAGAAAGGTCTAAGGAACGCTGCAGCAGTAGCCAGTGCAAAAGCTGCTGAAATATACGGAATGCAGATCCTATCCAGGGAAATTGAGGATAACCCGACAAACCATACTAGGTTCTTTGTATTGTCAAAAGAAGACTCTCCGATTACAGGAAAAGACAAGACATCGATAATCTTTGCTGCTGCCCACACTCCGGGTTCGCTATATCAAGCCTTGAGCGAATTTGCGAAGCGAAACATAAACCTCACAAAAATCGAATCTAGACCGACGAAGCAGAAAGCGTGGGAATACAATTTCTACTTGGATTTTGAAGGACATAGAACAGAAGAAAACTGTGCTGCAGCATTGAAAGCGCTTCAAAAGAACGGGGCATTTCTCAAAATCTTGGGTTCATATCCAAAGGCGCCAAACGCTTAATCTGAACAGCTATTTTTCAGCTGCCGCCAGCATCTTATACATAGTCTCGTACGACTTTTCGTAGCTGGGACTTGCTCTAGCAAGCTTTGACTTCAAATCGTTCATCTTGGCTGCAATTGCCCCAGAATCTTTCTGCTTTATCAGGTTTAACCATTCGTTCGCCTTTTCAATGAACAATTTTTCTATCTTCTCCATCTCTGGAAGACTAAACTGTAAACTTGAAAACAGCTCGGGGTTTTCCATTGCAGTCGCTTCCGCCAAAGTGAACAACATTCGATAAGTGGTGCCAGCGACATCCTTAGTTTGAGGGTAATCTTTCATTTCGAGCAGAGTGTCGCACGCAACTAATCCTGCGAAATGTGGAAAACCGAGAACAACCGACATCAATTCGTCATGCTTGTGAGGAGTGACTACGAAAACACGTGCTTTTTTTGCTTCCAGCCAGATTTTGAAGTCTTTGGCAAATTCTTCCTCTTGCCTTGTTGTTGGAGTAAGAATGAAAGCCTTGTTTTTGACGCCGCTGCTGCCCGGACCAAATACAGGGTGAGTCCCCAAAACCAAGCCTTTTTCGATGTGTTTGTGCATGATTTTAACGGGTTCTTCTTTGACGGAGCAAATATCCATGACAATTTGCCCCTTTACTATGTGGGGGCCGATTGTTTTGGCAACAGTTCTCAAAAGCGTTCATGGACACGCAGATTAAAATCCAGTCGGCTTTTTGAACAGCTTCAACAAAGCCGGCGGTTTGGACAGCAAGTTCCTCCTTCAACCTCTCCAGTTTTTTTTCGTTTCTATCTGCCAAAACCACGGAATATCCTTCTTCTTGGAAGAACCTGGCGAACCAAACACCCATTTTCCCCGCGCCTAGAATCGCAATTTTCATTCCAGGGCCTCGCAGATCCTGTTCAAACCTGTTTTAATCATTTCTCGCGGTGCGGTTAAAGAAATGCGGAAGTGCTCTCTGTAATCGCCAAACGACGTACCCGGGGCGACTGCAACACCTTTATCTAACAAGTCCAAGACGAATCTTTCTGAGTCTAAACCACGTTTTCTCGGGAAGACATAGAACGGAGCCTCGGGCTCTGTAAATTCCAGAGCAGTCTTAGACATGATGTTGCTCGCAATTTTCGCGCGTTCCCGGTATTCTTCCCTGATTTTCGTTGAGATTTGCTTCTGAAGCTCTAAAGCTTTCAAGCCTGCTTCTTGGATAAAGACAGGAACATTGCTAATTGTGATTTGATTAAGTCTAGTTATTTTGTCGACCAGTTCTTTGCTGGCTATGATATAGCCGAGTCGCCAACCCGTCATTGTGAACGTCTTGGAGAACCCGTTTGAAAGAATGTGGTTGCCTTCGTAATCAAGAATGCTTTTAGTCTTCACAAAACTTATGGTGCCGTAGACTTCGTCCGAAAGAATCGGGATACCTTTGTCGTTGGCAATTTGGACTATTCCATCCAAAATTTCGGGGGCCATGACTTTGCTGGTTGGATTGTTGGGGTTATTCAAAATTATCATCCGCGTTTCCCCGTCAATCAAATCCTCAAGCTTTTCCAAGTCAATTTGCCATTGGGAATCAAACTCGGTCCTCAACAGTTTAGTCTTGGCACCTAAACTCTTAGCTGTCAACTCGTATGCTGTCCAGTAAGGCGTGGGAACGATGACGTTTCCGCCGTCCCGCAACGCTAGATACATGGTAGCGAAAACGCCCCATTTCGAGCCTGGAGTAATCACAACCTGATCAGGTGAAACATGATGAATTTCAGCAAGTTTTTCCCTTAGTTTCGTCTCGCCGTAACTGGAAGAATACTTGGTTTTTCCTTTCTTCATCGCTTCGTAAGCAGCCTCAATTATCTCGTTCGAAGTTGACAGGTCAGGGTCGCCTATGTTCAACCGAATTATCTTTTTTCCTTCGCTCTCAAGTTTGAGAGCTTTTTCGTTTATTTCATACAGCATGCTTGTCAATCATCCATTCCGGTCATTGAACAGAAATGCACATTTCAACTATCTGCCGATATATTTCCTCTACCCTCGCTGGGTCTAGATTTAGTTCAACCGCCCTTTTCTTAATCTTCTCGCAAAGATCGGTTTCTCTCTGCTGATCCTTAATAGATAAGCCCTGTTTCTTCTTCAACAAACCAATTGACCTACAGATCTTTATTCTATCGCTCAAGGAATGCAAGATTTGCTCGTCTACTTTGTCGATTCTTTTTCTCAATTTCGCTATGTCTTCCATTTATTTCCGCCCGTCTAAAATCTTGGATATGAAACCCGCACGAATCATGTGGTCTGCGAGAACAACTGCAACAGCAGCTTCTACAACAGGTACTGCTTTTGGAACAACGCAGGGATCATGTCTACCCTCCACTGTTACCGTGGTGTTTTTCATGTTTTGCAGATTGACGGTTTTTTGCTCTTTGCTAATAGATGGTGTGGGTTTGACGGCTACCCTGACAATGAGGGGCATCCCGGAGGATATGCCACCTAGAATACCTCCCGCGTTATTTGATAAAGTGGTCACCCTACCGCCCTGTAGCTGGAAAGCGTCGTTATTTTCCGAACCCTTCAACTCTGCAGCCTTAAATCCTGCTCCGAACTCAACACCTTTGACAGCTGGAACACAAAACAACATTTTGGCAATGTCAGCATCTAAAGAATCAAACAGTGGATCGCCAACTCCTGCTGGAACATTTTCCGCGATGCACTCGATTATTCCGCCTAGACTGTCACCTTCTTTTTTTGCTTGAATTATTGCTTTTTCCATCTTTTCGGCATATGCTAAGTTAGGACATCGGACCGCTGTATCGTACTTGTGTTTACGAATCTCCTCGAAGTTTGGGCTTTCACCCATTTTCAGCTTGCCTACTGCTTTCGTGTAAGCTAAAACATCGACATTAACCGTGCGTAACAGTTTCTTTGCAATGGCGCCAGCCATAATCAGTGCAACGGTAACCCTGCCTGAAAAGCGCCCCCCACCACGATAATCATTAAACCGACCGTACTTTACACCGGCAGTGTAGTCAGCATGTGCCGGTCTGGGCAAATCTTTGATACCTTCGTAGTCGCTGGGATGAGCTTCCTTGTTCTCGACCACAATGCTGATTGGTGCCCCAGTGGTCAAACCGTTGAAAACACCTGAGAGAATTGTCGCCGTATCTTTCTCAATCCTTCCTGAAACGATTTTGGAATCGAGCGGGATTCTTCTATCTAGTTCGATTTGCACATCCTTTTCCGAAAGAGAAAGCCCAGCTGGGCAACCGTCCACGACGACTCCTACGCATTTGCCGTGGCTCTCGCCGAAAGAAGTAACTGTGAATTCTTTACCTATCGAGTTTCCACCCAACGACATCAGCCCCCAATGCCTGTAAATCAGTAAAGAACCTCGGATAAGACTTTCTCACGCACTCAGCATTCTGAATCATCGTTTCTCCACTAGCGCCCAAGGCGGCAATTGCGCATGCCATAGCAATACGGTGATCATTATGAGGATCAATCACCGCACCATGTAGCGAGCAACTTCCTTTAACTGTTAAGCTGCTTTCGTTCATCTCTATTTCAGCACCCATCTTTTTCAACTCAAGATAAAGCGATAACAATCTGTTGGACTCCTTATATTGCAGTCTACGCGCACCGCTAATTCTAGAGGTGCCTTTCGCATAACATGCTAGGACAACAAGGACTGGAACAAGGTCAGGAATATCTGTCGCGTCAACTTCAAAGGCTTCAAGCAATCCATCCGTTTCCTCTATGGCAACGCTATCAGAACAGACATTGACCTTTATGCCCATCTTCTTGAGGATCTCCAGAATTACCTTGTCTCCCTGAATTATCGCATAGTCAAGATTATTCACTTGTATTTTTGAAGGGATTATGGAAGCAGCTGCCAAGAGAAATGCTGCTGAAGAAAAGTCTCCGGGCACAATGTGGTCACAGGTTTTATAGGTTTGATTTGGCGGTATGCTAAAGTGTCCAAAATTATCGGATATTGATACTTTGATTCCATGTTGGCCGAGGACCGATTCGGTCATTTTGACGTAGCCTCGAGACTCAAGCGGCGTACTGAGTGTGATTTCAGTTTCTTTCCAGGCCATTGGACAAGCGAACATTAATCCTGATATAAACTGAGAACTTATGTCGCCGGGGACAGTGGTTTTTCCTCCCAAGATTCCGCCTCCTTGGACAACAATGGATTCTTTGTTGGCTTTGCTTTGAAAATGAACTTCAGCCCCCAATTGTTTAAGGCTTTCAAACAGTGGCTCTATGGGCCTCTTTGCCAGAGAGGGCTTAAAAGTGAACACCGAAGGTTTGGCTGCTAACGCTGCTACAGGAATCATAAACCGCAGTGTTGCTCCGGACTCGCCGCAGTCAATAGGATTTGTTGCGTTTCCAACTGGTTGTGAACCCTTGACCTTCCAGCAGTCCTTTGACCGAGTCACTTTAGCTCCTAAACCCTCCACTGCCCGAAGAGTAGCTTGAATATCGTCGGAAATTAACGGTTGCAGAATTTTCGAAGTTCCTCTGGACAATGCAGTCGCTATTAGCATCCTCTGAGTATAAGCCTTAGACGACGGCGCCCGTACTTCGCCTTCTAGACTACAGGTCTTTCTAACCACAATCTCCGTCATAGTTAGAGTACCTTCGCCTTCTCGCGGTTCAATCGGGTATTCAGTACTTCGCCTTCATGACATTGCAGAGCTGCCCTGACAGAATCAATTTTATCCTCGGTAACCACGACTGTGATCGCAGGACCTTTTCCGCTTAGTCCGGCAGCCAATGCTCCAGCTGCTAGAGCATCTAACGCTACTGAAGTGTCATATCCCAAGGTAGCTGAATAGATTAATCCATTAAGCGTTAGTGCCTCCCAGAAATTTCCGTTCTTTGCTTCATTGTAGGCTATCTTGACGAGCGGTTTAACAGTCTGCAGCCTGCCAACGTCAGAATTACCTGTGTACGCTTTTCTGGATGGAACATGAAACAGAACCGTTAAATCATCGCGAATAGTTGAGCTTTTAACAATTTTTCTTTTCAGATTGTCAGTTACAACAGCGCCACCGAAATAGGAAGCACAAGCGTCGTCAAAAGCTCCTGTAACAGTGACTTTTGCTTCAAAAGCAGCATCCACTCCCAGATTCACTATAGCAAGGTCATCCAGCGTTTTACCCAAAGCTGCAACAGTCGCTAAGGCTACGGCATTTGCTGCTGAACTGCTGCTCTTCAAGCCTCTAGCAATGGGTATGTTGGATCGAGTTTTGACCTTGGCTCCAAAAAGGTTTTCCAGACCGAAATGACTTATAACGCGCATTACTGTTCTTTCAATTAGTGTCGTACTTTCGCCAGGATCTTCAGTTATCTCTCCCGTGATTATGTGCGGCTCCTCGGTTAATCTAACTTCAGCCCTTGTCCAAAGGTCGACCCCAAAAGCCGCGCCTTTCCCCAGAGCAATCGCATTTACGATAGTTGCTGCACCGTGAGATATTGCCTCAGCTTTTCCAGTCATCTGTTCTCACCTAAACTTGTGAGTTTGCATAGGGCTGCTTTTCGCATGACATCCACTGGCGCTGGGCAACCTGTCCAGATTTCAAAAGATGCTGCACCTTGATGAATGAGCATCTCCACTCCAGTGATTACCCTAGCTCCTGCAGCTCTGGCGTTTTCGACAAGTTCTGTTTCAACGGGATTGTAGACTATGTCCATTACGACTAAATCAGGCCTTAAGATTTCCGGGGGCACTATGCTTTGGCTAAGATTGGGATACATACCTACGGATGTTGCATTGACGAGAATATCTGAAGCTCGAAGATACTTCTTGACATTTCCTGGCGAAAGGGTGTCTGATCTGACTCTCTCGCCAAAGTGCTGATTCAACTTCTCCTCCAGGTCCCTTACTTTTTCTAAGGTCCTGTTTAGGAGAGTGAGCTCCTCAACCTCTTCAGCAAGAGACAACGCTATGGCTTTTGCTGCACCACCTGCTCCGAGCAGAAGCGCTTTTTTTCCTGATAAATCAAAGCTGTTTTCTTTGAGAGCCCGCAAGGCACCAAAGCCGTCGGTGTTGAAGCCGCAAAGTCGCCCTTTCTTGTTGAGGATTGTGTTGACCACACCCAAAAACTTCGCAGTCTGATCGACTTCATCTAAGAAGCGAAGGACTGCTTTCTTATGCGGCATCGTAACATTCAACCCGTGAATACGTAAGCCCTTGATGCCATGCAGGGCATTTTCTAATTCAGATGGTTTTACATCGAAAGCTAAATAGACGAAATCGAGTTTCAGGTGGCTGAAAGCCGCATTATGGATTATCGGGCTTAGAGTGTGGGATATCGGGTCGCCAATTACCCCACACACTCTTGTTTTTCCTGAAATTGACATTTCACTATAGCCCCAACAATTCGTAACCTGCTCTCATTTCTTGAATGCTCATCTGTCCAGAAGCTGTTTCGCTACCGTGCTCGAGCGAAGCAAAGGTGAAGAAACCGCCGAACAAGGGTGACAACAATCTAGAAACCTTACCCAACTCGTCCATGGCGAAACACACTATTTTTGACTTGCCCGAGGCAGAGGCACTTGATGTGAAATCCAGAACTGTCAAATTGTCCTCCATACGCTTTGCAGTGGTTACGATTTTGCAAACGTCAGCTCTGCTGTTAATTTCCTTTTGAAAGATTCTTTTCAACTCTGAAAGGCTTGGGGTGCCGGAGAAATCGTGAAAGGACACTATGGATTTGGCTCCTCTCGCTTTTACTTCGCTAACCAGTTCTCTAACCTTTGTGCCAGACAAGTCTATATCCACGAATTCAAACCCGCTCTTAGCAGCATTAAGCAACATTTTCCTCTGTTCGGCCTCAGACACAGGCAAGACTCCGTGCACGCTGGTCATCCTGTTTGTGGCTATTTTCGGTGTTTTGCCGTGAGCGGCCAAGTCAGCAAGTTCAATGTGATTCCCTAGACAGTCAAGTCTGACTTCAATCAAGTCAGCGTGTGCGTTTTCTGCTTTTTCAATCAGTTGCAGTGCTTCTTGCATAGTTTTGGGTAGAATCGAAACAGCTATTCTAGCTGTCACCTTTCAATCACCGTTTCGTCTGGTACAGCTATACCGAAGTGCCTGCCGCCTTTTGCAGCTACGTGCACCATTACTTCATCACTTTCTTTCAATTCTGTCACTGGCTTTGAACTGTCAGGTGTCACCAAGCGAATGGTTTCTGCGTTTTGTAGGATAGTTTTTATCATTGTACCTTGAGCGTCCGCTTCTATTAGAATTAGAGGCCTCATTTCGATTTTTGCTCTTCCGACATTAGCTGTCCTCAAAACTCCTTTTCTGTTGACTATGAGGACTTCGTCACCGGATTTCAGCTCTGAAAGATAACGAGTTTGTTGTTGAGGTCCCAGAGTATACATGGATAGAGAGCCAGCATTGACTCTGAAAGGCCGCGATTGTACGTAGGGGTTTTCGTGCACTTCTGCCTCTACGAGAAAGAAACCCGCTGATTGGCAACCAACCAAAATTCCTTCGCCAGGTGCCATCATGTCGCATGTGTCGACGCAGACTCGTGCGCCAGTGCTGATTTGCCTAATTGTGGTTATTTTGGCGGGTGTCATTTCAACTTGGAGGTTTTGCTTCTTGACGGTAGCGATAGTTTTCGTAAGCTCTTCAGGGTCGGACGTCTTAAGCAGGACACCTTCTGTTCCTAACTCCAGCGTTTCCAAGACGAGTTTGGCTTCTTCCGCATTTGTCGCTTCTGAGATTAGTCTGCTTTTGCCGCGTGTTCGGGCAATTATGTTTTCCAAGGGAATTACACGCCAATCAAGGCAGTTGATTATGATGTAGTCTGTTCGTAGTTCGGCTGCTTTGACTGCTGTGTTCTCGTCTTCTTTTCCGCCTATGGTTATTCTAAGAGCAAACTGTTTTCCGTCTCGCATCAGCTTGGTGATTCCAGCGGTGTCTAAGTCCTTTAGAATTGTAATGTTGCTTTTGCCTTGTTGACTAATCGCTGTCTCGTTTTCTATTATGAAGTCGCAGTTTTGAGAGGCAAGTTTAAGGAGGCTTGCTTTTTCTGGAAGAGAGGCGCCTGTAGCTATTTCAAGCCAGAGTTCCTTCAATGGCTTTCACCGAGGATTCTCAAAGCTTGTTCAACAGAAGCATCTCTATGAACAATAGCGCAGAGGGCTTTAACCATCAGGGTTGGGTTTTCATGTTGGAACACGTTTCGTCCAATCGAGAGTCCAGCACTTCCAGCCTTGTGCGATTCGTGTGCCGTTTGCAGGATTTCTTTTGCTGTCTTGGATTTGGGGCCGCCTGCAATAACCACTGGAACTGGGCAGCTTTCGACAACCTTTCTGAATGTTTCCATGTTTCCTGTGTAGTTTGCTTTGATAATGTCTGCACCAAGTTCTGCACCTATTCTAGCGGCATGCGCCACCACGTCAACGGCATGTTCGTCTTGTATTTTCGGCCCTCTTGGATACATCATTGCCAAGAGTGGAATACCGTAGATGTCACATTCGTTAGCAACTTTACCCAGTGTTTGAAGCATTTTGTCTTCGTCTTGCGCCCCAACATTGATGTGTACTGACACAGCATCTGCGCCCAGGCGGATGGCTTCTCTGACGGTGCAGACTTGAACTTTGGTGTTGGGATTTGAACTCAAGTTTGAGGAGGCAGAGAGTTGAACTATTAATCCTGAGTCTTTTGTGTCGACGTGTTTGGCGATGCCTTTGTGGACTAGTATGGCGTCGGCTCCGCCGTTGACAAGTTGTTGGACTATGGTTTGCATGTTTTCGATGCCTTTTACGGGTCCTATTGTGACCCCGTGGTCCATTGGAACGATGACCGTGCAGTGATCCTCGTTCATTATGCGTTTCATTCTTCTTGTTTTTCCTTGGTTCATTCTTTTCATCTCCGTTGTTAGTGGGTTTTGAGCGCGTTTCTGATGAGGTTAAGCACTTTCTCTTTTTCGCTCCAATCTACGAATATGAGTATGCTGGATGTAATTGTGAGTATTCCGGAAATGTTTATGTTGTTGAGGCGTAAGGTTTCGCTAATTTTTCCTATTATGCCATGTGTTTCTTCTAATCCGACTCCGCTGATTCGGAAGTAGGCGAGGTTCTTCTTAACTGCCATTGCTATATTCTCCTTGTTTTTAAGTACTGTTTGATGAATGTCGTTGACGAGTTGGTTTGTGGCTTCTACTTCCGCGAGGTAGAGTATAATGCTGTTCTGGTTCATGGACAGGCCTAACAACGCGTTGTGCTTCTTGGTTTTCTCCATCATTTCCTGAACAATCTGGGGGTTTTCGGAAATGTTGTTGCCGACAACTGTTATCTCGGCCACTTGCGAGGAATAAGCCATGCTTACGTCAAGTTCAGTGGACAATCCGCCTGTTATTATTGTGCCTTGCTCCGACAGGTTCCCATGTTGACTGTTGATTACCCGTACATTTATGGCTGGAGGTTTGTGTTTGAGGGCTTTAATGTGGACGAACTTTGCCCCAGAATCAGCCAGACCCACAAGAGTGCTCACATCTATCGCCTCAAGACGTTTCGCCCCTGTGATGATTTTTGGGTCACCAGACATTATTCCGTCAGCATCTGTCACCAGGACAACTTCGTCGGCGTGAAGTGCTTCTGCTATAATGAATGCAGTTGTGTCGCTTCCACCTCTGCCAAGCGTGGTAATCTTTCCTTCCTGAGTCTTGCCGACGAAACCAGCTATCACAGGAATAATGCCTTTCTCAACGACTGGCAAAACGTTTTCCCGAATTCTACGCTTACATTCCATTAACAACGGGTTAGCGTTGGAGAATGCTGCGTCAGTTATTATTGGCCAATTTTCATCCATTGGATCAAAGTAGCAGCTGTCCGCGCCGTTATTTCGCAATGCAGCGGCGAAAATGCGAACGCTTGTCCGTTCACCCATACTCAGAATATCGTCCAGTTCTTGTTTTTGGAGTTTCCCATTGCTTGTGTTTCTTGCAGTGCTGAGCAGGGTGTCGGTTGTCTTGCCCATAGCCGACACGACAACAGCGATCTGCGTACCTTTCTGCGATTCATTAACCACCGCAGTTACAGCTTTCAGTAAGCGTTCATGATCGGCTAGAGATGAACCCCCGAACTTGACCACAATTTTTTTGTTTTCCATTAATTATCAACTATCCTTGCGCCCAGAAACCTTAACATGAAATTTTTTTGGTTCTGGGCTCAGCAAAAATAATAATAAAAGTAGTATCCGAAGCTAGAAAACATTCGATGATGACTCTGCTTTTGACTTTCACGATTTAGCATGTAGCTTCGAACCTTGCTCAAAAGACGTTATTTCGCTGATAAAAGCGTTTCGGAGGACTAATCAGTAAGCGACACAAAAATGATGCTGAATCTCGGTATAGTTTTGGAACACAGCTTTAATCTGTTTTTTTCTCAATCCTGACTACGGACGAAACAGTTCCCACGTATGCAGTGTCTGATAAACCGACGAACAAACCAGTTTCAATCACGCCTGGAATCATCTTAACTTTCTTTTCCAAGTCTGCAGCATTGTCTATTACCCCGAAAAACGCTTCTATGAGGGCATTTCCGTTATCCGTTATCACCGGTCCGAGCTTTCCGTTCCCCTCTCTCAAAACGGCTTTTCCCCCAATTTTCTCAATTTTCTGTTTTACAGCGGTGATTGCAAAAGGCAGAACTTCAACCGGCACCGGATGATTATTCTCGCCAAGAAATTTGACTTTCTTGCTTTCATCGGCGATTATTACGTTTTTTCTTGACATTGAAGCGACTATTTTCTCTCTCGCTAATGCAGCGCCCATGCCTTTAATCAAGTTTAGCTTCGGGTCTATCTGGTCAGCACCATCAATTGTCAAATCGATTATCGGGTGTTCCTCAAGGGTTGTTAAGGGAACGCCACATTTGGCTGCCAACAAGAACGCTTGATATGAAGTCGGCACCGCCATCAGGACCAGGTTCTCGCGCCTTATTCTTTCCCCTATTGCTTCTATCGCATAGGCGGCTGTGCTTCCGCTACCCAAACCAACTATAAATCGGTCCTTAACGTGCTTGACCGCTTCCAAAGCCGCATTTCTCTTCTGGCTCTCAACTAGTTCCTTTTCAGGTTTCAATCTCCATTTGCCCCAGCTTGTCTAAAACCTTCTCTACTTCGCTCCTTATCTCATCTATTCTCTTCTCAGCTTCGGTTTTTCGGCTTGTCCTTTCTGCCAGCGGTTTCTTTTTCTTTTTGGGTTTTGATTCTCCCCCTTCTTCCGCCGTCTCTTCCTCTTCTTCCTCCTCAGCAACTTCAAGCTGCTCGGGAATTTGAACCTCGGGCGGGGGCATTTTTACCGGTATTTCCTTTATGGGTTTGACGTCAATTTTTGACCGGAGCTCGTCTACTTTGGAGCTTAAGTCGCCGAAGCGTTCGCTGAAGAGCTTCATTAGGTCTTCTTGCATGCTTTCAAGTTCGTGCAAAGCCACAACGGTTTCGTCCTTCGCCATGGATTCTTTCACGGTCATCATACGACTCTTGTAGGAACTCGCAAGTCTTTCGCGCTCTTGCTCATTGATTTTGCCTTCCGCGTGAGCTTCATAAAGCCGTCTTATTGCGTCACTTAGAATTTCTCTCTCCAATTCCAAGATTCTGAGTTCATCTTTTGCGCTTGAGGCATCGGAAGACTGAACACTCTTGGAGAGTTTGAATGGCAACCCAGTGAGGGCGGGTTCTTTTTCAGCTTGCTTAGGCTTTTTTGTGGTTTCTCTATGCTTCCGCATGGCAAAAATCACAATTGCACAGGCGATAACCACCGTTATTACTATCGCCACGATTGACAAAGTGTCGCCAAGACTGACGAGAGCCATGATATCCTCCTTATTTCATTGCTTATGGTATATATATAAATTAATACAATCGATTTTAGCACCCTTTTCTCATAGAAAAGAAGCGTATTACGTGGTTTTTTGGGACTACAGTTAGAAGATATTTATGTCTCCTTTCAAAGTGTGTTCTTGGTGGACACGAATGCCGACGTTTCAGTGCAAGACATGTGGTAGAAAGATCGAAGATGACTACGAGTCTTGTGATTGTAAGCACTCTCACAACTGTCAGCAACAGAGAAATCCGGATTGCTGCGGTCAGCCGATGCTGGAGATAATGGATGATTAATCGCCATTAAACACGATTTTGCACATAGTCGTTCAATACGCTGCAGTTGATGTGTGAGAAACGACAAAACCTCATAGAATAGTCTTTCTTGGCTGGTTAACTAAGATTGGAGATAAGAAAAGAAGAATGCTTCAGCTTTCGAAATTGCTTGTCTTTCGTGCCAGTCGGTTAATTCTTTCCTGCATTCTTTCATTGCGCTCTCTTTCCTCAAGCAAATACAAAGGACTCAGAAGCAAACCGAACAGGGTAGCTAATCTTTTCTCAAGGCGACTCACATAAACCGCTCCTTCTATTCCACAATCTAAAAAGAAGTCGTAACCCAATAAAAGGCAAGTTTCTTTTTCCGCAATATATCAGAAAGGAAAAAAACCAATGGTTCAACTTACAGTTAAGAGAAAGAAGCAATCACGCTTTCTCTTGAACAGATGCAATTGCCTGCAGAAAAAAATGAACACTTCACCAGTATCAATGAAGAATCGATGACGTCTCGTCTTAGTGGAGATTTTAGTGGAGCCTCGAGCGGGATTTGGACCCGCGACCATTACCTTACCAAGGTAACGCCCCACCGGGCTAGGCTACCGAGGCATCACTAACGCTCTGAGAACAAAACTGCAATTTGAAATAAAGAGCTTGCGGTTTGGTTCTCGGGATAGTTAAACAAATATTAAAGGACACCAACGTATTCTCACCTCCTAAACAGCGTGCGGCGGGGGTCTCCAAGTCTGGTCAAAGGAGTAGGGCTTAGGACCCTATCGCGTAGGCGTTCGTGGGTTCAAATCCCACCTCCCGCACCAAAATAAGCGCTATTCAGCCATATTTAGCGAGAATAAGCTTAAAATGAAGATTTTGGGTTTCTTGAGGTTTGCCGCTGCCGACTAAAACCCACTTGTTTCGGAGCAGCAAACAGGGTGATTCGTTCTGGCGACAGCAAATTTAATATCTGCTTCTCCCGGCATAAGTTGAATGGTGGGATGGGCTGTCTATGAATTCTAGAGCCTTGACCAAGATTCAATCAGCATTCTTGATCGCCATGATCGTTGTCGCGTCCATCGGCGGAGGCGCCGCTTACATGCTTTGGAGCGCTAGACTGCCGCCTTCGGAAAACATCATAATCGGCGTCTGCGGAGATCTAGACATGCCCGCTGGAAAATCCCTCTGGCGGGGAGCGGTGTTGGCTGCCGAACAACTAAACGCTCAAGGTGGCGTCTTGGGACGAAACCTCACGGTGGTTGGCGAAGACGACGACAGTTCATCGGGAGCAGACATATCGGTGGGCGTCAACGCCCTAACCAAGCTGATAACCGTTGACAAGGCAGACTACATAATATCCATGGGAGGCGTAAACGTTCTAGCCTATCAAGATGTATGTTGCGAACACAAGAAAATCCATTTTATCATGTTCGGAGGCGGCGACAATTATACGCAGCGAGTTTCAGACAACTACCAAAAATACAAGTACTCCTTCAGAGCTTTTCCACCAAACGACACCGCATCAGCTGCCGGACTACTGCGCGGCATCATCACCGTTGGAAACTACACCGGCTTCACAAAAGTTGCACTCCTATTCGACGATTTTCCAGTTGGAAAGGCAGTGGCATCAAATCTGAACCAGGCTCTCTCCAACTATGGCTTCAAAGTAGTTTACAATACCCCGTATAGCTTTGGAACCACTGATTTCACAAGCTACCTTGCCGCCATCGAAGCATCGGGAGCAGAAATTCTGGTTCCATACATAATTACGCAGGGAGACGTTCTATTTGTTAAAGAGTGGTTTGACCGTCAATCGCCGTTCGTAGTTTGGGGAGTCTTGGGATCAGCAGCAGGACCTACAGGATGGGAGTTGACTGAAGGGAAGTGCGACACCATCTCTGCCGCTGCGTCGCCTGCAGTTGCAGGGTACCCAGTGACTAACAAGACACTGCCCACTCGTGAAGCGTATTTTCAAAGATGGGGAGAATTGGCAGGCAGCACTGCGATTCCCGCCTACGATACGGTGCGGATTATTCTCCCTGACGCTATCGAGCGAGCAGGGACGACTGAGACCGAAGCCGTAATCAAAGCTTTGGAGACGACGAATGTGGAGACTCAGCATGGCTAGGCATTTTATGTTTACTTCTTCGCATGATGTATTGGTGGGGTCAGGTGCTCCGAATAGCCCAATTGAGGATTACTTGATGATGGCCATTTTTCAGTGGCAGAATGGAACCCAAGTGCCAATGTCCCCTCCAGCGCTAATGAAAGAGGCAGGAGCAACCTACCAGTACCCGCTATGGCAAGGACCGTGGAACAAATAAGCACGCTCCCCAACCGTTGCAGGGCGCAAATTGTAACAAACTTTTTCAATACTTGAAGACCTTATGTAAAATCTTGTGAAGAAGCCAAATATTCTGGCTGGACGCAGTCCAAACGGTGAGTCGAAATTGGGCACTGCAATACACGCTGAACCTGCTTTCGTTGGAAGAGAACGCGAACTTGGAGAGCTCGTACAATGCTTGGATTCTGTTATCGAAGGAAAAGGAACAACATTTTTCATCTCCGGCGAGGCAGGAAGCGGAAAAACAAGACTCGTGACAGAGTTCCTGAAAAGAGCAAGAAAACAACGAGTCACCGTGTTAACTGGCTGGTGCCTCAGCAACGCCGCGATCCCCTATTTCCCATTCTTCGAAGCCTTCAACGCCTACTTCACAGGGGAAGATGAAGCGATTAAGCGAGAAGAACTGGAAGTGACAACTTGGTCGACGGGGCCCAATCAAGCCGAGAGGGTTGGGAAGGCGCAGGCGATTTCGCCGCAGTTGTGGAAGGACCAAACCTTTGCTGCAGTCACAAGAACGCTCTTAGCCATCTCTTCGAGAAAACCCGTAATCCTTTTCATAGACGACTTGCACTGGGCCGATTCCGCCTCGCTGGCGCTCATTCATTACATTGCACGCGCAATCAGCTCAGAAAGAGTCCTTCTCTTGGCAACATTCAGGAGTGAACAGTTAACGCCTGACTCTGAGGGGAGATTTCACCCGCTTGTTGAGACCATGCGGTTGATGAGGCGAGAAGACCTGTACAAAGAGATCAAGGTGGCAGGCCTTAGTCCAACTAGTATTTCTGAACTTGCGGGAAGCATGCTGGGCGGCGATATCCAGGAAGATTTCGCTGCGAAACTATCCGAGGAAAGCCAAGGAAACGCGCTTTTCATTGTCGAGTCAGTGAGAATGCTTCAAGAATGCAACGGCTTGACCATGGAACAAGAAAAGTGGCGTCTGGCAAGCGACGAACTAGCGTTACCAGAGAAGGTAAAAGACATCATTCTGCAAAGGCTGAGTGTGCTGCCTCACAACCAGAGGAGGATACTTGAGGCTGCTTCTGTCATCGGAGAGAAGTTTGACACAGAACTTCTTGCTTCGATTCTAGGTCAGGATTATCTTGAAGTTGCTGATGCCTTGGACATGATTGCGCGAGCCACATCTCTGGTTTGCTCCGAAGGCGAACAGTATCGGTTTGATCATGCAAGGTCACGCGACGCCATATACGACGAAGTCTCTCCCACACTGAAGAGAGCATATCACAGCAAGGTTGCAGAGAAACTGGAAAGCGCCACCAAGGATAGGAAATCGCCGCTAAGCGAACTGGCCTACCACTACGCACAGGCAGACAACAAAGAAAAAGCAGTAAAATACGCTATAGCTGCAGGACAAGACGCACTCGCGAAGTGGAGCAACGCTCAAGCCATCGATCATTTCACGTATGCTCTCCAGAACCTGCCCGAGGGGCAAAATAAACAGAAAAGAACGGCGCTGGAGGGACTGGGAGACGCCTACGCCGCCAACAGCATGTACAGGGAAGCTGTAAAAACTTTTGACAAACTCGCAACCCTGGAGACGAGTCGCCTGCAATTGCGCGCTATAAGAAAAGCCATGGATGCGGCTTACTTCATTTGGGGCGCGTCCGACCTCCTGATGGAATACGCTAAGAAAGCAGAAGAATTGGGCGTAGATGACCGGCTGGAGATGGCACGGATTCTTGTCAATAGAGGAAGAGCGTTTGGCTGGGCGCCGAGCGGAAATTCGAAAATGGACCTGGCTGATTCCGACGCGGCCCTGCAGGTGTTTGAGGAGGAATACTCTCTTGCGGATGTGGCTACTGCTTTGTGGAGAAGTGGCGTATTATGCGCGATACTAGAGGGTTTGGAGGAGAAGGGAATAGGCAAACTTCTGCGATCAGTCTCCATTTTTAAGGAACTAGGGGATGCCCGCAGAGAAGTAGAAGCCATGTACTGGACTGGGGTTGGGTTTGCGACTTGTTTTCTTTATTCCGAAGCCAGACACGCGTATACCAGCGTCCTTAGGAATGGAGAAAAACTCGGCATGTTTGCTGAATTGTCCCTAGCATGCAACGCCTTGGCAAATCTCGATGAACGCGATGGAAAACTCGTTGAAGCGTTGTCTTACGGCTTGAAATCGATAGAGTACGGCAAGAAAACAGACGCAATGTCGGGTCGCTTGAATTCTTATGCAAGCCTCATCCGTATATTCAGTAAACTAGGTGATTTGAGGCAAGCAAATGAGTATTATGAGAAGACGGGCACGTTGCCACAAGAGTTTCGGTCGCATTTTCTAGTTGTGCCCGACGTGGCATTGACTAGAGGTATCCGATTGGCCGCCGAAGGTCGGTGTAACGAATCGAATCAGACATTCGAGAAATTCCTAGAATCTCTAAAAACAATTATTGTTGCTCGTCCTAGATGGGAATTCCGTCCTAGAATGGACTATGCTTGGGCTCTTGAGAAGCAGGAACGTTTTGAGGAGGCTAAGGTTCATCTTGCAGAGGCGCAGAGAATCCGCCGAGAAATAGAAGCAAGGTTTGAACACGCTAACGTGCAAGCAAACGTGATGGCGCTCAAACAAGTTGGGGTAGGCGAAGAGTTTGAAATGCGCGTCGATTGCGTAAACGTCGGAAGAAAACCAGCACAGCTAGTTGAAATCAAGAACGCGCTTCTCGACGACCTCAAAGTTACCTCGTCGTCACCTTGGTGCATCATACAGGGCGACACCATTAAGATGGAAAACAGGGAAGTCGGCGCTTTCCAAGTCAACACAGTAAAACTCACCTTGAGATGCCTGAAAGCTGGAACTTACACTCTGAACCCGCAAGCTGTCTACGTGGATGACCTGGGCGAAACCAAAACCTTCAACCTCCCACCAGTCACCATAACAGCAAATCCGCCTGTAACAAAAGAAAGAGCAGCGGCCAAAATATCTAGCGGAACCCCAGACCTCGACCACATCCTCCTAGGAGGCTTACCGGAAAACTACGCCGTCGTTCTGGCTGCACCTTCCAGCGACGAAAGATCACTGCTAATTAAACGCTTCCTCGAGACAGGAGCAGAAGCGGGTGAAACAACCTTTAACATAACGGCAGAAGCTGAAAACACAAAAATGCTATCTTCAAAATATGAAGGTTTCTACTTGTTCCTATGCAGCCCCCAAGCTGACACCATTATCCGAAACGCACCGAACGTTTTCAAACTCAAGGGCGTAGAAAACCTCACAGACATAGACATCGCAGTAACCAAGGCTTTCCGCACGCTCGAGCCTTCAGCGACAGGTCCGAAGAGAGCCTGCATCGACATAGTCTCAGACGCGTTGTTGCAGCACCACGCCGTTACCACAAGACGCTGGCTAAGCGCGCTTCTGCCAACATTAAAGTCTAAGGGCTTCACGGTGCTGGCAACCGTTAATCCAAGGATGCATCCGTCGGAAGAATTCGAAGCTGTCCTTGGCTTGTTCGACGGCGAAATAGACATCTACGAAAAAGAAACTCCCAAAGGCACAGCGAGTTTCCTCAGGATAAAGAGAATGACCGGTCAAAAACATCTGAAAGACGAGATACCTCTGACAGAAGAATAATTGGGAAAAAGAGGGGATCCCGGGAGACGTCGCCAATCAGCATAGGGTGCAAGTCCCTACCCCCCGCACCATTTTCCGGCAACCATGAAAAAGGCCAGCAAACTAGATTCCCTAATGTGCCAGTTGGAGACTTGGCAACTAGTATCGAACCTGTAGTCAATTCAACGAAGTTGCCGTGCCATTACCAGAGATAGATCCATAGCTGTCAAACCTTACTCGGCCAAGGAAATCTATTGAGAAAAGCGATGACGACGTATTTTATACAAAACTTTATAACCGCGCTAACGTTTTGCATGGTAAAAGGTGCAAAAAGATGAAATTCGGCACATACACTTTCCTACCAGAGAAAACGACAGGTTTTGACTTTCAATTATTCCGAGTTAAACCTGAAGTAGGCAGACGAATGCCACCTCAGCCAGACATGTACAGCAACATCGCCATCTTCGGCGACAACGTCACCGCACGCAACCACCCCGACTGGATCTCGCCAATCACCCCTTGGTCCAGCATGGAGAACCAACAACAACTTTAACGTCCGCTGGGACATCCTCTGCCAACCCAACCAGAACACCGAGCAGAACAACTAGACTACATCGAAGAAGTCGCACGCCACAGCCCAGGAGTATGGCTAAACAGCATCCACTTCGCAGAACACGGACACTGCACATGCCCACGCTGCAACGACCTATGGAAGAAAAGCGGCTTAAGCTGGCTCGAATGGAGAAGAAAAGAAGTCACCGACTACATGGCACAAGTAAGCGAACGAGTACGCGACCGCGCAAAGAAGAAATTCGTCATCGGCGTCCTTCCAGACCCAGTCACGCAGCTACGAACGCTTCGGCATAAACTTCGACGACCTAGCCCCACTAACCGACGAATTCCTCGTAGTCATGTTCAGCAAAAACTACGCCACCCCATGGTACTGGGAAATGCTCACCCGCGCATTCAAAAAACTCTTCAAAGAAGTACCGCTAAACATCTCACTCTACGTGTTCGGTCCAGGCGACGACCCGCGAGAAGTCCCCACACCAAGCGAACTGCTCACGGTATCAGTCCGCATGGCACGCGCAGGCGTAGACAACCTCCTCTACCTGACTGAGAAAGCCAGCCAAATCACCGACTTCCAGAAAGCAGCACTCGCCCAAGTCGAACTTCGCGAACGTCTAAGAAGCTACGGCGGCAAACCAGTACAAGAATACCTTGACTTCGTCAAGGGCTGGGAAAAAATCGTACAGTAGCCTTCAGTAATTGGCGTACAAGCCGGCAGTTTTTCTGCCCTTCTATTTTTTTCATTGTTTTCATTTTGTTGCCAAAGAAAATGTGAAAATTATAAGATCGCTTACCTCTGCACGCGTAGAGGAAAGAAAAAGGGTGTGGCAAAGCTGCGTTTTCTTAGTGTCTTGTGATTCTGAAACTCTCAACGTACATCTGAACTTTGCAAAACTTTTTGTTTCAATAGGAAAGTTGCTTATCTGACTCGTTTGAAGCCGGGGCGATAGAGCTCTTCCAATGTTGATATCATTGAAGGAACCGCGAACAAAACGTTTTCTGCTGTCAGCACACCGACGAGTTCGCCTTCCTTGCCTGTTACGGGCAGATGTTTGACCCCCCAGTGGTTCATGAGTTTGACTGCTTCGTCGATTGTCGCATCTTCATTTACTGTGAATATCGGGTTGGTGTAAACCATTCGGGCTATGACTGAGCTGGGTGCTATGCCTTGGGTTACTAGTCGGACTATGATGTCGTGCTCCGTTATGATGCCTGTTGGTTTGCCGCTCATTTCCACCATGACGTAGCCTAAGTCGTTTTTAGCCATGGCTGCTACTACTTCTGCAACGCTAGTGTCATTTCCTACGACATGGACGTCTTTGGTCATGATGTCTCTTACTACGAGATTACTTGCCATTCAAATTCCTCTAAGTGGTTACGACAGAGGACGTCGCTATTTATCTATTTTTTGCTATTTTTTGAGCTAAAAGGGCAACTTGAGTTCGCAAGTGAAACGATGCTAAAGAAAAGACGAAAACTCATCCCTCTAGTTTGTTTGTCACCACCGCACAAAATAATTGTGTATCAGAAGTAATCTAAGGACGCAAAAAAAGAGCATGCCAAATTCGCATGATTTAGTTGGCAGACGCTGGATTAGTCTGCCCAGAACAGAAAGACGATGCACCGTGGGTGCGAGAAGCACCTACTCACACTAATGAGCGGAGTCTAAACAAAAAAGAAGAGAAAGGGAAAGCTTGCTACTTATTTGCCCATGACTTTCTTGGCTGCGATTTCAATATCTTCAGATTTTATTGTTTTTCTGCCAGCGTGCATTGCGAAATCCAAAGCCTCTCTTGCAATTTTCACGCCGATTTCCTCTAGGGCCTTAGCTAACTCTTTTGCTGCGGCTTCACTCACTCGATCAGCGCCTGCTTTCTTACATAATCTATGCATGGGAGCAACAGCTAATTCCAAATCGGTCATAAAGACTTCTCCGTAGCTTCTTTTTCTTTTTAAAGCTATATTTAGGCTTTTCGGTGAATAGTATCGGCTAAAATCGTTTAAACATGAGAACAAACCGTATTCCACGTTTAATTCTCAAAAATCCAAACCGAAGGATCACTCTAAAAGCTAAGATAATGAATCTGGAGCAAAGTTCACCACAAAATTAAAGAACATCATAAGAAGACCACACTAAACATAACAGAGCAGGGGCCATAACAATGAAACTGATTGATGCGCACATTCATTTTTCCGACGCAGAATATGCTGAGCACACCGAACAGCTTGTAGCAGAAGCAAGAGACTCCAATGTTGTCGCGTTAGTCTCGAATTCTATGGATTTGAAGACAAGCATCGGAAATTTGAAGCTGGCTGAAAAATATCCCAATTTTATTTATCCCGCTTTGGGAATCCACCCCTGGAACGTGAATGTGCTGCAAGAGAACGAATTGGAAAACGTGGTGAAACTGATCAGGGAAAACAGTCAAAGAAAGGCCGTGACTGCTATAGGTGAAATCGGTTTAGACTACAAGTACGAAGCCATATGGGACAAGCAACTCGCAGTTTTTGACACAATGCTGCACTTGGCTGAAGAACTTGGATTGCCGGTGATAATCCATTCGCGCGGCACAACAGATAAAATCGTGGAGATGTTACCGTCATACCGTCTTGACAGGGTTCTGCTTCACTGGTTCAGTCACCCTATGAGTGCACTATACAAAGCTGTTGAGAAAGGATACTATATAACTGAAGGTCCGCCAGTAGCTTACTCCAACGGCATCCGGGAAGTCGTAAAAAAGGTACCTCTAACAAACCTATTAACAGAAACAGACGGACCCGTAACATACAGGAAACGCCCCTACAGCGGTCAGCTAACGAGTCCTTCATTCATACGAACAGTGGTCGAAGCAATAGCGGAAGTCAAGAACATGACTGTTGTTGAAGTTGCAGAGCAGATATCTAAAAACTTTGAAATATTCTTTGGAATAAAACTAAACTAACTACGGAACAGCGTTGCTGCCCACAATCACCTAAGTCACTCGCGAAAGGGTTAATCGATGCCCAAAATTCCGGGAAGAAGATATAAAGAACAACCAACGCACACACTATTAACGCTATCAAGACCAAGGCGTATTTGAGGCGGGAGCGTTTTTTGCTTCTAGGTTGATCGGCGTCAGAGCGTTTTTTTCTCCATCTGCCAGATTTGGTTCTCTCTCTTTCTTTCGACCACTTGCCTTTCTTAACCTGTGGAACTGGCAACAATTAACCCTCAGTTCAGCGCATCATATTCTTCTTTTGCTAACATATATATTTAGCAGAAAAACAAGAAAGACAACCGCTTCCGATACTCCAAATGTAATTACTAAAGCGTAAGCTTAAATTCAGGCTCTTCTCCTATTGTGATTGCTTTTGACCATTTCAGAAGTTGAAAGACCAAAAAGACAGATAATAATCAGGCGGACTGTTACTTGGGAAAAGTCAAGACTGAACAGATTAAGAGAGTAGCTAAAGAACTACTGGAAAGATTTCCAGCCAAGTTTTCCAATAATTTTGATAACAATAAACGCAAAGTTCAAGTCCTCACAATAGGCACAACTGTAAGAGTGAGAAATCAAATCGCGGGATACATCACACGCACCTTGTCATTGGCTGAATCGGAGTCTTCCAGTGAGGATATGGAAGAAGAGGAAGAATTCTCAGACTAAAGAACTCATAATCGGAAAAATCCTCATGATGGACTACTACAGACGGGGATGGGCGCTCAGATACCTACGCGAAGCAAAGGCGGAGTTGGAAGCAGCACGGAAAATACCTTACATGGCACCTAGTCTAGTGCTAGAAGCCATCAGGAAAGCCCGAAGCGCCATCTATTACAGCCTTGGAGAACCAGCTTTCATCGAGATTCTCTTACGCGAGGAAGGAGGAAAACCTCAACCAGCGAAGGATTCGGTTCTGCGTTTTCTCATTGAAATTGAAGGAATCGTCCAACAGCTAGCCCAGCTTGAGGAAGTAAACGAGGAAGCGATGATGAAACAGGCTGACACTCTGGTCCAGATTGCAACAGACATTGTGGAGACCTTCACTGAAGAGAAGGTAGCAGATATCTAAAGAACCCTGACAATGACGCCAAATAGTCGGAAAAACAGAAAATGGCAATAACCTTAAAGTTTGTGGGTGCTCTACGTCATGCTTCAGGTGCTGATAAACTCAAAAGAGATTTTGCCGAAGACTCATCAATAAGAGATTTGATCAACGAAATTGTCCGAGAAAAACCTGAACTCAAGAGAGCCTTGACGGACAATCAGTCTAAAGAGCAAATCACAAACGCGCTTATTCTTGTAAATGGAAGAGAAATCAGCGTTCTTAGCGGGTTGGAAACGAAGATAAAGGATCTGGACGAAGTAGTTTTTGTGCCGGTTATACATGGAGGTTAGGAAACTGACCTCTCTTCACAAGTAGCAGCTGCGTTTGAGCAGCAGACTGTAACATTCAAAGTCACTGAGATTAGGTTAACATTAGATATTCTAAGAGACCTTACTTCTCTGTTGAACAAACCAGACCTACAAATTCTTTGTTCACATTTGCCGGGCTAAGGAAAAGTTGCAGAAAAGCAAAAACTGCAAGTGAATTCTTAGAGCCTGCTACAAATGAAGGAAAATGTCAAGAGTAGCATGAAACATATTATACGCTATGTCTCGCAAAATAATAACCTTAACATCAGATTTTGGAATGAAAGATCCCTACGTAGCTGAGATGAAAGCAGCAGTCCTGGGAATATACCCAGAGGCTACACTGATCGATATTTCGCATGAAATAGAGAAATTCAATATCCAAATGGGCGCATATATTTTGTCTGCTGCAACAGACTACTTCCCAAAAGGCACCATACACGTAGCTGTCGTCGACCCTGGCGTCGGCACTAGAAGGCGGTCGATACTGATACAAACAAAGCAAGGCTTTTTGATTGGACCTGATAACGGCGTGCTGAGTCTCGCTGCTGAGAGAGCTGGCATCGAGCATGTTTACGAAATAAGCAACCCATGTTTCATGCTACCTGTTATTTCAAGTACTTTTCACGGAAGAGACATTTTTGCTCCAGTTGCAGCACACCTCGCTAAGGGAGTAGCAGCCTTTGAAGTCGGGTCCGAAGTCAAAGAGATTGTTAGGCCTGAGTTTACAAGAATCGTCAGCGGAAAGGAGTCTATAGTGGGGAAGGTTTTGCACCTCGATGGTTTTGGAAACATAATCACGAATATAACTGAAGCCCAAATTAGCAGTCTTGCGCTTTGCAGTCAACTTGACATCAAGCTTTCGGGTCGTAAAGTGAGATTTAAATTCTACAAAACTTATGGAGAAGCGAAACCGGCGGAGCCTCTTGCTTTGATCGGGAGCCACGGTTATCTGGAAATAGCAGTAAACCAGAGCAGCGCGGCCGAGAAGTTTGAGGTAAAGCTTGGGGATAATATTACAGTTTTACTCACACAGAAGTCTTAGTCAGAAGCGCACAATTGAACCTCTGTTGGAGGTAGCCGTTCAGAAGTTACAGTTGTAAAACTTGAAAGAAAGGCAGTGCGTGGTTTTCTGACTCACTCGACTGCTGTCTTCGGGGTATTGTTTCCGAAGACTTGCTCTACGATTCTTTCCCAGCTTTGGTAGAAGTCTAAAACTTCTTGGCACCCGTACATTCCAGTTCAATGACAACACTTTGGCTATGCCCTTGGAAAACCACTGTTCCTCGCTTTCTCAATAATCCAAAATTTTCCAACAGACTCCGCAGATTCTCAAATTGTTTCATCTAAATCTTTAAACTGCTCTGCTTATATCTTGTGAAGCTGAGTAGAATAGAAGTCAAGAGACCTCCGGGGGAAAAAGAAGATGCGAATGAGCAACAAAAACTTGGATTTTTGCTTTGAAAACTCTCTAGTGAAAATTATCGCTGACAGAAACTATCCCGAAATTAAACTTGCAGGATTATCCGTAGGTCCTTTCGAAGAGGGAAACGAATACGAAGTCCACTATTGGATAGGACAAGAAATCACAAATCAAGGAATTGCCCATTTCCGAGAGGACGATTGTTTAGACGCAACCAAACTGTACAAGATCGTGTGGAAGGAGCGTGTCCAAATCGCTGGACAAATATCCGAGCTTCCTGAAGACTTCTATCCTAAACTTCGCCGATACCTTGCAAACATAAAGGGAGAAATAGCCAGAAAGCCGGAGAAAATCCAAGAATTCGAGAAGACCAAGCAACTGGCAGGGGACATCGTGAATTCCAGACTTAAAAAAATAGTGGCACTATCTTCTTCAGGTCCGGGGCAAACTGATCAGGTTCTAAAGAAAATCACAGAAGAAGAAAGAACAATTTATGAACAACTCAGCAAGATAATCGGCGACTGGAAAGCCCAGATACTGGAATGCTCGGGAGGAAAACAGTAAGATGACCAAGGCACTCGAAACAGTAGATCCGCAAGAACGTTTTCTGGAATTCTTTAAGAAAGAAAAATACCGCCAAAGAATCTCACAAATGTCCATAACAGGAAAAGAATCAATCACAATAGAGTTTGAGGAACTCTTCGCGTTTGACCAGAGACTTGCAGAGATACTTCTGGAAAAACCTGATGCTTTCCTGCAACATGCGGGCAACGCTGCGTATGCGCAACTCGGAATAGAAGATTCAGAATATGCCCTAAAACTGGAGAAAACTACTGTTCGCATAGTGCAGCTTCTCGGAAAAGAACAACTTAGAAAACTCGGTTCAAAACAGATGGGAAAACTGGTCATGATCGAAGGCATCGTGGTCAGAGCAACACCTGTGCGTCCAATGGTTATGATGGCATCATTCAAATGCAAAAGATGCGGAACAACAAGCCATGTCGAGCAGACTGGGCAATTCTTGAAAGCACCAACAGTATGCCCAAGTCCCGACTGCGGACAAAATGGCCCATTTGAATTCATTCAAGAAGAATCAACCTTCATAGACTCACAAGACCTACGCCTCCAAGAAAAACCAGAAGACCTCCCACCCGGACAGCTCCCACGCACTCTTAGTGTCAAACTCGTCGGAGGAGAAATAGTTGATCTAGCCCGACCCGGTGACCACGTCTCGATAGTTGGCATCGTCCGTGCATTCGCACCCTCACGACCAGGAATCGGCAAACTCCGAACATTCATACTTCAACTAGATGCCAATTCACTTGAAGTGCTAGGCAAGGAACCCGAAACATCGCCGCCTTCAGTTGAAGAAGAAGAGAAGATACTTCAACTTGCGAAAGACCCATGGGTTCACAGAAAAATAATAAGCTCGATTGCACCCTCAATCTACGGGTATGAACACATTAAAGAAGCCATAATGTACCTCCTCTTTGGCGGCGTCTCAAAAAGTCTCCCGGACATAACCATAAGAGGCGAGATGAATGCACTCCTAATCGGTGATCCCGGCACAGCCAAATCACAACTTCTGCAGTATGTAGCCCGAATAGCACCGCGTGGCCTCTACACTTCAGGACGTGGAACGACAGCCGCTGGGTTAACCGCCGCAGTAATTCGAGAAAAAGGAGGCAGCATGAGCCTCGAAGCAGGTGCACTCGTACTGGCCGACAAAGGAATAGCATGCATCGACGAAATGGACAAAATGCGCCCTGAAGACCGAGTAGCGATACACGAAGCCATGGAGCAACACACTGTTTCCGTCGCCAAAGGAGGAATTGTAGCGACACTAAACGCTCGAACAGCGATACTAGCAGCTGCAAACCCCTCACTTGGCAGATATGAACCCCACAGAACGGTAGCAGAAAACATATCCCTCCCAGTAACAATACTTTCCCGATTCGACCTGATTTTCGTCTTGCGCGATGTGCCAGACAAAGAGGCTGACGGAAAAATGTCAACACACATCCTCGAAATCCACAGAAGAGGATCTAGCCCTGTAGAAACGCAAATAGAAGTTGAACTAATGCGAAAGTACGTAAGTTACGCCAAAGGAATCAAACCAACACTGAGCAACGAAGCGTTAGAACGCCTCAGAGATTTCTATCTAGCAATGCGCGCAGCAAGCGAAACCGAAGGATCGCCGGTGGCAATAACCGCTCGCCAGCTAGAATCACTCGTTCGCATAGCCGAAGCAAGAGCCCGCGTTGCACTTAGAAAAGAAGTAACAGCTGAAGACGCGGAAGCCGCCATAGCAATAATGAAAAGATCTCTGGGAGAAGTCGGCATAGATCTATCCTCATACAAAATGGACATCGACATAATAATGACTGGAAAACCCAAGAGCGTACGCGACAGACTACAAATAGTCCTCTCAATGCTGATAGACATGGAAAAAGAAACGAGCATCGTCGAAAAAACCAAGCTGTTGAACGAACTGGAGCTGAAACACAAGATCCCGAGAACCGAAAGCGAACGCATGCTGGGGCAATTGCTGCGTGAAGGCACAATCTACGAACCCAAAGAAGGCTACCTAAAGAAAACATAGGAAGGCATGGAAAACACGAGGAAAGTCGGGGTTATCGCAGGCACAAGACCAGAAATCATAAAGATGGCTCCAATCATAAGGGCACTGCAAAAGCACAAAATCCCCATGTTTTTTGTTCATTGCGGACAACACTATGACTACAACATGTCGAAACAGTTTATTGAAAACCTCGAGCTTCCTTTTCCAGATTACTCTTTCAAGATAAAATCCTATTCAGCATGGCGCACAGACGGCAAGAATAATGCTGCAAATGGACAAATTGTTGAAAGAAACTGCACCCTCTATTGTATTAGTTGAGGGCGACACCAACAGTGTGCTGGCAGCAGCGTTGGCAGCAAACAAGCGAGGAATACCAGTAGGGCATGTGGAAGCCGGTTTGAGAAGCTATGACCTGCGCATGCCTGAAGAGCACAACCGACGGCTAACTGACCACTTGTCCGAGTACCTGTTTGCCCCAACTACGAATTCAGAAGTGAACTTGAAAAAAGAAAATGTTTGGGGCAAAATTTACGTAACTGGAAACACCGTTATAGATGCAGTTATGCAGCACATGCCCATAGCAGAAAAGAAATCGGAAATATTGAAGGAAGTTCGCTTTAAAAAGTTTGTATTAGCGACAGCCCATAGAGCGGAAAACGTTGATGACCTGGCAGTTTTAAAGAATTTTGTAAAGGCCTTTGAGGAGTCTCCTTTGCCAGTGATATACCCTATGCACCCGCGAACCAAGAAGCGATTACTTCAGAGCAAGATTTACAAGCGAATCGAAACGTGCGGAAATATTCAGGTGCTTCCCCCACTAGGATACTTGGACTTTTTAGTGCTTATGAGAAAAAGTGAGCTGATAATAACAGATTCTGGAGGAATCCAAGAAGAAGCAACTGCACCAGCAATTAAGAAACCAGTTCTGGTAATTCGCCTGTCAACTGAGAGACCCGAAGCCGTGGAATCTGGCTTTGCCCAGATTGTAGGAACAGAAAGCAAAGAAATCTTGGCCGGAATAGAGGCAACAATGGCAAAACGCAGAAAACTGCCAAATACATCTCCCTTCGGAGATGGAAACGCGGCGGAGAAAATCGTGGAAATACTTACCCCAAAATTCTTTTCAAACTAAGAGATGTAAGTAGTTTTTTTATCTTCTTCCTTGCGAGTTTCCTCAGCTTGCATAACTCTTTTTTCTTCGATTTTTTGTAACCGCGTTACCATTGTTTCCGCCTTAGCAATTTCGTCATTCAAGCCATCCAAGTCCAAGTCAAAACCACAGGTTGCTTTCAGCACTTCCAGAACGCTTCTTGCAGCCATGGGATCAGGCAGGTATCCTCGAGTTTCGCCCAACAAGCATAACGCTTCAATTCTTTTGAAGCGAGCTAGGCCAAGTATCAGTCCTGCAGTTCCTACAATTGGGCTTCCCGCAGCACTTACAGCAGCCCCTGCAGTCAAAGCTTTATCCAGGAGGACTTGGCTTGTGCCTGCAACGTAAACTTTAGGTTTGTCCTTTGCTTCCATCCGGTAGCCACCGATGGTAATGATAGTCTTTACATTGTGCTTCTGGGAGAAATCGAGTACGCGATCAGCGATTTCATATTGACCTTCGATAGTTTGGGATTGGCTGTCGCCGGTAAAGAGAATAAGGTCGTTTGTTCCCTTCGGGTTTTTCCAATAGTAGAAGGAGCCTCTCAATAAACGGATGTTCCCCTTTTTGTTTACAAGTACGAAGTACGGGAAATGCGGAGAGTAAAGGTAGGCAAAGCGTTTGGCTCCGAGCTGCTTTATTAAGTAGCGAATCGCGATTTTGCCCACCAAACCTAGACCAGGGAAGCCTTCGACCAGAATGGGGTTGTCCATCTGGAAATCTGCGTATTCTTTAATGTATGTTTCTTTCAAGTCTTTGGCGGCTCCTTCCTTATGGCCATTCTGTATTTGAGGTATTTATCATCTGGTGAAAACTTGGGGGGGTGCGGTATGCGAACAGCGCCACCGCAGCTGGGACACAGATTAGTGTTCAGCGTGTACCTTTCACATTTCTGGCATTTTCTCAAGAGCCAGACCATTATTTTTCCCTTCTGAAGATACCTTGTCCGCCGTCTTTGGTGATGTTTACGATGATGACGTCAGAGACCCTCTGCAGGACCTCTTCAGCTTTGCGTTCAGCAGCCATTTCTCTGTTTTTTCCCCTATTCTAGGGTTGAGAGTTTTTCTCCCTTAATTTTTGCTCTTCCGCCGGTCGGTTCGGCGAGGGTTTCGCCACAGACGTTGCAGGTTACCTTGTTTGTGGCGTTTCCGAAGAGTTGTTGTTCGTTTCCGCATTTTAGGCATCTTACGCGCAAGAAATTGCTCCGTGGTTTAGGAATTAGCTTGTTCCAGTCGCTCATGTTTTGTTTCGCCTCCTTACTGTATGGCTAGTTTTCTTAGGCGTATGCCGTCCTTGTGACGCATGTAGTTACAGACTTTGCACTTGAGTCTAAGGGTTTGTTTCTTAGTGGTTTTGGCGAATTCGTGCTGAAGCGGGTATTTTTGCCCACCATAGCCTTTTTTCTCTCGTGCGTGGTGGCGTTCGCCTTTTGCCAAGGCACGACGTTTTCCAGGCTTGTATAGGCTTACTGTGTGAGCTTGATGTTTTTTGCATTTTGGACAGTATGTAGTGACTTCTTTGGGAACATTCATATCAATCGCTTTCCAGCTTTGCAATAGAGGAAACATCCGCATTCTTATACCTTTTCCGCTTTCTCAAAGTCATTTGTGACTGATTCACGACAGTTGCAAACAGGAGATACCGCGATGCATACTGAGAACTTCAGAGATAGTTTCGCTACCGCAGTTTTTGTTTCCCTCTAATGCGTGCTCTCACAATTGGCATGAATTACGGTGTGAATCTGATACTGTAAATCTATTCCAGTTCCATACAGAGCTACTTGTTTCTGTTTCGTAGATAGTAGCATATTTACTTTTGATTCTCGCAATTCAGGCTTTCAAGAACAGGAGCGTAGCTAGGAAGACTCGACCAATATAGCTAGGCCCTGCTTAACCAAAATCCTCGCGTTTTCAACAGATACTGAAGCTACGTCCTCGGCTAGGAAAGGACCGTAAGCCTTCATGTCCACGCCAATAATGGAGGGAACAGATTTTACGAACCTTAAAACAACCCTTTTGTGTGCTTTTTCCACGTTTCCTATAGCAAGCTGCCCCTGTAGTAATCCTTTGGCAAATCGGCTGTATGCCTCCGCAAACGGAGCAAAACCCTCAAAGAGTCTCGCTTCCTCTTCAGCTAAGAGTTCAGAAGGTACTTTTTGACTCTCGGCGACTAAACGAACTAGCTTCTCATACCTCGCCCAGACCAGCTGTTCAAGCATATTTTGGACATGTTCTGATTCATGCTCCAGCAAACTCGACTTCAAGGTCTTCTTATCCAACATCCTGCCACCCTCCCTAAGAAGCCGAAGGTAATCCGTGATTCTCACGTAAAAGTCTCTGGACAGATTTCCCAACTCAGCATGTTCGATTTCTCGTCGCCAAGCAAAATAGAGCTCTTCGTACGCGTTCAATTCTGTACCACCTCAGCTCTTTTCTTGCACACGAGCAAGACCGCTGCAGCTGTCGACAGTTCAACCGTCTGATTCCTGTAAGGACCAAACACTTCTCCACACAACCTAAACTCTGGCGCGCTAGAGACAGACACTCTCGCTGTCCCCTTTTTAAAAGCTACCGCTTCCTTGAAAGGATCGAAACTCGCAATTTTAGACGTTGGAAATTCGACCTTCAGCAAACCTGTTTTGCCGTGCAGCGTTCCAGCCATCCTGATCAGACGATGCAAGTCTGTGGTTACTACCGTATCAATCTTCGCAGACTCCAAATCTCTTATATATCGAGCCAGCCTCATCCAAGAAATTGTCTCTCTATTCTTCAGCACATTATAGCTTCGAATTCTTATCGCTTTTAAATCCTCTTTGGTGGCGTTCGTAACGAATTTTTCCATGCCCACCTTCAGGCGTCTTCGCCATCCGAAATCTTGGAAATCAAAGAACTTCACCTTCCGCCGTCTGGAACCTTTTTTCTCGATGTCTTCATCTAATAGCATGAGACCGAGCCCGGAAACATAATCAACTATTTCCTTGCGGGCAGCCGCGTCCAAGGTCCTGACTGATTCAGTCTCAACATGCAAATGATAGCCACGGTGTCCAGAAAAGAAAACGTGCATCTCTTCAGGGGAAAACCCAAAATCCTCCTCTAACATGACAACTAATTTCTCGGTCTCCTCTTTTGCAGACTGCAAGCAGAGTTCGCAGGGCCAAGTTTTAGTGTCGAACTTCATTCCACCACAGGCTGGACAGACATCAGGTGTGATCCCTCTTCCAGTGAAGCCGCACTTGCCGCAGCTCCATTCATCATGAATCTTGTTGCATGGTGTTGGAATATGATCAGCGTCTATGTCGAAAACCAAATCTGAACCCCGCCAGCCCTTCTTACTCATCTCGAAATCTGGGTTTTCGTAGTAGGCGCATGAATGGTAAACATCAGAGGGCACGACCTCGCTCAAAAAAGAGTTCAGATCAGTTTTCTTGCCAAATCTCTTGTGTCTGAGCATAACTTTTTCTTTCAGCAGAAAAAAACCGAACTCTCTTTGATCAAATAGTAAAGGGGGATTGATGGTCTCGGATGAATTTTTGTAGTATTCCGAGAATTTTTCGTAGACAAAGTCACGTGGAACCACAAAATCCTCCCCCTGTCAATCCGAGTAATGATTTAGCGTCGCCAGATTTAACGTTAACCTCGTCTATGTTTACATAGCACTCACTAAGGTTTTACACTAGGCTGAACATTGAAAACTCGCAGGTCTTGTTGCCGTGGTTTGAAAAGTCTTTATATTTTTCAGCTACGGGTACTAGTCAACATCGGGTGATCTCATTTCCGTCACGCTAGCTGACATGGTCAAATATCCTTTCTTGCCGCAGGCGAGAAAACATGTTGCTGAATTGGGATTGGATTTTGAGACAATCGCTGGCTTGGAAGCAATTAGAGACCGAGCGAAACAGAGGATAACTTCTACTTTCGAGCTTGCGATGGCAATTTCTCAAGAACCGAGCAAACAGTTCGAGATCGAAGTGGCTTCTTATCCCCTTTCCATAATATATGCAACGGGAATAGGAGACCCCAAACTAACAGAACGGTTTGCCTTGTTTGAGTCTAAGAGAATAAACAGGTTCCTTGAGACTGAAAAAAACAACGATGTTATTTTTGAAATTGCCAAGGCTTTCGAATGGGAAGTCCATGTTAACCAAGATCTTTCTTTTTCAATTTATTTCACGAAATTCCTTCAGAACACAGCGAGGGGAAGACTGTTCCATGATCCTAAATGGAAACTTCTCAACAGAACGATGCAGAAGGGGTGGGTTCGTGTAGCGCCCGCTGAACTTGCAAGGTTGCTGCAGGAAGAAGTCCAGAAGCGAATAGAGGACAGCACTAAACAGGAGCTCACCCAGGTTCCTGGCGAGATCCAGAAGGATATCGAGGAACTCAAGGCGGAATTCTTGAAAAGAAAACCGTTGTTTGAAGAGGTCTACGAGGTTATACGTGCACAGGAATCCGATTACCCTCCATGCATAAAGGGACTTATGGATAGAGCAGCGAAAGGGCAGCATCTGTCACACGTTGAAAGATTCACGTTGGTGACTTACCTGATCCATCAGAACTTGAGCATAGACACGATTGTCAGTTTGTTCTCCAATGTCTCAGATTTTAAGGAAGACAAAACAAGATACCAAGTTGAAAATCTCGCAGGCAAAAGCGGATTAACCAAGCCATATGTAACTTACAATTGTGCTTCACTGCAGACTCATGGCGTTTGTTTTGGACCTGCTGATTCGATATGCAGAACCATAAGAAATCCTTTGACATATCACCTGAGAAAACAAGGCCGGACAAGACGCACAAGAACAATAGAATACCTTTGAATTCAAGCATGCGGAGCTTTTGTTCGCCAGCGCATGCACGCGCCAGCATGCCGTAATTCTAGTTATTCTGTTTCGATTCTTGGCGCAAGGAAGAAGGTCAATTTGCCCTCTTTGGTCTGTTGAAAGTCTATTCTTATGGGCATATCTGATGAGAATTCAAGAGTGGCAATTTCCGAAGTGGCTGATGCCGCTTTTATGATCTCTGACAAGTAGCTAAGGCTGAAGGTAGCCTTCGAATTTTCTTTGGCTTCAAGATCCAGCAGCGTGTCGCTACCTTTCTGAAGTGTTATAGTAGCGCCCATCAAGTCGCCTGAAGCATTAAGAAGTAGTTTCTCCGAGTCTGCTTCTATACGAACATGATCGCTCACGAGTTGAGCATCCTCTATCGCTTGGCTGAGCCCCTGTGTAGTGGTTTTTGCCTTCACATTGAACGCAATCTTGGGCGTCGGGACTTCTTCTTCGGAAGCTTCAAGAGTAGGCATGGTAAAGTTTCTGCTATACTTTCCAGATATCTTAATCTGTAATCGTCCAGTTTTTTCGTCAAGAGACAATTCAACAGCTTCATCCTTACTCGCCCGTTTTAGCAGTTTGAGCAGCTCACTTATGTTAATGCACATTTTCGTTGGTTCTGCGCACACATATTCCTCAAAAATTGTCTTAGGCCATTCAAAATCAATCATAGCCACACGGGATGGATCCATCGCTCGAAGTTTCAAACCGTCTGGTTCAATTTTGAATGTAGCTTCGTCTACAAGAATCGAGATAGCAGTAGACATATCTCTTAATAGTTTGGCGTCAGCCACTTTGAGCCTAAACACAACTTTTTTCCTCGCTTAATCCATATGCTATGGGGTATAAAAGACTTACAGTTTAACATAAGAAATAAGTCGCCAGAATCCAATCGGGCAATAGAAGAAATATGCGCTTGTTTCGCGCTTAGAAATGTGGTAAACGTCGAAGAGTCATGACTTTTTGTGAGAACCTTCTTGCATAAAAGCAGTTTTGAGGAATTAGCAGAGCAGATTATTGATACAAAGTGTTCAGCTGTATTCTCTGAAAGTGTAGTTGCATTTTGTGCACCGCAGAAACTGGGTTGAAGATTCATCAGAACCTCTTGTCTGAACCTGCCACACATATGCAACGTTATTGCCGCACTTTGGGCACTCGATCCGAACTGTCGGAAGCGTCCTCAACTTCTGCTCCTCCTTACTTATCACGGCCACGAGTTGCTGGGGGTCATGCTGAATGACCTTGCCGACTTTGGTCTCGACTCTGCCATGTTCTTGCTTTTTGTAACCGCATTTCTGGCAGGCAAGCATCACTGAAGTTGCCTTTCCCGACTTGGATTTCTTGGGCTCAAGGCGAGAACCACATTTTGGACAGAACTCCATAGTTCGTTACTCCATTACCCGTTTTTGATTCCGTTTACACGGTCACTTTTAAAGGTTTGCCAGTTCACTAGTCAAGGGCACCTAATCCCGAGGCAATAATATGTGCGACACGCAATGGTTCTGGAATACTGCTTCGAGTTGAGGTGAACCGTATGATTCTTTGAGCGTCATCATTGTGTATTCCGGCAGTTTGAACATAGATTTTTGCTCCTGCGTTCCGAGTTTCCAGTTCAGAGGGGGCACCAGCTTCGTTTATGAGTCTCCAGCGCAATTCGCCTGCAGGAAGGTTTTTGAGTGCATTATGAATCCTATCTAAGTCAGGTTTTTCGCGAGTGACTGTGATTACTGGAATGCCTGTGACCCTGTTCAAAGTTTTAATATCCACCACATTGAAGCCAGCAAACGTTATGCCGTTTAGCATTATGACCTGCAGTTGTTTGCAGTGTGACGAGCTTGTAATCATTGAAGCTATCTTCTCGGTAGAGTTTAGTCCGTCCACGCTTATCCTGGTTCGCAGTAGACCGTCCAACCAGTAGCCTCCCCGAAAAACGATACCGACAACAAGCACTTGGGTGTTCGTATGAGAAATAAATTTACCGTCGTCCACTCCCAAAACACGAATTTCAGGCTTAATCGAACGGAGACTCTTAGGGACCAATCTCTCGCACTAATTGTGGAATGTGTTAAAGCAGTTATAAACTTAGCGTGGCCTAGAAAACCGGTCTTTCCCGACAAAGGAAGAAGAAACCTCTAGGATTTATAGCTTAAAAACCGATATTTAGACCTTGAGAGCCTTTTCTAATTCCTTACTGAAGGCGTCATTTGTCTCGCGAGCCTTCGCTGCGGCTTTTCTAAGAGCCTCTTCCGGCTTCACTGTTCCTTTCATCCTTACATAGATTACAGGATTCGATGCAAGTGGATGTGGAACGTCATAACCAGCCATATCAACGCCTTTGTCTTCTAAAAGCTTCTTTTGAATTAGATTACATAAACCGTGCCCTGCACCTTCAATTTCAATCTTGAGTTCTTTACCCTCTCTTTTTAGCACCTTGACCTTCAATTGTTTATAGTTCCTCCTTTCCATAATCCGATGCGGTTTTGCGCCGTTCAACGTTTCCACACTTAGGGCAGTTCATATCATTATGTTTCTGCTCCAGTAGACCTCCACACCGAGAACAGAAACCGTAGAGCACACCCATGTCCTTGTCGACTGTTGACAGGTGGTACATCTTGTTCTTTTCACTTATGACCTTAGCACGTATAATATCGCCGGGTTTGCACACGTCATTCATAGAATCAACGTATCTATCCTGAACATCAGAAATATGCAGTATACCAGAGAAAACACCCGAAAGTCTATTCGGGCCTATCTTGAAGATTCGCACTAAAACATTGTCTGATTGGGCGTTGCCAACCTGCCCTACAACAGAGCTTGAGAGTTTTGGAACCGCTACTCTGTCAACCACCGGGTAAACCGAAACGCGTTTGTTTAGCAAATCCATCAAAGCGCGACCAATAATCTTAGAGTAGATTACACCGTCTTTGACGTATGTTCCAGAATCCGGAATGTATTCTTCAATAACGCCCAGACGCTCGCCAGGCAACACTAGATGACCACTCTTCTGTTGAGGTGATTTCAAACTCATGTGATTTCCCTTTCACAGCGAATACAAATGGAATAGACACTTTCGCTAAATGGGTATATCTGTAAACTTCCATGCTGCTCAATAAACCTTTTGATTACAATAACGAGAAGAAACCGAGAGACCCATCTCGCGTTTGGAGAAATGTCAACTATTCGACTCTAACACGTACAAGTCAACTACAAAAGAGTAATTTTTCTTTGTGTGAAAATTGAACATGCGTGGAATTGTCACAAGCATAGCGTAAACCGCTTTTACCGAACCATTGTGAGTCTCAACAAACCTTTCAATAAAAGGTGAAGGAGGAACCTGTAGGAGATCAATATTGGAACCCCCAAGTCGGCTAGCAAGCTGCTTATCATGATGCGGATGATTGTGGAATGAGTACACTCTGCAACCAACCTCCAAAGCCTTTTCCAAGAATTTCCTGTCAGCGGTTCGCGTTTGAACACCGAATGGGGGATTTTGAAGAACCGTGTCAAATTTGCCTCTTATAGCAGCTATGTCTCCAACAACCCATTGAACACGGTTTTCGAGGTTCGCTCGTCTCGAAGCCCCAGAAGCATATGCTATTGCTGCCTTATCAATGTCAACCCCCACAACATACTTTGCACCCAAAAAAGCCGCGCCAAGACCCAACCTACCAGTACCGCATCCTAAATCCAAAACAGTTTTCCCGGGGATGTCATCGTTAGCGTAAGCGGCAATATAGAGCAGCGTGGCAGCGACAGTTTCTGAAGTTGTATATTGCTCAAGGCTAGCCTGAGGCGAGGTGTGCGGTGCAATCCGAGATAGAAAAAGCTCTATGTCTATCTTTCGAACAAGCCTTTTTTGAGTAGGCTTTGCCATGAGATTTCACCGAAAACCACCTTAAACTCGTTCACGGTCAAAACGGGCTTTGAGAACTTTGAAGGAGCATCAAGAGAAATTCTTGGACAAGCAGTATTCACATATGCCTCTATTGTTGGAAATTCCATAAGTGTTTCTGGGAGAACCTCTCTTACAGCCAAAAGAAGAGCAACCTTTCCTGCCTTTTCAATTGACTCTTTGACTTTTAGTGCCTCATCAAGACGTTTCTGTTCGAGTTTCAAACCCACCAAAACACCAAATGTTTTAGCTGCTCCTGCTTCTTCAATAGATGCCCAACGCTGTTTGACTATTTTCTGTGCTTCATCGTCCACTGAATATGCTCGTTTATCATAAGGATCGGCGACTATAGTTGGTTTAGATGTGCTCAGGGCAATACCCAAAGCGTGGAACAGACCACCGCCGATGAACAGGAAAGCATCAACGTCGTTGGAGATTGACTTAACGTTGCTGTAGTCACATCCGCTCACGCGCCCGGCGTAGTGCATTCGTCCAGCATCTCCGACTACCACCGTTTTACCTCCTCTAACGAGAATTTCGCTTGCCTCTGCAAGCGTTTGCACATGCTGGATTGTAGTTGCTAAGCCTATTCTGTTCCATTCTCTCAACAATGGAACTGAGGCTTCGACGGCCTCATCAACGGTCACTGTTGCTCTTGCTTCAATGTATATAGTTGGAACCTGTTCGTGCCTAACCAGTTTTGCATGTCCAAAATGCACTATCAGGTCTATACCTAGACTCTCGGCTTCATCAATGGCCAAGTCACAAGATCCGTAACATGGATCTGCCGAGATTATTGGAACAGCACCAGTTTTTTCGATGATTTTCGCCAAGCGTGGACCCTCAGGTTTCAGACCTTCAGGCAGTTGCAGGAGAACGCGTTTTGCCCCGAGTTTTACTATTTCTAGTTTTATTCTTTCTTCTTCAAAATCAAACCCTTTCATACTAATGCATCCACTTTATTTTTCTATATGAAATAACAAAAGGGAAAGGCGATTTCTGCACTTGTTGGTGGTTTACCTAGGCTGTGTCACCATTCCCAGTCAGGGATTGGTTTCTTCATCGGGTGCCCAGAAGCTATTGCTGCTTGCTCCGCCAGGCGTTCAAGAATTATCTTCTGTTCTATGCTTGCAACCATTTTCTTTGTCGTGATCAGAGCATCATTGTTTACTGAAATGCTGTCTATTCCAACGCGGACAAGGAACTCAGCGAAGTCTGGCAAGTTTGAAGGACCCTCCCCACATATAGAGACCGTGCAACCATTCTCATGCGCCACTTTAATCAAGTGTGCAATTATTCTTTTTACCGCAGGATCGCGTTCATCGAAGTAGCCCATTTGACCCAAACGTTCTGAATCCCTGTCAATCATCAGAATGCCCTGCGTCATATCATTGGACCCTATAGAGAATCCGTCGACAAGCTTGGAGAACTCGTCAGCAAGAATAGCGATGGAAGGTGTTTCAGCCATGAACCACACCTTGAAATCACGGGACCTTTCCAAACCTTCCTCCTTCATGATATCAAGGCATTTCTTAGCTTCCCACAATGTACGAACCACCGGCAGCATAACATAGACGTTTTTGAGCCCCCATTCTGTGCGGCATTTCTTTATTGCTTGGCATTCAAGTCTGAAAGCCGCCTGGTACCATTTGCTGATATATCGACTACACCCTCTCCAGCCAAGCATCGGATTCTCTTCAACAATCTCATACTTGTCTCCGCCCTTAAGACCACGGTACTCATTAGTTTTAAAGTCGCTGAAACGCACAACAACAGGCCGAGGTTGGATAGCCCGGGCAACTATAGCAACACCTTCAGCCAGTTTATCCACGAATTTCTGACCTTCGCCTGTGTCAACAAAAAGCATCGGGTGCTGGCCTATGTAGTTTAACAAGATGAATTCAGTGCGCATTAAGCCAATACCTTCGAAAGGCAAATCCGCGTAGTCGACTATTTTCTCAGGAGCACCCAAATTCATGTAAATCTTCGTGGCTGTTACTGGGGCAGATTCGACCACACGTGTTCCGCCTGCAGCAGCAGAAGCCTGTGAACCTGATGACGTTGTGGCTTCAGCCAAGATTCCCTCGTAAACTATGCCATTTCTCGAGTCTATGGTATACTGCTTTCCGGTCTCCATAACTTTCGTAGCTGTTTCTGTCCCAACGATGCAAGGAATCCCAAACTCGCGGCTGACGATTGCCGCATGAGAGGTTACCCCCCCTTTATCAGTTACTACTGCACTTGCAATCTTCATGAATGGAACGAAGTTGGGATCAGTCATATCTGTTACGAGTATGTCGCCTTTGACCATAATTTTTGATGCTTCATCAGGAGTAAACACGACTTTAGCAATGCCTATGCCGTAGCCTCTTTTTCCCGCGGATATTCCTTTTGCGACGACTTTGAGGCCTTCTCCAGATTTGCCTTCTTCAAATCCACTTAATACTTCCATCGGTTTGCCACCCCAAACAGTCTCGGGACGAGCTTGAACCAAGAACATGTTTTTGGGAAAAGGCAGATCTTTATCGATCGCCCATTCTATATCCATAGCCTTGCCATAGTGACCCTCAATCGATTTCGCCAACTCGGCAAGCTTCAGAATTTCTTCATCATTAAGACATGTTTCTTTCTGTTTATTTTCTGGCACATCCAAATGGATCGTTTTGCCCGTATCGGGATCACGGATGTACTGAATTGTTTTCCTAGCTATTCGCCGTGAAGTAATCTTCATCGTTTTCTTGTCAACTACAAAGTCATCTGGGTTCACGGCACCAGAAACGACCGATTCGCCCAGACCATAATTGCCTTCGATAACGATTTCCTCTTTGTTGCCGGTTACTGGGTTTATAGTAAACATGACTCCTGCAGCTCGAGAGTTCACCATTTTCTGAACTCCAACGCTTATGAAGACTTTCTCATGAGCAAACCCTTTTTCGTTTCTGTAGAAAATTGCGCGAGGAGTAAAAAGGCTCGACCAGCACTTGACAACTTTATCTAGAAGATCGTCGGAGCCCTTAACGTTCAAGAAAGTTTCTTGTTGCCCGGCAAAAGAAGCGTCTGGAAGATCTTCCGCAGTAGCGCTCGATCTAACAGCAACAAAAGCATCCTTCAGGTTAAGCCTTTTGCAGAGTTCTTTGTAGGCTGATTTAACCGCAGTCTCAACTTCTTTCGGCATGGATGTCCTATTGATTAGTTCGCGAATTTTCTTTGACGCAGTATCGTACTGTTTTGGATCGTTAGGGTCAGTAACAGTCTCTTTGATTACTTGGTAGATTTTCTCAGCAATTCGTGTATCCTCGATAAACTTTTCGTAAGAATACGCCGTGACTGCAAACCCCGGAGGCACAGGAAGCCCGGCATTGATCATTTCGCCAAGGCTGGCATTCTTGCCTCCAACAATGGGAACATCCGTGTTCCTTACCGTTTCAAACCATAGAACCAAATCTTTTTTTTGGCTCAAGCCGTCTCCGTCTCCGTCTTGGTGGTTACATCGGGAGATTCAATTTTTTCGACGGTTATCCTGCACGGCATCGGAAGTTTTGCGCTTCCTCGTTTCAATGATTCTTTAGCGGTTTCCACGGCGTTGGCCTTCACTTTCACAGTTATTATTGTCTGGCCAGGTTCTATTCGAGCTGCGGTGCCGATTCCCTTTCCAAAGGACCTGCGCATTCCTTGCTGAAGTCGGTCCGCATGAGCGCCAAAAATCATCTTGTTTTCTCTAAGAATTATATGAGGATAAGGATGAACCACCATGAGATAATCATTAATGAGTTTATCCATAAGAACACGGTTTGTTGCTACTCGCGCCGCTTCCAATGCCATATGCCGTACTTGCCACCTTTTTGTAGCCACGAGTTTTGCTTCGATATCAAAGTTTGCTTTAGTGTCCCCCATTGTGAACTTCACTATTTTCGGGGGTGGAAATCCCTTAGCATACTTTTTCCTTGTGTATGCTTGACCTTTCACAGGACCATAATTTCTTGCATGCATGAGAACATCCCTTTTGTAGGTTACCGCCTAAGCGCTATTTAAACGATTTGTCGCGTTCTTCGCAGATTTTTTTAGACTTTTCAGCGTTCTGCGGTAAGCGATTAGACTTTCGGGTTATAAGCGCCTTCCACTCATATATCTAACTGGAGCTTTAGCAGTGTGAGAATGCCAAACAGGGATTCAGTTTCTTTGCTTTTTGTCCCAGGAAAGAACTGGAAATTGTCACTAGCAGAACTCATGACGTTTCTCGAAGTGAAATGCAGCAGTTTTGAAGTGAACTTGTTTTCAAAAACATTTTTTGTTGTAAGTGTTAACAGCACAAGCACGGTAGATGTAGCTTCTCTGGGCGGGATCATAAAGATTGGTGAAGTTAAAACAAGTTTCGCCACACAGACCGTCAAAGAGGCATTCCTGCAGAAGGAAAAAACAGCTCAAGTGCAGTTGAAAGATAAGATATCGAAAACAGGGTTAATCGAGCAAATGTTTGAGAATTCGATTCATGGAAAAGCAATCTTCGGCGTTAGTGTGTATTGGATTGATTCGGTTTTTCGTCCGGTCGCCCACACGATGCAGCATTTTGTAGGCAGTACCGTAAAAAAAGCTTTGGCTTCTCAGGACAAGCGGGCTAATTTTATGGGTTTTGCCAGAGACAGAGATTATCCTCAACTCAGTCACGTTGAAGTCATTAAGAAGAAACTGGTTGAGAACAAGGCTGAGGTTCTATTCTGCGTTGGAAAGGAGCAGACATTTGTTGCCACTACAATCGCCGTCCATAATCCATTTGAATTCCAAAAGCGTGACGTAGGCAAACCTAGTCAACGCAAGATTTTTGCCATTTCTCCACGATTGGCAAGGATTATGACAAACCTGGCTGCCCTTAGACGGGGACAAGTCTTGTTAGACCCGTTCTGTGGCGTGGGCACTATTTTGCAGGAAGCCCTTCTCGCAGGCGCAGAAGTAGTCGGCATGGACATTAACAATTGGTGTGTTGAGGCGGCTACACGGAATCTAAATTGGCTGAAGAACGAGTATTCCTTGGAAGACGCGAAATACAGAGTTGTTCAAGGAGACGTATTGAAGTTGACAGAAAAGATAGGACGAGAACAGGTAGATTGTATTGTGACGGAACCCGACCTAGGTCCGGCTCTGCGTCAAATCCCGACTAAACCATATGCCCTAAGATTGATTGAAAAACTGAAACCTCTGCACTATAGCTTCTTAGAGGAAGCATTTAGAGTCCTGAGAAAGGATGGGCGATTGGTCACGGTATCTCCCTACATTAAAACTCGTTCAGAGCAACCAGTTACCATGCAAATCGGCAATAAGGCAGCAGAGATAGGGTACAAAACGGCATCTATTTTCCGAGAAGAATTTTTCACGGAAAAAGTAACTTTGCCACAGAACCTAATTGGAATTACCTCTTTCGTTGACACTGATGAAAGGCACAAAATCGGAAGAGAAGTTCACGTTTTTCAAAAGTAAAGGCCATTTTCTTGATAGCTGTGCATGTTTATTAATTTGTTCTGTGAAGAAAATAGGCTGTTCAGGACAGGAGATTGTTGGCTACCAAACTAAGACCTAATTGGGACAGGTACTTCTTAGACCTCTGCGATGCTGTTGCTAGGCGAGCCACATGCGACCGTGGAAGAAGCGGCTGTGTAATTGTTAAAGACAAACGAATCATGACTACGGGGTATGTTGGCGCACCTGCGGGTTTGCCTCATTGTGACGATGCGGGACACGACATGCGCAAAATGATTGATTTCAATGGAAACATTACTCAGCATTGCGTACGCACGCTACACGCTGAACAGAATGCGATTATACAGGCGGCTAGATTTGGGATTCCTTTAGAAGGAACGACACTTTTCTGCAGGATGACGCCATGCAGAACCTGTGCGATGATTATAATTAACGCGGGAATAAAGCGGGTGGTTTGCGAGAAACGCTACCACGCTGATGGAGACACTAAGGAAATGTTCAGGCAGGCAGGCGTTGAACTTGTCATAATGAACAATGAAGTTGAAGAATACGACAAGCAATAGGGAACCTTCAATCGCAAAACCGGTTTATTCACGAGCGCGCACATTCTACCATGGTACTCAATTGCATGCAACTCCTAATGCAGAAAAGCCAACTTGATCATAGAACGTTTGATGTACGCCTATTCTGACAAAAGGTTAAATGCTATAGACTAAATTCAATTCAGGGATACCCAGAATGTCTAGCATCACCGACAGGTTGGCTGAAGCCCTTTTTTTATCAGGTTGCGTGAAGTTTGGCGAATACAGAATTAAATCTGGCGCGCTTAGTCCATACTACATTGACCTTGCACGTTTGTTATCTGTGCCAAAAGAGCTTTGCATCGTCACGGAAATTGCGGCCGAAGTCATCAAGGAAACTTTCGGTTCCAAGAGAATAGACAAGCTGGCTTCAATTGAACTTAAAGGTGCACTATTACTACCCAGCATTGCCTGCAGAGTACCTTTACCTTGTCTTGTGGTCAGGAAAGAACAGAAAGGCTACGGTGTGACAGGCAGAATTGCAGGCGGAGAGGTCGTGAAAGGTGAAAACATACTCTTTTTCGACGATGTCATCAGCGAAGGCTTGTCAAAGCTTGAGGGAATAAAACCGCTAGAACAACTTGGCGCAAAAATTGAGCATTTGATGGTAGTAATTGACAGGGAACAGGGAGGCAAGGAAAACCTGGAGAAGTTAGGCTACAAAGTTCATGCCTTGGCACAGATTTCTGATTTAGTGAACGCTTTAGCAAAGTCTCGGAAAATATCAAATGAACAAGCAGAAGCTGTATTTAGTTATATTAAGAAGTAAACGCACGAATTAGCAATGTTTCAGAGAAGGCACAATTGCTTGCCTTTCAAAACTCGAAAAATCTGCGGGTCCAGAAAGCTTGCCCTAATTTGGGACAGACCAATTCACGGTCTTTCGGCATACCATTTCAAAATTTCAGTTATTGCCTTGCTGGAATACCCGCTGTCCTTTAGAGCATTCTTCAAATCCTCAACTGTCTCAATAATCACCTTCGTCACCGATGAGTGCTAAAGTGTGTTCCTTATTTAGCTCTTAATTCCATTGCCGGAATATGTCAGAAGAAATACCTAATTGCTACGGAAGAGCAGAGGTCAACTTAGACAAGTAAAGAGAAGCATTCAAATGCTCAAGAGTATTTGAAGTCCACCTAACACCTCAAGCTGTTGCGTTAGTCCAACGCTTCAATCACAGATAGCTCTATATTGCCCGTTGAATTTTTGTTCATACCCAAAAGGTGCATCACACCTTTGAGAAGTAGATTCAACGATGATTGTGGATCAGAAGGAAATTGTAGAAGCTTTAATGAAACCTGAAGCTTACGATGAAGATACAGACCACATTGAATTAATTCAAACGCACATATCCTTTGTATTCTTAACCGACAATCATGCTTACAAGGTGAAAAAACCCGTTGACCTAGGATTTCTGGATTTTACTACCCTTGAAAAAAGGCGTTTCTTCTGCGATAAAGAGCTGGAGCTCAACAGACGTCTTTGCGGAGACATGTATCTAGAGGTTGTCCCGATTAACAAACTAAGAACAATCAAGATAAGAGGCCAAGGAAAAATCGTTGAGTATGCTTTGAAGATGAAGAGAATACCCCAAGAAAGAATACTAATCACGCTTCTCAAAGACAACAAAGTCGATAACAATCTAATTGACAAAATAGCTAAAATCATTGCAGAATTTCATAAGAAAGCCGAATCGAACGAGAGAACACGCCAATTCGGTTCATTAAGAATCATAAGGAAAAACTGGAAAGAGAATTTTAATCAAACAGAAGAGTTCATCGGGAGTACAATATCTGCAAGCGATTATGAGGCAATCTGTGAAAAAGTCAGCAAGTACATTAAGCAGAACGGCGGGCTTTTTGAGAAGAGAGTACTAGACGGCAGAATCAAAGACTGCCATGGCGATATCCATTCGGGTAACATTTTTGTCGCGGATCAAATATACATCTTCGATGCCATTGAGTTCAATGAGAGATTTAGGTACTCCGATGTCGCCGCTGACATTGCCTTTTTAGCCATGGATTTAGACTTCAGAAAGCGACCCGACCTGTCTGACGTTTTAGCAAAGAGATATATCGAGTACTCCGGAGATGAAGGAGTAATCAAGCTTTTTCCTTTCTACCAATGCTATAGGGCTTATGTGCGAGGAAAAGTAACTAGTTTCAAGCTCAAAGATAAAAATGTAAGTAGTAGAGATAAAAGTGCAGCAAAGAGAGAAGCAAGTGCCTACTTCAAGCTAGCTGCAAATTATGCAAAAAGGTTAGATTGAAATATATCCTAAAATTTGAAGTAATTGACCACACTCTCTGGTACCTTAACTGTTCCCATAACGATGGGTTTTTGATGGCAATCACTCCCGCCCGTCATAATCAAGCCGTGCTCTTTTGCAAAACTGACATAGTGTCTAGTTGTTACAGGGTCACTTCTTGAATGCCAACACTCAACGCCATCAATGTACGGTAACATCGACTCCTGTATTATCTCTGTCTGTTCGAACAGCGATTTGGACAAAGACGCAAGGGAGGTGCCATGAGGGTCATTAGGATGGGCTAGCACTACTCTTCCCCCCGCGTCTTTCACTAATCTCGATGCATCGCCAAGGTGAAGTGGATACTTTGGAACATCGCATTTCACGAGGTACTTGTCAAAAGCTTCCTGTCTAGACTTCACAATCTTCTTCCTAACCAGATAATCAGCGATGTGGGGTCTTCCCATTGATCCATCAACTGAAGCCTGGATTTCTGCAAAATCGTTTCTTGTTAGCTTTTCAATACCTTCCATTTCAAATGCTGCATTAAGATTTTCCAAGATTTTTGCAGCTCTTGCCTCTCGATATTCTGCCATTTTTTCAAGTTTCTTTCTCAATGCAGTATCATCAATAACAAATTGGTAACCTAAAAAATCTAATGACACGGATTTGCCCGAGTTGAATCTTGGATGCGAAAAGGTCACATTCAATTCAACGCCGGAAACATAGCTGAGCCCTGCTTTCCTAGCCAAACCGAATGCAAGTTCTTGACAGGCAATCGAGTCGTGGTCAGTAATCGATAGTAACCCAATATTCCTAAGCTTGGCTTCTCTGACGATTTCCTCGACAGATAAAGCTCCATCGGAATGATTCGAATGAATATGCAAATCTGTTTTCATGCTGAACTATGCCTGATTACCTTTTTCCCATCCCGATTACAAACCAATTCTCTGGAGAATCATGGCAGGTGTCAACCGTGAAGTGAATTATTTTCAGCTGCGGATACCGCTGCTTCAAATCGTCCAAATCAACGGGTTCAAACTTGCTCTTGTTAGCAAGATACGCCTCGACAGTTAAAGCGTTAGACTCATACTTCTCTTTTGTCCTTCTCTGAATCCTAGCGACGGACACTTCTTGAGGACAACTGGTTTGGAGAACAACAAAAGTCATGTCGTGCTTTGCTGCGATTTCCGCGGCACGCCTTCGCAGATCTTGGGTAACGAAAGTAGCATCCAAGATTAAGCCCTTCTTGCTTTTTCCGGCTAAAACATCTGCCCGGCGAAATAGTTCGTCATAAACGGAAAGACGTTTGCTCATGTTGCCTGCCACTTTCGCATCAAAAACATCTTCGTTCTTGAGAACTTCCAAGCGAACAATATCGCTCCGTATAATTTGGTAACCCTTAATCTTTGAAATTTCTTCGGACGTCTCAGTTTTCCAAGTTCCTGGAAGACCGCATGTAATCAACAAAGACCGTGATCTAAGCGTGCTCTTGACAAACTCGGCGAAAGGTTCCCGCACCAACACACCTCTATCGATAGTTCCGTAAAAGTATAATTAAACTTTTCCAGCAGGAAAAAACGCTTTCTTATTGACCATTTAACTGGTGATGCGAAGCAGACGCAATCGGCTTATTCGACAGTATGAATATTCGCCTGTGCCGTTGAGGAAATAGGATTGGCTTCGTAAGTTCGCAAACAGGTTTACGAGTGTAAAGCAAAGCTAAATAGTAAGACAGCAGTCTTTTTCTAAAAGAAGGTTGACAAAATGGAAACATGCAAAATCAAAGATCCATCTCTTGCATCTCAAGGTCATTTGCAAATTGAATGGGCTGCAGCTCACATGCCTGTTCTGAACCAAATCAAGAACAGATTTATCAAAGAAAAGCCTCTCAAGGGTTTAACGTTGGGAGCTTGCCTTCATGTTACTAAGGAAACAGCTGTCTTAGTGGATGCTCTAGCAGCTGGTGGAGCTAAAGTCGTTTTGTGTGGGTCGAACCCGCTATCAACGCAGGATGATGTAGCAGCAGCTCTTGCAGACAAAGGAATTCATGTTTTTGCTTGGCGTGGACAAAACACAGAAGAGTATTATGAATGTATAAACAAAGTTTTGGATTACAAACCCGCAATAACTCTGGATGACGGCGCAGACTTGGTTGGTACCCTTCACAGCAAACGAGCAAAAGAACTGAGGAACGTCAAAGGCGGAACAGAAGAAACCACCACAGGCGTGGTGCGCTTACGGGCGATGGAAAAGGCTGGAAGCCTAAAGTACCCCATACTAGCTGTGAACGATGCGTACACGAAGTATCTGTTTGACAACCGCTACGGGACCGGCCAGAGCACTATCGATGGTATTCTCAGAGCTACAAGCGTCCTCCTAGCAGGCAAAAACTTCGTTGTCTGCGGGTATGGATGGTGCTCAAGAGGTATTGCAATGCGCGCTCAGGGGTTAGGCGCTAATGTAATAGTAACAGAAGTTGTACCGACCAAAGCTTTGGAAGCAGCTATGAACGGGCTGCGCGTTATGCCCCTTGCAGAAGCTGCCCCGATAGGGGACATTTTTGTAACAGCCACCGGAGACATCAACGTAATACGCAAGGAACACATGGAGAAAATGAAAGACGGCGCCATAATCGCAAACAGCGGCCACTTCAATGTAGAAATAAGTCTAAAAGACATTGATAAAATGTCAAAAAAGAAGAGAACCATTAGGCCCAACTTAGAAGAGTACACATTAAAGGATGGACGAAAGCTCTATCTTCTCGCCGAGGGAAGACTCGTAAACCTGGCTGCAGCCGAAGGACACCCCTCTGAGGTTATGGACATGTCATTCGCAAACCAAGCACTGAGCGCAGAGTACATCGCCAGAAGCGCGAAAATGCCTCCAAAAGTCTACACCGTACCGAAAGACATAGATGAAACGGTCGCTGAACTCAAGCTCAACGCCATGGGAATAAAAATCGACGAACTCACCCTAGAACAGAAGAAATATCTATCGACGTGGGAAATGGGAACTACGTGACAAGAGTATGTCAGCTGACATGGTAAACTTTAAATGGATTAAGATTATAAACATGGCTTATAAGTGGTGATACTAAAATGAGTAAAGATCAAGCAATAGGTGGAGCAATATTTATCGTGTGCATAGTCGTCGCCATAGGCTACCTGGTAACGCTGTTCTATCCAAACTGGCTAAGCATGGTCGGCCTTGCCGGATCACTGCTGAAGCGCTGCAAAACATCAGGTTCTGGGTCATCGCCATACCGGTGTTCATAGCTTTTGTTGCCATAATGTTCATAGGAGCATGGATTGGCTGGACAATGGCAACCACACCGCCGCCAAAACCAATCGAAGAAATCACGAGCGAAATAGAGGAGAAGAAGGAAGAAGCAGAAGAAGCAGTGAAGTCAGCGGTCGAAGACGAAAAAATGCCTGAAAAGAAGAGAAAAACCTAAAATAGCAAAGATTTGCCCTGCAATCCATTATCAGGGCAATTATTTCTAAAGTTTTTTATTTTTTTTAATAATTACGGCAATTGCGAATCTTTTTTGCTCAGATCAAGATAAGATATTTTAGCAGGTAATGGAAGTTTACTAAGCTATCTAGTCTTTCATTTTCCTTAGCATACATTCAACGATGTCCTTGCAGATTATGCAGCCATCTGGAATCTGGTCTTTGGAGTCCCGCTCGCTCAAATATCCCAGATGATAACTGCAACCAGTTGACTGCTGAGGAACCTGAACTTGGTTTTCAAGCGACATTTTTTCATCAACCTCAGCCGCCATTGGTTCATCTGAGACTGTCGTCACTTCATCGCGATTTATCTCTGTTAAGCAGTATGGACAGGCATCATAAGGACCGGCAGAGGCGACTTGAAGATTCAAGGCCTTAAGGGGTTTAAGGAAAATCTTGGCGCAAGTGTTGTTGGGACAAGTCAAAGCGTTTTTTTGTTCTTCTTCATTCTGAGACATAGTTACCCTTTGGCAGAAGTAAGTGAAAACAAGTTTATAGTGTTAATGAAATGTAAATAAGTATCTAGGCTACTCAACGGCGCATACTTGTTCTGGAGAAGCTAGTCATCCTTAAGTCTTCGACGCCGGCGCGCGTGAGTGGCACTTTGCTCAAAAGAGTTGCGGGGCTCAGTTGAAAACAACAATGTGTCATTATGACCACTTTCAAACCTCCTTTTGGAAAAATAGCAGAAACAAGGTGGAATTCAGAAGATTAAGTTTCAGCCTGCGGAAAAATACCACTGCAGCCCAGCAAAGATATCCCTTGAAAGGTTTGTTGTATGCTCCGATCTTTAACGTCTTTCTTTAGGCTGGTAAACACACCAAGGGTCTTCTTTCAAATAATCGCCTTTCAATTCGGCAGGTTCATGCAAGTCACCGCAGAAGTCAATGAAATCGCTTGAGAGACCGTACGCTCGAGCACGGCAACCACCGCAAACTTTTGATGTATTCACACGCTCCACATTTGCCTTTCAGGGTGCTGAAATCTCGGAGATTTTTGAAAACCTCAGACGTACGCCAGATTTGGCCAAAAGTCTTCTCACGTATGTTCCCAAGTCGGACTGGAAGGTATGGACAAGGAGTGACGTCTCCGTTTGGGTAAACCCGGCAGTAGTACAAACCAGCGATGCATCCCCGAATCCACTGTCGCATGTCTAAGCCCGAGTCCTTTGCAATGCGCATAAACTGGGGGGCACAAGATGGCCGCACGTTGAGTTTGTGTTTTGCAGCTTTCGCGAAAGTGGTTCTAATCATATCCTCGTATTTGGCTGGCGATATGTCAGCAATTTTTACGCCTCTACCAGTAGGCACAAGAAAGAACAAATGGAAATTCTCCACGCCGAGTTGTTCCACCAGAGACATAATCTCGTCGATTTCTCCGTAGTTTTGTTGTGTTACTGTGGTGTTCACCTGGACAAGCACGTTTTCTTCTCTCAATGCTCTAATGGCACCGATAGCCTTTTCCCATGATCCTTTTACCCCCCTGAAATCGTCATGTACCTCTGGAATGCTTGAATCCAAACTGATTGAAACGGTTGTGATGCCTGCTTCCTTGAGATCTTTTGCAGTCTTGCAATCGATTAGGCTGCCGTTGCTTCCCAGACCCATCTTGAAGCCTTTTGCAGTTCCGTAGCGGATAAGTTCCAAGATGTCGTTGCGCAAAAGAGGTTCTCCGCCGCTTAATATCAGCAGTGGTCTGCTGACTGCAGAAATTTGATCCATGAGGATCTTGGCTTCTTCAGTGCTGAGTTCATTCTGGAGTTCTTCTGCGGTAGCGTTTATGTAGCAATGCGCGCATTTTAGATTGCACTTTCGAGTCACATTCCAAGACAAAATAAGTGGAACAAACGGTGCCGGTTCTGCGGTAGGGGAATATGCGAGTTTGAGGTAGAACTCGCAGAGTCCATGAGTCGCAATGCGTTTAGGTTGCCAAAGCGTAAACGTGAAAGGAAGCACAGAGCTCAGCATTGCCTTGGCGTGTGCATAACAGAAGTGAGTACAAAAAAGAGCAGCCACCTCTTCACCTATTCCCGAAGTCTCACCAACGTACTTGTGACTGCCAAAAATCGGGCAGTTTAGAAACTCCATATGCCCGTCTAGTTTTTCCATGTCCATAGTATAGTTTATGAAATGATCACTAAGCATAATTGACTGCAGTTTTTCTCTTCGCATACCAGCCTTTAGTGTAACGTCGAGTGCAATTCGAACGGTTTCCTCGCCAAACTTATCTTGCACTCTGTTCATGAAATCCTGAACCCGTGATAAGCCCAAGCGTTTGACCAGCCCAGCCGTGAGAAGCAGGCCCTTTATTGTTTCATATTCTTGACGCAAACGCATTTCAATTATGTTTTGCGCCCAATTGCCGAAAACTTTCTCAAGATGCTCAGTTGCATCAGAATTTCTGTTGCTCAACATGCTTTCAAGCGCTTTGGTGTTTTTGTTCAAAGAAGCATACAATTGGATTTTCTTGTCGGAACTTAGACTCTCTCTGGCAACAACCTCGTGCCAATTAATCTTCGCTTTGAGAATTGTTTTTGATGTTTCTTTCATATCAGAAAAGAAAGCATCGGTGAATAGCTCGAGTTGCGCGTTTATTTCGGGCAAAACTGCATGAAATTCCCTCGTGAGAAGCTCATTCTCGGTTTCCATTTTGGTAACCATTGCCATGTGGTATAGAAGCGAACCTGCCATGCCAGGATCAGAGTCCTTGCCCGAGGAAACTCCGTAAAAAACTTCGGAGAATAGACGCTTTCCCTCTGCGAAGTTCTTCTCACTGATTGCCATCTTCGCCTCGTTCGATTTTACTTCGCCTTTGGTCCAAGAGCAAAGCCCACTTGTGGCAGTGTTTTTCGTCAAATATTGTTACAGTAACCACCAACTTTGGCTTAGTAAAGTGTGATTATGTAAAAAAGCTAGCGGTTTTAGCAGCAGGACTTTGATTATTCTATTGGAAAGAAAAGTTGCTTGTGAGAAGATAAACTATTAAAGTGGCACGGCAAAAGGGTATCAACTGTAATGGAGGAAAACGGGATTTACGACTGGATTTATGCGTTGATAGGTTTCCTGACAATGTTCGGAGTTTTGGTAGGCATCGGCATTAATCAGCCGCGTGGAACAAGTGTCAAAATGTGGTGCTATGGCTATCTAACAATCGCTATAGTCTTTGACTTCCTCATTGTATTGGCATTGCTAAACTCATCTCAGTTTGCCTGGCTTACTCACCTATTACTGGGGCTGTCTGCGGGAGCTGCAACTGGCTTAGCTATTCATGTCGCTCACCACATATCCGAAGAGGATGAGCATTCAGAAGAAAATGGAGCAGAGAAAGGGAAATCGATTTTTGGATTCTGACTCTTCAAAGGAATACCCAGGCAATAAAGGCGCATAGAGACTTCAAAATAGTGTATCGCCATTCTAACTCCTGCTACACTCAAGTACTATCAACACGAACCCTTGATCACTTTTCGAAAATTGTTTAAAATTTTATCAGGCCAAAATCAAACAGTGTTTAAAATTGGAGCTATCACAGAATTCTTTGTGCGACATAAAGGTTAATAATGATACTATTGTCTAACCATTTCGTTTGATAGGTGGCCTCAGATGAGAGTTATTGTTCACTGGAGCGGCGGAAAGGATTGTTGCACAGCACTTCATAAGATAGTCGAACAAGGCCACGAGGTTGTTTACCTAGTTACCTATGTTTACATGGAACCCTATATTTTCCATAGCATACCCGTAGCTGAGCTGCAGGCTAAGGCCTTGGGATTGCCCCACCTCAAAGTTAAAGTCGAAGGAGATCGATTCGAGGGCATCGTTGGCGAGCTTGCCCGTTTGAAGAAAGAAGAGGAAATCGAAGGAATAGTAACAGGCGATATCGATAACGTTCATCATAAGCGCACGTGGGACTACGCGTGCAAAAAGTTAGGAATGAAGTTGATAATGCCTCTGTGGGACAGACCCTTCTTCTCCCTCCTCCCAGGCAACCGCTATCGAAAAAGGATCTTGGATATAGAACTCTCGGTGGGGATGAAGCCCATCATAAGTTGCGTAGACCTGAATTATCTCGGAGAGGAATGGTTTGGTCGCGAGTTCGATAGAAAATGCGTCGAAGATATGAAACCCCTGATTGGTCCATGGAAGAAAGGAATAGACGCCACAGGCGAACCCGGAGAATACCATACGACCGTGTTGGATGCCCCGCTGTTTAAAGAGACAATTGAAATTGAAAAGGTAATCAGAAGAAAGGAAGAGCTAGACTTTGGTGGCTACCCGAACCGCGTCGGAAATTTCCTTTATATGGATGTTCAAAGAGCGAAATTAAGGCAAAGAATAGAGAAATCGACCGATTGCTTCACCCTTAGATAAGGGTGCTGTTCCAATAATAGATTTGCTTGTACATTTCTTGATAACTAAACTGTGGATCGTCATAGATTATGTCTAGCTTCAGTCCATACAAGTTTAAAAGTATGCGCATATTTTTTCCGACTATAAGTGTTGTTTGGTCTTCCGGCCAAAAACCCCATATCCTATCTTCTATGAAATTCTTCGTTCGTCTAGTGCCCCAACCGTAATCCTTCGGCAGAACAAAAGCCACTTGCCCACTCGCGTCTGCATTGCCTCTTCTTGGACGGGTTTGAACGTAATCCCAGAACTGCTGCATTGCGACAAAGTGTTCTTCAGCTAATACGCCGTAAGGGTTGGTCTCAGGGTGCTTTGGAAAATTGAAGGCAACGACATACTTTGCTCCTGCATCGTAAGCGGTGACCATTTCTGCATATATTTCTGGTCCACTTGCCAAGTAGGGCGGATCATTGTAAGTCCATGTGATTATGGCACCCCAATCCTTTCCTTGGACGTTCGCTGCCCCACGGCAAAGAGCCAGCTGTTGAATCGAACTTGTGTTCCAACCTAGTTCCACGAAGACTGCGTCATAACCCGCTAAGTAATCAAACCAGTAGAGCGCGTAGTCAGAAGTGAAAATGGGGAGGTTCACACTTTTCACATTTCTCCAGCTTATGGTTGAAGGAATATCTTTGACAAACCTGCCTGCGGCATCGCTGTAGTCTGAAGCGTTTTCCATAGCCTGTCTAGCCAATGTTCCACTACGCCATTGGTTTGTGTCAATCTGGTTTCCACCCGGCTCATCAAAAAGGTAAATTCCCAAAAATTTGTCACCCCATCTCTCTCTTGTTGTCTCCATCCAATTTCGAAGCCAAGACCACTGTTCAACTTCGTAGAATACGTAATCAAAATAAACCATTACGCTCAATCCCGAATTTACCGCGTACTGACAGATCTCATTAAGGGCGGTTTCGTTAGTGCTTATATCCCAAGAATCGACAATGAAAAGATTTGTGTAACCTTTGGCTTTGTCAATCAGCAACTTGGCTTCCTGGGTAGTGTTTGAGCCATACGTGACCCCGAAAAAAAATTGTTCCTCAACAACACCGCTCTCGTTCGAACAAAAGAAGAAAACAGGTAAGCTAACGCAAAGAATTAGAAGCGCACTAAGCGTTAGCACCAACACTGATTTTATCAATTTCAACAATGCTAAACACTTGGTAAACGGAAAATAAATATCTTACACAGTAGAGCTCGAAGTTTCAATGTTAAAATTCGAGGATCTCTCCCGTCTAATCAACCAAGAAGGGAAGGCAATTATTTCATTCATAGCCGGCGTTTTACGGCTCGAACAAGATGCGCAAATATCGTTCGAATTATCGAGAAGCTCCAGAACCTGCCTTTGCCTAGCATGCTGAAAAAGTAGCCTGGTCTTAGATAGAACCTCTCGAATGCGCGTTCGCGAATTTCTCTCAGTTCTTGCCCAGTCATGGTCCCCATTTCAAACACGGGAGTTGCAGTGTCGTATCTATCGAAGTCGTGGATCTTAAGCAATCCCTCTTCTACAACATGTTCATACAACGGTGTTCCCGGGTAGGGTGTTGCAATATAGTAGCCCACGTCGCCGGGGTTAAGGCGTTCTATGAACTTTATTGTCTCCCATATGGTTTCCTTGGTTTCACCTGGAAAACCAAGAACCACGCCCGCAACAGTCATCAACCCAACTTCTTTTGCCCAACTGAAAGCATTGATTGTTTGAGCAGGAGTAATCCCTTTTCTCATAGCATCTAAGACGGTCTGCGAGCCTGATTCTACTCCGAACCACACGGCGAAACAGCCGGCATCTTTCATACTAAAGAGCAAATCTTTTGTAACCATGTCAACTCGGGTTTCGCAGTCCCATTCTACTTTTAGTTTTCGATTCTTTATTTCCCTGCATATCTCAGCGGTCCTCTCTTGGTTCACAGTAAAAGCGTCATCATAGAATGTAAACTGATGAGCCCCAAAGGTTTTCTGAAGATATTCAATCTCGTCCACCACATTTTTAGGGCTTCTCATGCGATATCGACGTCCAAACATTCTTACAGTTGTGCAGAAGTCGCACCAGTAAACACAACCACGACTTGCGATTATCGGAAACACTACACTTCCATACTTCTGAAGCTGGTCGATTGGCCAAAGATGATGGGCTGGGAATGGAAGCTCGTCTAGATTCTCGATGTAATCTCTATCAGGGTTCTTTATGATTTCTCCATCTTTCCTAGAGGTTGTACCCAACACATAACGGTAGTCTTTCCCTGCTTCTATCCTCTCAACAAGGTCTAGCAGCGTATTTTCACCCTCCTTTCGCACTACAACATCTATAGAGGGGCAGTCTAGTAGCGCTTTGTCATCCCAGAAGGTAACATGGGAACCGCCGAGAAGAGTTAGGCAATTCGGGCATACTTCCTTGGCTAATTCTGCTACGCGCAAAGCTGACTTGTATGTAAGCGTTGTAGAGGTTATACCCACTACGTCGGGGCGGCGTTTTTTGACCTCGTTTTTAACCTGCTCATACGTCCATCCGATTGCTTGGCAATCAATCACATCGACAGTGTAATGCTTCTTCTCCAGAACAGCAGCCAAATACCCCAAACCCAAAGGTGTGAACGGTGGATGCTGATGAGACCCGCTTGGATAAGGCGGGTTCACAAGAGTTATGTGAAGGCCCATTTTTCGTCTCCGACACCAATCTTTCGGATGATACATGAATATACGCGCCTAATATGTTTTGCATGGTTGAATGCTCTTGTTGGTGGGATGAAAAAGACAGTGGGAGAGCTTGCATAAACAAACGGAGTAATTGCAAAGCTCGGAGGGTAAGTCATAGGAGAAGTTCTGTCAGAATTTTTGACCTCAAATTCCATCTAGCCCGCGTAAGACAATGGGCAAGGGCGCCGGGGAAGGGACTCGAACCCCTGCGAGCCAAAGGCCCACTGGCTGGCTTGTCTCTGGCATAGCCCTAACTGTGCCTTTCTGGATCTCGAGGCCAGCGCGATAACCACTCCGCCACCCCGGCTCGAATACAAGGAGTGCTGCACTGTCTAAAATGTTTTCACTTGTAGATATTCCCAAAGCCCTACGTTCGAGATAGGGGGATAGAAGTAAATTAAAGGAAATTCGCTTCCAGTATGCTTGTTTGAGTGCTGTGAACAAATTTATTCAAGATTTTTGCCCAATCAGAGACCGTTGGGAACTCGTATTCAACTGTCAACAAGTATGTAGATGAAGATATCATGTAGAAAAGCTAACTGAATTTCAGCCTCAACACAAAGCGGCAAGAGTGAATAGACAAATAGAGGAGAAAACATATAGACACTGCTCGCTATTAAACTGCTTTCCCAAACGTTATTGAATCTAAAAGAGGGAGAAAGCGAATTGTCCTTGGGGAAGGAGCGAAAATAGCCTAAGAATAGAGCAGAGGAGACATTGCGGCGTGAGTGGAATAGAAAGGCTACAGAGAGCCGTTGAAACAACTATTGCAGCGGGATACCAACTAGACAGGGAAGCCTTTGAACTCCTAAGCGCCGCAGCCCTAACTGACGACCCCACTGCCATTATGAACAGGGCGTTGCTGAGAATTGAGGAGTTAAACGAAAAACCAGTATTTATTGACAGAGTCTTTCTGGAAACACTCCTTAGTCAGCCAGGTCCTATTGAGGAAATGCCCGAACAACCGAAAGAGGAAGAGCAAATAGAGAGGGCAGAAGAACCAATCACTGAAGCCAACAGCAGTTTTCATCCTTATGCAAAGGATGTGGAATCAGAGCTTAGCATAATTGAAGACCCAACAGGGAAACTCACCTCCAATGGAACAATAGAAGAATACCTCCAATACTTTCAGGATCGATTCAAACGGATTGAACGCCTTCTACGACAGAGGATAGACGTCAAGGCAGCAACTCCGATTATTGAGGCATTGAAGTCACCCGCTAAGACCAAACTGAAAATAATAGGCATGGTAACTGAAAAACGAGAGGTAAAAAGACAAATTATAATCACGGTTGAAGACTTGCAAGCAAGCGCCAGCATACTAGTTTCTCATAACGCGCCTGAGGAGTTGCATAGAAAAGCGCAGTTGCTACTTCCCGACCAAGTCGTTTGTGTTGCAGGCGTAAAAACCAGAAGCAAGCTGTTCCTAGCTGAAGACATAATTTTTCCAGAAGTAGGTCAGAAGCCTCAACGCAGGTCTTCAGAACCCGTTTATGCTGTGCTTACCTCCGACATACACGTAGGTAGCACAAAATTCAACAGAGAAGCGTTCAACCGGTTCATCTTATGGCTTAACGGCAAATACGGAAACAACACAATGAGAGAAATTGCTGGTCGCGTCAAATACGTACTAATTGCAGGCGACATAGTTGACGGAGTAGGTGTCTACCCGAACCAGATTAAGGAACTCGTCATAAAAGACGTACATAAACAATACAGGTTTGCCTCAAAACTAATCGGGCAAATACCAGACTATATCGAAGTCATCGTTTCTCCTGGAAACCATGACGCACCTAGGAAAGCACTCCCTCAGCCTGCAATATCAAATGAGTTCTTGAGTGATATGCAAAAATATAGGAGAGTACACTCGCTTGGAGACCCCTGTTTGGTCGGCCTTCACAAAGTGGAAGTTTTAATGTACCACGGTCGCAGTCTAGATGATGTCATCGCTTCAATTCCTGGCTTGAGTCATGCATACCCTGAGAAAGCAATGAAACTACTCCTTCAAAGCCGCCATTTAGCACCCACATACGGGGGGAAAACATTGTTATCGCCTGAAAACCGAGATTTCCTTGTAATAGATCGATTACCCGACGTTTTTCACGCGGGACACGTACACGTTGTGGGATGCTGCAATTATCGTGGTGTCCTAGTTGTTAACTCGGGCGGATGGCAAGATCAGACAGACTACATGCAAAAGCTGGGGTTAATGCCTACGCCGGGCAAAGTGCCGGTGATAAACCTCCAAACCCTTGAAACTAATGTTCTGTCCTTCATCTAGTCTTTCAAGGCGGTAACCCTTGATGAGCTATTGTACTTCAATGTAGCCAAATAGGTCTTCTGGAACCTGTTTTTCGATGCACATAATTCAAAATGCTAAAGGGAATTACGGATAGGATCGAAGAAGCGCCCTAGTCGAGCATCACCGTGGAAAACATCCTTGACAAGAGTCCGTGATATCTCAAGCCTAATCTTCTTTGTGCGACCATACCGCCCCATACTCACGACTTTTGCATTCACAAGACCCATCGAGTCAAGTTCATTAATTAAAGTGCCAAGACGCCTCTGAGTAAGGAGCCCGGATCCCAGTTCGCCACAGAGTTGACTGTAAACATCAAAAATCTCACCAGTAGTTGCACTCGCCTTACTCAAACGGTAAACACTAAGAAGCACAAGCTTTGAATGCAAAGTCAAATTCTTCAACGCTTCCACGACTCTGTCATGCTCAATATGCTTCTCTGCCTCTCTAACATGTTCTTCAGAAACCAGTTTCGAACCTCGTCGCTCAGCAACCTCACCTGCAACACGTAATAAATCAAGAGCACGCCTAGCATCTCCATGTTCTGCCGCAGCTAAGGCTGAGCAAATGCTCAAAGCTGCATCGGAAAGAGAACCCTCGTGGAAGGACAACTTTGAACGCTCAAGAAGAATGTTCCGCAATTCGCTTGCATCATAAGGTCTGAAAACTATTTCTTCCTCGCTTAATGAACTAAAAACGCGCGGGTCCAGAAACTCTTTCAATCGAAGGTCATTGGATATACCGATAAGGGAAAACTTGCTCTTGCTGAGACCTTCATTAATCCGGGTTAGCTCGTAAAGAACGCTATCTCCGCGATCTTTTATCAAGGCATCAATCTCATCTAAGACAGCTATGAAATTAGTTCGGGAAGAATCCAATCTCCCTCGAAACCTATCAAAAACTTCTCCCACAGACAACCCCGTAAAAGGAACAGACATCCCCAGACTCTGGGTAAGACTTGCAAAAACTCTATACGCTGACCCTGTCATCCTGCAGTTAACATAAGAAAATCTAACTGGCGCACCGTACTCCTTTGCTTTCGTCTCCAAATGACCCAAAACGTATTTGGTCACAGCAGTCTTACCTGTACCTGTTTTGCCGTAAATGAAAATGTTTGAACAACGAGCGTCTTTCAAAACTGGCGCCACTGTTTCACCTAGAAGCCTAATTTGCTCTTCTCTGTGAGGCAGGCTTTCAGGAAGATAGTCGTGCCTGAGTACCTCTCGATCTCTAAATAGTTGGGCACTCTTCACGAAATTTTCGAATATTCCATCAATTGTGCTATGACTTCCCATTTTGCACCCACCACTTTCAAAGGCAACACCGTTATTTCGAGTGGAGCAGATAAAGGATGCAGTACAAAAAAGTAGTTTTGAAGCACGACAATCCTAAAATGTGATGTAAGCTTAAAGCAGCAGGCGGTAAAGTAAAGACAGCCACACACCCCAAAGTTTCTACTGGAAATATACTATACTATTAAGAATTTGTTATGATTTCCTTTAATAGGAAATATACTCTGAAGCCTAAGCAACACTGAGCATATAATAAGTATTTGTTATTCATTTTTTTAGATAATCCTCAACTAATCTTTTTTCCACCCTGTTATTGTCTTCTTCTCAGAAACTTTTCGAGAGGAAATGAAGGGGTGGCTGTCTTATCCCATTCTATTGAAAGACTTTGAACATTCTTACATATTTTGACACTTTTTAGCATCTTCATCCCATTTGCTCTAAATACTCTAACTTTGTTATTTTCATAGTGTATGTAACCCTTCAAATCACATACTGTTCACATTTTGTGAAGTCCGTGTGAATTTGCAATAAAACTGCCTCATTTCAACCTCTATTTCTAATACAATAACTATTTTTATGGTCCTTTTCTGTGAAGAAGACCCCCCTACGCTTCCAATGCAAATACATAATTGAGTAAAGCATGAATTTGTTTGGTGAAATCAGATTCTTGTGAAGGTTGTAATTATGAAAACAGTGCAAATTCAGCCTATTTCATCTTTTCCGAACTGAAATTGACTTTTCACTGCTGCTGATTTAACCATAACAGCTATAAGTTGTGAAGTGTAAAGCTTGTGAACATCTCTTAGGGTGAGCCACTCAATGCCGGCTCGAAAAATGCGTATAGAGCTATTCGATAGCGAAGGTAATCGATACACTATCGCATTCGAGGGACAAATAACGCGAGACAAAGCAGTTCGATTACTGGATCTCGTTGAATTACTAGGCGGCATGCCGGAAGAAGCCACAGTCTCTAACGCTGCCAACCCTGGCGCGAAGAATAATCTTTCCAGATTTGACAAAATGCGCTTCATAACGCAGAAAAGTTTTCCCTTGATTTGGTTTTCTTCGAAAGACATCCAGGCGGTCTATGAACAGGAACTAAAAGAGCCAATAAGCCTCAGTACGGTCTCAACATATCTTGCTAGAATGTCTAACAGGGGTTTTCTTCTGAGAACAGGAGGACCTAATAACATGAAATACAAGATTGCGCCAAGCGCTCCGCAGGCAATAATTCAGAAACAGTTGAAGTAAGATTTAACGCGTCCCGGTGCTCAAGAGAGCAAGTAATCTGGGAATTTACCTAAGATGCCCTCATGCACGCTATATTGGAACCAAGAATAAGTTTGTGGTCCAAACAAAAACCTCTCGCCACTCGGATTATCTAGACAGACACTGGAGAGTTAATTACCGTCCTCACGCCTCGCTGAAATTTCTTAAGTAGATGGAGGAACAAAAACACTTAAGCAAAAAATCGTCCTCTCTGGGTAAGTCAGGCCTGTTGGTTTTCGGGCTTCTTTAGGAATTTTTCCAATTCTTGTTTGGCGCTGTACCTGAATGGAATCTTACCGGTTTCTCTTTCCAGGTAGCCCTCCTCATAGAGTTTCTTCATCAGTCTTGCGGTATGTTCCCTGCTGAGTCCTACTCTCTCTTTTATCTCAGGAGCCGTTTTCGAGCCCTCAGATAACAACATTTCCAACACCATTATCTCTGTTTCAGTCAATGTCGCTAATGCCTTGTCTCTTCTGATAGGCATAACTGGCTCGCTCTTCATTTCAGGGGCGAATGTGAATTTCTGCATTTCATCCTCTAATCCCGTGATTTTGGCTATTAGCCTCTCCTGGGCTAATTCGAGTCCTTGCACTTTAGTATCGACTTCGGTGACTTTCGACACAATGCCTTGATTGTTTTCTGATGTCGCGCTAAGAAGACTTTCCAAGGGCTCGACTTTCATCTCGATTGAATCAATTCGCTTGCTGTTGGTGTCTTCTCTAGCATTGTTGCCCTCGACCTTATACGCTACTAACTCTAGTCTTTCCGCTTCCCTTCTTAGTTCTCTATTGAAACTCAGAACAATGTTTTCAACAGCGCTCTTGGCATTTTCATATTCTCTTTGCGTCTTTCGGATTTGCCTGTAGTACTCTATCGAGGCTCCTATTGTGACCAAGATTAACACTATAACGAGTGTTGCTGAGAGCTCAATCACAAGATTCCCCTCTGTGATTTGTATGTGACCTAGTTTGTTGCATCACATATCACAGTCTTATGGTAAAGATTTAAGTTTTATGGTGCTTTCTTCGAAAATTCACCTATGACATCACATATCACAGTTGAGCAGGGAACTATGCCAATAATTTCCGAAAATTCCGTCGTGGAGAATGTCTTTGTTTTAAGCTTATTTTGGTATTTAGTTTGTGAATTTTGGCTTGTTTGTTCTTATGCTTTCACGAGCTTTATCTTGCGTTGAAAGTTGTGATTTGTGACGTCACAGAGTGTCTTTTGATGGACTTGAGAGCTGTTTTAGGCTCGTTTCTAGCTCCTTTCTGATGATATCAATGACTTTTAGATGGTCTTATGTATCTTCACCCTCATTGAGGTTGCCTTTGTGAGCTTCAATGTACTCGTGTAATTTGTTAGCTATCTCGATGTAGGGGTCTAAAGTTGTGCTTTCAAAGATGCCTAAGTAGCCTAGAAGGAGAACTGTGTAGATCGATTTTATGACATTTTCTTTTGACTGTTTTAATGTCCTGTTGAAGGCACCGCGACTTATTTTGGCGTTTGTTAGCCTTAATCTGGCTTTTTCGTCGTAATTTAGCTGTTTATTTGATAAATTCTCGGCTAAAACGTCTATGAGCAATGTTTCGAGTTGCGTTCTTGTTAATTGACTATTTTTAGCGAGAATTTTGACAACGGGGTCACTTAATGCTCCATTTAGCCATGCTTGAACGCCTTCTTTTAGTTTCATTTTCGTTGCTCCTCGGTAATGTTAAATGCATACAATTTTGTATACGCGCTTCATCTTTAAATCTTTCGTAGGCTCCAAAAAGCAGGCCAAAATCTCTCTTCAGCTCTATTTTAGTATCGAAAAGTTCATAATTTTGGTTTAATTCGCAAAAAGGGTTAGAAATGTGGCTATTAATTGTTTTGAAATGATTCTAGGGTTATAATATTGATAAGAGGTATTTTTTGACGTTTTTTATTGGACTTGAAAGGCGTTCTAATTGGTAGTTATTTGTTTTGACTGTTTGAAACTTGTTAGCCTCTTCGTTTTTCTGACATAGTTGTTCCGTAAGAGCTTGCTAATCAAGTTTTCACGCTTTCTGCCGTTCTTATCTATTCGACTTTCGTTTGATTGGTTTCTCGGAGAGAAAACTCTATTTCAGAGGGCTCCTCTGAATAGTGTGACATCACTTGTCACAAAGCATCACGGTTCATGCATTTGGTGATTCTATGATATCACAGGCATTGTGATATTACTGTGATTTCATTCGTTACTGCATTTTGCACATTCCTGTGGTTCTTACGAGTTCGTGAGTTAGAATTGCTCTGACTCTCTCTTGAGCTCATCGAAGAGTTCTGGGCGCAGGTCTCTGAGTGTGGGGATAGAGGGTTCGGCTGTTCTTATATCGTTGTAGTTTAAGTCGCAGACAACGAGGTCTTCCTGGTCATACTTTGCTATTGCTAGAAGGTCCCCCGTTGGTCCGATAAGTCTGCTTCCACCCCAAAATTGCAGGCCGTCCTCCACACCTACCATATTAACATATGCGAGGAAAGCCGTATTTTCGAGAGCTCTAGCAGTGGTTAAAACCTCAAAGTAGTTTTTGCGAACTGCTGGCGAAGCTGAGATGACTACTATTAGTTGTGCACCTTTCAACCGGGTAAGGCGACACACCTCTGGAAAAAACAGGTCGTAGCATATGCAGAGGCCAATATTGCCTAAGGCTGTGTTAAGTGTAACTGTTTGGTGTCCGGGGCGGAAATATCTTTTCTCCTCGAAGACGCTATGGGTGGGTAGATACATTTTTCGATACTTTCCGATTAAGCCTCTTGTTCCCACAAAGACAGCAGTGTTGAATATTGTTGCTTTGGCCTTCTTGCTAAGCTCTGGCATGCCAAAAACAATGGCTATCCCATTCTTTCTTGATATACTTTCTATTATTCTGCTCGATGGACCAGGTATTGTTTCAGCCTGTTCATAAACTTGATCTCTCATGACATATCCGGTTAGAGAGAGTTCTGGAAAAACAATTAGGTCAGCAGCTTGATTTCTAGCTTTCTTGGTGAATTCTTCGATTTTCTGAAGGTTCTCTTTCTTGTTTTGACGTTTAGAGTTAATCTGTGCAAGAGCAATTCTGATTTTTTCCATTTTCCACGACCCTCTTAAGCAGTTAGTTTCCGCTTCTTGGGAGTCGAAAATCTATTCCCACGGTTCTGTATCCAAGCTTAACTGTCAATGGAGTTCTCCTTTTGTGCTCTGCTGATAGCCATTTGTTTCTGACTTTCTTAACAAGAGTAAGATTGACGTTTAATTGATGCGCTATTTCTTCCACAGTCATAAACCTTTCAAGTCCATAAAGAATAAGGTCAAGGATTTCGTATTTAACGCCGAGTTCTGTTTCGGCAAGCTGACCAGGCCACAAAGCAGGAGTAGCCGGTTTGTTTGCGAGTTTATCAGGAAATCCCAAATGAATGGCGAGTTTTCGGACTTGGGTCTTATACAAATCCATAATTGGCGCTATGTCTGCCGCTGCATCTCCCCATTTAGTAAAGTATCCCATCATTGTTTCCGACTTGTCGGAGCTGCCGCATACAATCCTGTTCAATTTGTTCGCATAGTAGTATAAGTAAATCATTCTGGCTCTTGCTTTTATGTTGCCTTTGCAAATCTTTTCTTTCGAATCAAAAACAGGAATGGTGGCATAGAGGCTTTTCAACGTAGGCGTGATATCACAGACCTGTGTTTGTATGCCGAATTTTTCTGCAACGAACTTTGCATCGTCAATGTCTTTGGGGTCGTACGTTTCTCTCTCCGGTAGCAGGAGACCCAACACTCGGTTTCCTCCTATCGAAAGGCTGCATAGCGCAGCCACTACGCTACTGTCAATGCCACCGGATAGACCGAGCACTATGCCATCTACGCCCGCGTTATTAATGTATTCTTCAATGAAAAGTTTGATTCTTGTAAGGGCTTCTGACAAGTCTATTTCTAGAGTGTCGGATGCTAATTGCATTTATGCGTACCTTCCTGTTTTTTATGGATTAGGCAAATATTTAAGGACAAGCACAAATAATAAGGGATTGTAATCTTGCTATTAGGACGGTTGTTGCTATGGGGCGAAGAAGGAAGAAAGTTGTTCACATTCCTAAGAAACGTTTACCAAAGTTCTTCTCTTGCCCAAAATGCGGAAAAGAGACTGTTAGGGTTGAAATTTTCAGGGAAGAGTCTCGCGCTATAGCAGGTTGCAGTAGTTGTGGTCTTCAGGAAGAATTCACAATCAAGTCTGCTCAAGGAGAAGTTGACGTTTATTGTAAGTTGACTGACAGAATTTATGGTTCTTCAAGAAGATCTGCAACTGGCGCTGAAAAAGCTTAGCGAATAGGGGATATGCCTTTGCCAGGGCTTGTTGAGAAATATTTACTTGAAAAGATTAATGCAGAACGTTCTATTCACATAACTCTTGTTGATCCTGAGAAGATAACGCCTGATCAAGCATCACAAGTTGCTGAAAACTCGAAAGCAAGTGATTCTGCAGCTATAATGGTGGGAGGATCCACTTTTGTTTCGCAGGTTCATCTTGACGCCGTTGTCAAAGCAATTAAAAGCACGGTTAATCTTCCAACTATCCTTTTTCCTAACAATGTATCGGGTATAAGTCAACACGCAGATGCCATATGGTTCATGTCTCTTTTGAACTCTGTAGATCCGTACTTCATAATAGGCGCACACGTTTTGGGGGCTCCTCTCGTTCGGAAGTTCGGTTTGGAGCCCATATCGATGGGATACATAATTGTGGGTGAAGGCGGAACAGCAAGCATAATTGGCAAAGCAATCCCTGTCCCATATGACAAACCAGAACTTGCCGCTGCTCATGCACTTGCTGCTAAGTACTTGGGTATGCACTTCATCTATCTTGAAGGTGGCTCAGGAGCAAAGAATCCTGTTCCTCCGGAAATGATTCACACTGTTAAGAAGGTCGTTGATATCCCACTGGTAGTAGGTGGCGGAATAAGAACCAAGGAGCAAGCTGTAACAGCAGCTTTAGCTGGTGCAGACATAATTGTCACGGGGAACCTTATTGAAAGCGATGATGCTTTGCGGCAGATTTCAGAAATTGTAGATGGAATAAAAAGATGTAGAACTTGAGTTTGTTTGAGTTGAATCCGACAAAGTGATTTGCTTTTGCAATAGGCTATTTCGGTTCTTCTGTTAGAAAGTCAAAATAAATGCGATATTGCCATGTACACGGAGAGCAAGTGCTTGAACAATAATATGAGTGAATCCTATCAATCGTATATCCGAAGCCTGGAAAAACAGCTCGAGCTATTGTATACGATAAGTGCAAACGCAAGGGAAAAGGGGGTCGATCCGACTTTAAAGACTGAATGCGTGATTGCTAAAGACATAGCTGATCTCGTGGAAGGACTTGTGGGACCAAAGGATGTAGCTGTTAGCATAAGAGCACTAAGCACGAGACTTGAAAGGGAAGAAATAGCTTTCAAAGTCGCAGAAGAAATAATCCATGGCAAATTTGGGCACATGGAACCTGAAGCAGCAGCAGAACAAGCAATTCGTACGGCGCTAGCGATTTTCACAGAAGGCCTCACAGCAGCACCTATACAAGGTATCGCTCAGGTTAAAATAAAATCAAACCTTGACCGTACAAAGTATCTTGGTATATATTTCGCAGGACCAATAAGGTCGGCTGGAGGGACAGACCAAGCTCTGACACTTGTTGTAGGTGACTTTGTACGCAAACTGCTCGGACTTGACCGGTATAAACCTACGGCGGAGGAAATATCTCGATTCCTTGAGGAACTTCGCCTATACGAACGGTCGGTAGGGCGTTTCCAATATCATATTCCAGATGAAGAGTTGAAGAAAGCACTCAATTGGCTTCCTGTTGAGGTTACTGGCACAGAATCTGACCCCGTTGAAGTCTCCTCTTTTAGGAACCTTCAGAGAGTGGAGACTAATCGCGTTAGAGGCGGAGCGCTCAGAGTAGTCAACGACGGCATCGTAGGACGAGCTCCGAAGGTTTTGGTTATTGTCGAAAAACTTGGCTTTCAAGGATGGGATTGGCTTGGAGAGTTCCGGAAAAAATCTGAAAAGAAATCCGCTGGCTTCATGGATGACGTTATTGCTGGGCGCCCCATTTTTTCCTTTCCTTCGAGGCGCGGAGGTTTTAGGCTAAGATATGGTCGGTCGAGAAACACTGGGTTGTCAGCTGTGGGGGTTCACCCGGCAACCATGCTTGTGGTTGACAAGTTTCTGGCGGCTGGTACTCAAATGCGTATAGAGCTGCCTGGAAAAGGCTGTGTCACAGTACCTGTGGATGCTCTGGAGCCCCCTGTGGTCCTGTTAAAGGATGGTTCAGTAGCTCGCGTTTCCGTTGAAAACTTCGGTGATTTTAAGGGAAAAATATCCAAGATCCTTTTCTTGGGCGATATTTTGATAAGTTACGGAGATTTTCTTTACACCAGCAAAGCTCTCTCGCCTTCTGGTTACGTTGAAGAATGGTGGGTTAAGGACTTAAGAAAGGCGTTTGATGAGAGTTTTGGGTGTGACCTGAAGAAGGTTTCGGAACTCTCGAAAATTTCTGAGGAAAGACTTGAAGCCTTGTTGCAGGACTCCTTCAGCAACAAGCCGTCTGCTGAGGAAGCGACTATTTTGTCTCATAAATTCCATGTGCCTCTGCATCCAGCCTTCACTTTTTTCTGGTCTAATCTATCTTCTACACAAGAAGTTGAGGTTTTGTGGAAATGGCTCTCAGACTCTGAAGTGACTTCCGAGAATGGCTTTGTGAGCAGGATTGTTGGGAAGAGTGACTCCAGCGTAGTTCAGGCGTGTAGAAAAATTTTTGCCCCTCACAGAGTGCTAGAGGAGAATATTGTCATTGAGGGAACAGACGCGTGGGCATTTGCCTTCTGTCTCGGTTATGGTACTTTTCGAACCTTGGATACAGTAACTGCGGAATCCGCGCTGAAGGCGGTGACATTTCTTTCTGGTGTGGAGATTAGGGACAAGTCTCCTACGTTCGTGGGCGCGCGTATGGGAAGACCTGAGAAGGCGAAGAGGCGAGAGATGAAACCTTTGGTTCACGTTCTCTATCCGGTCAGCTTGGCTGGGGGTTCTCATAGAGACTTGGTGGAGGCGGGTAAGAAGGGGCCTGTGTTTGTTGAGGTAGCCAGGCGTAAGTGCCCGAATTGCAAGATCTACACTGACAGAGTGAAATGTTTTGACTGTGGATGCGAGACAGACGTCGAGAATAGTTGCCCGCGTTGCGGGAGGTCTTTGAAATCTTCTATTTGTCCCACCTGCAAAGCTGAAGCGGTGCAATATCAAAGATGTGCTGTTAACTTCAGGGATTTGCTAGAGAACTCGTGCAAATCGATAGATGTTCCTCTTCCTAAGATCCTGAAAGGTGTTAAGGGAATGACAAATCAAAACAAGACTCCTGAGATTATTGAAAAAGGTGTTTTGCGGGCTAAGCACGATTTGTCTGTTTACAAGGATGGGACAATCCGGTTCGACGCTACAAACGCGCCTTTGACTCATTTCAAACCTGCTGAAGTCGGCGTCAGAGTGGAAAAGCTCAGGCTGCTAGGTTACTCTCATGATATTCATGGGGCGCCTCTCACTGATCCAGATCAGGTTTTAGAGCTTAAAATTCAAGATGTTGTGATTCCCTGGACTGCTGCAGAGTACTTCCTAAGAATATCAGCTTTCATAGACGATCTTCTGACCCGAGTTTACAAGCTTCCAAGCTACTACAAGGTTACTTGCGCCGAGGATCTTATTGGGCACTTGGTTATGGGCTTGGCTCCTCACACTTGCGTAAGTATCTTGGGACGAATCATTGGCTTCACAAATTTGCATCTCTGCTACGCTCATCCAGTGTGGCATTCGGCTAAGCGGCGTGACTGCGACGGTGACGAAGACACTATAATGCTTGCTTTGGACACGCTCCTAAATTTCTCACGTGTATACCTGCCAGCCCAGATAGGAGGAATAATGGATGCTCCTTTGCTTTTGACACCGTTTATTAACACCAAGGAAGTTCAGCGGCAGGCACATGATTTTGATGTTGATGAGGATTATCCTCTCGAATTTTACGAAAAGACTATGGAAAGGGTTGAAGCAAGGGCGGTTCGGCCTTTGATGGATATTGTTGGTCATAGACTTGGTACCGAAGCACAGTTTGAAGGCTTCAAGTTTACAACTCCTGTTTCAAACGTAAATTTGGGCAACGCAGATAGCTCATATAAACAGTTCAAGTCTATGATTGAAAAACTGAACATGCAGCTTGACTTGGGAGAAAGAATCGATGCAGTTGATGTGCGATATGTTGCATTGAAGGTTTTGACGACCCATTTCATTCGAGATATTGCTGGCAACCTTCGTGCCTTCTCAACCCAGGGGTTTAGATGCAAATCGTGCAACAAACGGTTCCGTCGTTTACCCCTTCGCGGGAAATGTCCTTTCTGTGGCGGTCTGCTAACCCTGACAGTCTACCGTGGCGGTATCGAAAAATACCTTGCTGCAGCGCAACGGTTGATTGACAAGTACGCCTTGCCAAAATACTACGCTCAACGTATTGCCTTAATAAAGGATGAAATTACTTCAATGTTCGATAACAAAAAACCCAAGCAGGTTAGTCTTGCAGACTTTACCTGAGACTAAAGCTTTTCAAGAAGAGTCACAAATCTATACTTGGTGAAGTTGCATCAAGAAAACCTACCATCCTAACGCCTATATGCAGCAGATTAAAAACATTAGAAACGGTCTCAAAGCGCGAACTGTGTTGCTGAACCTTCTTGAAACAAGAATCTCTGATGCTTCTAGCATCGCAAAAGAAACATCATTGTCATATGGTGTTGTAGCGCACCATCTGAAGTTGCTTGAGAAAGAAAACACTGTCCTTCGGAAGGGGAACCGCCCCTATGTTTGGGAATTGACTGGCTTAGGGCAAAAACGCCTGGTCGCCTAAAACTCGCATTGACACGGTGCTTTTTCGCATTTTGGACACACGTTTCGATACTTTTCTATTGCAGCCTTTTCAAGGTCAATTCCAACGATGTTCGCAAGAGACGATAGCCACGCGATTACATCGGCAAATTCTCTTTGAGTAGCTTCACTGTCCTCTCCTTTCAAAGCTTCTCCCAATTCCTCAACTTCCTCCACAAGCCAATCATACGTTCCTTCTACTCCACGATCAGAATCCCTGTGAATGTACAGGTATCTCATCATCTCTTGAAATTCATGTATATGCAATACCCTTCACCGTTCCCATTCATGTCACTGCTCCCCAACTCTAAGTTTTGTTAACGCTTAAAAAGTCGTCAGCTGTTCAGGAAGTGCGAGCTTGCGTTTGCGCTTAAAGACATTCAAGAAATACAAGAAAACTGCGTAACATTAATAACAAAGAAAACTATAGAAGTCACTTGCTTCGGGCAACTGAAGCAGGGAAGTTTGATGAGCAAGAAGAAGAAAGAATCGGGTCCAATGCCTGCTGCAAGTGCGGGTTTGCTGAGGTTCTTTGAGGAAGAAACTGAAGGCGTAAAGATTAGGCCTGAACTTCTCGTTGTGTTTTCAGTTGCTTTGATGGTGCTGTCTGTTTTAGCCCAAGTGTTTTTCCCTGTATAGTCGTTTAGCGTCGGGGAATATGTAGAACTTCTATTCTTTGGACCGAATTGAGATGTAGGAATAGCTCGCTTCTTTCCTCCCTGCTGGCGACCTGCGGTATTGGTTGAGCAATGGTTGATCTTAAGACTATGGCTTCAGCTTCAGAGAGCCAGATTCCAGAGGGTTCATGGGTTACGGCGACCAACGTTCCCTCAAAACCGTATGCTGGATCTAAAATAACCCTAATTTTCTTTCCCAAGTTCCTTTCGAGCATGTGAAATATGGACGGCGGCAGTTCTTGCTCTGGCATAGCCTTCGCAAAGCGTTATAATAGGTGCTCTATAGATAAAACCCTTGCTCTCAGCAGCATTCACAGTTTTCCAATTTGCTGGATGTCACGGGAGACTGCTTTGGTCTTCTTGTTCTTTGTCGCTGAGCATTCTGTGTTACCATTTAACTTGTGGCTGAAGAAACGTGATTCGTGATAGTTATGCTGCCTGATTTGGCTAGACTTTAATAATCCTGTCTAAATTCATAAGAAACCCGTCCTTAAGTTGGTGGATATGGCAACAGAGAATTCGCTGAATCACTCTTTGAACAGTGCGTTGAAACACTACTCGTCTTTGTTCTTCCTTCCATCCTTCAGAAGAGCTGTTATTGGAATGGCTGTTCTCTGTATTGGTGTTGTTGGGTTCTCGACTTTTGTTCTCTTTCCATCTCTTGAAGGATTTATCTGGAGCTTCCTGCTAGGCACGTCGCTTTTCGCCGTTTCTCTTTTAATTGATATTGTTATAAGCAGAACCATACTTGGAAAAGATCCAATTTATGTACCGAGAAGAACAGTCGCGCTTTCCCTCTTTGGCTGGGTTCTCTGGTTGTTATTTATTATTGTCGGCGTCGTCTTGGGAGCACTATTTGACGTTTGGTGGTGGATTAAACTATGTCTTCTGGGTTTTGCAGCTTTGGTGACTCTTCGTAACGTTGTTTTTCTGGCGTCTTCATCTGAAAAGTTGCTGCGTCGTTTGCTCGCTTCTTTTATTCAGCCTTTCCTATGCATAGGTGTCTTTGTGTACTTTTGGGGGAAACTCATCAGCGATTTTACTTTTCGTTTTCTGCCCTTTTTGGCTGTTTCTGCAATAGTAGCTAGCTTGTCCGCCTATCTTCTTCTTTTAACTTTAGACCGTTTGGGGAAACAAGCGTACGGGATGCCTGCGATGCCTCTCTTCAGGGCTTTTATGTTGAATTGGGTGGTTGGTGAGAACGCGCCCTTGGAGAAGTTGCTTGAGAAATTGGGTGAAAACGCTGATATCGAAGCTGCTCTGCTGAAGTTTGATGCTTCCGTGCCTAAGGCTGCTATCATAGTTCCTCTTGTTCACCCTGGTCCATTCAAGAACATCGGAAGTAGTCTACTGCCCTCCTTGCTCAAACTTGAGTTTGAAAAGGAATTTGGCGGTACCTCTTGTATCCCTTTGGGTCTTCTAGGGCATGAACTCGACTTGGCCTCTCAGGAGCAGAACCACAGAATAATCCGTGAGATAATTGATTCTGCCAGGTTTGCAGCTTCCGAGGAAAGAGCCTCTCCTTTTGTGAAGGTTACTAATGACTATGCCACGGTATCATGTCAGGTGTTCGGAAAGACCGTTTTCCTTTCTTTCACCTTAGCGCCGAAAACCACTGAAGATTTGCCGCAAGAGTTGGGTCGACTTGTCCGTGAACAAGTGGCGAAATATGGTTTTAATTGTGCCCTTATGGTTAATGCACACAACAGCATAGACGATGAGGACGACATGGAAGCATCCTTGGGGGTTCTGCAAGAGTTGTCCTCTGTTTGTCTGGAAAAGGTGATTTCTCTGCCCTCCTATCCTTTTGAAGTAGGTGCTTTCACTGTTTTTCCTAAAGAATTTAGCCTAACAGATGGAATGGGCGCTGGAGGAATAACGGCGATTGTTGTTAGAGTTGCTGAGCAGAAAACAGCATACGTTATCATCGATGGAAACAACATGATCACAGGGTTACGCGAAGAAATCTTGCAAGAGCTGAACTCTGCCGGTTTCCACGATGGCGAGGTTTTCACCACAGATACACACGCCGTAAGCGCGGTAGTACTTGGACGGCGGGGATATCACCCTGTGGGTGAGGTCATGGACCATGAGCTTCTAATCGATTACATCCAAGAAGCTGCGAAAGTCGCAGCAGGAAACCTTGAAAATTGCAAGGCCGGATGCCGACGCCTTACAGTCCCAGGGGTCAGAGTTATCGGAAAGACACGAATAGAATCGTTGTCACTGCTTGTTGACAAGGCTCTTCAGAGGGCAAAGCAGACGGTTGTTCCGATTTTCGGTTGTGAGGGTCTGGGTTTGATAATTCTCCTAGCCCTTATGTAATGTAGAAACCCCTAATTGGCAGAATAGTGCATAGTGGCGCACACTATCTAAGATGGAAGATTATTGAGCATTGTTGAGTATTCTTCAAGTTCTTCGTGATTTTAGCGGCTTCCTCTTCAAATCGGTGTCGCATACCGTGCACTTTGTGGTGCTAGTAGTCTGCAGCATACTCCTTATGGCAAGCGGGACAATATCTGATCCAAGTCAGAAGGCGGCGGATTCCGTAGGTGACGAGAGATGCGAATTGAATCTCCACTTGGGTGGCTACGTTTTGTATGGAATAATCATCGGTTATTATTAGGGGGTCGAGGCCTAATTCTTTAAGCTCCAAAGCCAAAGCTAAGAGTTGCAGGTCTGTTTCCGACAGGAAGAAAGCGTCACCAACCTTGTTTGCCGAGGTTTTGATTTTGCTCCAGAATTTTTCGGCTGGTGGTCTGATTTTTATTTTCCCGCTCTCAACAGCCGTTCTAAACCGTATCCACGTAATCGTGTTGGTTCTTATTTCCTGTTCTACATTGGGGACTGTGAATTGATCGTCATTCACAGATAGTGGGTCGAAACCTGATAGAAAAGCAGATGTATCCAACACCAATATCCGTTTGCTCGTGGTGTTTTTTTGGATTCTTCATCCCATTCCTTTAAACAGCAATCTGGAGCGAAGGCGATTGTAGAAATCTCCTTCAAATCTGATGAAAGATGTCTGATTTTTGGACCGTGTGACCGTTATCGTTGGTTCTTTTGCAGTTGCAAGTTGCCTGTAGTTGCCGTCAATTAAGACGAGCATTTTCTTTGGTCTGCTCGTTTTTATTGTGACTTCGGAATCTGCTGGGAACACTAACGAACGGAAGACTGTTAAGGAGCAGATGGGGGTCAGGACAAACGCGTCCACTTCCTGATCGAGAACTGGACCCCCTGCCGATAGTGAATAGCCCGTAGAGCCCGTCTGAGTAGAAACTATGAGGCCGTCTGCTTGACACTTGAGAATTGGCTTACCGTTTTTGAATATCTGCGCATACAGTATCTTTGAAGGTTCTCCTGCTGAAATGACAACATCGTTAAGGGCGTCAGGTAATATTGCCTCGTCTGCGGAGACTGCGAGTTTGGTGCATTTCTCTATTTCGTACTCGCCCTTTAGGCATTTTTCTGTTGCCTTAAAAGCGTCATTTGGTTCCACCTCTGTGAGGAATCCCCTAACACCCATGTTAATGGACAGTATTGGCGGTTCAGGTTTGGGTACTGTGATACAGGTTCGCAGAATAGTGCCGTCTCCGCCGATTGAAATTATGAAATCAGTTTTCATGTTGGCGAGCGGAACCAGTTTCTCTTCAGTGTTCATTTTTCCCGCAAGCGTGTCTTCAATATAGACTTCTAACCCCTTCCTGCTAAGGTACTTTCCAAGGTCTTCCGCGAGCTTTATCGCTTGTTTTCTATCGTAACGAGCGACAATTCCCACGCTTTTGAACACTTTTTCCACAGCTCAGCTTATTACCGTTACCTTAATCTATATATGCATGTTGTTGTGAATTGCTTTGATTAGAGTCTAAAATTGGTGAAGATATGAGCAGACCAGTTGACGTTGGAAGCTTACGTGTTGGAGGCTACATGCTCATCGATAACCAACCTTGCCATATAGTGGACATAGCTAAATCAAAACCTGGAAAGCATGGAGCCGCCAAGGCGAGAATCGTTGCTATAGGCGTGTTCGATGGCCAAAAGAGGCAATTCGTTAAGCCCGTAGACAGTAACGCCGAAATTCCCATAATTAACAAGAGACCTGGACAAGTTTTTGCGGTTAACCCAACTGGGGTTCAGATCATGGACTTGGAAACGTACGAGTATATAGATGCTCCCTTCCCAGAAGAAGAGGACTTAAAGGCCAAACTTATTCCAGGCGCAGAGATTGAGTATTGGAAGATACTTGATAGAATCAAAATTGTCCGGGCAAAGTAGTTCCTGCACATCCTGCTTTGCCTTTTTGTCAAAGTTTATCTTCTTGTTTTTCACATCTTACCCAGAAGCCGATGATGCATGAAGAGCCGTCTGAATTGTGACGATATCTAATTGGGGACTGAGGCTTCCTGAGATTACTCTATTTGGCAATAATCTGATCCTTAATTTTAGAGCCTTCTAAAGGCAGTATTCCTGCAGAATCCTCGGGGATTCACGGTTCACTTGAAATATATATTTAAAAGGCGCTTGAACTTTCTTAAGGGCTGGAGACGCAGATGGCAATAGATCGCTTGGGTTCGTCCCTCTATGAAGCTTTGAAAAAAGTATTCAGAGCTTCAGTTGTGGATGAGGCTACTGTTAAGGAACTTGTCCGAGACCTACAAAGGGCTCTTCTCCAAGCAGACGTTAATGTTCAACTCGTTCTCGCAATATCCAAGCAAATAGAAGAAAGAGCATTGAAGGAAAAAGTGCCGCCAGGAATATCCAGGCGTGAACACGTCATCAAGGTCGTTTATGAGGAACTAACTCGATTCGTTGGAGATAAACCAGTTCCGATCAAGATGGAACCCGGAAGAAAGAAGATAATAATGCTGGTCGGAATTCAAGGTTCTGGAAAAACTACTCACGCGGCTAAGCTCGCTAGATACTTCCAAAAAAGGGGACTAAAACCAGCACTGATTTGTGCGGACACCTACCGTCCAGGGGCGTTCGCTCAGCTCCAGCAGTTGGCAACCCGAATAAACGTTCCAGTGTTTGGTGATTCCAAAGCCAAGGATCCTGTCAAAGTCGTAAATGATGGATTGAAGCATTTTAGCGACAAGGATTTTGTGATTGTGGATACTGCCGGGCGCCATAAAGAGGAACAAGAACTCATTAGAGAAATGAAGAACCTTGAGAGGCACGTCAAGCCTGACGAGGTTATTATGGTTATTGACGGAACAATCGGTCAGCAAGCTTTAATTCAAGCCAAAGCCTTCCATGAAGCCACTCCCATAGGCGCAATTATCGTCACAAAACTTGACGGTTCAGCACGAGGAGGAGGTGCTCTCTCAGCAGTTGCAGCCACAGGGGCACCGATAAAGTTCATTGGCACAGGCGAAAAGATCGAAGATATCGAGCCATTCATTCCATCTCGCTTTGTTGGACGCCTTCTGGGCATGGGCGATTTGGAAACGCTTCTTGAAAAAGTCCATGATGCCGAAATAAAAGTTCCAGAGAAGAAAGCGAAGGCTATACTCAGTGGAAAGTTCACTTTGACGGACATGTATGAACAGTTTGAGGCAGTAAAGGGTATGGGTCCGATCAAGAAGATTTTCAAGATGCTCCCGGGAATGTCTTACGACGTGCCTGATGAGATGCTTAACACGGCTGAGGGGCGTTTGGAAAAGTGGCGTGTCATAATTCAGTCCATGAGGTTCGAGGAAAAAGAAAATCCGAAAATCTTAAACTCCTCAAGAATTAGACGTGTGGCAAGGGGTTCAGGAACAAGCGATAAGGAAGTGAAAGAGCTTCTAAAGCAGTACGTAATGATGCGTAAGATGATGAAAATGTTCAAGCGGAAGAAGAGATTGCCTTTCATGGGTAAAGGTTTTCCCTCAGAGTTCAAGTAGGCTCTCTTTATGGATGTTCTAGAAAAAGCGTTGACAATGCTCGAGAAGCGACCTCTCTGTGACCATTGCCTCGGAAGGCAATTCGCGTTGCTTGGTTATGGCATAGAAAACGACTCCAGAGGTAAAGCACTGAAACTGGCTTTAACCCTTCACGCTAACGCACTCTTTACATCAAAAGAAAGCGAAGGTGTAAAAAAACTCGGGGTTCTTGCGGTTAACGGTTTTTGTCGCGAGGCTCAAAGTACTCTCGAGCACTTGCGGAAGCGGATTATTAGAAAGAGCAATCCTGTGACGTGTTTTCTTTGTGAGGACAAGTTCAAGTTGGTTGAAAGTTTAGTTGAGCAAGCCTTGGTGGCGGTTGAAAGTTACGAATACAGCACTTTTCTTGTCGGTATTGAATTGCCCGTAACGGTGGAAGAGCGTGAGGATGAGTTCAAAGCCGCGTTTGAAGTCGCTTACGGCGAGAGCATACGCCACGAGTTCGGACGATTGCTTGGAAAGACCATCGCTGAACGGGCTAACAAAGAAGTGGAATACAAGAAGCCTGAAGTTGTTGTGGTGATTAACCCCTTTGTTGGGCAGATTCGAGTTCAGGTTAATCCGCTCTTTGTTAGGGGGCGATATAGGAAGCTAGTCAAGGGATATACCGCAGTCAAAGTGGTTCTGCTCAGGCTGTCGCGGAAAAGGTTGCGTAAAGTGTAATTGGAGTGGCAAATTGTACTCTGAGTCAGTTGAGGAACTGGTTTCAAAGCCTTTGCTGGTTGCTGCTGCAGGAGAAAAAACAGCTTTTCATGCTTCTGGACGCGAAGACATCGATGCTCGTATGCTGGGGACCGGCAGACCTTTTGTGCTTGAAATATCAAAACCTAGAAAGAGACTTTTGGATTTAAAGAAGCTTGAGGCTGAAGTCAACGATGGTGCCAAGGGCAAGGTGAAAGTGTCGAAACTTCGATTCACGAATAAGGACGTCGTTCGGCGGTTGAAGAAGGGGGAATCTGCGCAGAAAGAGTACCGCATGCTGGTTGAGTTTGAACATCCAGTGTCCGCAGAGAATTTGCTTCTATTGGAGGAAAAACTCACAGGTGCCTCGGTAAAGCAGCAGACGCCTCTGCGAGTTTTGCATCGCAGGGCGGATTTGATCCGAGAAAGGTACATATATAAGGTCAAAGTTAAGAAGGTGTCGTCTAAGAGAGCTGAGCTGGAAATTCGTTGCCAGGGAGGTCTCTATGTAAAGGAGCTGATGTCCGGTGACGAGGGAAGAACTATGCCAAATGTTTCGGATTTGCTTGGAAACAGAGCGAAGCCTCTTAAGCTTGACGTTTTGAACGTTAAATTGGATGAATAGAAAAGGTGAATTTGTGGATGAGAGGTTCAAAAGGATATCACGGTGGGGCTCGTCAGCTACTGACTAAGCCTGCTAGAGAAAAAGGTAAACCTCAGCTTGGCAGATTGTTAATTCAGCACGCGCCAGGTTCTCAGGTAATCATAAAACTGGATTCTAGCGAACAGAAGACTCTGCCTCATAAACGCTTTCATGGCAAGATTGGAACAGTAGTGGAACGTCGCGGTAGGGCATACGTAGTAAATGTACCTCAAGGAGACGCAATCAAGCAGATAATTGTTCGACCTGAACACTTGGAACAGTATACAGGTAGTTGAGCATATGAGCAAAAGAGAGTTGGGCGAAAGCAAGCTTACGTTGCCTCAGGTTAAGAAAGTGCTCGAGAGCGTTGGGGAAGAAAATCTGGATCAATTTCAGCGGCGCACACTGGATTACGTGAGTAAGTTTTCAAAGTTGGATGCAGACAAAGTCGAAGAAATTCAGGGGAAACTGGTGAAAGAGTTTGGCCTAGACGAGTTCGAAGCTGTTCAGGTTATCAATTGTATGCCTGAGACCGTTGATGAACTGCGCGTTTTTCTAGTCGGCGGTCGTAAAATCATCGAAACCACCAAGTTGGAAGCCATAGTGACTCTTCTAAACGAAAATAGAACGCTGAAGTAGCGGAATTCGGCTAAAGTATTTTTAAGCAGTACTGGGCTATAGAGTAAGGGAGCTTAGGGACTATCATGGAAAAGCGGTACGAAGAGTACGCCTACGTGTTAGACTTTTTGCAGCACGGTCGGCCAGGGTTTCATCCCACTGGAAGAGCCGGCTACCGAGCGGGAGCTCTAATCCAATGCATCGGTGAAGAGTTTTTCACCCTGTTGGAGGCATTAGTAAAGGAAGGCTTAATTCTCAAGCCCAATGACCACGTTTACGTTGGAAAAGATGCCCGCGAAGAGGTCACGTACATAATCGGTCGCATAGGTTTTGAAGAGTTGACAGCTGCGGCAAAAGCTGAGCTTCCAAGCGCGATAAACCGAATAGTTCTGAATCGTGAAAAATGGTTTGTCAACTTTTTCAACACAACAAGGGCTATAACCCCGCGTATGCACGCTCTTGAACTGGTGCCGGGAATTGGGAAAAAGTATATGTGGCAAGTAATTAATGAGCGTGAACGGAAACCCTTCCTGAGCTTTGACGATCTGCAGAAACGGACCGAACTGCCTAGTCCTGTGAAGCTGATTACCAAACGCGTCATGGAAGAACTTGAGGGCGACAGCAAGTATCGATTGTTCACACGCGCTCAATAGGGCAAAAACGATGAGCATTAGAGAAACGAAGACCCTTCTTCGAACTCGTCGAATTGTTCCGAACAGGCTGTTGGGGCAAAATTTCACGGTTGAACCCTCGGTTTTCACCAAACTTGTTCAATACGCAAATCTGTCAAAGAAGGATGCGGTGCTAGAGGTCGGTGCAGGTTTTGGTTTCCTGACTGATTTTCTCTCGGAGAGTAGCGGCGTCGTGTTGGCAGTGGAGAAGGATTCGCGGGTTGCAGATGTGCTGCACGAACGATTCCGACACTCTAACAACGTGACTGTGATCTTAGGCGATGCATTAAAGGCCGACTTGCCTGCCTTCAACAAGGTTGTGGCAATCCCGCCCTACTATTTGTCCTCTCGCCTTGTTGTGTGGCTTCTAACTCGGAAGGTTGATTGCGCGGTATGGGTTCTTCAGCAGGAGTTCGCTGATCGCCTTGTTGCAGCGGTAGGCAGTGAATCCTACAGTTGGTTGACGGTGGCAGCTTATCACAGTCTAAGAGTTGAGCTTTTGGATGCTGTGCCAAAACACTCCTTCTTTCCTCAACCAGAGGTAGACTCAGTTATCATCCGACTTACTCCTTGGATTCAGGCACCATTCACAGTCAATGACAAGACGCTTTTTCTGCGAATGGTTCGATGGCTCTTCACACAGCGCAACAAGAAACTCTGCAATGCCATTGTGCCCTTTATTAAAACTATGCATAAAGTGACAAGGGATGAAGCTGAGAGAATAGCTGCTTCTATTGCGTTCAGAGATAAGCGCGTGAGAACGTTATCACCAAGGGACTTCGGAGAGTTAGCAAATGCACTCGCAAAATAAACGCGTTTACTTCGGAAACTACGCATTTTTCGTTGATGAAAATGTATACGACCCTGCTGAGGATTCGTTCTTCTTCGCCGAAAACCTCGCCGTAGAAGCTGGGGAACAGGTTTTGGAAATAGGCACTGGTTGTGGGCTGCTCAGTGTGGTTGCCGCAAAAGAGGCAGGTACTGTTGTAGCAAGTGACGTGAACCCATACGCCGTGCGATGTGCAATGGCAAACGCGATTCTCAACAAAGTGCGTGGCAAGATTTCCTTTCTGCAGGGTGACTTGTTCAATGCCTTAAGCGAGACATCAAAGTTTGATCTGATAATCTTCAATTCACCTTACTTGCCTGTTGATGAAAGTGAAGCAAACTCTTGGCTGAGTCGCGCGTGGGCAGGTGGTCCAACAGGCCGAAAAATAATTGACCGTTTCATTCTCGAAGCGCCCAAATACTTGAAGCAGTCTGGCCGGATCCTTTTGATGCAGTCGACCCTCACCGGTGTTGAAGAGACAATAGAGCGCTTCTCAGAACGTTGTTTACACGCAAGAGTATTGTCAGAACGTGCCTTGCCGTTTTTTGAAACAATTGTTCTGATAGAAGCAAAAGTCTGAACCTATGCTTCCCATGTTCTTCAAGCATTTCTTTTAAAACCTATTCCCTAAAGGTTGTCTGTCGTTCTGAGAAGATTCCGAACCGTAAGCGTTGAATGCTCTGTGGCGATTGTCTCGAATACACGGGGTATGACTCTGCAAAACATTATATAAATGAGGGGTAAATGTGAAGCATCAGAAGAGATGAAGAATGACTGGAAGTATCCATTCCGATTACAAACGGCTCATGAGCCGGGCTAAGGATCTTGCTGTTCTTGGTTCCACCGAAGCAATAGTCCACTGGGATATGGAAACAATGATGCCGCCAAAAGCTGTGAACTTGCGCAGCGAACAGCTCTCATTGCTCAGTATTATTAGCCATAAGATGAACTACTGATCCAGAAATTGGGAGACTTCTTCATGAAATAACCGGAAGCTCACAATACGGTGCACTAAGTGATGTGGAGAAACGCAACGTTCAACTAACCCAGAAAAATTATGATGAGCAAATAGCATTGCCCGAGAAACTTGTTGCAGAGACCGCTAAGCAGCAGGCAATAACAGTTAACACTTGGAAAAAGGCAAAAGCTGCGCGTTCCTTCTCCATGCTAAAAGTCGATCTGGAGAAGCTCCTGAATCTGAATCGCCAGGCAGCGGATATCTTGATGAAAGTCAAGAATACTCATACGCCCTATGATGCCTTGATAGATATTTATGAGCCGAAAATGACCACAGACGCCATAGATAAAATTTTTACTCCACTCCAGGCAGGACTCAGGAAACTGTTGGCGAAAATCCAAAGCGCGTCAACAACGTCAAAGAGTGCAATACTCAAAACAAATATTCCAATAGAAGCTCAACGGAAAATCGCCATAACTCTTAGTCAGATATTAGGCTATGATACTACTACTCCTAAGTCGGGCGGAAGGATTGACGAGACTGAGCACCCTTTCACCACAGGATACTATGATGATGTGCGCATAACCACACACTACTACCCAGAGGATTTCACTTCCTCAATATTCTCAGTACTTCACGAAACGGGACATGCCCTATACGAGCAAAACTTGCCTCAACATTGGAAATATCAGCCAATAGGTACAAACTGCTCCATGGGCTTTCACGAGTCACAATCACGGCTCTGCGAAAACATCATTGGTCGTTCGCGAGAATTCTGGAAATGTTATCTGCCGAAACTAAAGCAAATCACGGCTCCGGCTCTTTCAAACGTGGGTTTAGACGATTTTCTATTTGCTATAAATGAGGTTGAGCCTTCCAAAATTCGCATTGAAGCTGACGAAGTAACCTATAACTTGCATATAGTTGTGCGTTTCCAGATTGAAAAAGACCTCTTCAATGGGAAAACCAATGTTGACGAGCTTCCCGTAATCTGGAATCAGAAGTACGAGGAATACCTGGGAGTAAAAATTCTGCATGACAGCGAAGGAGTAATGCAAGACACACATTGGCCAAGCGGAATGTATGGATATTTCCCCTCGTATGCGTTAGGGAACATCTATAGCGGGCAGATAGTTAATCAGCTGACAAAAGATATGCCAAACTGGCGCAGTCAATTGGAGCAAGGCAGCTTGAAGAATCTGCGTGAATGGCTCACTTCGAACGTCTACAGTTATGGAAAGCTTTATGATACGGCTGATATGCTCAGGAAAATAACAGGGAAAAACTTGGACGCCAAACCATACCTTCACTACTTACAGGAGAAATACAGTGCTCTCTATAGGTTCTGGGCTTGGGTTCTCTTTATCAACTCACGATAAATGGAAAATGCAAGAAAAGAAACTGCCCCTGCAATGAAAAGAAATACGCCCGCCCAGCCAATCATTGCATCATAGTAGTTCGCTCCGTAGAGAAAAAAAACGACGCCTAAAGCTACGATGCCTAAACATAACCAGTCAATCCAAGTCATTGAAGAGCCTCAAGTCGGAAGACGATGGAATTCACTACGCGCATAGAATATATAGAGTTACCTGTAGAAACCTGCAAAAACGCAAGCATGATGATGACTTTGGCGCGCTCGCTGTTTGGATAATTGGATCGAATGCCGACATTATCGTCACACTTTAAAAGACAACCTATTAATCAACTCGCTGTATCCGACACTTTTATATATAAGATACCACAGAGAGAACGCAGAGGCAACAAAATGTCGGATACAAACACGAAGAAACCTGAGACACGCGAAGAACTTGTCAGGATTTTGGAGGAAGCTGCCAAGAAAGAAATAGATTATAAGCCTTTCCAGAAAACTAAACTATCTAAACCGACAATATCTGGAACCGCAAAAGTGCTTAACGTACACAGAGACACTCTTCATACGTGGCTGAGGGAATTTGATGTCGATTTTAAGGAAGTTCTGGACGACATACCGACACTCAAGTTAACTCAGGATGCCGTAAATTCCCAAAGTACTTTTTTGATTGGTGAAGCTCTTGTCGGAGAAGGCAATGAAGTTGCACACATTGACCTCTTGATGGGTGATAAGGATGGACCAGTTGGCAAAGCATTCGCCAATGGGTTGTCGAATCTTTCAGCAGGACACACTCCTTTGCTGGCGGTTATACGTCCCAACCTTCCGCCGAAGCCACACACTTTGCTAGTGCCGAAAGTTACTGTCAAGAACATGGAAGATACAGGGAAGATATTTGGACCGGCGCAGGCTGCTGTTGCAAAAGCTGTTGCTGACTCCGTGGAAGAAGGAGTTATTCCTATTGAAAAAGTTGATGATTGGGTGATAATCTGCAGTGTTTTTATCCATCCACAGGCAACTGACTTTCGCAAAATATACCAGTACAACTACGGTGCTACAAAAATGGCTTTGCAAAGAGCATTGAAACAGTATCCATCAATTGAGAAGATTAACTATGATAAGGACAGGGCAAAGCATCCGATAATGGGGTTCAAGGTTCCGCGTCTATGGAGACCGCCTTATCTGCAGATTTCGCTTGACGCGCCAGATCTTGATAGAACTAAGAAGATCCTCACACAGCTTCCTGGAAGCGACAGGATAATTATTGAAGTTGGAACACCTTTGATAAAGCGTTATGGCACAAGGGTCATAAGTGAATTGAGGCAAGTAGCCAAAGACAGTTTCATGGTTGCTGACTTGAAGACCCTGGATGTCGGAAAAGTAGAGGCTGACATAGCCTACGAAGATACAGCTGACGCAGTGGTTGCTGCAGGACTAGCCCCGCCAGAAACACTTGACGCATTCGTCCATGAGGCAAAGAGGCTCGGAATATATGCTGTAGTAGACATGCTTAATGTCGAAGACGTTCTTGGAAAACTCCAATCGCTCAAAAACTTTCCAGACATAGTTATTCTTCACAGGGGCATAGACCAGGAAAGTGGAAGAACATGTGGGCTGGAACGCATACGCCTTATTCGTCAAGCTTTTCCAAACAAGAAATTCCTGATTGCTGTTGCTGGTGGAATAGTTCCGGAAACAGCAAAGGAAGCCTTAGAACTAGGGGCAGACATACTTATTGTCGGAAGATACGTAACGCAGTCAAAAGATATTGAACGTGCCGTCAGAGACTTCCTGGAACTGACACCAAGCATGCGAGAAGACATCGACCTGTTCAGGGTACACACGGAATAGAATACTAGTAAACTGCCTATTCTTCTCTTCTTTTTTCCTATTTTTATTCACGTGAAGATTTTAAGCACCAAATAGGCTGAGAGGAAAATTGCGCTTGTTATTAGGAACTGGGGTAGAAAACCCAGAATTTGAGCGAGAACAGGCCCAAGGAACGAGCCAATGGCTGCACCCAAACCCATGAGGACATCGAACAAACCTGTTTTTCCAGTCGGTATTACCTCCATTGACAGAGAAAGCGCCAGGATATGATACACCCCATACGCTAATCCCATGAAAACCAAGATGGCTGGAGCGAGTATTATCGTAGAGAAAGCAAAACTTACGATTAAGACCAAAGAGAAAACTAGAACGCCTCGCAGAAGCACGATTCTTTTCATGTAGACTTTTGCGTTAGGAGATGCTGATCTCTTTCCAGCCAGGAAGTATCCTGCAACTGATCCTCCAGAGCTCAGCATGTAAATCATGAAAACTAAACTTGTAGGAAAGGCTAAATCTTTAGCGAAGAATATCGGCAGTGGGGTGAAGAATAGACTCGAAGCAAGGGAGAACAAAACCAGCCCCAAGCTGAACGCTGCGAAGTTCTCGCTTCTGAATTTTTCGCCGATAGGTAGTCCCTCCATTAATCTTGAGGCCGCATTAACGCCGCGATAGGTGTAATCGATCTTTTTTTCTATGCTCACTAACCTCCGCTCAAAAATCAGCAGTGGATCAGCCACGAAGAGTATCGACAAAATCAGAGCAGCCAAATTTAAACCGCTGCATAAAAATAAGATGTGATTGGGGCTGAAAGCGATGGTTGACGTGAACAATCCCAGGAGCAAACCAATCAACCAGCCTATCTCAGTAAAGCCTTCATACCATGCATATGATTTTCCCCATTCTTCATGCGAGTAATGTTCGGCTATGAGAATGTTTTTCGGTGCTTCATGAGCTACATGGAGCATTGCCATTACAGCGTAAAGAACAGTGAACATGAGTATATTGGTGGCAAGCGTGAAAAGATAGAGGATTATGGTAACCGATATGAACGAGAGAAGAATGTACAGTTTATACTGTCTCGTTCTGTCACATATGTATCCCCAGAAGAACGAGGCAGGTATAGCTAAGAAAAGGGCGACTGAGGTCATTATACCCAAGTCGAATAGTGAACCTCCAACGGCTGGGGTCACAACGTATAGTGGAATAAACACTGATAATAGGCCGAAAGCCATTTCGTGGAAAAAGAACCCGAGTCGCCACATAGCAACAAGACTTCTGCAGTGAAGCATTAAAACTTTTAGCAGACAAAATTTACATCAGTCTGAATAGTTAAAGACATTTTCATAAACCCTTAATAGAGAGATACCCAACTTCATACTCCGCTGGAGAGTTAGTCAGCAAATGGCAAAATTCAAGGTAATAGTTTCAGACCCGGACGATGGCACCTCAAAAGTGGTTGAGATTGAAGAAGCGCGGGCCGTTTCGTTGATTGGAAGGAAGATTGGGGAAACCGTAGATGGCGCTGCATTGGATTTGCCAGCGTACAAGTTGCAGATAATGGGCGGTTCTGACAAAGACGGTGTTCCCATGAGGCCAAGCGTGCATGGTGGCGTCCGTAGAAACGTGGTGCTGGGCGGTGGAGCAGGCTTCAAACCTAGTGAAAAAGGACAGCGAAGGCGAAAGATGGTTCGAGGCAATGTGATTTCGGACGAGATTGTTCAGATTAACACGAAAATTGTAGAAAAGCCGAAGAAGCCCGCTGAACGCAAAGTAGAACCAACCAAGCAAGAGGCTTAGGCCTTCTCTTTTTGAGTGCTTAAAACTTATTAACTGCCCGCCATTTACTTCTTCAATAATTCATAATTCATTTGTGGAAGAGAAAATGAGCAACCCCAGTAAAGCTTTGCTGAAAAAGCCGGAGGTCAACATTGGCACAATAGGTCATGTTGATCATGGAAAAACGACGTTAGTTCAGTCCTTGACTGGTGTTTGGGCTTCTCGCCACAGTGAAGAGCTCAAGCGTGGCATCACCATAAAACTGGGTTACGCTGACATGCCCATCTTCAAGTGCCCAAATTGCGAAGCGCCGAAGAATTATTCAAATGCACCAATTTGTCCCAACTGCGCTTCTGAAGCTGTTTTCGTGCGTGCAGTCAGTTTCGTAGATGCTCCCGGTCATGAGGCTTTGATGGCTACAATGCTTTCGGGAGCAGCCATAATGGATGGGGCTATACTCGTAATTGCTGCCGATGAACCCTGTCCTCAACCCCAAACGAGAGAGCATCTGGCTGCCGCTGAAGTGGTCGGAATAAAAAACATAATTATAGTTCAAAACAAGATTGACATTGTTGATGAGAAGAGAGCTCGTAAGAGTTATGAGGAAATAAAAAGTTTTGTTAAGGGGACAGTAGCGGAAAACGCGCCCATTATTCCAATTTCGGCACAGCACGGCTATAACGTCGATGTGCTTCTCCACGCCATGTCTGAGCTTATCCCTACTCCTGAAAGGGACGAAACGAAACCTCCTCTCATGTACATTATTCGTTCCTTCGACACCAACAAGCCTGGGACCTTAATAGAGGATCTTGAGGGCGGAATCATAGGAGGAACCATAGCTCAAGGAAAATTTGCCGTCGGAGAAGAAATAGAAATACGCCCTGGTATAAGCGCTGAAAGAGAAGGCAAAACAGTATATGACCCGTTGATTAGCGAAATCGTTAGTTTGCACGCGGGCGAGAAAAGCGTAAAGGAAGCTTCATGTGGCGGTTTGGTAGGGGTTGGGACTCTTTTAGATCCTTCCTCTTCAAAAGCTGACGGTTTAACTGGTAACATAGCGGGAAAGGTAGGTTTGTTGCCGCCAATTTTGACCGAGTTGACTTTGGAGACTCGTATTTTAGAGAGAGCAGTTGGTACAAAGGAACTATCAAAAATTGAAAGGATTAACCTTGAAGAATCGTTGCTGCTTCATGTGGGCAACGCGGTGAACATAGGGAAAGTGCTTTCGGTTAAAGGCAACGTAGTTAAGGTTAAGCTTACAAGACCTGTTTGTGCGCAGCCTGGAGCTAGAGTCGCGATTAGCAGGAAGATTACGGCGCGCTGGCGGCTCATAGGCTATGGTCTTATAATCGAAAAGTCCAAGTGAGAATCAAGCTCGATGAGCACGCGCAATCCGAGGGCTCAACGTTTCACTGAGCAACCAAGAACTCTTGTGCTTTTTGAAGTACCTTCTTAGCGTTACTAAAGTTAAGTTTCTCGATTGCATGCTGGTAATCCAGCCAGACGAATCCCACATGCTCGAACGATAACTCCACCTTTTCGGTGTGGGTTTCCATGAGGTAGAATATTACTTCTTTATGGATTGTTGCTCCCTGTCTTCTATAGAAGTATTCTACTCTCTCTTTGAAGCCTTCTATGAATTGGGCATCAACTATGCCTGTTTCTTCTTGCAGCTCTCGCAGGACCGTGCTTTTTTCGCTTTCGTTTGGCTCTACGTTTCCTTTGACGAAGTCCCAGTGTCCAGCTTCGTAGTGAAGGAGAAGATAGTTTACGGTGTTGTCTTTCTTTAGATAAACCACGGCGCCACAAGATTTTTCGCGGAACACAGGCTCTTATCACTTCTTTTGTTCTGCTCATTTAAGCGGTGGTGCTTTAAAAGTGATGTGCAACTCTGCGGTTAAGTTGATTGAAAAATATGAAGGTTCGGAGGAAAACAGTTAAGTTTGCAGACAGAGAAGCGGTAGAGAGTGTACAGAATCTCAGTCCAGTTGGATTATTGTTCAGGAGGGAATAACCACGTGCAAAGAGAACCCGTGAAGGTGATTATGGATTCAAATGCCCTGTTTGTTCCGCTTCAGTTCAGAATAGATGTTTTTGCCGAACTAGAACAGTTATTGCAGAGAAATTTTGAGTTGATTTTGCTCTCGCCAGTTAAAAAGGAAATGGAACTGCTGGCTCTTAATCGTTCGCCTAAACTCCGCAAAACAGCTCGTTACGCCTTGCAACTTGCCGAAAAATGCAGATGTGTTGCCGTTGAGGCTGCTCCCCCTTCTCTTGTTGATGACGTTATTGCTCGAATAGCCAAAGAATGGGGCACTCCAGTCTTCACCAATGATAGGCAGCTTAAGAAGAGGCTAAGAGATATAAGTGTGCCAGTGATTTATGTGAGACAAAAATCGCATCTTGCGATTGACGGAATGGTCTAGCTCGATGTTTAAACTTGTAACTCTTCAGGATACAATACGCATTCCACCCGATACCTTCGGTAACCCTCTTGAAAAAGTGGGACGTGACCAAGTCAAGGTCAAATACGAAGGCTTAGTGGACGAAGAATTAGGCTACGTAATAGCGGTGACTAAAGTTGAAGTGAGCCCAATCGGGAAGATTATTCCTGGTGACGGTGCTACTTATCACAAAGTGAACTTTTCTCTTTTGACGTTTTCTCCTGTACTTCAGGAAATAGTGGAGGGAGACGTGGTCGAAATCGCGGATTTCGGCGCATTTTTGCGAATTGGTCCAGTGGATGCTTTGTTACACGTATCACAGCTCATGGACGACTATATTTCCTATGATGAGAAACAAGGGGTCTTGCTGGGAAAGGAGACAAAGAGAAAACTCGTGGCTGGTGATCAGGTGCGTGTGAGAATTACAGCTGTTTCTTTCGGTAGAGCTGGGAGCTCTGGGAAAATTGGGGTTACGGCGAGACAGCCTTTTCTAGGCAAGCTGGACTGGCTCAAACTTGAAACGTCCAAAGAGAAAGAGGCGCCAGAGAAGAAGCCAACGGAAAGCAAAGAAGAAACAAGTGCGGCGTAGGAGTGACTTGGATGAACGAAAAAGCATGCACTAATTGCCACTTCATAACCAAAGAAAACGTTTGCCCAAAATGCAGGTCAACCAGTCTAAGTGAAGACTTCGCCGGAATAGCTATAGTGTTCGAACCCGGAGACTCGGTTATTGCAAAAGCCATGACCATTAAAGAAAAAGGTCGTTATGCCTTAAAAGTCAGATGACTAAACCCAAATTCAATTCACCTGTCTCCAAAGTAATCACTTTGGGCTATACTGCCTTATTATAGAGTTGAAATGAAAAATGGCTGTTGCCTACAGAGTTACGCCGGAACTGCGTATTAGGTTTAAGCAGCCTTTTGGCGTTCTAGTTGTGGGTTCGTATACTGAAACCATGGCGGTAATGACCAAACTGTTGAAGAAAGAACTGCCCCCCATGATAATTTCTGTTGGTGACAGAGTCTCGAGAAATCTTGTTGATTTCAAGATGCCCCCTCAGGTGTCCATTATCGATAACAAGTGTATGAGGCGAAGAATAGCACCAAAGGCTGTTGCGAAAAACGTGATTCAGGTGTCGAATCCAAGGGGAACAATAACTGACGAGGCAATTTCAGCGATAAGGGAATGGCGTTCGATGAAGGCAAGCGCGTCCAGATAATTGTCGAAGGGGAAGAAGATTTACTTGGTTCTTATTACCGTTCTCTATGCGCCTGAAAATTCCTTGGTTGTTTATGGGCAACCCCGAGAGGGTATAGTGATTGTCAAAGTGACTCCGGAGAAAAAAGCCAGAGTGGCGGATTTTCTAAAAGCCATGAAAAGTGTTAGAAAAGCTAAATAAGAAGAAACTCGTTTGAACTCAACACCCTTAAGCAAGTGAAACAGCAAATGGACATCAAAATAATCACAAAGAAAGAGAATCCGCTTCTGAAACGGAAAGAAGTAAACTTCAAGATAGAACAGGCACCACAAATGAAAACACCGCTGAGGCTTGAAGTCAAGAAAGCCTTAGCTATTGAACTTAAGGTAAGCGATGATCTTGTTTTAGTAAAGAAGATGAAGACTCTTACGGGAACACATACTACTGTTGGTTTTGCCAATGTCTACGAGTCTGTTGAGCAGGCGAAACGCATCGAGCCAGAATACATACTGAAACGTAACAGCCCACCAGAAAAACCAAAAGAAGAGGCAACTTAGTAGTGTCTAAGAAAGCAGTTAGCAAGGAAGAAAAGCCGACAGAGCCAAAGAAGGAAGAGAAGAAAGCGGAAGTTAAACCTCAGAAATCTGAGAAGCCGAAAACTGAAAAGAAGAAAAAACAGCAGAAAGGCGTCCACGCCATGTACAAGACGGAAAACGACAAAGTCACGAGACTACGCCCAACATGCGAGCGGTGCGGTCCTGGATACTTCATGGCTGATCACAACGATAGATACACCTGCGGACATTGCGGCTTCACGCGATACAAGCGTGCCTAACGCTACAAGCAGTTTTAAATTCTTCGCTTGTTGTTACATTGATGACCTTTGATGATGCGAGTTAACGTTGCAATATCCAGCATTTCAGCGGAACGTTTCTGGGATATCAGAAAACCTATTCCGCCTATCCAGATAAGCACTAATATCAACGTTGTAAGTATGGAGAAGAAGTCTGACGGTACGCTGGAAATTCCTTTTGTATTGACAATTAACTATAATCCTTCACTGGCTCAGATTAGCCTGAAAGGAAGCGCCTACGCTACTGGCGACAAGAACGAAATTGACAATATCCTTAAACAATATGAGGATAAGAAACCGCCTCCTCCGATAATAGTGCAGTCAATATCAAACGTCGTTTTCATAGAATCCGTGCTTATTTCAAGGACCTTGAACATCCCTCCGCCCATACCCTTGCCCCAGATACCTGAAGCGAAAACCCCGAGTTCCAAGCCGCTAGAGAGAGACTACAGCGCTTAGCCTACATTTACCTGCCAGTTTTTGAGAGGTTTACCGATTCCTTCTGTAGCAACAATGCGTTTGACATGAGACGCTGTCAAACATTCATTCTAAACCCCGCTGGGGTTTTGTTAAGCCTAAGCGAGGGTTCAAGTTTTTACCGTACGGTATTTTTAAAGGGAATTCAAAATTAGCAAGAGAAACGCAGCAAACTAAACAGAAAAGGCGATGGCAACGTTTATAACTCTATTTTCTCATTGCTAAGCTTCGCGAAGCGGAATTACAATGGGACATAGAAAAAAACACGCCCCAAGACGCGGGTCACTCGCTTATTTGCCTAGACACCGCGCCAAAAATCCAGTCGCGAGAATTCGTCACTGGCCAAAAATTAGCGCTGATCAACCTAGGCTTCTAGGCTTCACAGCTTTCAAAGCAGGTATGACCTACGTCTTTACCATAGAAGATCGAAAACGTAGCCCTAATTTTGGCAAAGAAATCATGCGGGCATGCACGATTCTGGATACGCCTCCAATTTTGATATGCGGAATAAGGACTTACACAAAAACGCCTTATGGCTTGCAGCACCTGACTGAAGCTTGGATGAAAGAACCACCCTCTGATCTCGACCGGACATTGGTCCTGCCGGAAAACTTTAACACAGAGGACATGATCCAGAAACTCGAAAAGGACCTCGACAAAACCTCAAATGTCCGCGTAATCGCAATTACACAACCCAAACAGACTAACATAGCGAAGAAGAAACCGGACATTACTGAAATCGAAATTGGCGGAGGCACAATCCCACAGCAATTTGAATATGCTAAGGCTCTCCTGGGGAAAACGGTTACACCGGAAGAGGTCTTCAAAGATGGGCAATACGCAGATAGTGCTGCAATAACAACGGGCAAAGGCTTTCAAGGACCTGTTAAACGTTGGGGGGTAGGCGTACTCCAACACAAAGGTAGAAAAACCAAGCGCGGCATCGGGACTCTTGGACCATGGAATCCGCATCACATAATGTACTCGGTTGCACGAGCCGGACAAATGGGTTACCATCAGCGTATAGAATACAATAAACGCATTTTGAAAATTGGCAAAGACGGCAAAGAAATCACCGTTAAGGGTGGATTCATCCGGTACGGTCCCGTTAAAGGACCCTACATGGTTATCGAAGGTAGTGTGGCAGGTCCTGAAAAACGTTTGATTCGACTGCGCTATCCCGCGCGCCCGCCTCGAGAAGCAATCGAGCAGGCACCGCAAATCACACATATATCACTCGATTCGCCCCAAGGAAAATAGCTCTGGAGATTAGATTATGCCCCAACAAAGAACCGTCAATATATACGACTTAAACGGCAAAGCAACTGGCAAGACAAAGCTTCCCTCGGTTTTCAAAACTCCGCTAAGGCCAGACGTGATAAAACGTGCTGTACTCTCGATTCAATCTCGCAAGCGCCAACCACAGGGCAGAGACAAAATGGCTGGCAAACGCACCAGTGCAGAATCACGGGGCACAGGCAGTGGAATCGCCAGGATACCGCGCATCAAAGGCGGAAGCGGGAGAGGTGCTGTTGCGCCTGGAACCGTCGGTGGACGTCAGGCTCACCCGCCAAAAATTGAAAAGAAGATAGTAAAGTATATTCCCAAGAAAGAAGCGCGCTTGGCATTGCGATCTGCTATAGCAGCTACCGCTTCTAAAGAAACAGTGACCAAACGAGGACACCAAGTGGAGGATGTCCCTCAAATCCCACTTGTAGTCACAGATGATATCGAAACTTTGACTAAGACCAAAGACGTGGAGGAAGCCCTCCTGCACTTGGGCTTAATGCTAGATGTTTCTCGTGTCAGAGACAGCACGAGTATTCGCGCTGGCAAGGGCAAACGCAGAGGGAGAAAAATGAAGCAGGCTGTCGGACCCCTTATCATAATCGGGGAAAACAAGGGTTTGGCTGACGCTGCTGGCAACATACCTGGATTGGATGTGGCCAAGGTTGATGCTCTTAATGCGGAAATGTTAGCTCCGGGCACGCACGCTGGAAGGTTGACACTTTGGACTAACAGCGCAGTCGGGCAACTGGATAGACTTTATGGTGGGGGCGGAGACAAGTAATGAATCCAAATGAGGTTATATTTTATCCTTTGATGACGGAATCCGCCAGTTTGATGGTTGAAAAAGACAACAAGCTATTGTTTGTTGTTGATATCAGGGCCGGTAAGGCCGATATCAAGCGGGCGGTGGAGCAGCTTTACGAGGTAAAGGTTGCCAATGTTACTTTGTTGGTAACTCCGCACGGAGAGAAGAAAGCCTTCGTTAAGCTCAAGCCAGAGTATCAAGGCATCAGATGTAGCTATAAAACTTGGTATCCTGTAACATTTAATGAAGGTATGGTTTAATGGGAAAAAGAATTCGTGTTCAAAGACGCGGTCGTGGCGGTTCAACTTATAGGGCGTCGACTCACAAGAGAGTTGCCCCTGCTCGATATCCGCCAACTATTACTCCGAAAGAGTCTTTTGAATCCTCAATAATTGGCGTTGTGGAAGCGCTTGTTCATGATCCAGGTCGTGGTTCACCATTAGCGTTTGTGAAATTCCAGAATGGAACCTCATGTTACACCGTTACTCCTGAAGGAACATTTCAGGGGCAACAGATTGCATTGGGCGGTAAAGCCCCTGCCGAGATTGGCAATATCATACCTTTGGGAAAGATTCCAGAGGGAACCTTGGTTTGTAATCTTGAGCTTCGTCCCGGTGACGGTGGGAAGCTTGCCCGGTCTTCGGGTGCGTATGCTACCGTTGTGGGGCACACTCCTCAAGGGGCAATGATTAAGTTGCCTTCTGGACGCATTAGATATGTTAACGATTATTGCATGGCTACCGTGGGCGTTGTGTCTGGTTCTGGTCGTCAAGAGAAACCTTTCTTGAAAGCCGGTGAGATGTTTCATTGGATGAAGGCGAAGGGTCACAAGTATCCGAGAACCAGCGGGAGAAAAATGGTTGCTGCCGTGCACCCGTACGGTAGTAGTAAGCGTAGCGCACGGAAAGGCACGACGACTTCTCACGGTGCTCCGCCAGGGCAGAAAGTAGGGTTGATTGCTGCCAGAGGTGCGGGAAGAAAGAAGAAAAGAATAGTTCGGTGACGGAACGTTTATAGCATTTGAAGAATTGGGTTTAGGAGTTGAGTGAAGAATGCCGAAAGAATTCATGTATCGTGGTCACTCGCTTGAAAGCTTGCAAGCGATGTCTATGGATGAGTTTATTACTCTGCTTCCTTCGAGGCAAAGGCGAAGTCTGCAGCGAGGTTTGACGCCCGAACAGCGTATTCTGCTGGAGAAGATGCGAGCAGCAAACGAAGCTGCCAAAAAAGGCAAAGACAACGCTCTGAAGACACATGTGCGAGACTTAATCATACTTCCGGAGATGGTTGGCGCGAAGATCATGGTCCACAACGGAAAAGAATTTGTCGGAGTGGACATAAAACCCGACATGATTGGCCATTTCCTTGGCGAGTTTGCAATAACAAACAAACCCGTGCGCCATGGAACTCCGGGTATCGGTGCATCACGGTCTTCGATGTATGTTCCACTGAAATAAGCAGCTTCTCTTCTTCTTTCTTTGCTGATTCTCTGTTATTCGAGCATAATCAGAGTTCGGAATATCGTCAAGGCGTTGTTACTGTTTTGATAAGTTTCAAATATTCACCCGACGCGTATTGGAGAAACAAATACTTGTCTTTTGAAAACGTTAAAGCTAGTTTTAAACTGGCAAAACTTGTTTGAATTAGGAATTTTTTTGGTGCTCCGGCCGGGATTCGGACCCGGGTCTTCGGCTCGAAAGGCCGGAATACTTGACCGGACTATACTACCGGAGCACTTGGATATGTTACTTTCCGAGCCTTCAGAAGCTATTTCTGCTTTCTATATATAGCTACTGAGTATTTTCCGCTTTAGCGCACGTATTCAAATCAGGCAAACATTAATTTACTTTCCTCTAGCGAGCGCGGTCCTGACGCATCCTCTCTGGAAACTTGATTGTGCGATTCCCGGGCGTTGCCTTCCATCGAGACTATTTCGTTGCGTCTTTTGCGGGCTTGAACAAATATCCTGTTATTTGTTCTACGAGCTTACCCGTAGACTTTGTAGTCTTCTCAAGCTCTTCAATCCTCTTCTCTAAGTCGTTAGATATTATTTTGCCTTCTATTCTGTTTGCAGAGCGGAACATTAGTAGCATCCGGAATGTCTCAGTCACGGCTTTTTCTTGTTCCTCAGCCGTGGCGGGTTTGGTGCCAGCGCAGACTGACAGCAAATCAATGTAGTGTTCTTTTATTTTCAGTTCCGCGTCCACCGATGGGTCCGTGGGAAACGCTATGGCCAAAGGAGCTTTCTTAGCCAATTCGGTAGCTGTAGGAAAACGGATTGTGATGTCGCCTCTGATCCAAGATGCGACGAACTCGGCTACAAAGCGTCTTATTTCTTTCTGTGAGAAGATTGCTGCAGTCTGCTCCTGTTTTTTGGGAATCTTGACTTTGATGATTTTCCTGCTTTCAACGTTCTTGGCGCTTTTTTCCAAATGCGTTTCCACCGTTTTGGTTTGTCGCGTTTAATCCATTTGTGCTCTCGCCTATTTTAACCATGATGCTAGCAAAAATAACATGCTCTGTTGTTTGTTAACAGGGGAGCGACTGCTTTGTCATGGATTAGAAAGAGATCTTTGAGGCTGACGGAATCTTGCCCAGAATCTTTGCTGAAGCCTTCTCTACTCGTTCGCGGTCAGTACTGTTGGTGTAAACCCGGAGTATGTTGATGAAACCCTTCAGCGTTTCAAAAATCTTCGATATCTCGCTTAGTCTTTGTAGTTCCTTGCCGCCCGCTTGGGTTCTGCTGAACACAGGAATCTCCATCTCTTGCATTAACACGGCATGATGATACGGCACAGACGGCACTGCTGGCACATCAATCACGACTGCCTCCGCGTCTACTCCCGCCTCTTTCGCAATCTCCGTTTGCATCTGTATTCTGCTTGCTTCACGTACGAATATATTCGAAATCATTGTGTCTTTCTCATAGAACGTCCTCTCGTACGCGCACTTCAGCATCTTACGCTGCTCTAAATCCGCCATGATTTCCTTCGATTTCTCACAACGCTTCAAAGCCGACCATACCGAGTAATCATCCATCTCCAAGTACTCGTTAGGCGTTTTGAACGCCGTCAATCCTAACGTGCCATTCGCCTTCTCCATTGCAGTCGCAAGCATTATCTGCGCTGCTCGTCCGACCCGGTGAAAATAGATGCTCTTAAATGATTCAATTCTCGCGATGATGAAAGCCTCCAACGCTGAAAGCGCACCTACTTCAACTGCCAAGTTCTCTCCCAGCACATCCAAGGCGTGAATCAGTCTGAACACATCGATGAAACCATACTCCGCCCCGGTGTGGAATGTATCCCTCACGATGTAGTCTTGTTTGTCCACGTCGACTGCGCTGCTAATTACTTGATCCAGAAAGGCTTTGCCGGGCTTGTGTAGTTTTCCTACTGCAAGGGCACTTACCTCCTCAGGTCTATAGCCCATTCTAGCCACTTTTTCCCCGAGTTCGCTTTCCTTGATAATCCACGATGTTGTATCTTCATGCGTCTTGTTTAGGTACTTTATTGAAAGTTGTTCAAAGACATGCGAAAATGGGCCGTGCCCAACGTCGTGAAGCAATGCTGCAATTCTAATCATGTCTGTTTCTTCGTCGTTTGCGACTCTGGAAATGTAGGGGTTCTCAGAAACTTTGCCCGCTAGGTACATGACGCCAATGCAGTGCTCGAATCTCGTGTGGTTCGCTCCAGGATAAACGTACTCCGAGCCTGCGAGCTGCCTTAACCTGCGCAGTCTCTGCACAGGATAGGAATCAATCATAGCTTTTTCGGCTTCAGTTATGTACACGAAGCCGTGAACTGGATCTTTAATCTCGCCCCAATACGCTTTCGGCATTTTGTACACGCTACCCGCGTTTGCCAAGTTATATCTATGTGCCTTCTTATAATGTGTAACGCTGAGCCACCGTGAGTTGAAAGATATGACGATGAAGGGTACATTTGTCTGCATCGAAGGCTTGGATGGTTGTGGAAAAACCACTCAGGCGAAACTGCTTGTGGAAAAACTCCAGCGAAGCTATAACGCAATGTACACGGCAGAGCCAAGCGACGGCAAAATCGGCGATTTCATACGAAAAAGTATCCTTTACGGCGAAAAACGCTCTACAAGCCTTGCTGAGGCGCTGCTCTTCGCCGCTGACCGCGTTGAACATGTAGAAAATGAAGTCCTCCCTGCTTTACGTCAAGGGAAGCTTGTGATATCCGATCGTTACGTTTACTCGTCTTTGGCTTATCAGGGAGCTGCCGGACTCAGCATCGAATGGATACAGAGCATTAATCAATACGCGCTGCGACCGGAGCTGGCTATCTTCATAGACGTTGACCCTCGGGCTGTTATGCAGAGGCTAAAACCTGTGAAATCTGTCATGGAGAACTTGGAGACACAGCAAAGAGTTCGGCAGATATACCTGGAATTCGTTGAAAAAGGTGACCTAAGTAGAATCGACGGCAACAAGCCAAAACACTTGGTGGCGGAAGAACTGCAAAGAGTCGTGCTGAATTTTCTAAACGCGTCTCACTAGGATTCAGGCACTAACAGGGTTTTTCGTTCTGTAGTCTTGTTGATTTCGTTAACTAAGAATGAGGTGATGTCTTCGGGTGACAAGTATCTCGGGCCTCGTTCATGGAAAACCTGAATTTCCACGGTGTTCCCGCTGAAGGCCATACGTATCATATAATAGTCAAATCTCAGAGGTCTTTTCTTTTCTGCAATGCTTTTGTAGTATCGTATTGCGCAGAACAGATCTATCATACGTAATGCATCCTTCCTCAAGGCACTGCATACTTTTTTCGTTTCTTTTCTGTCTATATAATTGAAGCTATTGCCTTCAGCTAAGCCCATCTCAAAGATTATGGTGCTATCCGGCAGGGTTGGGTGAACTATTTCGTCAAAACTGAAGGTCTTGCTGTTTATTTCTCGGAAAACCTGAACGAGTTTCTGCTGTAGTGCTCTGTTTGAGAGTGCAGACGTGAATTTTTCTGCTCGATGGATATTCACGGGGAAGTTGTCGTAAAACCCTAACATTCTCGCCGTTCCGCTTTAGGTCTTTTTCATCGTCTTTACTTTTTCAAGGTTGTTTAGCAGCTCGGAGAGTGCTGAACTCAGCTTCTGAAGTTCATCAACGTTTTCGCTGTTCTGGATTCTTTCCTGCAACTGCTGGATTTTAGACATTAGTGTCGCTTCAAGTTTGTCATAAGCCGAGTTGCTGCTTGGTTTGGGCTCTTCTCCTTCTTTGACGACTATTACCTTCTTTTCGTCTTGTGCACACCAAAGTGTTCCATCCTTCAATCTGAAGAGTGGGGATTTGCAAGCTGGACACGACAAATCGGTTAGGGTAGCGCCCTTCAGGAGCATTTCAGCCATACGTTTTATAGGCTTATCGTCGGTTTTTTCCTGCAATAAAGAACCCCAAAGTAAATACGTATCAATGCTTATATAACTTGAGCACTGCGAAAGGAGATTAGGTGGTCTATTTATGGTGCGAAAGAAAAAGGCAGAAGAGTATGAGGGAAAGATAAAGCAAGCGTTAGCTGTGCTTGGCGCCGTCTCTGAAGATAGCACAACCCCGCGGAATATTAGACGTTCAGCCAAGGACGCTATTAACGCGTTGCAGGGTTCAGAGTTCACGCCTGCAGTTAGAGCTTCAAACGCTGTTTCACTTCTAGACGATATATTGCAGGATCCAAATATGCCGCCTTACACTCGGGTAAAACTGTGGAACGTTATGAGCTTCATAGAAGCCATAAAAGACTAATTTAGAGCACAAGATTACTTTGGCTTTTGAAACCCCTTCATCAGCATTTTTACAGCGCGTTAAAAGTCTACTTTAACAAGTTTCAGAATAAGCTTTGAAGCAAAGCAGTAGAAGAAGAGCAATTGTTTTTTCATCTTTCTTCTTCTACTAACAAAAACTATTGACTAGAAGAAAAACAAAAAGTTCTATTCTGCTGGAATTTGGTGTTTTTCTTCTTTCAATTCTGATGCGCGATGAAAGTAGTGCATGACCATTAGTTTTTGATGGCTGCGATTTGAAAGCTGAATAGGAAAAGTTCCGTGGCGCTAGAATCTAGAGTGATTGCAAGTCGAAGTAGCTGTGAAGGCTCGCAAAGTGCTTATTTTGTCTTCGGGCTTTGATTTTAGCTATTGTTTTACAGCCTTATCTTGTTTCAGCATTTCTTTGTATGAATTAGCGCAGTGTATGCAGCAGAAGGCTGTTTCTTTGCCGTTTATCGTTTCTCGGTAGCCGCTTTCGTAGACTTTGCATCCGCAGTGAGCACAAACATAGAGGCTCGGTTCGATAGTAATCGCGATGAGGTCAGCGAATCGTTTGAAGAGTCCAGTACATACTTTTCTGCCTTCTTCGGTGAGTCTGAAGATTTTCCGTTGTTTCTGACCTACCGGTTCCGTGGTGTGCGTAACTAAACCTTTTTCTTCCAATTGTTGAAGGAACGGGTAGACGAGGCTGGGGCTTACGTCTTTCTTTACTCTTTTTTTGAAGCGATTGATAATTTGGTAGCCGTGCGAAGGTCCTTCGTAGAGTATCGTGAGTATGTAGAAACGGGAAAAATCGGAGATTATCCCGTCCATTTCTCCATTTCTTCTGTTTGTCATCGGGGTGACCGCTGGTGTATTTGGGGTTTTACGGGATATAAATGTTCTCGAGATATATCTTTGGGAGACAGTTGGCGCTGCATAGTTTAATAAATTAACCTGCGCAAACTAGCCTCAGGCAACAGGCACGGAGAACTATAACAAATGAACGTATTTCACCATAGTTCAATAAGCCCGCAGGTCGCCGAAGGGGGAGCCATAAAGACAAAAGTACAATGGCTCATAACGAAAGAAATGGGTGCAAATAACTTTGCTATGCGCCTTTTCGAAATTGAACCTGGCGGCTATAGCCCCTTACATACTCATCCTTGGGAGCATGAGGTCTTCATACTATCTGGAGAGGGCAACGTTTCCGACGGAGAAAAAACGTTTGACTTTCAACCTGGTTATGTTGTTTTTGTTCCTTCGAACGAACTGCATCAATTCAGAAACACGGGTGTCGACGCTTTGAGATTCCTTTGTCTCATACCGTATACCGAAAAATGAATCATGATGCGTAGGGTTCTGTTTACGTTATAGTGTTGTTTCATCCGTTTTCGGTCTGCGCAAGTGTTTGCATCTTCGCGTTTCGTTAGAAATATATGCTAGTGGTTACATCTAACTCTGGGTTCCCAGGGAGACAATGCCACTTGAACTATGACGTTATCATCGTCGGTGCGGGTCCAGCGGGCATTTTTTCAGCACTGGAGTTAGTAGAAAGAAACCATCTCAGCGTACTAATTCTGGACAGAGGTCCAGATATTGACAAGCGCAAGTGTCCTTCAAGTCGAGGCTTAGAATGTCATCATTGCGAGCCTTGTTCTGTCCTTTCAGGCTGGGGCGGAGCAGGTGCATATAGTGACGGCAAACTGACCTTGTCCACAGAGGTTGGTGGTTGGCTTAATCAGTATATTTCTGAAAAAGAGCTCAAAGCGCTTGTTGCTTACGTTGACAGCGTCTACTTGAAATATGGTGCAAGCGAACAAGTCTACGGAGGAGACACCGAAAAGGTAAATGAGATCGAAAGAAGAGCATCGCTGGCGGGATTGAAACTAATTAAGCAAGAAGTACGCCATATGGGAACAGAAAAATGTGCAGATACGCTCCGTAAGATGCGAAAGGAACTTAATAGCAAAATAACTTTTCAGCCGAAAACAGATGTCAAAGCTCTTATCACGGATAACCATATGGTCAAGGGTGTTGAGACTGTAGCTGGCGAAAAAATCTACAGTAAATACGTTATAATTGCTCCGGGCAGAAGTGGATCCGAGTGGCTTCAAACTGAAGCTCAGTTCCATGGTTTGAAAACCGTTAACAATCCAGTTGATGTTGGTGTTAGAGTTGAAGTTTTAGCCTCAGTTATGGAAGAATTGACTAAAGTACTCTATGAACCGAAACTTGTTCATTATTCGCACCTTTTTGATGACCAAGTGCGAACTTTCTGTGTTTCGCCCTACGGAGAAGTCACGACCGAATCTTACGACGGTGTCTTAACAGTCAACGGACAGAGCTATGCGGAGAGAAAAACTAAAAACACCAACTTCGCCATCCTCGTAAGCACTTCGTTCACTGAACCTTTCAAGGAGCCGACAGCTTATGGCAAATACATTGCTAGGCTTTCAAACCTTCTAAGCGGAGGCGTGATGGTCCAGCGTCTTGGAGATCTGCTTTCGGGACGGCGTTCGACTTCTAAGAGTCTCGCGCGAAGTGTTGTGGAACCCACCTTGAAGAATGCGACACCTGGCGACTTGAGTTTTGTGTTGCCTTACCGCTACTTGTCTGACATAAGAGAAATGCTTCAAGCGTTGGATGTTATTGCACCGGGGGTGCAATCCAGAGATACTCTGCTTTACGGTGTCGAAGTCAAGTTTTACTCTTCACACCTGCAGCTGAGCAACGTTTTAGAAACCAAGATTCAGAACATGTTTACCATCGGCGACGGTGCCGGCGTTACCCGAGGGTTGATTCAAGCTTCAGCTTCAGGAGTCATAGTTGCCCAGGAAATAATGAAAAGGGAAAACCTGAAGGCATAACAATGGTTGTAGCTGACAACATAAGGTGTTCACACTGCGGTGGTCCAGTAGAATTCAAATCTGGAGAAATAATAGCTACCTGTACGTACTGCGGCTTCATGACCGTAATTGAAACAGGGAAAGCCTTCAGTTTCGAGCATTCAATGCTTCTTAACAAATTTAGTGAAGAGCAAATCGAAGCAGTTGTGCAGAACTGGATGCGTTCTGGGTTTCTGAAACCGTCAGATCTCGCAAGAAAATCAAGAATTTTGGAAAAGAGTCTGCTTTACCTGCCCATTTGGGTTGTTTCTGTTGGGGTAACAGGAAAATACAAAGGCATTTTCGAGCGTATTGCGCCTCCAATAGTGAAAGAGGGCGAAATCAAGAAAGAGTACAACTGGCTCGTCTTGGCACGCAAGGCATGCTAGTTTCCCGACAAGAGAATATGACATTCCTTTGAGTGGCAAGGTTCCGTACGATTTCCGGAAAATTGAAGGTTTCGCGAAAGTCTTGAATAGCGAGATGGATAAGGCTGAAGCGACAGAACTTGCTAAGCAACAGATAGATGCGCACAACCGTTTTCTTCTCCAACAGGATGTGGACAGAATCGTTGAGATGGCGGTTGAGCTTGACGTGAGACAGGTTGTTTACTTGCATGCACCCGTGTGGTTCATAGGATACGAGTACAAGGGTAAGCCATACCAGCTTATAATTGACGGCACCACAGGGCTAGCCCTGAAAGGAGATATCCCTGCCGCCAAGTTTTAGTAGGGCTTTAAGAAACTTTAAAAGTGCCTCATAATCTATAACCGAATGAGTAGGGGATCGAAATGAACGAGAAAAGAGAATTTTTTGCCGAGGCAAAAGATCAAATGCCCCTGAGCGAGCGTTCTTAGGAGGTGCTTTGTTGGCTCAAAGCAGAAGAGACTTGCTTTCGATTGGCGTCCTTTTTCTAGTAATTGCGGTTGGTCTGATTCTATTTGCTCTGAATGTTATTGCAGATTGGTCGCTGCTTGTCTCGTTGGTTCTGGTGCTTTTCGGATGCTGGTTTGTGGTTGTGTCTGGACTCCGAGTTTCCAAATCGGATAATAGTGATCGCGGTGCTTTCAGTACAATGATCTTGGGTTTGCTTTTAATAGCCATAGGTGCAGCATTGTACCTATTCCATTTCAGTTGGCTTTACTCGCTGGTTCTGTTGCTCTTGGTTTTCGGTGTCTTGACAATCGTTACTGCATTGCGTCAAAAGTAGTTGCGACCTTTTCTTTCTAAACATTTTTCTATTTCATTCTGCAGTCATTGGTGGAGAGGTTAAGCGTCATGAATGAAGAGGTAATCGGTCACGGTACTTGGTACGACATGATGGCGCGGAAGGTGATCGATCGTGAGCGAAAACTGAATCGGAGCTTAGATAGAGTTAGGACAGAGATGGGTCTTGGCGCTTCGGGTTTTCCTCACATCGGCAGTTTAGGCGACGCCGTTCGATCCTACGCCGTGACTCTTGCCTTGAAAGAGGCGGGGGTTAATTCTGAGCTGGTAGCTTTCTGCGATGACAAGGATGGGTTGCGTAAGGTTCCCGCAGGGTTGCCGAAATCGCTTGAGAAGTACTTGGGCTTTCCAGTTTCGAGCATTCCTGACCCGTTCGGGTGTCACGAAAGCTTTGGAAGCCACATGAGTTCGCTTCTCCTTGACGCTTTAGACAAATGTGGGATCGAGTACAATTACATGTCTGCAAAACAAGTTTATGATAAAGGGTTGTTGCGGGAGGAAATACGCACCATACTGTTAAACGCCCAAAGGGTTGGCGAAATTGTTAAAGAAGAAGTTGGACAAGAACGTTACACAGAGGTCTTGCCTTACTTTCCGATTTGTGAAGAATGCGGACGAATATATACCACAAAAGCCCTGAAATTCGATCCAAAGACAGACAGGGTGCATTACAAGTGCGAAGGCTTAGAGATAAGAGGTAAACTGATTGAGGGTTGCGGTCATCAGGGGGAAGCAAGTGTTTTGGCTGGAGCGGGCAAACTATCATGGAAAGTTGAATTTGCTGCTCGCTGGAAAGCGTTTGATATTCGGTTTGAAGCTTATGGTAAAGATATTGCTGATTCTGTACGGACAAACGATCGGATTAGCCGGGAGATTCTGTGTTTCGAGCCGCCTTCTCATGCCAAATATGAGATGTTTCTCGACAAGGGTGGGCGGAAAATTTCAAAGTCTTCGGGAAACGTTTTCACGCCGCAAGTCTGGTTCCAATATGGTTCGCCTCAGTCTTTGCTTTTACTGATGCTGAAACGTTTTGTGGGCACGCGGTCGCTTGACGTTTCCGATATTCCTTCTTACATGAATGAGTTAGATAATCTTGAGGATGTTTTTTTTGGCAAGAAGCAAGTTAAGGATGAAAAGGAGCTTTTGAAGCTGCGGGGCTTGTATGAGTATTGTTGGGTTATGAAGCCTCCTACCAAACCAAGTTTGCATGTGCCTTACAATCTGTTAGCGTTTTTAGCCAAGATGGCTCCCAAAGACAATGCGAATGACTTCATCTCAGAAACACTTGCGAGCTATGGATATCCGCTGGAGAATCGGGCGATTGGCGCTGAATTGGCCAGAAGAATCGAGTACGCGCTCAATTGGGTTCGAGACTTTGAGGAAATCAAAGAAACACCGATAAGTCTGTCAAATGAAGAGAGGCGAGCCTTATCCGCTCTGATGGAAGCCCTGGAGACTGAAACAAGCCCAGATAAAATACAAAACGCGATTTTCAACGCTGCAAAAGAAAACGGGTTACAGCCAAGGGCTTTCTTCAAGACTATCTATATGATTCTCTTGGGGGTTCCTCAAGGACCGAAACTGGGGCCTTACCTGTTGACCATGGGAGGGCAGAACGTTATTGAGGCTTTGAAGAGAGCCTTGGCCAAAAGCTAGCGAAGATCTTCTGAAGATGGGCTTTCCGTTTTGTCTAGAATGGAAATACGGCGGCGGCTACCCACGCCATCGTTAACGTGTTAAACAATGCTCCCAGCCCGATTCCTCTGGTTTTCCTGTAGAACCACCACGAGCTTGTTGTTGTTATTATGAAAATGGGCACAATCAACCAGAGAAACTCGAAGATGAACCCGGAAAAGCTCGGAAAAACCCAGAAGCCAAAGACTATTGCAGGCAGATATTGTAAACAGATTACCATCAGGAAGGGAGCGGTTTTGCCGATGACAACGCTGAAGTATTCGTGCAGGTCGGCAGGTCTTCCTTGTTTTTGTTGTTGCTTTGGTTTGTAGGGGTCATGTAGGTATAGTCCTTCTGCTAGGAAGTATGCTGTGAAGAATGGCAGGAATGATAGGAAGGCCCAAATTCGCCGTGGATCTGTTAGTGCCCGAAATATTGGTGTGATTATTCGAAGATTAACATTGAACACTGATTCTAGTAAGCTAGCGATTGTGAAAAGAAACAAGAACAGTGTCAATCCTGCGATTATTTCTTTTTTGCCTATGGCCTCTCTGAGTGTTTCCTTAAGTCTGATCTTGGTCAGAGATTTCGGAATTTTCGCGGCAATCAAGAGCAACCCGGCTAAGCCCACGCCGAGCATCCACCAAGCTATTGACCTTCCAAACAGCAATGGTGGGAACGGAATTACGAATCCAACGGCTAACAATGGCAGGAACAAAGCTATGTTTAGCAGACCCCATACAGCGTGCGACTTCAATGCTTTTGGTCGACTGTTACTTTCAGGTGCATCTTCAGGAATTTTCAGCCTTGCCACTTTTGAGACGGGGAAGAACATGAGAAGAGTTATTCCTATAAGTCCAATAATGCCGACCATGATTGAAATTTCCCGTTCGAAGTAGACCATTTTTACATCGCATACTGCTTCTGAAGATCCTGTTGTAGGAAAGGCGTTTTGCATCCATGTGACTATTTCGGAAATGGCTGCTGGGTCGAATGGCTCAAAGAGATGTGTTGTTGATGGTGTGACCAGTTTTCTTGCCGTCTGAGAGAGGAAGTTCCCGTAAGTAACGTCCGGAACCACTTCTTGCTGGGTGCCGAACATTGCCGGCAGTTCTTCTTTGGTAACCTCTGTTATGTTGAAAAGAACATCGTATTTACCCACTATTACAAGAAGATTTTTGGGAAAAGTGCTGTTGAACTGGCCATAATCCAATTGCTCGACAGAATCTCCTAGCCCTCCTGCTATCAGAACTAAAGCTCCAATTTGATCATCTTTTACAGTTGCTGCTCTAACTGCTCCTGCACCCAGACTATGGCCAATCATGCCTATCTTAGATGAGTTGACATATGGTTGCGACTTTATGTACTGTACAGCTGATAACGAACCAAAACTTGGGTCTTCTTCTCCGTCTTCAAGGGTTCCTCCGGATTTTCCGTGCCCATACAAATCCAAGCAGAGGGTCACAAAGCCTCTTCTGGATAGTTCAAGTCCAATGCTGCTCATCATCTCCTTGGAGCTGCTTATTCCATGCGTAACGACAATCGCGGGAGAGGGATTATCCGGAGAAGCTGAGTACGGGCGATATAATATTGCGCTTAGTTTTACCTCGCCGCTGCTAATCAGAATTGATTTGACTTCAGTTTTTCCGAAGTTTGAGTCCAGAACTGAACCAACTGATGTCCCGAAAATGAAAAGCAGTAAGGCAGTGACTGCTAGCAGGAAACGCGCATTAGTGCTCTTCATGGTTTTGTGCCTAAGAGCTCGATGGCTGAAAAAGTTTTTAAGCGTTGTCTATTTTGAGGCATAACGCAACTTGCGAACCTACTCTTTGCATCTAGTTCTTTCAAGGCTATGCATAAACGCTGTTTTGATTTGAGTAGAACTGAATATTAAGCGGAGAATAACATCCTCTTTCGGAGGAAGAGCTTTGCCGCATGTTGTTTTGAAGGGTCGAGTTAGTATCGAGAATGTTTTCAATGAATTGAAGCCACTATTCATTAGAGATGAAAGAACCCTTCTGAAAACTACCGACATTTACCTTGAGCGTGGCAAGAACGCTATTCTGATTGATTCTTTAGCTATCCAGTCAGACAGAAAGACGAGTTTTTTGGCAATGATAACAGGCAGAGAAGGTGGGATTGTGATAAGATTGTATCCCAAGATCGAATTTGAGAAAACGGATGGCGTTAAGAAGATCCTGTCTGAAATGGCAAAACAGTTGATTCAGGTATTTCCAGTCTTCGAAGTTGGGGAAACAAACCTTGGTGAATACTTAAAGTGAGTGGTTTGTTTTGGTTTTTCTGTTTTCAGATCTATGATTCAAAATAGAAAATTGGAAATCAGCCTAACCTTGTTTTGGATAACCAACTGCGCTAAGGTATATTGTGCTTTCCTCTATTCCGTCTACACCTAAGATGCTGTTTATTTCATCATCAAAGATGGCTCCAATCTGGCAAGATCCAAGGCCAATGCTTGCCGCGGACAAGGCGAGGTTCTGAGCTATATGGCCTGCGTCTAAATACACGTACCTGTACGCTCTTTGCTTGTATTTCCATTTTGACCTGCCAAAGACCGCTGTCCAGACGAACACCACTGGTGCTTCCTCGCACATCTCCTGCTCCAAAGCACCATGAGCTAGTTCTTCTCCGAGAGCTCCGATTTTCAGCTCTTCCAGAGCATGCGCGGGAATGTTGTAGTGATATAGACCTTTCTCCAATCCTTCAACGTTGTTTGCTGCGAGGTAAGTTTCAATCGGATACAATGCCCCAGCCGAAGGCGCTGTGCGGAACTCGTGGTCATGCTGCTTTCTTTGAATGCCCGTAGATGCCCACAGGAGAAAAGACAAATCAGAAGTGCGTAGTGCTTCAGGTGAGTAGCTTCGAATACTTCTCCGTTTCTTGAGCACCTCTACAAAAGGAAGAGTCTGGTTTTGGAATTGATGTGAAAGCTGAAGTTGCCTTCTTGATGGATAAGTCTTGTAGACTTCAGGTTTTGCTGCCCAATCCAGTGGAGCCCAGACGTCTCCTCTTTGGTATTTTGTCCCCTTCTGAAAATCATCTCCAAAACGCGATTGCGTTATGATCACCGTGTAATAACAGTCGGTCCTTTTCTTATAGATAGCGTAGGCTCTTGCTGGTAGCGTCTAAGCTCGCTGAAGTGAACAGGTTTTAAACGTGGTCTCCTACGTTTCTTTCTTCCCAAACCAGCGTACACGCCAGCTTATGATCTCGAGCATTTGTTGCTCTAATCTCTCGTATCTGTCCTTGTATTCCTCAAGTGGCCATTTGTGTGGGACCTCGTAATCAAAATCCCTCAGCGGAAAATCCTTGTTAGCTTCATCCAGAACATCCCTAATGTATTCGGGGGGAATAGTTTTATTCGGTAAGTAAGGTTCTACAAGCTCTTTCTCTAGTTTGCCTTTGTTCATTTGAGTTATATCACCACTTCAATCATCCACTAGATCGCCTAATATTTCTTGTGTGCAATTTTTTGAGAGTCCGCTAAATATTTGTCTGGTTTGTTGGCGGGATTAGCCAAAACGAGGTTAAACAAGAAATTTGCAGTGAAGAGGTTGGCGGAGCACCATGTTATTATAGTGGAATTAGCGACTGAATATCCGGTGAACTTTGTGGTTGAGTTGAAGATTGGAGATGTTGCTCCAGATTTCAGTTTGATAGATGAAAGGGGTTTTCCCGTTAGACTGAAGGATTTTCTCGGCAGCAAAACGGTTGTCCTCTACTTCTATCCTAAAGATTTTACACCTGGCTGCACCAAGGAAGCCTGTAGCTTCAGAGATGAATACAAAGCCTTCGAGGAAAGAGGTGCTGTGGTGATTGGAGTGAGTGTAGACAGTGTTGAATCTCACGCCAAGTTTTCAAAGAAGTACACGCTTCCTTTTGCTTTGTTGAGTGACAACCAGAAGGAAGTAGCTAAGCAATACGGCGTTCTCGGAATCGGGGGAGTTCTAACTCACCGAGTGACTTTCATAATCAGCAAAGAAGGAAAAATTTCAGCTGTCTTTCCCAAAGTAGATGTAAAGCAACATGTTCAAGAGGTATTGAAGGCTATCAGCAGCGTTAGTTGATTTGCTTCTGTAGCATAAGAGATAGTGCGAGCTCCTAAATTCGGATCTGGTGTTAATACATAGGCAAAAGCGTGTTTGTGGAATTAACAAAGACTGAAAAGAAGAATCCTATTTTGAGAGTTGCTTCGAGTAAGCCCTGTCTTTAACATCTACAACTACGGCTACTTCGTTTCTACGTAGAAACCAGGGAGTAAATGGTCCATTGTACCTCATAGAAAAAACCTGGCTAGCTGTTCTGACTCCTTCATTGGCTAGCTCTTCCAAAAGTTCTCTTGACCGTTTTTCGAAAACTGAGCTGGACCAAGATCCAGAAAACTGAAGTGCTGCAACTGCCCTTTCCGGTATCTCGACAATCTTCACGCGGTTATCAAGCGGTTCCGGTGTCGTATCGATCGAAAACCCGTCGGGCATTACAAATGCCAAAGAATCCTCTTCCGAAAAGACAGGGGCAGTCATGGCTATCTTTTCCGAAATAACGGGTGCCGTCATCTCAACTTTAGATTTTTGCCTGTTGTTGCCTGTTATGAAACGGAAAAGAATGTTGAAACCGGCATCGCCGTAGCCCTCAACCCTGGCAACTACTAAATGTGGGTATAGTCTTATCTCGACTTTGTTGATTTTTCGCAGAATCTCGTATTTTGCCTGCTCTACCATGTCCTAACAGTCAAAATTGGTAGGATATATTGTTTCCTCAGTTCTAGAAATTCCATTCTGCGCGTTGCATTGTCGTTTGTCAGAGTGTGCGCACAAAAGACTTGTTTAACAAGTTTTATCTGTATTGAAAACCACTAATCATTGGGGGTTCTTGATTATGTCTGGGGAAGTGAAGATTAGAGTTTTAGATGAGAATGACCTCGACGCAGTGGTCGAGATCGACAGGCGGGTTTTGGGACAGGAGAGGCGGTCTTTTTGGAAAAGGAAGATAGCCTACGCTGGTATCTATCCTCGTCCTGCTCTGGTCGCCGTGGTAGAAGGCAAGATTGTTGGGTTCATACTGGGCTTCGTTAGCGGCTGGGAGTTCGGGGTTCCTGATACCGTTGGATGGATTGACACGTTAGGGGTAGATCCCGCTTTCCAACGTCGCGGAATCGGAAGAATGTTGTTCAATGCGCTAATTGAAATCTTCAAGAAAAGCGGTAGACAAGAAAGTGTCGAAACCGCAGAACGGGAGGTTGAAGGCGTAAATATTGTGTACACGCTTGCGAGCTGGAGTGATTGGGATTTGTTACAATTTTACCATTCAATGGGTTTCAGGAAAGGTGATATGGTAAACCTGGAAATGAAGATGCGGTGAGAAAACAGATTCGTTGTTGTTCGGGTTAAGTTCCTATCCTTAATCCTTCTATTATATTGGGTGCTAAGTGATTTTTTCGTGTTTATAATTGCCATTATTGGTTGTGCACGCTCTGAAGGACTATCGTCTGAGCCATGGACGCAATGAACAGAGGCGAGATTTGCTACCGGACAAATAACTTCTCGCGCGCTTTAGCTTTCAACAGCAAGTGGTTGAACCGGCGCCTTGGCCTAAGTTCTCGAGGTTTTTCAGAGTTCGGCTTTCTATTGTATTTTCTCCGTTGATGAGCGCCAAAGTACTTCAAAATGATCTGCAGCTAAAGAAACAAGCGCCTTATTGGTTGACCAGAGAGTCGGGGAGCTATCTAAATCCGTTTTCGGAACGACTGCTAACGAAATTTCTTTTTCATCGTATATTCCAAAGACCGTTGCGGGGTGATACGGGACAAACCTCATTTGGTTCGAAGGCTTTTCTCTGAAATACTCTATTAACTGTTCCGAGGTCTTGTTTTCTGGGGGTTTTTCCGAAATACACCGAACTTTCACCTTTTTTGCCCAAGCAATCTCTAGGCTTTCAGAAAACACTTCAACTACTCCATGAGCGATTCTTTTCCAGGAGAGGATAATATCTATGCTTTGCTGAGCATTCTTGATGGCTTCTCCTATTCTCTCAATTGCTGATCTTCCCCCCGGAATCAAAACGAACTCGTGGCTCTCCTCCTCATTCGGCTTGTCAGGCTTTTCTGTTTTGATTGTGGCTCGCAGAACCTCTGTTTCTGCTTTTACTTTCTCGTATTGATTCGTTCTTGTTTCTAAGAGTAATGAGAGACCATCATCCATTGGAATTGCTTTGTACTGGAGAGGTGACGTGATTATTCTTTCGACCAGGCCAACCTGTTGTAGCCTTTCAAGAGTCTGATACACATCCGGACGCGCAACTTCTGCGTTTTTGGAAATTCCCGCTATTCTTAAGGGCCCAGACTGAACGAGAGCCAAGTATACTCTTGCCTGTTTTGGAGTGAGTCCGAGATCGACTAGAACCTGTTGGTCTGAAAATTGCGGTTCCAATGTGCTTACCCCACCCCCATTATACTTACGCTGTTTGTGTGCTTAAGTTTTTGGGATTGTATGTAGTAGGACTACAGACATATGTTTGCAAGAATGGCTTCGGTTGCGCTCACGAATCCAGTTCAGAGATGTACAAAGCTTCCGATTCCCTTTTCAAGTGCCTTTTGATAGACAAGCTCAGCAGTTGTTGCATCCTGAATAGCTAAACCCGTGGAATCAAAAACCGTTATCTCATTTGATGATGATCTTCCAGATCTAATTCCAGCTACCACTTCTCCCAGCTCGGCCCAAATGTTCTCTCGGAACAGAACGCCCATGGATACTGGGACGTTTATCTCTCCACTGTGAAGAGCCTGTTTCCAATCATCAACAAATATTTTTGACGTTTTCAAAATTGCAGGATCCAACTCTTCTTTGCCTGGTGCGTCGGCGTCTATGCAATTGAAGTGTGTTCCGTTTGCTACCCATTCATTTAGAACCAGAGGGTTAGTTGAAGGCGTTGTTGTAACAACAATGTTTGCTCCTTCGACGGCAACTTGTGCGGTGTCCACAGGTAGAACAGCAATTTCAAGGTTTATTCTTACCTCTTCTTACGCACACGGTTAGGTGGAACAGGCTCGAAATTCCATAGTTAGGCAAGAGGTAAATTTAATGTTAAACAACTCATAGATCATTAAATAACACTTTCGCAGTGAGAAGGTTGCATGGGCAAAGTTGAAGACGTGGATATTTTTCCTTTGGTCAGGAAACGCGCTGACGAGTTGGGCATCAAAACCATTCTTGTTGCCAGTACCAATGGTGCTACTGGACTCAAAGCCGTAGTGGCTTTCAAAGGTTATGATGTTGTTGTAGTTACCCATAGTCACGGGTTCAAAGAAAAAAATAAAGCGGAACTTTGCCCTGAAAACAGGGACAAGATTGTTGCAGCCGGCGGAAAAATCTTAACTACTACTCACGCCTTTGGCGGAGTCGGAAGAGCAGTACGCAACAAGTTCAACACCTACCAGATTGACGAGTTAATCGCTAATACACTGCGCATTTTCGGGCAAGGTACCAAAGTAGCGGTTGAAATTGCCCTGATGGCTGCAGACTCGGGCTTAATCAGCGTGCAAGAAGACATAATCAGTATAGGCGGAACCGGCGGAGGCGCAGACACGGCACTGGTTTTGCAAGCAGCCAACGTAAATAACTTTTTTGATGTTAGAGTCCGCGAAATCATTACTAAACCACGACTTTAACAAGCCCGTTTTTCTTAAATCTTACAGTTCGGCACGAGTGTCCAGCCTATAGACTTCGTAGCGCAATCCAAGGCCAATTAGAAAGAACACGTGTTTAAGTGAGCTGCCCGATATTTGGCTTCCAGAATAGAATTTGAGTATTGTACATATTCGACTTTGCCTTATCTCGAATGTCAACTAGGCGACCTATTTTGAAGGCTATACGCGTTTACAGTTTTCTTTTTCGTTGTAGGTAGCAGTCGATGCATTCTGTTTTGCCGCGTTCGAACACGTTAGCGTTTTTGCCGCATGAACATTGAGCCAATTTTCAGAGTCCCCTCAAACTTGCGATTAACCGTTTTTGGCCTCTTGTTCTTCGAAGAAGCATCAGCTATGTATGTAGGGTACTCCTTTTAAGTTTGACCTTTTGACTACGCAGTCTGGGTCAACCCAGTTTTATTGTCCATTTCTAGGCTTCTTTTATTTCTGTCATAGGCTATCAGCGGTAACCCAAGGAAGACTAGAGCTATTGCCCATAAGTTGGGGTTATGCAGCGGTCCTATAACTTCATACCATACACTCGGGTGTGCAGCGTAACCGCCCGTGAGGTAGTAGTAGAACACGTTGAATACGAAGTAGCCTCCAAACAATGTCATAATTGTGCCAATACGGGTTAGGTTTGGCGTTAGTGTTCGTTTTTTGATTGTAGGCATCGCTGTTTTCAGTGCTGAAAGGGTTAAAGCCAGCAGACCGATGATAGTGAGACAGAAGCTCACCATGTTAGCAGGTTGAAGCACGAAATCCAGTCCCCACTGCTCGTAGACTTGTGCGTAGGGAACTGTGACACCTGCCCACAGCATCGTATAATTGAACCAGAAGACGAAGAGGAGATAGGCGACTGCCGTCAAGCTTGACCATTTAATGATTCCTTGGCCAGATGCCTCGTGTTTGATTGTTGAGCGCAACTTAAGCAGGAGTGGCGGAACGGTTATGACGATTGCGAGAATTGGGACTAATGTGCCGTAGATGAGCAGTATTCCGGGAGTATGGCCGAAATAGAATAGATTTTCGCTTGACAGGTTGTAGGCAGCAGCGGCTATAATTGAAGGAATCAGGGCGAGAAAGAACAGGGCTTCGAATATCAATGCGTTGCATGCAATCCTTTTTACCTGCGGTATTGCCCTGTCTTTTTTCCTCCAAAACAGAAAGGCTGCATAAGCGGCGAAGGCTCCAGCGACTGCGCGACTGATTATTGATATCGAACCTGAAAGGCCTTCGCTGCCGTAGAAGAGAATCATCCACCACCAAGGGTTACTTGACAGCGAAGTGTAAATGAACTGATTGGAAAGCATGCCAAAGCTGTCACGCATGCCACTCGCCGCATAATAGACGGCGTATGCAAAATAGGTTACAACAACAACTAAAATCCAAAATCTGATTGAATCAGCATATTTTTCAAGCCATTTTCCCATGCAGAGCTCACCGCATATCCTAAGGGTTAATGCTGAATTTAGTTCTACTCAAGGAACAAATTGTTCCGCGTCTGGAACACGCAAGTTCGTTTCTCAGATTTAATGGCGGATTCGGTGTCCTTAGCCTAAAGATTTAAGAACAATTGGATTGTAGGAACGTTGAACGAGAAGTTTGCTTCAGCTGCAAACAATGTGGCATTTAATAGAGATGGTTGAAGGAGTGGCATTAGAATGAGAGGTTTCTGGGTTCGAGTTATTATTTCTGTGGTTGTTTGCGCTTTAGCTGTTTTTCTTGTTATGTTCTCGTTGGCTTCGCCTCAGGCCACCCCGAGAGAACTCGATTTTATTATTAGCGGAACAAATGACTGCCTCAGGTTTCTAAACGCGACAGTGTCAGTCTGTTATGTGCCCGTAGCTACTGGCGCAAACGAGAATTGTTTGTTGACGATAAGCTGCACCAAAATGCCTGGCGGAGACAACGGTTGGACTGAAGTATACATTTACAGGGGTTACTGGGACAAAGGAATTGATAATAAGTGCATGTCCGAGGACCTGTACCCAATCTTGAAAGAAATAGAGAGTGCGGATGCTGAGATAAGAGGTAGCACTCCCTTTACAAGGGGGTTCGGCGGATCGACACCTCAAAGCTACACTGTGTTCTTCATTTTTCCGCCTGGCGGACAAGCCACGTTTCACGTGACGTTAACGCGAGCGTCATAGGGAAGCATCTTTCAACAAATCTTATTTTGAACTTGCGTCACAATAGTTTGGCAGCGATTGGGTGCAGAGGTTACTGAAAAGTTGGAAAAAAAATTTTGTTTTCAAGAGTTAGAATGGATAATTACGTTTCCCAACTTGGGAAATAGGGGAAAAAAATACCCAAACTACTCGGTCTTCTTTTCAGATCGCAAAAGAAAGATTGCGGACAAACTTGTTTGCCTGTTTGAAGTGGTCGAAAACCCCGAGTTTCAGGAAGGGTTTCCTCACACCGTCGGATTTTTCAAGTGCGAAACTGACGAGGATCTGTATGCAGGTTCAAATTGTTTGGAAGTTCGGATAGTCAGATTTGTGGAAGATTTCTGGAAATTCCTTAACGATTTAGATCTTTAGGTTCAATCGTATGGAACGAGGTTAGGGTGATAGCTTTTTCGACATGCTTATCACGTATTCGTCTATTGGCTCGGTCTCAAATCCTTTTTTTGTGCACATCCTGATCATCTTGGTGTTAGCTCGACTGACGTAACTGTGAATTTTCATCAGCTTCAAATCCTGTGCAACCTCGGAGATTATGTCCATGAGTTTTGAACCTAACCCTAATCCTTGCCACTCATCTCCAACCATAATAGCAAATTCGCCAGTTTTTCCCGCAAGGTCAGGTATTATTCTTACCACACCGATGATTCTCTTGTCATCTTGAAATTCAGCTACTATGGCTATTTCCCGATCGTAATCCAAATTGCAGTATCGAGTCAGGGTGTCGTGAGATAGCTCTTTTATGGTTTCAAAGAATCGGAGTCTGACGCTTTCCTCAGACAAAGACTTGAAAAGTGTATTGAAGCGGTTCTCGTCTTCAGGCTTTATAGGTCGTAATCTAACTTGTAGCCCGTTTTTCAAGGTTCGAACTGCAACGTATTTTTTGGGGTACGGCGAGATGACTAGATGCTCATGATGGTCAGATGCTTCACGCATTAGTCTATCTCCGTCAATAGTGATGTAAGCATCTGCTGCATACACACAGTTGTCTTCAAGAATCAATGGATCTACATCGATCTCTCTTATTTCAGGGAAGTCTATTACAAGCTGAGATAGTTTCACCAGTGTTTCTTCAATAGCGCCTTTTATTTTGTTGTGATTATTCGGGTGAGCGCGTACGTATTGTGTGAAATCCGAGTTTTCAACAATCTGTTTGGCGAGAACCTGATTTAGAGGCGGAAAGCCTATGCTGACAGGTCTTTTATGTGTCTTTCCAGCTCTGCTGCTTCCGAAGAGGATAATGGAGCCGAATTTGGGGGTTTTTCTTGACCCAGCAAACAAGCTGCGCCCCTCTGTTCTGGGTTTTGGCTGAATTAGTGTTCCCTGAAACTCTGCTAAGGCAGACTTTTCCGTTTTTTCCGCAATCTTGTTATACGAAGTTTCAACCTCAGACAGGGAATCTGCGTCGCAGCAGAAGTTCTCTTGAATGGGTTTAGAGAGTGGTGTTGAACATAAAGCTTGGATTTTTACGGGGAAACCAATTTCAGCAGCCTTGTTTTTTGCCTCCTCTGCGTTCCGGGCGACCATTGATTTCACAGTTGGTATTCTGTATGCATCTAGGAAACCTAGCGCTTCAGGCAGGTTGAGTGACTTTCTTCCTTCACGGAAAGCACGTCGTATGATTCCCCTAAGGTGTGCTGGTACGTCTGAGGTTAGCTCGAGTTCTTCAGGAGTTTGATATAGCAACTGCAGATTTTTCGTGTACGTGTACATGTGCATGAATGTGGAAACGGCTTCTTCCGGGGTCTCAAATGCAGGAATACCGTTGCAGTTCAGTAGTCTTCTTGCTTCTTGGCAGTTTTTGTCCTCTCCCATTATAACAGCTAGAAAAGTCTTTCCTTTCTTTGCAGTTGTCTCCATAACAATGTTCGCTATGCTGTGAGGTTCGGTGGTGCCGAGAGATGTGTAGATTAGCAGTAGGCTTGTTACCGCGGGATCATCTATGCAAACCTGTAACACTCTTCTGAATCTTTCAGGAGCTGCCTCTTCCAAAACATCGACAGGGTTCGAGATGTTGCAGTAGTAAGGCAAAATGTTTTTCAGTAAATCTATCGTGTTTCCGCTGGGTTTCCAGAGTTCACCGCCTCTAGCCCTGAGTTCGTCGACAGCCATTGTTCCTGGCCCGCTTGCGTTGGTAACTATCGTCAAGCAGTTTTCACTGGGGTTTGGTTGCATCGATAGGGTTCTTCCGCAGGCTAGAAGTTCAGTGATTGTATCTACGCGGACAACCCCGACGCGGCGAAATGCGGCATCGAAAATCTCATCTTCATCAGTGAAGTCATTAGTGCTAACTTCTGAACTTTCTCTTTCTCTTGTGAAGCGACTAGCTTTGACAAGAACTATTGGTTTGGTTCTGGCAAATCCTCTTGCTGCACTCATGAAAGATCGTATGTTCTTTAAGTCTTCAAAATAGAGCATAATGGCTCTGGTTTGAGGGTCTTCTCCGAAATAGTCAACTAAGTCACTGATGTTAACGTCCATTGACGTGCCTGTGGAGACCACTGCACTCAGGCCGACATGAGTCTCATGAGACCAGTCAAGTACTAATCCACAGAGTGCGGCGCTTTGAGATATGAATGCGATCTTTCCTGGTATTGCCTTTTTGTCTCCGAAAGTTGCATACAAATTGGCTTTGGGTCTCATTACTCCAAAACTGTTGGGCCCCATGATTCGGAGATTGTAAGTCCGTTTCAGTTCCAAAATTCGTTGATTAAGATCTTTTACTTCTGCAACGTTCTTCTCAAAGCCTGCGGAAACAATAATTATGTTTGTTATTGCTGCTTTACCGCATTCTTCAACTATTTGAGGGATTGTATGGGCCGGAGTCGCAATAATTGCCAAGTCAGCTTTAGAAGGTAGTCTTTCAACGGTGGAAAAGGCTGTGACTCCATTTACAGTTCTTCTGAAGGGGTTCACTGGAAAAACTATGCCGTTATAATGTCCGGCCAGGTTGCGAAGTATTTTTCCTCCTATGGAATCTTCGCGGTCGCTTGCTCCTATGACCGCAATGGCCTTAGGATTGAAGAAGAGTTTGAGGTTCTCTACACCCAATACTGTTTTCCTCTCAAATCTGGATTTTTGTACTGAAGATGCCAGCTTTATTGGAGCTGATACTATATTGTATGTTTTAGTCTGATAACTTTTCTGGAAAAGGAGTTTTGAAACTTGGGCTCAGGTGAAGTTTACTTTGACCGCGTGAGTTGAGCATGATATACAGGGATCATATGCTCTCACAAGCATTTCTAGTGTTAATTCAATCTCTTTCTGTGATTTTTCAATGATCTGTGGTAGGAGCGCCTTCATGTCTAATTCTATGTTGGCGTGATTTTGGTTTGTTGGGATTATGCAGTTTGCTTTCGTACATACTCCCTTGGCGTTGTAGGTGTAGTCGTGGAATAGTATCCCTCTGGGTACCTCTACTGCTCCGACTCCTTGACCTGCTTTTACTTTGATTTCTGGTTTGTGGTACTCTGGTTGACTCTGCAAACCTGTTGCTTCAAGTTCATTGATCAGGCGAATAGAGTCTTCGAAGCCGTGAACTACTTCAACAAGTTGGGCGATATTGTTCATGAATGGATTATGGCACATTGGCAGTAGATTGAACTTGTCGGATGTTTCGCGAGCCATCGGTGAAAGTCTCTTGTAGTTGATGTTTAGTCTAGCCAAAGCGCCAACCATGTAGGATTCGCGCACGTGTTTAGCCCATTTAGCCGTTGATCTTGGAACCACATATTCATTGGCGAAGGCCAAGTATTCTCGCGCGGGAGCTGTACCTGTATCTGATGAAGCTATTAGCCCGTCATAGAGTGCGTACTCGTTTGGGTCTGTCAACGCGATGAACTCGGTTTCTCTTTTGAATTTGGGGAATTTGTCCATTAGACTTTTGAAGAGTTCGGCTACTGCTTGGAGGCTTGGGATTGAGTCTTGGAGCTTCTTTCTAAGCTCAGTTAATTCTTTAATTGTGGGAATTTTGGAGAATCCTCCAGGGATTAGCCTTTGAGGATGGGTTGTTCTCCCGCAAACCAGATTTGACATTTCATTTGCAAGTCTGTGGAGGCGCAGAACGGTCTTTACCTCGGGCAAATTTGTGGAAGCTAAAGGAATGACGGATCCTACTCCCATGAGGTCCGGTAGCACCAGAAAACCCAAATGTAGAATGTGGCTCTGCAAGTTCTCGCCGTGAAGCGCGAGCTTTCTGAGTTTGAGGTCCTGTTCACTAATCGTTATGCCCAGAGCTGCTTCGGTGGCTTTCAAGGAGGCTAGTGAGTGTCCAATAGAGCATATCCCGCAGATGCGTGAAGTAATATGGTGTAGCTCGTTCCAAGATCTGCCTTCTACCATTGCTTCAAAGAATCTCGGGGCTTCTGGAATACTCCACTCGCACTTTTCAACAACGCCTTTCTGTATGTTCACGTAGATGTTTCCGTGCCCTTCTACCCTTGTAACATGGTGCACGGCAACTTCGATATTTTGGTTTTTCATCTTTTTGCCTCCTGCCAACCGAAGTATAACTTAAACTTGCCTATTGCATCGTCAACTGTGAGACCGTATTTTATCAAGACTTCCTTGTGGGCATTCTCGTTTGGATTGTCCACAAAGCCTCGGCAGCCCCAACAGATTGTTCCTTCATTTACGCAGCAGGAATTACAGCCTGCCCTTGTGACTGGTCCAACACAGAATTGGCCGCGTTCAAAGGCGCATATGTTTTCGTTCTTCTTGCATTCAACACAGACTGGGTATGTGGGTGTTTCAGGTTTTTTTCCAAGCAAGAGCGATTTGACTACATGAAGAAAGTCGTCTCTGTCTATGGGGCAACCATAAACATACGCGTCTACGGGTATTATGGCGTCTATCGGTCTGGCTGCGTAGCTATCGAAAAGTTTTGCGTTTTCTCCGTAGACGGTTTTCTTGACGCCTTCTAGGTCTTTGTAGTTTCTGAGTGAATTAATGCCTCCAATAGCTGCACACGAGCCTATGGCGACAACGATTTTCGCGTTCTTCCTGATCTGTTTCAGTCTATCTTCATCCTGCAGTCGAGTGCATGATCCTTCAATGAAAGCTATTTCATAGTTGTCGTTGTGCTCTTTCATGACTTCTCTGAAGGTGACGACTTCAACTTGTCCCAGCAGAGTCAGGAGTTCTTCTTCTAGATTGGCTACTTGAAGTTGGTCTCCCTCACAGCCTGCGAAGTCGAAGAATGCGACTTTGGGTTTCATTACAGCGCCTCCGGAACGCCTTTAATCTTGGAATAGTTGAAAACGGGGCCATCCTTGCAGACATAGATTTGGTTGATTTGGCAGTGCCCGCATTTGCCTACACCACATTTCATTCTCCGTTCGAGGGACATGATGATGTTCTCGTCCGGCACATTTCGGTTCTTTAGTTCTGCAATGACGAATTTGTACATTACAGGTGGACCGCACAGTATCGCGGTAGTCTTTTCGGGGTCAAATTCGACTAGCGGAATGAGCGTTGTAATTACGCCTATGTTGCCTGACCACAACTCGTTTTCTGGGCACCAGTTTACTGTGGATTTGAATTCAACATCATCTCTTGAAGCTGAGCAGGGCAAGTTCTTCCCCGAAAAGCATTTCTTTTGGCTCTTTGCAGCCATAGAGAAGAGTGACACGTCCATAGTCCTTTCTTCTGTCTAACACAAAATTGAACAGGGATCTTAGTGGGGCTATCCCCAAACCGCCTGCTACGAATAGCAGGTCTTTTCCTTTCAGGGATTCAACGTCGAAACCGTTGCCAAACGGGCCTCTTATTCCAACTTTGGCTCCAACATTCAGATTATGCATTCTCGTTGTGACGTTTCCCAGTTTCCGCACACAGAGTTCAAACGTTTTCTTTTTTGTTGGGGACGATGAAATTGATATGGGTGCTTCGCCAATGCCGAAGACTGAAACTTCAACAAATTGTCCTGGTTTGTGTCCAAGCTCTGAACCATCGTCCAGTCTAATCTCGAACAAGGTTTCGTAGGCCGTCATTGGCACTTTCTTTATTATGGTTCCGAGTTCGGGTACGTAGTCAATGTTTCCTTCGGTGCTGATGCTTACGTCTGGCTGGGTGGCTGAAGAGGGCATTTGCATTCCGCTGTTTTGGCTTTCATGGTACATGTCGTTGAACAAGTTAACGGGGTTTGCAATGTCTGGAAGACAGTTCGAGGAGCATCTTCCGCATCCTACGCAAGAGACGAAGCCGAACCTGTCGAACAGGTATTTTCCCTTCTTGAAGTAACGGTGGCGATAACGGGTTGGTCTGGTCGCACGGAAATTTTCTCCTGAAGCTATTTTGGCGAAATCTTCGAGCAGGCAACCATCCCAAGTCCTGATTCTTTCACCCTGCTCCAAGGTCAAATCTGGATTATCTTTCACGTCGAAGCAGTAGCACGTTGGGCAAACCAGCACGCAAGATCCGCAAGCTAAGCATTTCTCGGAATGGCTCTCCCAGAATCCGCTTCTTGAGTAGCTTGCTCCCAGCAACTCTGGGATCAGTTCAGCTGGAAAATCCAGTTTCTGCTGGACCATCTTCCATACTTCTTGTTTCTTCTGCCCTGCGATTTGGATATCACGTGCCAACGCCGGCATGATGTTTTTTGCGTACTTCAGTAGAAGTGCTTCTCCTTTTGAAGAGCCAACGTTGATTCCGTATCTATTGCCTAAATCAGTAAGCATGAGGTCATAACCATAGTCGATAACGCTGCAGCCCATGAAGGAAGAGAAATTCCATTTGGACATTTTCTGAATGTTTACACCAATTATGATGGATGATCTCTCTTTTCTTGAAGTAGTACGGATCAGATTTTGTATCCCTGAATATTTCATCCATGTGAAGCAGGGCAACAATGTCATAAGGGTGAACACCTATTATCAACATGGGTTTAGCGTCTTCAGGGTTTTTCGCTGAAAAACCATCTGCAAGATCATAGGTGAAAAGCGTTTCACGTTGGGGAAAGAAGTATTTCTTCGGAGGCAATAGCGTAACGTCGTAGTCAAGTCGAAGCTCATCCGCTGACTCCAGTGTGCCGAAGGCGAATTTGTTTCCCCGAGCTTTCACCCCAATGACGTGCCTAGAATCATCTTTGATTAACGCATTCACAAAATCCTTGAAGTCTTCTTTAGAGATTACTTTCATGGTATCAGCTCTGTTGGCAATGAAATTTGTTAAAGTTACCAATGCTGTGAATTTAACGTTTGTGGATTATTCCTCTTCATTGGATTTTTTCCGCGCAAAGGCAGTTTAGTTAAAAAATTCGGAAACTCTGTATCCTATTTTTGACGAAAATTCTCAGGAAAGTAGTTAGTTGCGACGCGCTGCTTCTGCCGCTGTGGCGTATGCTGTCTCTTCAAGACTTATTAGCTGTGTTAAGCCATTTCTATCAGCGAGCTATTCAAGAATGTCGAATGAATGTGTGGGCAAACCTTGCATAGTCTGCAACAAAACCATCCAAAGCGCCAACTACTTCTGTCCAAGATGCAAGGTTTGCATATGTTTTTACTGTGGCGCTGATTTGCTTAAGGAAGTTAAGACAGACTACCTTAAATGTCCCAACTGCGGAACAAACCTCAAGTAGCCACAAACCTTCAGTACTTCTCTGGCACTCCAAGGCGAAAGTGCACTAATAGTACTTTGAATTAAACGAGGAATGTGGAAAATCCTTATTTTAGACTTGCTTATTGTTTAAGGTGCAAATGAAACCCAGATACTTCCTGCTTCTTCTGTCATCTTTGCTAATTGTTTCTCTTCTCGTGGCGAATTTCTTTTTAGCCTCTGAAAAGCCAAGACCAAACCGGTCCACAGATTTTTACGTTGGAATCGATGCGGCTTACGATGACGTCGTCGAGATTAAGGCTTTGATTGACGAGGTCAGTTCATACACGAACCTGTTCGTTATAGGCAGCACTGGCATAACTTTTAATGAGACAAAACTCGTTGACCTTTGTCAGTACGTTTATGATAAAGGATTATCGTTTATCGTGTTCACAGATGATCATGATCCTCCCACTCAGCCTTCGAGACAATGGATAGAAAACGCGAAAGTGAAATGGGGCGACCGTTTTTTGGGTTTGTATGTTTTTGACGAGGTCGGCGGGAAGAACCTGGACTTATGGACATATAGAATCGTCCGCGAAGCAGACAACTATACGGACGCGAGCATCCAGTTCGTTGCTCACTTGGAAAAAATGCTGGAGAGCTCTACTTCGAATGCGACCGAGATTGAAGGCGTTCAAGCTTTCACATCTGATTATGCCCTTTACTGGTTCGATTATAGAGCAGGCTATGATGTTGTCTTCGCAGAATTCGCGCTTAACTATAGCAGAAGGTTAAATGTAGCTGCCTGCAGGGGAGCAGCCACAATTCAAAACAGGGAGTGGGGTGTTATGATAACTTGGAAATACACCGAACCTCCATACCTCTCGTCGGGCGAGCATCTCTACGAGAACCTTGTCATGGCGTATGATAGCGGCGCGAAGTACGTTTTGGTCTTTGACAGCAATGAAGACTACACGGATGGCACTCTCCAACAGGAACACTTTGATGCTTTGAAGCGGTTCTGGCGGTACATAGAAGCCAATCCTGACCGAAGCATGAGAAGCAGTGATAGGGTTGCTTTTGTCCTTCCGAAAGACTACGGGTACGGTCTCAGAGGACCCACTGATAGGATCTGGGGGTTATGGGAAGCAGATGCGTTTTCGCTTGAAATATGCACGAGCTTAGACTATTGGATGGATCAATACCCGAACAATCTCGACATAATATATGATGATGGATTGGCATTAGACGCCACCTACAGCAAATACATTTTCTGGAACAACTCAGCCTATGTTCCATAGCATGCTGCCAGAAAGATGCTTTCAAGTTACCTCTGATGACTGAAGGCAAATCAGATAACCTCATCAAGCGCGCAATAAACAAGCCTTAAATCCTTTAGCACAAGTTATTTCTTCTCAAAGTATGGGGGCCTGTAGTCTAGTACGGACCGACCATTCTTGGGTGATATCGCCAGCATAATGTTTTCTCCGCAGCCCTTTTCTCCTTTTTTCCCATTTCTGGCATAAATCCAAAAATTGGCGATTATACGTTGTTTCTTTAGGTTTATCGAGTTTCTTCACGCGTGCTTTTTGAGAATGGTTTGTATGCTTCAACTTCAAGGCGTATCATTCCGACATGAATCAAACCTGACGCATCAACAGGATGTTTTTCTAGGTAACGTGTAACCGCGCGCTATTTCCTTAGCTTTTCCAAAAGCCTGACGCTCCTGACTTCGAGTCGCCTTTTTCTTTTGCACGATAGAAAGTCAACTAATTCTTCGTTTAAAACTCTCCATTCCATCTCGAAGCCTCTCTGGTTGGACTAAAACCGATATTAATGATTTTTCAACGCCGAAACAAACCGCAATCTAAAACACGGATTACAAAACTCTCTTACACACTCGAAACGGTTCAGAATCCCCGAACAACCCTTTTCAGATTCTACCCTTTAATTCGCTTCAAATAGCAATCTGAACATTCGCGTTTTCCGTTTTCCCAAACATTCGGGAAAGAACCACAACTACACTTCTCGTTCATAATAGGACGTTCTTGAATGCCTCATTTTAAATCATCTTGTGTGTGTTGTCATATGTCGAAAGCCAAGTCTTCAAGGGTTTGGCCACAATTTTACTATGTGCTTTCTGGCGCGTTAGAGGGTTTTCTCATTCACGACTGCCGAACTTTTCCTTCACACACTCTTGACAGAATTTCTGCTTAAACCCTCTCACTCGCCCAAGCTGAAACAATTTTCTGCAAGCGCTACATTCGATTTAACTGATTGGTTTAACTTCAAGCAGCTTCAACCTTCTTTCAATCTCCGCTTTAACCTCAGGATCACTCTCGGTCTCCAAAGCCCCAGTCAACAATACCCTAGCCTGCTCCACGCTCTTGTCTCCAAATATCTGCAGAAAGACACTTTGCGACTTACCAGCAGCTTCTATTTTCGTCGGCAACATACAAACAAAATTCAATGGATAATTCTTACCTTTGTCCAAATCAACAACAGCAAAGCGAAACCGCCTGCCAACAGAATAATCCTCTGCATTCTCATATCTACATAGGAGCAAACCAGCCCTCATTCCAATCACCGCAACACACACTAACACACTCACTAATAGGCGTAGCTCCAACTTGCACACAATGACGACCGCGCGCTAGACAACCTTGTAGTTTTCTTCGCACTGGTCTTCTATGCCTTCTTGTTTGTTGTGTATCTTCTGCGTGCTCGTGAACTCTCGAAGTTTGAGCTCAAGTTGAGAATCGCATTTAGTGCCCAGCTGATTCCTTTTGCTTTGCTTTGGATATTGAACTTACTCTTTGGCAACGACTCTGGACGCTTGCTAGCTGAACTGCCAATAATCATCTACTTGGTCTACGACCTCTGGTACAGATTGATAACTAGAAAGAAACCCCTTCATCACCCCAAACGCTGGCCGCCAGGTCTCATCATCTACCTGTTACTTCTCTTCATTGGCAGCATAGGACTAAACTGGTACGGATACCTGACGTCGCGACTCTACGGAAGCATGCTTGTGATTGCTTTCTTTGTCATGATGAGTTCCTACGGGTACTATCAGTACTCATACAACAAGAAGAAGACGAGCGCACAGTCTAATGATTTGCCCAAATGACCGCCCTTTCTGTTATCGAGCGTGCCGCGAGAGGTTAGTCTTTGCTAAGGTTGGGATCAGCAAGCCGTACAGGGAAATAAATATGAGTGGCGTGTGAAGAACCAGATTCCACAGGGTATATCCTGGCATTATGAAATACGACATGACATTGAACAGACCCATTATTAATCCCACAAAACTGGTTGCTCTGAGGACAATTGTGTTGACTCTTGGGTAGAGTAGAGTAAGTAGGGCGATTATGACTGGTGTTGTGGGACAGTACATTACACCGAAGGAAGAGTTTAGAAGCAACAACGGATTGAAATCAGGGTTTAGCTGTGCGTTTATTGGAGACCAGAAAGCCAAGAAGGCAAAGGGCAAGACCCAGTATCTCCACGCTGGAAGCCTCTCGAAAGCATAATTGTTCTGAGGTCTGTAAACCTCCCAAATCCAGAGGAGCCCTACGATTAGTATTGGAACCAGGTTTCCTGTTACCACCGCAAGTCCATAAGTGTCAGTGACAGCGATATGATTGCTGAAGGCAATGAACAAAAACAGAATGGCGAAAAAGACGTCGGCAATTCTGCCTACTCGGGATCCATAAAGGTAAAGAACGATAAACAGTACCACAGTAATGACATGTACGATCGGGCTGAGCCACAGGTATGCGACTGAGGTCTTCATTAGGACTTCTTTGATGACAAGTGAGCTGTCTTGTTGGGGAAAAGGCGATGCCGTAAAGACAGGGAGAAACGAGCATATGAGAAGCACAACCAGAATCAGTAATGTTTTGGTTCTTTCTTTCATAAGAACATCTATCGGGCAATTTCATACTTTAGACTTGTCATCTCGGAAAGCAACTGACAATCAATAGGGGCGCTGGGATATGAACTCCAAGCTAGGTGGAGATGTCATTCGCGAATCCTTTTTTCCCGAAATTATTTTGAGGGGAAGGTTTTCCCCCACTATATAGTTTAGAGTGATATTTTCGGATACCCATTGAAAGTCGCATGGTCTTGCACAATGAGTCTGTGGAGAATGAATAGGGTTTTGGTTTAGCTTCTAAGTATTTTTCTTGGTTAGTCTTGGAGAAGTCTCCATGTCTTTCATGAAAACACCCCAAATTGGTCCGATCGTATCCGCAAACTTGCGGTGAACTTTGTATAAAGTTTTGAAATAAAGTTTGGTTGCCTGTTCATATTCTGTTTGTGCCATTCTCTCTCCATGTTCGGGCAAGCAGGATTTGTATGCTTCGTCTATTGCTGAGTCAAGAGTCTTCTTTGCTTCCTTTACTATCATGTTGTCTTCGGTGTAAATGTCCCATGCTTTTTTGATTCCATCACGATAAGCCTTTCTTGCTTCTCTTACTTTCTCTTCGTCTTTAGTCAGCGTCTTCCTTTCCCTAATCAAATGTCCCCAACTTGTGCTGACTTCGATTCTGAAGAATTGCTTTGCGTTCACATTTATCACCACTCTACAATTAGAGAGCAGACGGCAACATAAACTTGTTATTGAAGGAACTCCTTGAAAGAATAGAACTTAACTCTTGTTTTAACTATGTGTGGGTCTGCCACTCTTTCAAGCAGTTCTTTGATTTGGTCTATCAGGTCTTCAGAGAATATTGTCATAGGAAATTATTCTTTATGCTCATTTTTCTTTAATTCTTCTTACTGCTGCTTCCACGTCTTTTTTCCTTTGTTTTTTGTTTTGCTTTTTGTTTCGTTTTTCGGTTTGTTTTTTGTTTTGGTCTTAATTTTGATTGCCCCTCCTGTATTCTTCTTTCCACTGTTCAATTGTCCCGCACCCTCATTCGTTTTGCCTCCTGCCTCTTCAGCGTGCGCGACACCTTTTATGCCATAGGTGGCTCTCAACTGTTTCATTTCTTTTTCTAAGGTTTCAAGTCTTTGAAATGAGTAGATTGTTGCTTCCTTGAGAGCGTCAATAGAATCCTGATGATTTTTGAAACTGTTCATTGCGTACTCAACAATTAAAACTAAGCTCTCTTCTGTTTGGTTGAAATTGGTTAAACGAAATCCTGCTATCATACCTTTGAGTCGATCGTAGTCTTCTTGACGCTCTTCTTTTCGCTTTTTCAGTTTATCAATGAACTCTTCATACACATTATTCCCTCCAATGTGCATTAAGTTAGTTTGCCGTTTAACACTTATGTCCCATTGAAAAACGCAAAAACATAATAGCTGAACAGAATCGCGCGCGCAAGCGACTGATTTCGGGACAGCTATCCGCGTTTACAGCCTTTTTTTCCGCTTCAAGTAGCAATCAATACATTCCGTCTTGCCGCTCTCGAACACGTTAGCGTCTTTGCCGCATAAACAGTGAACCATTTGTCAAAGTCCCCCTTCAAACTTGCGATTAACTGTTACCTATGTCTTGTTCGTTGAAGAAATAATCGACTATCTATGTCGCGCACGCTTTAAAAATTTTACTCACTGGCTGGAGCGCGTGGTTCATGTGGTACCTTTCTGCGTATCCACTCTTCTAGGAATTTCTCGCGTTCCTCTTCAGGTACTGCCTTGCCCAATTTGGTTTTGGTCAGAGCGCAAACGGGGCATATAGGGGTGTCAATTTTTATGCCCTCTTCCTCGGTTGACAGACAACCGTATTTTTCGATTTCTTCCTCAGTTAACTCGCATCCGCAAAATTTGCATTCTTTCGTCAATCTTTTCTCACTTGTTTCCGGTTGCCTGTGTTAACTGCTGTTATCAACTTTAGTATTTAGTCCTTTTTGATTGAAAATCTTAAGAGTAAGCAAGCTACCTATTTCCTTTCCATATAATTCCGGTAAATCTCTTCTAACAGTTCCTTAAACTCGTAGGGAAACCAATAAACGCGCCACGCGTAAACATATAAATCAATACCCTTATAAGCAAGTATGCACATTATGTATTATGTGGATAAGCGAATAAGGTGAATAAAAATGATTACAAAAACAAACATGAAAATTAGTATCTGGCAATTCGCTTATTGGAAAAACATCTGACACGTCGAAACGTGCACAAAAAACTTGATAAAATAAAAATCGGTGAACAAAAATGGGTCGTATATGCGTGGAGCTTCCAGACGAGCTGGAGAAACAGCTCAGGTTCAAAACAATCGAGAGGTTCAGCGGGAAAAAAGGCGACTTAACCCGAGCCGTCGAAGAAGCAGTAAAAACATGGATTGCCAAAAACGAGTAAGCCCACGTCCCCGCTATCTCCAAATAACTCCATTTTAAGTCCCTTTGGGAAAAAGCAGTAGGGGAAAGCCAGCCAGCCCTCAACACCTAAAGGCTATGAGCGCGTGAGGGCTAATAGCTGAGGTCCCCCCGTTTCAGAATGTGGCGTTGAAAAAGTTCCTTTTCCAGACGTAATAAGGAAGACTGAATACTAATAATAAATTAATTGAGGTGAAAAAAATGAGTAAAGAAGAAAAAAAGACGCCGGTGAAGGCGGTCACAAAAACTGAAATCGCAGTAAAACCTATAAAACATCTTCCTGCTAAACATATTCCTGCTAAGCATATCCCTGCAGTTCATGTTCTGACGACCTTTGACGATTTGATGGATAATTTTCGCAGAAATTTCATTGAAAGCATAGCTTTTCCTCAAAGTATAGCTTTTCCGTGGGATTGGATTAGGGCTGAGCCTGTTGTTCCGGTCCGTGAGGCAACTGTAGATTTGGTTGATGAGGGAAAAATGTTTGTAGTGCATGCTGAGCTGCCTGGCGTAGCAAAAGACAAGATCGACGTGGCGCTGACGAAGGATGGTATCGAAATCTCGGCTGAAACAGATGTTGAAAAGGAAGACAAGGGGAAGAACTTTGTTGTCAGAGAACGCACTTACTCGCATGTTTACAAACAGCTGTCGTTCCCAGAAGAAGTAATCCCTGAGAAGGCCGAATCCACATTCAGGGACGGATTACTTGAAGTTTGCATCCCAAAGAAGACGATTGCACCCGCGCCTAAAAAGCACAAAGTAACAGTGAAATAGTTGATACAGTGGGTATAGTGACATTTTTTGCTCACTCACTTTTTCATGCAATATTTTTGTTTCTCACTGGATTGTTACGATTCCTTAGGTTTCCACGTCATGAAAAAGGCAATTTGGGAAACCTTTTACTGTGTCAAGTCATAGTAATTGTACGTGGAGGAGAAGTTGTTTGTCTACGCAAACAGGTGGTGTACCTGTTCTAATTATGAGGGAGGGGTCGGAAAGATCTACGGGGAGAGATGTCCAACGAAATAACATTATGGCGGCAAAAACGATAGCAGAAGCGGTCAAAAGCGCGTTAGGCCCCAAAGGAATGGATAAGATGTTGGTGGATAGTTCCGGTGACGTAATAATTACGAGTGATGGAAGAACAATACTTGACAAGATGGATATTGAACATCCTGCTGCTAAGATGATGGTTGAAGTCGCCAAGACCCAAGATGCGGAAGTGGGAGATGGAACCACAACGTCAGTCATTTTGGCCGGTGAACTCTTAGGAAAGGCTGAAGACTTGTTAAACAAGGGTGTCCATCCCACAGTAATCGTTGAAGGATACAGTAAAGCAGCTGACAAAGCTCTTGAAACCCTTGAAAACATTGCGATTCCAATTAACCCCACAGGAAAGGAGTTCTTGAAGAAGGTTGCTGCTACCTCTATGGCTAGTAAGCTGGTGTCTGAGAGCAAGGAGCAACTTGCCAAAATAGCTGTTGAAGCCGTTTTGCATGTGGCCAGAAAAGTTGGAGAAGACTTCACGGTAGACTTGGACGATATTATGGTGGAGAAGAAGCCCGGTGAATCCATGTCTGAAACCGAGCTCATCGAAGGGGTGGTTCTTGACAAGGAGGTTGTGCATTCAGGCATGCCCAAACGGGTCGAGAAGGCAAAGATAGCATTGTTGGAAAGTGCACTTGAAATTAAGAAGACCGAGTTCGATACTAAAATCAACATTGAACGTCCAGAACAGATGTCGTCTTTCTTGCGGGAAGAGGAGGGTATGCTCAAAGCAATGGTTGAAAAGATAATTTCCTCAGGCGCTAATGTCGTTTTCTGCCAGAAAGGCATAGACGATATGGTTCAGCACTTCTTAGCTAGGAAGGGGGTCTTGGCGGTGCAACGAGTTAAGGAGTCGGATGTGAAGAAACTAGCTATGGCAACCGGCGGAAAGGCCGTTACCAATTTAGAAGGGCTCTCAAGAAGTGACCTGGGCTTTGCAGAGGTTGTTGAGGAAAGGAAGATCGGCGATGATAAGTTGACTTTCATTGAAGGATGCAAGAACCCGCGGTCTGTTGCTATTCTAATACGAGGTGCAGACAAGCGCTTCCTTGAAGAAGCTGAACGATCGGTTCATGACGCGTTATGTGTAGTCCGCGATGTTGTTCAAGTGCCCAAAATTGTTGCGGGAGGGGGAGCCCCAGAAATGGAAGTGGCTAGAGCACTTAGGGGTTATGCTGAAACTCTACCGGGCAGGGAGCAACTTGCTGTTCGGAGTTTCGGCGAGGCTATGGAAATTGTGCCGTTGACGTTGGGTGAAAATGCAGGTCTTGATCCCATAGATCTTCTGTTAGAGCTTAGGAGCCGCCATGAGAAGGGCGAAAAATGGGCAGGCGTTGACGTCTTAGAAGGCAAAATCAGAGACATGAGAGAACTCGAAGTTTACGAGCCCTTGGCTGTTAAGAAACAGACAATCAAATCCGCTACTGAAGCCACCACAATGATACTGAGGGTTGATGACGTCATCGCCTCTGGCAAGATGAAAGCTCCGCCTATGCCTCCTGGCGGAATGCCAGGGGGTGGTTACGGCGGTATGTAACCACAGTGTTAGAGAACGTGTTAACAACCACGAGAATTGACTCTGTTATTTAGAAAATTCAGTTTTCTCCGGGTTGTTACCAGATGCTATATTTTTCTTCTGCGTCTCTCACAGTGCTCTAACCTCAGAGCAGTATACGTTGCTATTACAATAAAGGAATTAGGGTGTCTATTCTTCCCCTTCGGGGCCGCCGCCCATTCCGCCACCTGGACCTCTTGGTCCGCCTTTGGGTGCTTTGGATGTTATTACGTCGTCTATTCGCAGTATCATCGTTGCGGATTCGACTGCCGATTTTATAGCTTGTGTTTTAACAACGAGTGGTTCGACAACCCCGTTTTCGAGACTGTTCTGGACTTTTCCAGTGAATACGTTTAAGCCTTTGTATTTACCGTCTTCTTTATCGTGTGCTGTTCTCAGATCGATTAGCACGTCTATTGGCTGGAATCCCGCGTTTTCTGTGAGTGCTCTCGGTATTATTTCCATTGCGTCTGCAAATGCTTCTACAGCGAGTTGTTCCCTGCCTCCGACTTTGTTAGCGTATCTGCGCAGTTCTTTTGCTACTTCGATTTCTACTGCTCCACCACCAGCGACTATTTTATTGTTTTCTGTGACGTCTGAGACTACTGACAGCGCGTCGATTATTGCTCTTTCGGCTTCGTCCACCATTCTTTCAAGCCCTGCTCGTATGAGTATGGCCACCGAATGTGGATCTTTGCATTTTTCAACGAAGATCATTTTGTCTTCGCTGATCTTGCGCTCTTCCACTAAACCGGCAAAGCCCAAGTCTTCGGCTTTCAAATCGTCCAAGTTAGAGGTTACTCTTCCACCAGTTGCTCTCGCGAGCTTTTCCATATCTGACTCCTTGATTCGTCTAGCAGCCATTATGCCCTCTTGCGATAGGTAGTGTTGAACCATATCGTCTATGCCTTTCTGGCAGAAGACGATGTCTGCTCCGGAGGCTTTGATCTTGTTTACCATGTCTTTGAGCATGCTGTCCTCTTGGTCTAGGAACGCTTTCATCTGGTTCGGATCACGTATACGAATTTCTGCGCTCATCTCGGTTTTCTCAATCTCCAATGCAGAATTTACGAGTGCAATTTTCGAGTTCTCCTTTTTCTTGGGCATCCCTGGATGGACAACTTCTTTGTCAATGATTATTCCACTAATTAGCTGGGACTCGAGAACACTCTTACCGGTTTTCTTTACAAGCTGAATATTGTCTATGTCTGCAATCATCTTGTCTCCGCGTTTCTCGGCGATTTGCTTGACGGCGTCTATGGCTATTTCCGCAAAGCGCTCTTTAGCGCTGCCCACGGCTTTGCTCCCCATGGACGTTAAAGCAACTTTCATCATCATTTTTCGATCTTCGACGTCGATGGGCACCGCGTTCTTCTCTATGATTTCGATGGCTTTCTGGGCTGCTTTGCGGTATCCACTCACAAGTATGGTTGGGTGAATGTTCTGGTCCAACAGTTCTTCTGCTTTCTTGAGAAATTCGCTAGCCAAAACCACGGCTGTTGTTGTTCCATCACCAACCATGTCATCCTGAGTTTTGGCGATTTCTACCATCATTTTCGCCGCTGGATGCTCTACATCTATTTCCTTTAGAATTGCTGCCCCATCGTTTGTTATTGTTATGTCGCCTAAACTGTCAACGAGCATCTTGTCCATGCCTCGCGGCCCAAGTGTTGTCTTCAAAACTTCCCCTATCACTCGAGCTGCCATAATATTGTTTCTTTGGGCCTCTTTCCCTCTGCTTCGAGAGGTCCCCTCCTTCAAAATAAGCACAGGTTGACCACTTTGAGTTTGCGTTAAATAAGCCACATAATTCCCTCCTCACGTCTATTCATTAACAACCTCTTGCTCCTAATATTGCTGCCGCAATTTCTATCAAATTGCTTCAGGTTCCTGACGGACGATCAATCGCGCTCTTCGCCCCCTAGCACCACAAAATCTTAAATTGAAAAAAGACGTAATCAAATCTTGATTGCTGTGACAAAATGTCCGAACTGTCAGACTGAAATTGTTAAACCCGACAAAAAATGGCATTTCAGTCAGTTTACCGTTAAAGCCTACATATGTGACAAATGCAAAACCAAGTTCAGAGACTACTCAAGGCAGGGAAAACACAGTTTCACTCTGCAGTTCAAGAAAGAACGATACCGAAAAGTGCGCTAATTCATGGGTAAATTGTCAAAATCTGCCTAAATAGAGCTTCTTTCTCAATAGATTTAAGCGCGCGCATTAAGTCCTTTCCATTTTCCAAACACGCTGATAGAGGCTATTTAAGCATCTCCTACACTATAAGGCTGGTGTCAAATGCCGAAGACGGAAGCCGTAATAAGCATTCAGAACGTTGTTGCCTGTTCAAGTCTGAACCAGAAAATTGACTTGAACGCTGTTGTGAAAGGATACCCCGGCGTGGAATATCGCCCTGAACAGTTTCCTGGGCTAGTTTTCAGGTTGAAGAGGCCTAAAACGGGTATTTTAATTTTTAGCACTGGAAAGATGGTTTGTACTGGCGCGAAGTCAGGGAAAGAAGCGCGAGGAGCGGTTATGAAAGTTGTCAAGGAACTGAAGAAATGTGGAATAATAGTCCTCGGCAAGCCGGACTTCGAGGTCGTGAACATTGTTGCTTCCGCAAGTCTGGGTGGAAATGTTGATTTGGAGAAGGCTGTGACTGTGCTTGGAAGCTGCATGTATGAACCGGAACAGTTTCCAGGTTTGATTTACCGGATGACTGAGCCTAAGGTGGTTATACTGGTGTTCGCGAGCGGGAGCCTTGTTTGTACTGGGGCGAAGAAGGAACAGGACGTTTATGATTCAGTGCGTAAGCTTCACGTAATGTTGGAGGAGCAAAACCTCATTTTCTACGAATAAGGCTTCATACGTTAATAGCGCGCGTTTTAACAAAGTCTTAAAGGATAGCTAGCTTCTAGGTGTACCTAAGAAAAAAGGAGTGAACAAAATGGGTTATAAAGTGAGGCGAAGTTCTGATCGTTCCCACGGTCCCAGAGGTAGGCAAGGTTTCGATCGCAGCTCCAGAGAGATGCATAAAAGCGTTTGCGCTGACTGCGGTAAGGAATGTGAAGTTCCATTCCAGCCAACAGGAGATCGCCCTGTCTACTGCGCAGAGTGCTGGGTTAAGAATAGACCGCCAAGAACAGAAGACCGCCCCCGAAGAGAATATCCCCGAGAAGTACCGTCAGAGAAGACCGTCATCAGCTTCAGAAAATGTTGATCTTCAAATTTTGGCTGAGTTAAAACGTATTCGGGAGCTTCTAGAGAAGGGGGCAAACAAAGACGAAATAAAACCCCCGACTCAGCATCATACACTTCACGATACAAAGCAGGCAAAAAGCGAATAACTTCAAAAGCAAAAATGACCCTGGATAAGTAACCGCGGCCTCTTATCGTGTTGAAACCCTACGCGCGCGATCTACAATTTTTCCATTTCTATCTCGCTTGTGTTGAAAGACACTTGGTCGTAAATAATGGTGAAAGAAAAAAGGGAAATAGCTGAAGATGACAAGCTGTTGTGGTATCATCTAAGAAGCTATGCAGCACACAAGAAGGTCAAAAAATAGCGCGTGCTATTTTCTTGTGTGGCGCCTCAGAATGCAATCTAATGTCAAATCATCTTGGGAAAACAGAACCTAACCGAAATCCCTTCATACTGACGTGATATCATCATAGACGCCATGTCTATTCTGACTTCATAAGCTAAGTCTTATGAGAACAGTTGAGCTAAAGCTCGCAGCCCAGGCTGGCTTCTTTACGTTCCTATAGGCGCGCGCAGAGCAATTAGCGTATGATGAAAATGCTCGCAGCACAACCGCGCCAATCAGACAAACTTTGGAATTACAACTCGATCACAAACGTGGAAAGGACATTTAGAAAACGGAGGAAACGAACGGCATTCAAACTCCAAAACCCCAGGCTGCTCAAATCCACTTCCACATTCTTCGACACTGGAAAGCAACCACAGAATACGCCAAAACCAAAGACATCCTGTACGTCCAAAAACTCCTCGGGCACAGAAACCTAAAAACGACCCTGCGCTATACTCAATTGCTTGCGCTACCGCAAAACGAAGAATACATCTGCAAAGCAGCAAAGACAATTGAGGAAGCCACACAGCTAATAGAAGCCGGATTCCAATACGTCACCGAAATCGACGATGCAAAACTGTTCCGAAAACTAAAAACTTCATATTTAGGAAGTTAGTACCATAGTCCATCCATGGGGGCTCGTCGTCTAGTACGGATTATGACACCGGCCTGCGGAGCCGGAGGTCCTGGGTTCAAATCCCAGCGGGCCCGCCATTTTTTAAACGCGCGCGTGGTTTCCCGACTGGAGCCATCTTTTTGATTGTGTTCTGCATGGGTCTTTGGTTAAGAAGGAGAAGATGGCAGCTGAGATGAGTTCCAATGCAACGAAGACGAGAATCATTCCTGTCCAGCCTGCCAGGACAAGGGCAGCTCCGCCCACACCAGCTGCCACGAGGAATCCAATGGTTATGAAGATAGTGCTCATAGACATCATCGTTCCTCGAGATTCAGGTGCCTGTTCAAGAGTCAAACTGATGTTAGGAGAATTGCTCAGGCTGAAGATGAAATAGAACACGTAATGCAGAGCAACAGCGATCCACAGAATCGGCATAAAGGGCACGACTAACAGAAAGGGAGCAGCTATGATTAAAACCGCTACTAGTTGACGTTTGCGTCCAATTCTGTTCACCAAATGCCCCCCTATGACGGAACCTATCGTGAAAACTGTAGTTATGCCCAATACGAATAATGCAGCGTCGCTAACGGACAGCCCAAACTGCGTCCTGAAAAAGGTTGCCGAATAGATAACCACATACCCAACCGCTGTTTGTCTCAATAAGTTGCCAGCCAGGCAGGCAGCACCCGATTTCTGCAGAAAAACCTGTTTAAAACTGCTTAAGTAAGATCTCTCTCCAGTAGTCACACTCGGTTTTTGGGGAGCCGAGGGAACACCAAAGAATGTAGCAGCCAAAGCAATCAAGGAGACTGGCAATGCGAACCACAGCAGAAAAGAACGCCAACCTTCCACACCTGAGAAGAAGAAATTAACCACAATGGCAGAGGCAATGCCTGCAATTGATGCTCCTGCAATTACCCATCCAGTAGCCTTCGGCCTCTTGTTCAAGACTAAGAATTCACCGATCAATGCGAACGCCATTGTGTTGACTATTATTGTGCCAATTCCCTCCATAGAATAAAAGACCTGAAGATACATGAAATTAGGCGCTAAGAAACAGCCTACAGTTCCTAATGTGATTCCTAGAACGCCACCTAGCAGCAGTTTCTTATGATCATACTTGACCGTTAGAACACTTAGCAGCACTCCGAAGAAGATGGAGACAATACCTGAGAGAGTGACCAACTGACCTGTTGTCGCTATTGAAACAGGATTTGTAGTCCCAAAGAAAGATGCTGTAACATCCAGTAAGAAGATGCTGGTTATGGTTTCCATAATCATGGTTGAGAAAAAAGCCACTGTCAAAGATGGAACAAACATCCTTCGAGCCGAGGGTTCTGAACCTGTTGTATACTGCAATTCTGTTTTACCTGCAGAGTCGCGAACGATACAAGAAATTCGCTCTGCAGTCAACCTTTTATGCCTACAACAATATAAATAATTTATCACGGAAAAATTCGTCTCAGTCGACGGAAGGTTAGTCCGATTGCCATCCAAAATCTTGGCTGAACCAGCTATTGTAGGGAGAGAACGTGAACTTGACCAGCTGGAGAGTTGCCTAAAACTGTATCTTCAAGGAAGAGGAGCAACAGTCTTCGTTTCAGGCGAAGCAGGAACAGGAAAAACGAGACTCACCGCTGAATTCTTGAACACAGCCAAGAGCCAAGGAGCAACCGTGTTGAGTGGATGGTGCCTCAGCAATACTGCTGTTCCCTACTTCCCGTTCTTTGAAGCCTTCAACGCGTATTTTGCACAAGAAGAGACAGCAGAGACCGAAAATGTAACGACATGGCTGAAAGGTCCAACCCAAGCTAACCACCCCGGGGTACTCCAAGAGTACACACCTCAAGTTTGGAAGGACCAAACATTCGCAGCTGTAACCAAAACTCTTCTGTCCCTTTCTAAGAAAGAAGCCGTTGTGCTTTTCATAGACGATCTGCATTGGGCAGACTCAGCCTCTCTGGCACTAATCCACTATATCGCCCGCGCCATAAGAGACGAGAGAGTTCTCCTCATAGCCACCTTCAGAAGCGAAGAACTCAAAACTGATGCTGAGGGCAGACCCCGCCCGCTTGTTGAAACTCTAAGACTATTGACGCGAGAAGACTTGGTTGTGGAAATCAGAGTCGCCAGCCTTAACCAAGATGGAGTCTTCGAGCTCGCAATGAACATGCTTGACGGTCAACTAGAACATGAACTAGGCAGAGAAACTCTCAGTGGAGAGCCAAGGAAATCCGCTCTTGTTGTCGAACTACTAAGAATGCTGAACGAACGTAACGAACTTGTTCAGGACCGTGACAAGTGGCGTTTCACTAGCGGCAAATTGGGAATACCAGCAAAGATTAAGGACATTGTACTTCAAAGGCTAAGCTGTCTGTTGCGTCAGCAGAGGAAGATGGTTGAAGCGGCTTCAGTTATCGGAGAGAAGTTTGACGCGTATCTCCTCGCTTCTATGCTCAATCAAGATTATTCTGAAGTTGTTGAAACATTAGATCTGATAAATCAAACTACCTCCCTGCTTCAATGTGAGGGAGACTTGTATCGATTTGACCGTGCTAGGACTCGTGACGTAATTTATGAAGAACTTTCTCCTGCTCTGAAAAGAGTCTATCATGCTAAGGTTGGCGGCCCAGCTTGTAAAAACCTACAAAAACGGCAAGTTGCCATATGGAGAATTGGCCTATCACTTCGCTCAGGCTGGCGACGAGGAAAACGCAGTACGACAAGCGTTGGCTGCAGGTGAGGACGCTCTAGGGAGATGGAGCAATGCCGAGGCCATTAAACATTTCACCTACGTGCTGCAGGTAATCAGGGAAGCTCCTGGACGCGTTGCCGATAGAGAAATTGCACTCGAAAAACTGGAGATTCCTACTACGCAAACAGCATGTTCAAAGACGCAATCACAATATTTGAGGACATTGCCAAGGCATCTGCAAACAGCGCTTTGAAATTGCGAGCATTCAGAAAAGCAATGGAAGCTGTTTTCCAATACGGAGATATGACTCGCCTAATGGACCTGGCAAAGGCTGCAGAGCCATTTGCTGCTGCTGATCGGCTGGAAAATACTAAGAATACCTAGTAAGCAAAGGAAGAAGTTTTGCATTACAGGGTAATTATCTTGCTGCTATCGGGAATTGGGAGACAGCCTTACAGGTTTTTGAAGAAGAATATTCTGTTTGGGATGCTGCCTGGGCTTTAATTGGAACAGGTGGTCAGCATACAATATATGCTCAAACGGAATATGAGCGAAAGAAAGGATTGGCTGAATCACTATGCTCAATTGCCATTTTTCGAGAAATAGGAGACTATCGGTGGCAGATGGAAGCATATTTTGTTGTAGGCTTGGCACTCTCATTGAGTCTCCTCGATCATGAAGCATTAGATATGTTTTCCAAAGCCATAGAAATAGATGAAAGAATGAAGATGGGTGACTATCTTAGGCAAGTCTATACCTATGCGACGGCAGCTCGGTCTTACTGGTACTTCGGTGATTTTGAGAAAGGTTTGGCTTACAGTCTTAAAGCTCTAGAGCTGACCGGGAAGACAGATTCAGCGGTTTCACACGCAATGGTTTACTCCAACCTGGTTATAGAGTACGCTATACTTGGGAACATGAATCGTTCATCGGAGTTCTTTGACAAACTAATGAAATTTCCGCCAGAAATCCTAACTCACAGATTCGTGGAAATAGACTTTCCAAAGCCCGTTTTCCTTGCGGGGAACAATCGGTGGAAGGAATCAAACCAAATGTTTGAGGAATCCATTGAACGTTTTGAGCGTATGCAGCCGACCTTTCCTTTAGCAGCTTTGTTGAGATTCAAGCTTGTTTATGCCTGGGCGCTTGATAAACAAGGGCGTTTTGATGAAGCGAAGGCTATCCGTGATGAAAAGAGAAGAGCGGACTGTGAGACAGAAGAGAGTTTCAGGCAAGAAGACATCAAAGCACATTTGATGGTTCGCAGACAAGTCGTAGTTGACGAAGAGTTTGAAATGCGACTTGATCTGGTCAACGTTGGTCGAGGGCTTGGAACACTCATCAGAATCGAAGGCTTAATTCCGGCTGAGTTTAGCTTAAACAATCTCCCCTCTTATTGTAGCATGCAGAACGGGGTTCTCGTGACGAAAGGGAAACGTATTGGCGCGTTTCAGGTTGAGACCATTAGACTGAAACTTAGAGCAACGAAAGCTGGAAGTTACAGCTTGAACCCGGAAGTCATCTACATGGATGACCAGGGCGTAACAAGGGCGTTTAAGGTCAGCCCCCCCACAATAACGGCCCAGAAACCGCAGCCGATGCATGAGACGCTGCCAGGAAGGGTCTCTACCGGAAGCATTGAACTCGATATGCTACTGTTGGGAGGGATACCGGAAAAGTATGCGGTGGTACTAGCTGCGCCTTCCAGCGACGAAAGAACACTGCTCGTTGAAATCTTCTTGGAAGCAGGCCTTGAAACTGGTGAAACAGCATTCCACATAACAACCGGGGCTGCAGGCGCAAAGAAGCTGGCTGAAAAATACCCCTCCAACTTCCACCTCATCGTTTGCAGCCCCCAGGCCGAAACCACGGTGCAGAGCGCGCCAAACGTGTTCAAACTCAAAGGCGTAGAAAACCTCACAGACATAGACATCACCCTGACCAAGGCTTTCCGCACGCTTGATTCATCGCGAACTGGTCCAAAGAGGATTTGCATCGACCTGGTGTCAGACGTCCTGTTGCAGCATCATGCTGTGACGACGCGAAGGTGGTTGAGCTCCATCCTGCCAACCCTGAAATCCAAAGGCTTCACTATCCTCGCAGTAATCGACCCGGGCATGCATCCTGCTGAAGAGTTGCAGGCTGTTGTAGGCCTGTTCGACGGAGAGATAACTATTCGCGAAAGAGATACACCGGAAGGCACGGCAAGTTTCCTCAAGATAAAGAAGATGACTGGGCAAAGATTCCTCAAAGACGAAATACCTCTTACAGAAGGGTAACCAACTGCGCAGGAAAATTCGGAATGACACTAATCACTTTAGCGCACGTAGCTGCTGCTGAATATTCTAATGAGTGTTTCTTGTTTGCCTCAGGTTGAGGGGCATATCAAGCCATGATTTTCTAACGGAGAAGCACTCAGACGTAGAGAGGGAAATGTCCGTCTTCAAAACGAATTTAGGAACACGAATAGATGCTATCCAAATTGAAAAGACGCAAAAACTATATAGTAAATAGCAGGAAAAGACGTGTGAGTTGGCCTAAATGGATTGGGAACAGTTTATAACCGACTTCTTAAACCCGCCAAACACCTATCAATCGCTAACAATAGACCGTGTTTTGGTGGCGCTCATTGTGACATTCGTTATTAACTTGTTTATTTTCTACATTTACAGAAAAACCTTCAAGGGTGTAGTTTACACTCGAGAGTTTAACGTCGGTTTAGTTTTAACTGGTTTGGTCGTGGCTCTGGTTGTTTTGCCGATAAGCTCCAACATCGCCTTATCCCTTGGAATGGTGGGTGCCCTTAGCATCATCCGTTTTCGCACTGCTATCAAAGATCCGAAAGACATTGTTTTCACTTTCTGGTCTATAGCTGTAGGAATTATCTGCGGTGCAGGTTTGTACATGATTGCAATCGTCGGTGTTCCAGTAATCGGTCTGTCTGCTATTGGTGCTGGAGCGTACTAGCTTTCGCGGTCCTGACCCATATTTGCTAGTAGTTCATTATGCGAGTGATGCTGAAGAAGCAGTTCAGGCTGCTCTACCTCGATACAGGCTTCGATCTCGAACGGTTAACGCTGACGGCGTAGAGTTCATGGGAGAAGTAAGAATGAGCAACAAAGACGCTGTTAAGGTAGACGAGCTCCTGAAGATAAAAGGCGTAAAAGACGCATCAATCGTCAGCTACAGATCCGATTCATCCTAAAACCGTGCCGGCAACCACATAGGAAAAAACGGTTTAGTAAAATCCCAAATGGCTTTCACTAATAGGTGAATATTACGAAGAATTCAGTGCTTGCTGTATTAACTGCGCTGCTCATATTGCTGTCAGTGCTTGCTGTAGCGGCCGGGGATTCAAGCAGCAGTCTGGTTATAAACGAGTTCATGGCTGACAACGATGCTGCTGTTGGGGGACCTTATATGACTTTTCCGGACTGGATTGAGCTTTACAATAGTGGCAACACATCGGTTGACCTAAGCGGAATGTACCTCACCGAAGAACTGAGCAGCATTAATTGGCAGTTTCCAAATGGCACCGTAGTGGCTCCTGGCAGTTTTCTTTTGGTTTGGGGTAATAGAGGTTCGGGGGCGGGGATGCTTCACACCAATTTTTCACCGAACGCGAATGGGGGAACCTTGACTCTTTTGTCTACTGATGGTGTAACTGTTATTGATCAGGTTTCGTTTGGTAAGCAACTCAGGGATGTTTCTTATGGGCGGCTGCCTGATGGAAGCTCAACTTGGAGTTACATACTGAATCCAACCGCAGGCGAAGCAAACATGGAGAATCCTCAGGACTGGCGTTTCTTCGGATTGGCCTGTTTGGGTTTTCATCGCATTGTCTCTTGCGGTGTGCGTTTTGGTGGTTTTGAGCGGCAGGGTGCGAGGACGGAGGAAGAATGATGGATAGCCGTAGAGCTTCATGCTTGAGACATGAACTTAAGTACAGAATCGACCGCCTGCAGTTTGACGTTCTGCATAAGAACCTTGCTATGGTTCTCAAGCCTGACCCTCATATGGAGGCTAATGGTCGATACCACATTAGAAGCCTGTATTTCGATGATTTCAGGAACTCGGCTTATTGGGAAAAGCAGGCAGGCGTTTACAGACGCAAGAAATATCGCATTCGCATATACAATCGCAGCGATTTAGTCATCAAGTTTGAGCGGAAGACGAAGATTCAGAGATACGTTTTCAAGGAGACTGTGAGGCTCACTCGGGAAGAGGCTGATCGCATTATTGCTGGAGACGTCGGTTTCCTGGCTAATTCGGACCATCAACTTCTCCGAGATTTCTATCAAGAATGTCGCTGCAACCTCATCAAACCCGTTGCTGTTGTTGAGTATGAGCGACATAGCCTATTTTCACCCTGTGGGCAATGTTCGGATAACATTTGACACAGGATTGCGAATGGGTTTGGGTCTGGTCTCCTTTTTTGACCGCGACATTTGCACAATGAGCATTGTCAAGGAATCCGATGTTATTCTGGAGATAAAGTACGATGAAGTGCTTCCTCTCTTCATCTGCGGTTTGTTTCCCGATACGATTCGTCCGCAGTCTGCTGTGGGCAAGTTTGTTATGTGCAGGGATCAGGACATGTTGAGGGCCGGAAATCCAGCTTGCATCCTGCAATGCAAGGGTGCTGAATAACTTGATTCTGTCATCTCTTGGCGAAAGATTATTAGAGCTTGCGAACGGTGGAATTGAGACATGGACAAGGGTCTAGTGGCTGTGGCAATTGCGTGCATTTCTATGCTGGCATTCTTTGTAGGATACCAGCTGTTAGTGTCTCATTCTCCCGGTGACAGTCCCGTTGACAGTTCAGAGATCGTCTATGTGGAGTTGCAGGGAAATTCTATCACTGTCAGTTCGCCAAGCCGCGCAGTCGTCAACGGCAGCAGGATGACTATTGGGTCTTCGGGCACGTACAAGATAAGTGGCTCTCTAAGCGATGGCCAGATAATCGTTTACACCCAAGATGATGGACCAGTGAAACTCATCTTTAACGGCGTCACTATTAACTGTTCCACAAGCTCTCCGATCTGTGTCATAGATGCCGAAGAAGCTGTCATCTTTCTCGAAGCTGACACCCAAAACTTTGTAGGAGATGGGCTATCATATGTTTATGATAGTCCCAATGAGGACGAGCCTAACGCAGCTATCTTCAGCAAATCTGATTTGACTTTTTCCGGTGAGGGTTCGTTGAGGGTTATCGGGAACTACAATGACGGCATAGCAAGTAAAGATGGGCTGGTTATTCAAAGTGGCACCATCACTGTCCAATCGGTAGATGATGGCATCCGAGGCAGAGACTACATCATTGTCAAGGGGGGCAGCATCGACTTGAATGTTGGTGGTGACGGTTTGAAATCTGATAACGCAGAGAACGCCACGTTAGGTTACGTATCGGTTGAAGAAGGGACGATTAGCATTGTCTCAGCCGGAGACGCTGTTCAGGCAGAGAAAGACGTTTTGATTACCGATGGAAATTTTAGCCTAAAGTCTGGTGGGGGAAGTGGCCGCGTTATTGCGAATAGTGTTTCTGCAAAAGGCATCAAAGGACTTGCTAGCGTGATTATTAGCGGCGGGACTTTCGAGATTGATTCGGCTGATGATGCTCTTCATTCGAATGGAACGGTAACGTTGAACGAGGGATCTTTTACAATTTCATCTGGCGATGACGCCATTCACGCTGACTGCTCTGTGGACGTCAATAAAGGAGACATCAACGTCGCAAAATCTGTCGAGGGTATCGAAGGTGCTGCTGTCACCATCAATGACGGCAATCTAAACATTACCTCAACCATAGACGCCATACACGCAATTGCAGACACCCAAAATACTAACACTAACAGCTCTGGGAACAATACAATACGTTCAAACGGAACCGTAACAGTGAACGGTGGCTTTACCGTTCTTTCATCTGGGGATGACGCTATTCACGCTGACGGTTCTGTTGAGATTAATGGCGGAGACATCGACATCCTGCAATCCTTCGAGGGCATAGAAAGCGCCATTGTCACCCTTAACGATGGAGACATAAACATCGTTTCAAGCGACGACGGCATAGATGCCGTAGCAATTATCGGAAACCCGAACTCTGGGATTGTATCGATAGTAAAAGGCGTGATAGGTATCTCGTCTGGCGGGGATGCTATTCAAGCTGAGAAGAACATATTGATTGACGGTGGAAACTTTCGTCTGACTTCGGGCGGGGGTAGCAACAGCATTATAAGTACAGGCGCTTCTGCGAAAGGCATCAAAGCCTCGGTTAGTGTGACCATAAACGGCGGCACTTTTGATATCGATTCGGCTGATGATGCTCTCCACTCTAATGGGGTGGTAACAGTGAGAGGAGGCTCTCTTGTTCTATTGTCTGGCGATGAAACAATCTACGCTGATGGTTCTGTGCAGATTGCCGATGGAGACATCGATATTGCGAATTCATCTCAGGATCCAGGAGATGAACCATGGGATACCGCCATGGTTGTTGATGTAGCTCTGAACGGGAACTCGATAACGGTTAGTTCTTCGCGCCCTGCGGTTGTCAACGGCAGCAAACTGACAATCAGGTATGCTGGAACCTACAGAATAGTTGGCTCCTTGAATGATGGGCAAATAATCGTTAACACAAAGGACTCCGGTGTCGTGAAACTGATTTTGAACGGTTCCCATGTTAGTTGTTCCACGAGTGCTCCAATCTGCGTTTTGGACGCTGAAGATGTTATCCTCTCTCTCGAAGCGGGCACTGAGAATTCTGTGTCAGATGGGACTTCCTATATTTTCGCGAATCCTGGCGTGGATGAGCCGAATGCGGCTATCTTCTGCAGATCTAATCTTGTAATCTTGGGCAGTGGCTCGTTGAATGTTGAGGGTAACTTTAATGATGGTGTCGCGAGCAAAGACGGGTTGACCATTGAGAGTGGCAATATCACAATTAGTGCGGTTGACGACGGCATTCGGGGTAAAGACTTTCTCGTTGCTAACGGTGGAAATCTTGTTTTGGATGTTGGTGGTGACGGTTTGAAATCCGACAATATGGTGGATGCCACGATGGGCTACATATCTGTTAGGGGCGGTGTGATAGGTATCCGGTCCGGCGGAGACGCTGTTGATGCCGCGGGGAACGTTTTAGTCACTAGTGGAAGCTTCAATCTGGTGTCTGGAGGGGGTAGTAGTGGGGCAGTTGGAGTTGTTTCCGCGAAGGGCATTAAGGGGGCTGTTGGTGTGACGATTGATGCAGGTGTTTTTGTGATTGACTCGGCTGACGATGCCGTTCACTCGAATGGGAATGTGGCTATCAATGGCGGTTCTCTAGTCCTTTCTACGGGAGACGATGGAATTCACGCTGACTCCTCAATTACAATAAACAATGGAGAGATTAGTATCCCAAGATCTTACGAGGGCATTGAAGCTCCGGTTGTGACAATCAACAACGGAGTCATCCATGTTGTTTCGCGCGATGACGGCATAAACATGGGAGTTGATTCCGGTTTTCCGGGTCCAGGTCAAGGGATAGGCTTCTCCACATACACAGGCAACTACTATCTCTATATCAACGGCGGGTATCTCGCGGTTAACGCGTTGGGAGATGGTATTGACTCAAATGGCGCAGTAGTGATGACTGGCGGCTATGTGCTGGTTGACGGTCCATCGTCTAACATGAATAGCGCTTTGGATCACATTGCGTTCAACATCACTGGTGGCTTTCTGTATGCGGTGGGAAGTTCAGGTATGGCTTTGCCTCCTGGGAATCTGTCGACTCAATATTCGGTTATGCTAAATTTCCGGTCTCCATATCCAGCAGGCACTCTAATCCATGTCCAAGCCAGCGACGGAACTGGGATCTTCACCTTAAAGCCTACGAAACAGTATCAGTCGATAGTTTTTTCGCTTCCTAGTCTCGCATTGGGCTCCACTTATGATGTCTATGTTGGAGGAAGCTGCACTGGCACGATCATTGACGGTCTCTACTCAGGTGGAACTTATACACCTGGAACCAAGTACACTAGTTTCACCATCTACACTAAGGTTACGAGGCTTGGTCCCTCAGGGGGATTTTTCCCTTAGGGCATTGGAAACTAGCTTCACACGTTACCTTTTTAACTCGAATTGATCCAATGACCTATACCCAATCTGAAGATAAGAACTATGCCGATTAAGTATTATGACGCCCCCGAAATCAAACAACAAGTAGACCAGATCGCTTCTGACTTGGAGTTGTACCACGTTGTACCGCAATTCGTTTTCTGCGTCCGCTCCAAAGGCTCAAAAGCCAGAAGAACAATCGCGCGAATCCACGGCTTAGGCAAAATCTGGCAGGGTGTCCTCAACATACCACCTTCCTACACGATCGAGGTTATCTCTGAAATATACGACAAAATGTCCAAAGAGGACAAAGAGAAAACTCTGATTCACGAGCTCCTGCACATCCCAGGCGGTTTTTCAGGCGGCTTCCGGCCCCACAAAGGGTACGTGGAACGAAAAATCGTCGAACAACTTTACATTAAACTACAGCGCAATAGAGCCTCAAAAAAATCTGGACTTGCCTCATACCTTTCCAAGTAGACTGGCAGTGAACATTTTTAAGGCGCGAGAAAGACTGAAAACAGAAACTATATTCTAAGCACAAAAAGTAAAAAAGCCATAGAAGCTTAGAAGCTAAGTTGAAAGGTTTCAAACAGTGAAATCAAACACATTTCAAACCCATTACAAGAGGATCACCATATGAAACAGGTCATGAAAAGCCTAAAACACCAGGGCATATACATTCCGCAATACGAGCACAAAGGATTCAAAGTCAAAATTCGTGGGACAACAATCCCCTTGAGTTCCAAGACCGAGCAGATGGCAATCGCATGGATCAGAAAAAGGCAGTCTGAACTGTCTCCACCTGACAAAGTATTCATGGAAAACTTTATGCACGAATTCCTAGAACAACTAAAACGCGAAAACCCTTCACTACAATTCATGGAAAACTTCTCGTCAGAATACAACAAGAAAATCCGCAGTTACAGTGGAACCGACATCGGCAACTCTGATCTCTCCTATCCACAAAGACATCGACTTTAGCCAAATCACGGATTTCGTGAAACAGGAAAGACTAACTAAAGAAACAATGTCGCAGGCCGAGAAGAAACAGAAAGCAGCAGAAAGAAAAGTAATCAGAGAAGAAATGAAAGCCAAATACGGCGTAGCTGAAGTTGATGGGCAAAAACTGGAAGTAGCAAACTGGACCTCAGAACCCTCATGCCTATTCGCCGGACGCGGAGATCACCCACAGCGTGGAAGATGGAAAGAAGGCCCAAGCAAAGAGGACATAATTCTCAACTTGTCTCCTGACGCACCAAAACTGGAAGGCTGGAAAACTGTGTGGGAACCAGACAGGATGTACGTGGCTAAATGGGAAGACAAGCTAACGGGAAAAATCAAGTACGTCTGGTTCAGCGACTCTGCTTTTCTAAAGCAAAACCGCGAGAAAGAGAAATTCAAGAAAGCCGAAGCTTTGGGCAAGCAAATCGGAAAGATTGAAGAGCACATAATGAGAAACCTCGACTCCAAAGACGAGGGAAAACGGAAAGTATCCACTGTCTGCTGGCTCATACTCAACCCAAACATGAGGGTCGGCGACGAAAAAGACCCTGACGAAGCAGACACTGTTGGCGCAATCACGCTGAGATCTGAACACATTAAAATTGAGGACGACACATTACACTTCGACTTTTTAGGCAAAGACTCAGTCAGATGGATAAAAACAGTCAAGGCCCCGCCCTCAGTCATCAGAAACATAAGAGAATACTCAAAAACAAGCAAGGAATACCTCTTCGAAGGAGTAGACTCCAAAAAAGTCTCACGGTTCCTCTCAGAAAAGATGCCTGGACTAACCGCCAAGGTTTTCCGCACTTGGAGATGCACAAAAACCGTAAACGAAGAACTCGACAAGAGCGGAATAGGAAAAGAAGACCCCGAATACCTCAAGAACTACGCCGCGAAGAAGGCAAACCTCAAGGTAGCCGAAGTTGCAAACCACAAACGCAAAGTCCCACCTACCTTCGATGAACGTCTCGCCAAGAAAGACGAAAAACTAAAACAAATGGAAACCCAGCTTAAACAGAAAAAAGCCGAAGGCAAGAAAACCGAATCCCTGACTACTAGAATAGAAAAAGCCAAACTCGACTTAGAGCTGACCAAACTCACGAAAGAATACAATCTGGGTACTTCCCTCAAATCTTACATTGACCCAAAAGCCTACGTCAAATGGGCTAAAAAAGTCGACTTCAACCTGGAAAAGTTCTACCCTGCAACGCTCCGAAAGAAGTTCAGTTGGGCCCTCCAAAGCGGAGGCAGAACCAGCGCCGAGTGCATCACAGCATGAAAATCACACAAACGAAACATGGTGTCCTAATCGAAGTATTTGTAAAACCAAACTCTCACAAATTCAATATTATAGCCGATAACGACGAAATAACTATCTATTCAACCGAAGAACCAGTAGAGGGAAAAGTAAACAAGGAAATCATAAAAGAACTCTCAAGAATCTTCCACGCCAAAGTAGAAATAATCTCAGGCTCAACATCAAGACAAAAAAGACTCCTAATAGCAGACTCCGAAAAAGCCAACATTGAACAAGTAATAGCCGGCAAGCGCACGCAAGTCTGAAAAACTCAAGGGACGCCTCTTTCGCGGTGCTCAATTGTATTAACCGTGAATTTGCCTTAAATCATAACTTAGGCTGTGTAGGTTAAGACAAAAGATGCTACTTCAAAAAAGCAGTTACTGTGCTCCAATCGCCTCTTTCAGGAACGCCTTGAAAGGCCCGAGTTTTCCACCGTAGTTACCGGATGAAATCTTCACAACGCCCGGAAAGCCTGCGGCTGCGGTCACACCCTGTTTCATAGCGTTCTTAACGGCGTCCAAGCTCAAACCGTTCATAACGATCTCATAGACGCTTTCAACGTTTTCGGGAACCACCGAATCAGGCACAAGCGTTCTCAATGTAGGACAGTACGGATGATTCGTGGAAGCCTTCATCTTATACTTCAACGATCCGGCTTTGCTGCCTGCTCTGCACACTCCACCCGGGAACGGCATGATAACGTCTGGCGCGTACTTTCGTATAGCGTCTGCCGCTGCCTCTCCAGCTCTGAGGCCTGCCTGCTGGTTCTCAGCAAATATCATGAAGTTGCCGCCGGCTACAGCTTCTTGGGCTCCAAAACCGTCTTCAACCAGAAAGTTACCTTCCATGACAGGAATTTTCCAGCATTTTCTCCCATTAACCAAAGCTTTCTTCTGGAATCCATCGCCAAAATAACGCAAACTACTGCCGACTCTAAGCACTCTTCTGCCTGTCAAACCATTGAATGCCGTAGTCGTTGGGCAAGTCATAATGCATTGCCCAATGCGTTCCATAAGTTGATGCTTCAATTCAAAACGATCGCGATTATAGATTTGCACAAGTGCTCCCGGACGATTATCAGGCGTTTCAGAAGCCGGCACAAACCTTTCAATTGCCGCCTCCGCTGGCGCCATAATGACGCTTGTGGCAAAACCCGTAGTCACATTTGCAGCAATTTCCGCCCATCTTTCGTTTTCCGCTGTAATTAGAATTCTTCCAGCCCACAAGGGAAACATCTCGGCGAAAGTATCTTGCACTTTCACAGTGTTCCCAGCGGGGGACTTAACGTTGAAAACCTTTTCTGCTTCATCGTAACTCAGAATTTCAAGCTTGTTATCGATTGAGGTAACCATTCAACTTCATCTCGTTGATCGCTATACGCGAATTCTTGATTGAGTAATTCTCGGTCTCATTTAAGAGTTTTCGTGATAGTTAACCCTTTGTCACAAGGTATCAACACTAATGCTTCTATGGCAAATGGTTGTTTCTAAATTAGCTTTTGATGTTTTCTGCTGCTATTTGACTATGATTCTCAGTTTTGGACTGTTTTCTCCATGAGGTCTTCTATTAACCCAACTTCAACATAGTCTTCTTCGTTGATGCCTGTGCCTTGCTGTACACTGCTTTTTCGCTGTGCTTCGATGCCTCTATCCTGTTGTTTTCCCATGTAATAAAAGATCCAACCAACCATGAAAACGAGAACTACGATGGGAAGAAATAGAATAGTCAAGGCTCGGCGACGCAGACCCAATTTTCCACCGAGATAGCTGTAGAACCAAACGTGCTTAAGACGCTTATGAATTCAAAATAATAGGGCAACTTATGAATCTACGATAAGTAACATTAGTCAGTTTGGATTCGTAAGTCAAAAAATGCGCGCTATAGAGCTTTGACTTGAAGTATTTCTCTGATTTTCTCTGCAATCATGGTTTCAAGAAGCTTGTTCTTGTTTCCAATTGCTTCTTCAACTTTTGGGTCGTAAGGGATTTCTGCGAGGAAATTCAAACCGAGTTTTCCAGTTTCCAGTTGGATGCTGTCTGAATTGTTCATTTTCATGTTTTCAAGAACGCCGATTATTGGAAACTTCAACTCCCTCAGTAAAGTCGCCTGCTTCTTCACAGTTTCAAAAGCTAGGCAGCGAAGGCGTTGTGACGATTAGGAATTCTACGCGTTTAACCAGCCTCAAGAGATCCAGCACTGCGTCCCCAATGCCTGGTGGCATGTCAATTATCAGAAAATCTAATTTACCCCACTGGGTGACGGCGAGCAACTCGATTAATGCGTTCGAGACATCTGCCCCACGCAACGGAACTGCCTGATCCTTGGAATAATAAATGAGAGACATGTAAACTAAGCCCTTGACCTCGGGGGGAATTATTCCCTTGTCCTCTTTCGGCAGCGCTTTCTTTACCCCCAGAATTAGATGAGTGGACGGGCTTGTGAAATCCAAATCGAAAAGGCCCACTTTGCAGCTTTGAGCCAGCGTCAACGCAAGAGTGGTTGCCACCATGCTCTTGCCGACTCCCCCTTTTCCACTTGAAACAGCGATTATTCTGCTTACCTGTCTAAGCCTCTCGTCTATCACAGATATCCGAGGATCAACCATGTCTATCGTATTCCCTTTATGTTCTGTAGCCAGATGCCACGTCCCTCGATAATTTCAAAGTCGGGACTGCCGCATTTCTGACATTTGATATACGTGTGTGCCACTTCGGGAACGAAGTGAATAGCCTCTACGGTCTCCTTGTCTAGCTTTTGCTTGCTGAAAAGCCAAGTGGTTTCGCAGGCTCGGCATTTAAGCTTGCTTTTCGCTCTGGTTATGCGGAATTTGGCGTTTTTAAAGCTTGGTGGCTTAAGTTGTGAGAGCGCGAAAAGAAGTATGTCTTTCTCAACCTGCTGCAACTCTCCGACCTTTATGGTTACTTCTTTGACTTCTTTCAGCTTTTCTTTTTCAGCGATCTGTTGTGCTGTTGCGATTACGGCCTCGGCTAAAGCCCATTCGTGCATGAAAAACCCATAGCGCCTTGCTTCGTTTAAATATATTGCAGCTTCCAGTTAGCGTTACGCCTTTGTTTTGGAAATTGTGTGTGCTCGAAAAGGACTCTGAGAAATTGGCAAGGAAGAGTTATTAGTTGAAATGCAACATAAAGATAGCTATGGCGGACAAAGTACACTGTGCCCATATACTAGTCAAATCTGAGACTGAAGCCAAAGCCGTGTTGGAGAGGTTAAAGAAGGGTGAGAAATTCGGTGCCATCGCCCAGGATGTTTCGCTTTGTCCGTCTGGGAAACGTGGCGGAGATCTTGGAACGTTCACGCGGGGGAAGATGGTGAAGGAGTTTGAGAACGCTGCCTTTGCGTTGAACAAGGGTGATGTTTCGGCTGTGGTTAAGACGAAATTTGGTTGCCACATTATTAAGCGTCTAGCATAATGGCTGGTTCTTCATCGTATTCCTTGTGCTTAGGTGGGTTTGCTTCTTAGATTTTAGACTTTGATACGTGTGGAAAGATATATCTTCTACAGATATATTTATAAGCTTTGCCGAGACAATTCTTTACATCACAATTTTGGAGCTTAGAACAACTATGGCAACAGCAAGAGATCCCGTGTGCGGAATGATGGTTGACACAGAAACCGCCATCAAACGCAAGATAGGCGACCGGACATACTACTTCTGCAGCCAATCATGCGCAGACGTGTACACTGCACCCGAACGCGAACTCAAAGCAATGAGACGCAGAGTCTCACTCACCTTAATCGGGGTAGTAGCGGCACTAGGACTGCGCGTAGTTGCAACCTTCGGGCTTGTCGCAGCCATAATGACTCTTGAAATCATCGGTGGATTATCAGTCTATGGGCTAGCAATATTCATAGTCTCCACCCCCATCGTGTGGATCGCTGGATTCAGCATAATCAAAGGCGCTTACTTCTCACTTAGAAACCGTAAGATAAACATGGACGTACTGGTCGCCAGCTGGCGTCATAGCAGGCTGGTTATACGGAGCAGTCACCACGTTCATACCGGCGTTAGCCGCCATCGCAAACGATGGAATAGCATACCTCGAAATCTCGATAGGCATTCTAGCCTTCGTATTGCTGGGCAAATATGTCGAAGAACTCATCCGCAGAAGATCAGCCGCTTCCATAAGGAAACTCCTTGAACTCAGACCGACAATGGCAATAGTAATCCGCGATGGAAAAGAAACTGAAATATCCATAGATGATCTGCAGGTCGATGATATTGTAATTGTAAAGCCGGGCGAAAAGATTCCCACAGACGGCGTTGTCATCGCAGGGTACTCCTCGGTCGACGAAAAACTCCTCACCGGGGAAAGCATACCTGTAGAGAAAAACATAGGCAGTGAAGTAATTGGCGCAACCATAAACAAAACAGGCACAATACAATTCAAAGCCACAAAAGTAGGCGAAGAGACCGCCCTCGCACAAATCGTACACCTCGTGGAAGAAGCCCAAGCCTCAAGCGCTCCCGCTCAAAAGTTCGCCGACAAAGTCGTAGCCAGATTCGTTCCAATAGTATTCGCCGTAGCCGCAATCTCCTTCACCTACTGGTACTTCACAGCCGGCTTTTCAACAGCTTTTCTAACCTTGCTTGCAGTGTTGCTGATAGCCTGTCCGTGCGCGTTGGGCATCGCCACACCCACTGCTATACTGGCGGGCGTGGGCAAAGGCGCTGAATACGGAGTGCTCCTCCGAAGCGGTGAATACATCGAAAAATCCAGAAAACTCGACACAGTGGTCTTCGACAAGACGGGAACCCTCACCAAAGGCGAACCATCAGTAACCGACGTTAAAACATACGGCGCGTTCACCGCGAAAGACGTGTTGGTATATGCTGGATCGGCTGAAAAAGCCTCAGAGCATCCGCTTGCTGAGGCAATTGTCAGGAAAGCTCGGGAAATAGAAGCGAAACTGGTAGACGCAGAAGCTTTCGAAGCGTTACCCGGGCGAGGCATAAAATGCATCGTGAACGGCAGGAAAGTCCTCCTTGGAAACCGTAAGCTCTTCCAGGAAGAAAACATTTCAACAGCACACGTGGAAGCGGACGTCGACAAGTTGGAAAGTGAAGGAAAAACAACCATGATTCTGACCGTAGACGGCCAAGTTGCAGGCGCAATCGCTGCCATGGATACGCCAAAAGAAAGCGCTCAGGAAGCGGTTCAAGCGTTGAAAAGCATGAACATGGAAGTGGTTATGCTAACCGGTGACAACGAGAAAACAGCCAAATCCATAGCCGCAAAATTAGGCATTGATAACGTCATAGCTAACGTTTTGCCTTGGCAGAAGGTGGATTCTATCAAGAGATTGCAGGGCGAAGGCAAAGTGGTGGCTATGGTCGGCGACGGCATAAACGATGCTCCAGCATTGGCGCAGGCAGACGTCGGCATCGCCATAGGCAGCGGAACAGACATTGCCAAAGAAACAGGTGGAATCGTGCTCATCAAAGACGATCTGCGAGACGTAGCGCTCGGAGTAGAACTCAGCAAGAAAACCATGACGAAAATCAACACAAACCTATTCTGGGCATTTGCGTACAACACGGTAATGATTCCAATCGCCGCAGCAGGATTGTTAAACCCAATCTACGCCGCAGGAGCAATGGCGATAAGCAGCCTAACAGTAGTCAGCAATTCCGCATTGCTTAAGCTGGCGAAATTTAAATTCGAAAAGTTTAACGGTTAAAACAGCGTTTCACATGGAGGTGAAAAACAAATGGCTATAGATCCAGTTTGCAAAATGAAAGTGGACGAAAAAACAGCAAAGCACAAAACAGAGTACAAAGGCAAAACCTACTATTTCTGCGCACCATCCTGCAAGGCAACCTTCGATAAGAGTCCGACAAAATTCGTCAGCGACTCGTCGAAAGGACATTCACAATGCGGATGCGGTTGCGACAAATGCTAAACCGCAGAAAATAGACTACTCCGTTTCTTGAGCTCCACTTTTCTTCCTCTACTTTTTTGTGCATCAATTTTCAGATGGTTGAAAAACTTGTTCTCCGTTTATGTGGCAGAGGTTTCCAGCAACCGCGTCGCACCTCAAGCGTCAGAATGAAGAACGCTTTTATCATTATTGACGCAGTTAGATTGCCCCGAGTAACACGTGCTCAGCGAATAAATCCTCGCTGAACGCTCCAACAAACTCCACTTTCTCGTTAATCACTATTTTAGGCACGCCCATTACGGAGTATTTCTGAGCAAGTTGCGGGAACTCGCTGCTGTCAATTACGTCAGCTTTAACGAAGTCACTTTCAATAGCCAGTTTATGCGCCACAGCTGCCGCTGTGGGACAATGAGGGCAAGTCAAAGTGACGAAAACCTGTATGTGCACGGGTGCTTTTACATCGGCTAATATGCTTTTAGTTTTTTCCGAGAGGTCAGTTGTTCCCTTTGACACGTTAACGATTGCTTCGACCAGTGTCTGCAGCTCGTATCCATAAGGAATCCCGTAAATTCTCACACCATAATCCTTCTTGCCGACAATTGCCAAAGCCGGAATCTTTTCAATCCCATATTGTTTGGCTTTGTCACCGTCAGCCATGAAATCGTAAACTTCAACCTTGATTTTGTCGCTTAAAGTCTGAAATTCCTGAACCAACTGTCGCGTGTCAGAACAGAACCGGCACTCAACTTCCTGAGTGAACATTATAATGCTGACTGGATCGACCATTTTCTCTTTCAGCTCGTTTCTGAGTACTTCTTTCTTATCATCAGGTAATAGACTCAATAGCATCAACCTCTAACTGACAAATCGCTAACAGCACGTTGCTCCTTTAGTAATCTAAATGCCCTCAAATATTATCTTTGCGACGTCTGCACATCCATTCAGAGTAACTCGATTCGAGGACGAAAGTAATATTAACAATTTCATGGTTGAGACTCGCTGTTGAACTTTGGATAAATAGGAGTATAGGAAAAATTGGAGATGAAAACTTGACTGGCAAAATTAATGCGAGAGCCCGAATAATCCAAGGATATGAGCTAATTCTGGATAATGGTAGGTCACAATGTTCCGTGGCAGATCAGCCTACTGAAACTTCCCCAGGTCTTGGACCAACCCCGCTTGAACTCTGCGTTATGAGTCACGCAGGCTGCTACGCCACCATCGCCGCATTAACGGCAAAGAAAATGCGTCTTCAGCTGAAAGGTTGCGAGGTCAAACTCGAAGCTGCAAAAAACGCAGAAGTAGGCACGATAACTGAGGAAGCTTTTGACATACTCTTCAGAATTGACGCGCCAGACGATAAGGTCCAAAGGCTACATGACGTGACTCTCAAAAATTGCCCCGTTGGAATACTATTCGAGAGAGCCGGCGTCAAAATAACGTATAAATTACACACCCAAAGAGAATAATTGGTGAGCGAGTGAAAAAACATGAACAAAATTACACTAGCAGAAAACATAAACTGGGTTGGAGTAGTCGACTGGAACATACGTGACTTTCACGGTTACACAACCCGCAGAGGCAGCACTTACAACGCGTACCTAATCAAAGACGAGAAAACCGCCCTTGTCGACACCGTTAAACAGGCGTTTTCCAGTGAACTCATGCAGAAAGTGAGCGAACTAGTTGACCCTGAAAAAATAGACTACATCATAATCAACCACGTGGAGATGGACCATTCAAGCAGCCTGCCCATAGTCGCAAAATACGCTAAGAACGCGACAATCATCGCATCTCAGAAAGGAAAAGACGCCATAATCGAGCATTACGGTCCCGACTTCAATATTCAAACCGTCAAGTCAGGCGACGAATTGAAACTAGGAAAAAGGACACTGAAATTCCTCGAAGCGCCGATGCTGCATTGGCCTGACAGCATGTTCACATACATCGTGGAAGACAAAATCCTAATGCCCAACGACGCGTTCGGACAGCATCTTGCCACTCCGCAACGATTCGACGACGAAGTTGACGAACACGTCTTGATGGAGGAAGCCAAAACCTACTATGCCAATATACTAATGCTCTTAGGCGGTATGATAACCCGCAAAATCCAGGAAGTAGTTCAACTCGGAATACCCATCGACATGATTGCGCCAAGCCACGGAATAATCTGGCGTTCTAACCCGTCAAAAATAATCAACGCCTACCTGGAATGGAGCAGTGGCAAATCCCAGAACAAAGTGGTCATAGTTTTTGACACCATGTGGGGCAGCACTGACAAGATGGCGCGCGCCATAGCTGAAGGAGTAACAAGCCAAGGCGTAGACGTCAAAATGCTCAAACTGCGCTCTTCAGACAGCACTGAAGCCATGACAGAAATACTAGACGCAAAAGCAGTGGTAGTGGGTTCGCCGACACTTAATAACCAAATGTTCCCCACGATTGGTCAATTCTTAACGTACGCCACGGGATTAAGACCAAAAGACAAGCTGTGGGCCTTCTTCGGATCCTACGGGTGGGGTGGAGGCGCAGTTAGAAACATGACTGAAACCGTCAAGAAAGTTGGCTTCCAAACCTTAGAACCAGGAATCGAAATAAAATACATTCCTGACCAAGAAGACCTGAAAAAATGCTTCGAGTTCGGACAACAAGTCGCTGCCAAAATAAAAACTTAATATGCGCATTCAGCGCTTTTTTTACAGAGAAGCGGGCATGTCGTAAGCCACTTCTTTTCTTTTTTTGTTTTTTCTTTTGAGCCATTTTTTTAGAATTAGGTTAAACTACTGTACATGCTTTTTGGGGTATTCAGCTGAAAAGGAAATAGGGGGAAGTTGGTTGCCCGGGAAGGCTGCTTTAGACGAGCGTTTTGAGCTTAGATATGAGCTCCTTTTTCATCTCAGGGTTTTCCTGAATTTCTTTGCGGGCTTTCTTCCAGTCAGCTGAGCAGCGGCCTAGATTTGACTGTTCTCCTATGTACTTGTGGATGACAGCGTCAATTTTTTCTTTGTTCTTGTCTGTGGCTTCCAAATTGGCTTCTTTCAAAACTCCGTTAAACCATTTCCAACAACCCATTAAAATCACCAATCTAAGCTTTCATGTTAGGCAATATAATCTTTGTTAGATCGTAAAATGAGCAGCCATTTTTCTTGGAGAGAGAAAAAATGGTGATGTTGCATCCGTTAGGATGGCTTGTAGAACTTCTCTTTTGGAGCGCCGCAAATCGGACATTTGTCTGGTGGCGAACCCTCTACAGTGTTTCCGCAGACACCGCAGACATAATAATCTACCTTTTCAATTGGCTTCTGCGTTTTTAGTGCATCCATCGCCCTCTGGAAAAGACCAGCGTGCACTTTTTCGACTTTGTTTGCAACATCAAAGCTCCAAACAGCCTGCTTGTTTCCTTCTTTCTTAGCTACGTCTATGAATCCTGGGTACATGCTCTTGAACTCCTCTGTTTCGCCAGCAACTGCTGCACCTAGGTTGTCAAGGGTTGATTTTACCTGTCCCGTTATTCTTACATGATTTAGCGCATGGATGGTTTCTGCCTCTGCAGCTGCCCTGAAGAGCTTAGCGGCTTGAGTGAAGCCTTCTTCTTCAGCCTTCTGAGCAAAAGCCAAGTATCGCCTGTTTGCTTGTGATTCGCCTGCAAATGCGGCTTTCAAGTTTTCATCAGTTTTTGTCGTGTTATTCACCTGGCTACTGTAATTACAAAGCTCTCCATTATAGGTTACGATTACCCTTCAAGATTTTTTCTCGCCAGTTACTAACGAAAAGCCAAAGACGGATGGTGAAACAGCAAACGGCAAGGTATATTAATATTGAATCCTCTTGAAATTCTCAGTTTTTGGTGATAAGAATGGAAGCTGTAAAAACTTTTAGTTTGCCCAAATTGCCTTACGACTACAAAGCTCTAGAACCGTACCTTTCTGAGCTCCAGTTGACGCTTCATCATGACAAACATCATCTAGCATATGTAAACGGTGCCAACGCAATCTTTGCGAAACTGGATAAAGCCAGACAAGAGAACGCAGAAATAGATGTCAAGTCAACCTTGAAGGAACTGTCTTTCCACATAGGGGGCCACATGTTACACACCACTTTCTGGAATAGCATGGCACCACCGGGAAAAGGCGGCGGAGGAAAACCCGAAGGACTTATCGCAGAAGCACTCATGAAAGAGTTTGGAAGTTACGAACGGTTCAAGAAGGAGTTTTCCCAGGCTGCTACCAGCGTTGAAGGCTCCGGCTGGGCTGCTCTTGCTATGCACCCATGCATCGATCGGCCTTTAATTATGCAAATCGAGAAGCACAATGTTAACGTTTACCCAGCTTTGCGCTTTCTGCTGGTTCTAGATGTTTGGGAGCACGCATACTACGTTGACTACAAGAATGACCGCGCCAAATTCGTCGAGGGTTTCTGGAACGTCGTCAACTGGGACAACGCAAACACAATCCTCAAAACAAAACAGTAAGTTTTGAACACCATCCTCTCTTTTCTTCCTTTTCTAAATCTCGACTAAGTTCTAATGAAATACTGCAGTCACTAGAAAAAATAGTGAAGATCTACGGTTCTCGACCGCGACTTTCTATTGGAGCAGTTATTTTTATCGCCTGAGTCGGGCATTGTAATTCGCAGGCTAGGCATTGTATGCAATCGACTTCTCGGGCAGGATCCGATTTCTTCTCCGAGAGCGGGTGTCCAATAGCTTCTCCCCAATCATATAGAGATACGGGGCATATGTCGATGCACACGCCATCTCCAGTACATACGTCCCAGTCGACAGCAACATTGGTTCCGTGTATGCCCTGCTTCGTGGGTGGTTCCAGGGGTCCCCAAACTTTATGTCCGTTGTGTTCTCCGGCGACCTGTCGGTTCTTCTGGAAATCAGGGTCTATCGGCAAGAAAGTTCACCTACCCATATTTCGTGAGAAACTAAATATTAGTGTTTCTGAATTCAAGCTTCAAGCATAGCGCTGTTGTTTTCCGCAAGATATTTCGGTTAACAATTCGAGTAATCAGTAGGGAATTGCATGGCTAGATACAGATTACCCAGGGGTATGCGATACGCAACGCTTGAAGAACGAAGAGAATTCTACAGTGAGGAATTTAGCGTTAAGAAAGTAGATGAGTGGTTTCGTAATGTGATGGGCAAAGTAAGGTTTGCAGTCATAATAGGCAGGCACACGCGAATATACCCCAGGAAATACCAAGAGGACGCTGAGACCACGATAATAATTGACGAGTACGAAGACCTAGATGACGTGCGGGGTCAGATAGTCGAGTTTGAACCTGAGGCTGCGTACTACGACCGAAACGTCTATGATGATAGCGCTCGCAAGATAGGTCAAGAACTAGCGTTTGATCTTGATCCGGAAAACGTGAATTGCCCTGTTCACGGCAGTCTTGCCGACAAAATGAAGCGAGGTCAAGGCTTGAGTTTCTGCAAGTTAGAACTGGAAATGGTTAAGGAAGAAGCCCTGCATCTTTATGAGTTTCTTGAGAACCAGTTTTCGCGCATGCGAATCGCGTATTCTGGCAGGGGCTTTCACATCCACGTTTTCGACAAAGAAGCCTACCTGTTTGATTACAAAAAAAGGCTGGAGATTGCGAGAACCGCAAAAAATAAGGGTTTCGCAATCGACGAGTGGGTAACCGCGGGCGAGATGCGATTAATCAGGTTGCCATACAGCTTGAACGGCTTAGTCTCAAGGAACGTCTTGCCTTTGGAGAAGACCGAACTTGAAAAGTTCGACCCCATCCATGATAAGCGGTGCATACCGAATTTTCTGGACCGGCAGGAAACTACTTCTTCTTGACTTTCTTTGGTTTTTTCGGTTTTTTCTCTTTTGCCTTGACTTCTTTTGCCGTTTTCTCTTTCTTCTTGTAGTAAATTTCTTTCTTCTTTTCTTCTGACATAATCAACCCAACAATAGATATTTCTGGAATGTAAATAAAAGATTTTCCAGCAGACCGGTTCGGTGATCGCGGTTGAAAGGTTTATTTGTGTTCTTCGTGCATCTTTGTTTGAGTTGAAATTGCTATGGAAAGTTTTGATGTTCTCGTAATAGGCACCGGTTCTGGAATGATTGTTGCGTCTGCAGCAGTTGAGAACGGCTTGACCACAGCAGTCGTTGACAACGGACCCATGGGAGGAACCTGCATAAACCGCGGTTGCGTCCCTTCGAAGATGCTGATTTACCCCGCGGACGTCGCTACCCTTGCGCGGGAAGCTGAAAAAATCGGCGTTAACGCCACCATAAACTCCGTCGACTTCAAGAAAATAATGACGCGAATGCACACCCTAGTCAAGGAAGACACTGGGGCTCAGACAAGAGGTGTCGAAGCTACTCCTAACCTCAAGTGGTTCAAAAACAAGGGAGAGTTCATAGGCGATTATTCTTTGCAAGTGGGGACCCAAACTATCAAGGCAGATAAAATATTCATCGCGTCTGGTGCACGAGTTGGAATCCCCAAGATAAAAGGCGTTGAGAACGTAGATTACCTGACAAGCGACACAGTTCTAGAGTTGGAGAATCCGCCAAAGAGCGTCATCATCGTGGGCGGAGGCTACATAGGTGTAGAGTACGGCCACTTCTTCACCGGAATAGGCGTCAAAACAACGATACTTCAAAGACCCAATAGACTCCTACCGGATGAGGAACCGGAAATCTCAGATTTGCTCAAAAAAGAACTGGAGCAGAGAATTGAGATACACTTGGGCTTCGAGGTGTTAGAGGTCAGACAAGAGGATAACATGAAAATAGTGACTGCGAAAAACCGGGAAAACGGTGCTCTCCAAGACTTCTCTGCAGAGGCGTTAATGATTGCAGCAGGAAGAATTCCCAACTCAGACACCCTTAAGCCGGAAAAAACAGGCGTTGCTCTGGATGAGCGCGGGTACATTAAAGTGAACGAGTTCCTTGAAACAGGCAAGAAGAACATATGGGCATTCGGCGACGCGATAGGAAAAAAAATGTTCAAACACGTCGCTAACTACGAAGCGGGCATAGTGTGGCACAACTCAATTCACGAACACAAGGTGCCGATGGATTATTCAGCCGCACCACATGCAATATTCAGTCACCCGCAGGTTGCCGCAGTAGGCTTAAAAGAGGAAGAGGCCAAAAACCAGGGCTACAAAATTTTAGTTGGCAAAGCCCAATACAAGAACACGGCTATGGGTGCAGCTATGGGTGAACCAGAAGGGTTCGTTAAAGTCATAGTTGAACGAGAAACAGGCAAAGTTCTGGGCGGACACATAATCGGCGCTGAAGCATCCGTACTCATCCAGGAAATAGTCAACGTTATAATCACTGAAACAAAAAGCTACGCGCCAATATTGCGCGCAATGCACATACATCCAGCCCTCACCGAAGTGGTCCAGCAGGCATTCGGAAACCTCGCGCCCGCCTAGAGACAGAAGTCGCATCTCAATCTTTTCGAGAATCCGTATTTGTTACGCAAATATCCCGGACAGTTTTGAGTCTGGATTTCAACCTTGAAGGTTTCCGCGAGCTTCTCGGGTTTGATTGCAGGTGTAGCACGTTCCGTTGTGGACGCAAATGATTCCGCCGCAGCCGGGGCATTTCCATCTTTCTTGTTCGTTTTTCAGGAATTGCTTGATGCCATTTGCCTTGATGTAGTTCAGGTTCTCAATCATGCTCATTCCATACTTGTTTCTGTAGCGGTTGTCAAGTGCTCTTAGGTTTGCGCATGGAAAATCTGTACATTCAAAGCAATACTTGATTTGTTTGGTTGCCAGTTTTCCGCATTGTTGTTGGACAAACGCGCATCTGCTGGCTCTTGACCGGCAGGTGATGCAGGTATGTTTTCTCTTTTTACCTTCCATTGTATAACCAAAAAATGATACACATATTCCGCAGTTCATTCCGCATGGCGCGATGAGTTCAGACGTGAATTTCTCTTCTTGCATAGATAACTGATTAATGCAACCTCATCTTAACTGTTTAGGTTAAGCGCGTTCAGTTCCCTGACAACGCTAAGCCCAGTTCAAGTCTGACTTTCCTCTTCTTGAGGTCTTCATTCGAGTAGGCAGCACTGTCAAACTCGGAACGAAGTGCACTGATAAAAAGTCAAGTTGATTCTAGGAATTTTCTTTGCTGACTATCTGTTCGGATGAATTCCAAGCTTCTTCAACCATTTTCTGCAGGTCATGAAGCATGAGAGCCAATTTTTCGCCTTTTCCGGTTAAACGATAGACTTTCGGGGTTTTTCTTGTGAACGTCAGTTTCTTTCCCTTTAGTTCCCGCAAATACTTGTACGTTCGTCTTACGGACAGATTAGTCTTCTCGGCAAGTTTCTTCGCTGCGATTCCAGCGTCGGGGATGCTTTCGTAAACTCGCTTCTGGGCTGGCGAGAGTGTTTCCTTGTTCAAATCACGCTTTGATCGGAAGAAGAATATGTAGTCTCTGTCTTCTGAGGTTGTGATTAAGCCTGCTGTTTTGAGTCGTTTTAGTGTACGCGAAACAATCGTTGGAGAGATTACTGCTTCGACGCCTTCGAACGTTTTTGGTCCTGGCAACAATGCGCTGAGGAGAACCTCTTCGTAGCACTCGGAACTGCTGGGTAGAACGTTGATGAATTCGGGGAAACCTTTTAGCATTTCAGTTAGTCTTCCGCCAAATGCTGTCGCTTGGTATCTGTCTTGGGTTTCGGCTGCAAGTCCCACTTCCAATAACGGGCTCAAGTATTCTTCGCTGATTGTGTCTTGACTGCATGAGCAGCCTGTTTTCTTTAGTTCCTGCTGAATTTGGGTTAGGCTGCATTGTCCTCTTACAATTGCTTTCAAGATGTGCAGGCGCTTTTCGTTCTTTAGCGTATTAAGTAGGTCCTTTGTGAAATTTGGGTTGCTCATGGCTTCGTGTAGTCTTCTGAGTTCGTTCTTCAGTTTCCAAACTCTGCAGTTGGTTATGCATTCGAGTGGATTTAGGGGCGCGCATTTGCGGCATTTGGCGTCTAAAGTTTCAAGCATGTTCGTAAGGTCGTGATTTTTTTCCGATTTTTCACGGTGGGCTGTTGCGGCTCTCATTTTTCGATTCCTCTCTTTGACGTGTGGTCTGACGGGTAGGGGTTGAGAGTTGGGTTGTGGGGTTGATTTAGAAGCTGGTCCCGTAATGACACGCGTCATATAATCATGACACGCGACATATTTATATGCGTTTCCAGTAAACATAAGTAAAATTGGTGAAAAAATGCTGTTGCCATGCGAAGTCGGGGTAAGAACAGTTTTGCCAGCCGTGAAAGCCCTAATGGCTAGAACCATAGTGGAGAAACACGGAATGAAAGAACAACAGGCCGCTGACATACTGGGCTTGTCCCAATCCGCAGTAAGTCGATACGTCAACAAAGGCAGGGGAAACCTCATGTCAATCGAAAATGTTCCCGAAGTGCAAAAACTCATAGAAGAGATGACACACTTTATCCTAAACGAACCGCAAAAAAAACAGGAAATACTCACACTTTTTTGCGTCACCTGCAAAACAATCCGCAGAAAAGGGCTACTTTGCTCGCTCTGCAAGAGCAAGATGAACGAGACCTGGGCCGAATCATGCACTTTCTGCATTTCCATATAGGCCCGCTCCGTGTTTTCTTGGCAGGTTGAAAATATATTAAAAACGGAGCTAACATGATTCCCGAGGCGGAAACGTAGATTGCCCACTTACGATGAAGAGAAAGTTCTAGAATTAATCGATAAGGTAAGCAAGAGTGTCGTTAACATCAGCACCGTGAAACTCGTCAGCAACATGTTCTATCAAGCGGTTCCAGTCGCGGGAATGGGCTCTGGCACCATAATCGACTCTGAAGGTCTCATCCTCACCAACAACCACGTAGTCCACGGCGCAGACAAAATCGATGTAACCCTCTGGAACAATCAAGTCTTGGAAGGCACAATTGTGGGTTCATGTGCCGTACACGACATCGCCGTGATCAAAGTGGATGCCAAAGACTTGCCCCCCGCTGAACTAGGCGATTCGAGCAATCTTAAAGTTGGTCAAAGAGTCTACGCAATCGGAAACCCCTTGGGCTTGGCAGGGGGACCCAGCGTAACCTCTGGAGTAGTCAGCGCCGTCAACAGAACCATAGACTCTCAAGGCGGACTACTGGAAAACCTAGTTCAAACGGACGCGGCCATCAATCCGGGAAACAGTGGGGGTCCATTGGTAAATCTAGAAGGCAAAGTCATCGCAATAAATACGGCGATAATTCCTTTCGCCCAGGGCATAGGTTTCGCGATTCCCATTGAATCGGCAAAGACGTGCACCGACGGGATCGTTACTGAAGGGACAGCTAAACGGGCATGGCTGGGCATCGTGGGTTTAAGCATAACTGCCGAAATAGCGCGCTACTACAGGTTGCCCGTGACAAAAGGGGTATTCGTGACAAGAGTCGCAGGAAGAAGTCCTGCAGAAGAAGCCGGAATGGAGCAAGAGGACATAATCCTGGAAATAGACAATGCAGAAACCCATAGAATCGAAGACTTGGTCAGAGAAATACGCAAGAGGCCGGTCGGGGAGAAAGTCAGAATTTTCGCACTGCGAAACGGAAGAGAACACTTCTTCGAATTAACTCTGAAGGAAACCCCCTAACAGACTGGTTAGCGATTAGAGAGGGGTTGTTGTCTTGAGCCGGAGAGAAATTCATGAGATTCTGCAGAAATCCAAAGTCATTGCGGTTGTTGGGCTCTCCAGAGACCCGGAAAAAGCCAGCCACAGGGTTAGCTTATACATGAAAGAACATGGTTTCACCATAATACCCGTTAATCCGACTGCGGACAGAATTCTGAGCGAGAAAAGTTATAAGAGTCTCGTTGACATTCCGTTTGAGATTCAGAAAGCTGTAGACATCATTGACATTTTTAGGCCGGCAGAGGATGTTCCCTCGATAGTGGAGCAGGCGATTAAGCTGAGGGAAACGCATGGAAAACCAGACGTTGTCTGGATGCAGTTGGGGATTGTCAACGAGGACGCGGCGAAAACAGCCCAGGAAGCGGGGTTATCCGTTATAATGGACAAGTGCATCATGATTGAACACAAACGACTCGGCTGACAAACCTTTTTGGCGACGCAAAAAGCCAATTGACAATAGACGAAAGACTGTGCCGCTGACAACAGCACTACAGCGCAACCACCAGAACCCGTAGTGAAAGGGGTTCTTACCCGAAAGTGAAAGCTGAAAGGCAGATTTTGTTCAGCACACAAGCCCCGCATTTCGGCTTTTTTGCTGGGCAAATGCGTCTACCATGAAAAATCAGTAGGTCAGTAATTCGCATCCAACATTCCTTAGGCACGATGTTCATCAAATCTTTTTCTATCTTGTTTGGATCCTCGTTCTCGGATAAGCCAAGTCTTTGAGAGAGTCTGCGCACATGGGTATCAACCGCCACCCCAGCGATAACGCCGTAAGCGTTGAATATGACGATGTTGGCGGTCTTCCTCGCCACTCCGGAAAGTTCAAGCAGCTCCTCCATCGTGCCAGGAACTTTTGAATTGAATTTTTCAACCAGCAAGCCAGCGGCTTTCTTTATGTTCTTGGCTTTGTTGTGGTAAAATCCAGTGGACCTGATGTCCTGTTCGAACTCCTTTAGGTCTGCGTCTGCATAGTCTTCTGCTTTCGTATATTTCTTGAACAAATTCTTGGTCACGATGTTGACTCGCTCGTCGGTGCACTGAGCAGACAGTATGGTCGCCACTAGCAACTCGAGGGGATTGGAGAAGTTAAGAGCGATTTTCGCGTCCGGATGCTCCTTCTCAAGCAGCTCGATAATCTGTAATACTCGGTCTTTGGGTTCAAGATAGACTTCTGGTTTCTTCACGATCGTAGCCTTCATTACTTAGTGATTCTTCTTTCTACAAAAACTTTTACTGCAAGCCGCACTAGCAGTGTCTGAGGTGAATCTGATGAAAATGAAGCTTCAGGTTGACGGGAATGATATCCCGCTTAATGATTTTGTTGAAAAAATCTTGACAGGTGCAATCGTGGGCGGCGTGACTTCACTTAAAGGAATAAACGCCGATTGGAAAAAAATAAAGATTGAAATTTCAATCTAAAAAAAGGCTATCCGCGGATGTCTATTCGTGTTTTTATCTCCGCGAACAATTCCTTTTTTGCTTTACATATCGGGCAGATGTAAGGCGGCTCCTCTCTGAAAACCATGTAACCGCATTGTTTGCAGTACCAGATTTTCGGCATTATCTCAACCATCTCCTCTTTTTCAGCAGCTAGTTGCTTTTCTTCCCGCGGCGGAACTGCAGGTGCAAACGCTTTAGCCTGCTTTGCCAAGGGTCTACGTTCAGGAACAGTTGGCAATTCAGTCTTGCCCTCGTAAACCTCTTTGCTAACGTAGAGTCTGCAATAACAAGCACCGAATTCTGCGACGTCTGGGTCTCTATAGTCGCACGGGCAGATTATGTCTCGGTCGTAATCAAACACGTTTGCCGCTAGCCTGCACGGGCATGAGGGGTAACCGTAACGCTCCTCGTTTGTTTTTAAGCCCTCAAGCAAGCCTTGCAGAAGGTCAGCGTCAGGAGTTAGGTAGTAGCCAAACGTTTTGGCGTCGGCTTCTGCCCTTTTCTGGATCTTTTCAATAGTTGTCTGAGTCAAAGTTCAAGCACCACCTTAAGCAGGTCCTTGCGAAAACCCGTAACCACCGTCTTGTCGTCAATAATTGTGGTGGGGTAACTCAGGCTTCCGCCTTTATTCTGGATTTCTTGACGGATTTTCTCTTTGTCTTCTTCGCTGCAGAGGTCCACGTTAACATACTCATATTCTACACTGTTGTCCTTCAGAAACTGCTTGGTCATTTTGCACCAGACGCAAGTGCTCAGAGCGTATACAATGACCTTGTGACTCTTTTTTTCGCCTTCAACTTTCGAAAACTGCATTGTCTCACTCGGTATTCCCTTTCCTTAACGCGAATATAACTGTTTAGTTACGCCCGAAAAATGAGAAGCCCGTAGGAGCGGAGTGGCAACCTAAATCTGAGCTGATTTAAGCATGGGAATCGTTTGGTGTAACTGTCAGAGAAGTCGATATCGCTTCAATCTGTCTTTTTGGCTAAGGCAAGAAGATAATTCGGGTCGTTCCTTGAGAAATCTAGCAGAGTCCGGCTTTTTTGAAATAGTAGTTTTCCTCTTTCTTAGGGCCGAAGCTTCTCACGCCTTCTTCTTTGAGTTGTTTCCTGAGTTCTTCAGAGTATTCTTTGCTCACTTCGCCTCGATTCTCTAAATGCCGGATGATTGCTTCTGCTTCTGCTTCGGTGTCGCAGCGTCTTATGAAGTCTATTACGGTGGGGTTAAAGTGGCGGAATTCGTCAACTGCGGTCTCTTCAGCCCATTCGGGATCCGTCCGTACCGAGTCTATGGGAACTTTGCCTTCTTCCTGCTCCAGTTCGTCCGCTAGGTGTGGGAACACTCTTCTGAAGGTTTTCTTGTCAGTCTCCGAAACCATAGTTTTTAGGCCAGCCTTTTGATAAAAAATTACGGGAGTTCATGCTTATGTGCCTTTTTCCCCGAAAAACGCGGTTTTCATCGAAAATATTCTGTGATACGTTCTTGCTATGAAGGGATGAATTTTTGAGTGGGGTTTTCCTTTAGCAGTTGCTCAAGCTCTTTGAGGTTCAATCCTTTTAGTTCATCTCCGAAAACTTCGCATTTTCTTTTTTGAGCGGATTCTTCCTGGTTTCGGACAACAATCTCGAATTGAAATTCAGTTGATAGTTTGCCGAGTATGTGGAAAGACGTTTGCGGTTTTCCTTTCTTAGTCACGGTGACCCACTCAGCGTTTGACATTGTGAAACTGTTTTCCTTAAGCAGGAGCAAGACTTCATTTGGAATATCATGGTAGACTGCGATGTCGATGTCGCTTCCCCGGCGAATGGTTCCGCGCCAGACGCTTCCTATCAGGACGGGATGGTAATGCCTGAGGGGTTTCATGATCTTCAAGGCTTCCTTGCGCATTCGAACCAGCCTCTCTTTTCTCGCGTCTCCTTCGTTCTCCTCCGCCAATCTGTCAAGTTCCAACGCAACTTCCAGGTTTGTTGGGAGAAAATGAGCCCTCAAAGCTCCCGCGGCCTTAACCTTGGCTAGTTTATACTCCTTTTCAGATCCAAAATAAAGTAGGACAGCCGCTTCTCTAGCAATTCTACACCTCAAATCAGGAGTGCTGTCCGCGCTATTCACCGTGAAATCCAACAAGCTATTGCTTGACTATTTTTTCGTATAGCTCCACAGTCTTCTCTGCGATTTTGCCCCAGGTAAACTCGCTTAGAACCCGTTTTCTGCCGTTCTTTCCTATCCATTTGCTTCTTTCCGGATCTTCTAGCGCGCTTGTTACTCCCCATGCAATGTCCGATGGGTTGTTGGGGTCTACGTGGAACCCGCATTGTTCTTCGCCTCGGCAAATGACTATTTCCCGCATTCCGCTGACTCCGGCAGCGCCTACTACAACGGGTTTTTCCATGCTCATGGCCTCGAGCGCAACTATGCCGAAGGGCTCGTAGAAGCTTGGGAAAGCTGCTAGGTCGCAGGCAGCGTAGTGTTGGATGCGTTCTTCCTCGGGGATGAAGTCGAAACAGAATTTCACGTAGTCGTCCAGTCGCAGAGTTCGGGTTAAGTTTGTCAAGTATTCCTGTAGTTCTCCAACGCCCACAATGACCAGTTTTGCGTTGGGAACCTTGGTGAGAATATGGGGCATAGCCATGATTAGCTTGTCTACGCCTTTAACCGCCACGAGTCTTCCTAGAAAGAGAATCATGGAATCTTGGTCTTTAATGCCGTAGCGTTCTCTTATTGCGCGTACTTTATCTGCAGGCACTTTCGCGGGGTCGTATTTCTGTGGGTCGACGCCGTTGTAGCTGACCTGAATCTTTTCCTTGGGGAACCCAAGTTGGACGAGTTCGTCTTTCATGGCGTATGATACTGTGACGATCATGTCGGCCATGTTGGCGCCGCGCATTTCAATGTTGCTTACGACGTTGGATCCGTTTCCGAGGGTTCTTCCCTTCTCTGTTGAGTGAACATGAAATGCCAGAGGCAATCCGGTTTCCTTTTTCACGGTGGTTCCACCCATGACTGAGAGCCAGTCGTGAGCAATCACCAAGTCGTATTTCATCCCTTCCTTCTTGATGAGGTCGTTGACGAGTTTTGAAGCGGAAAGATAATTGTACACCATGAGTTTGCCGAAGAGAATCTGTCCTCTGCCCCACTTCTTGATGTCTTCCGAGATCACGTCCGGAAGTGAATCTGAAATGTCAATGTGTAATGGGCGGTGAATTTCTATGCCGCGCCAAATCTCCCTGGTTGGCAGAGTTCCACCGTCATCATTCATCGTGAAAACAGTAACATCATGATCCATCAACACAAACTTGCGCGTTATCTCCGCCGCATAAGTACCCAATCCGCCCACAATCTTGGGTGGATACTCGTAAACAAACACAGCAATCTTCATTCTTGGCTTTCACCAGTTTCCAGTTTTAGCATACCGTATCTTCATACTAAAGCTTTGCTTATTGCTGTTCAATAAACCTGAAAATCCCTTTTGAAAACTGAAAGTTTGAATAGGTCTTATGCACATAATACTACCTAGGTGGAATTCACACAATGAGCTTATCCCTTATCAAGCAAGAGATACTTGAAAGCATGCTAATAATCGATAAACCAGCGAGGGCCACACAGATTGCTGAGGAAACTGGGAAAGAATTCAAGCCAGTTATGATGCACATACTTGGTCTCACACGCATGGGGTACGCTTTTTCGCCCGAAAAAGGACAGTATACAATAACAGAAAAGGGCAAACAAGCCTTAGGTTTACCTAAAATTACCCCGGAAGACGCAAGAGCCATAATAGCGCAAACTCCGCCTAACAAGGCTTTTCACTTCTACTTTGACATAGGGAAACCGTCAAACCTTTACGCGACGAGTCTTCAAGATTTCTCAAGTAAAATTCTCAAGGTCGACGTAGACTCAATTAATTTTCACCTAAACCGGGGGGATTTTGAAGCCTGGTTCAAAGAAATGGGTGATTTTGAACTCGCCAAGAAGGTGGAGCTTCTGAAGAGAAAAAAGATTGTTGGAATTGAGCTTTGCAAGAGGCTGCGGGAGCTTGTCGAGAACAGGCGCTTAGCCTTAACTGCCTTGGCGCATATGTCCCCCTGATTTATTTGTCATTTTAAGAGATTTGAAGCGTTTTCCAAGCTTTTCGAGGACTTGTTGAATCGTAGTGTATTCCGTGTCTTCGTCGTTTAGTCGAGCTGGTTCTAACTCGCCCATGTTCCTTAGTGTGTAGGCGTTTTTCATGGATTCTCGTCTGGCTAAGCTGAATGCCGTTTCATCAAACATGCCGACGATCATTGGATTTCCTTCTTCGTCGCCTGAGATTCTGCCATTGGCGCTGGTTCGGAGAAACCGTGAAATAATAAGAGGCACATATCCACTTTAGAAGGGTGCCAGCGATGAGTGAGGTCCGAGTGGTTTCAGCAAAAATCCCCGAGGAAGTGTACAATGAGATGGCTTTGCGCGTTCCAGAAGGCGACAGAAGCAACTTCATTCGAGAAGCTCTGATCGAGAAACTTCAAAGAACGCCTAGAGCGGATAAGCTTCTGGATCTTGAGAATCGAATGGTCAAGATTGAAAATGAGATGGGCGAGGTCAGAAAGTACCTTGCTGACTTGGAGCTGTTAACATACCAGCATGGAAAGATTAACGCTCACACGTTCTGCATAGACGAAATAGATCACAAGATAGTGGATTACCTTCTGCACTATAAGGGCGCGACAACGCCGGAGTTGGCTGAGTACATCAAGACGAACAGGTGGATGGTGCTCAACAGGCTTAGGAAAATACAGCGCGGCTCGAAAAAACAGTTTGGCAAACCCATAATAGACTACTATGCGGGCGAGAAATCCGGCAAGAAGAAGGCGTGGTGGATAGACGAAGAACTGATTCAAGAGTGATCGGGAAATAGCCTTAAATTTTGAAGCCCGTTTGATTTGCGGTCGGGTCCGTAGCCCAGCACGGATTAAGGCGTCGGCCTCCGGACACGTATGTGGAAGAAAGCCGAAGAACAGGGGTTCAAATCCCCTCGGACCCGCTTCACCGGAAGCGTATTTATACTGTTTTTATGGTGTTGCTGCGTGCTGGATTAGCTGTTTTAGTTGGTTGCTCAGGATGATCAGTTGACGGTTTTCGAGGTCTTCTTGGTTTTTGTTGGTTGTTGCGCCGTCGGATAGGGCGTCTCTGGATAGGAGTTGTTCTGGGTTCATGCCCCAGGCGCGTATGATTTCTTTGAGGGCTTCGACTTTGCTGATGCTTGTTTTTTGTCGTATGGCTAGTCCGGATGATGCGTAGGCGTTGCGGAGTCTGTCTATTCCTATGCTTTGGATGTCGTGGTAGGTGTCTACGGTGTGGCCCATCATGTAGTCGACGTAGTCGGGTTGGACGCCTAAGGCGAGGAGTTGGGTTTTGAAGTATTTGCGTAGGCTGTGGACTCTGAGGTTGTACATTCTGCCGTTTTGTTTTTTTATTAGCTCTGCTTTGAGGTAGAGTTCATGGACGTGTTTTCGGATTTGCTTTGCGCTAATGTCTTGCGGGCTTGCTCTTGTTTCGTTGCGGATTAGCGGTGACTCGTCGGTTAGTTGTTCGGGCGGCGTTTTGATGGTGCCTTTTCTTCTCTGCTCCAGGTACAGCTTGAGGTAGTGGGCTGCTTCTGCTCCGATGAAGGTGTCGTAGTCGTGGTATTTTCCTTTGGTGATTTCTGCTTCTACGTGTACGTGGATGGGGGTTCTGTTGTTTTCGATGTCTTCTCGTACGTGTCGGTACTTGAGTTTTGTGAAGGTTTCTTCCCTGAAGGCGCCCAGAGCTAAGCATGACACTATGACTTTTCCGCGTAGATCGGCTAGGTCTAAGAGTTTGGCGAGTTCTTCGGGTTTTGGCGCTCGGTCCTTGTAGGTTACTCGTCTGCTGAGGGGTTCTGTGAGCTCGATTTTGGCTCCGTTTACGCGGTAGAATGTTTTTACTGCTTTTATGCAGTTGTTGACTGTGCCTGGTTTGAGCCCGTCGTCTTGGAGCTCGGCTAAGTAGTCGTTGAGGTATCCTTGGTGGTTTTGGACTCTTTGCGGGTCTGGGATGTTTCCGACTGGTTTTAGGTCTTGGATGATTAGGTCGGGGCTGTAGCCTAGCCAGGCTGCGTATTTGTTGACTTTGACCGTGTAGATGATGCAGCTGTGGTGTGAGCCGGAGCAGTGGCGTAGGAAGTGGCGTGCCATCTTGAGTAGGCTTTGGTTGTCGAAGACTAAGGGGATCATTGGTGGGCGATCGCTTAGAAAGGCAGTTAGGATGTAGGTGACTAGGCCTCTTTCTTTGGCTGCGAGCACTTTGTTTAGGCTTAGGATGACTGGTTGCCGGAGTTTCCAGCCTCTTAGGCTGTGGGTGATGATGATTTTGTCGTCTTGAATAGTTATGGGGAGCTGCAGGGTTTTTAGTTCGTCAACTGTGAGCTGGCGTGTTCGCGTTATGGGTTGGCGGCTGATTGCTTCAGTAATGGTTTCGGCTGTCATTTTGCCGTCTCTCTCTTCGAATCTTTATTTTTCTTTTGAGTTTTTCGCTTCTCTGTCTGAAGCGCATACTCTGCTTTAGCTATGGGTTCTGTTGGATTTATTTGCCATTCTGAATTTTTTTGTAATGGCGAAGAGGCGGCGTCAAGCTTCTTGAGCTCCAAAATATCCGACTTCAATAGCACTAGTCCTGAGGCTTTCGGGTCCCCGCCATGCAGAGATGGCGGTTGGGCGTCATGATCCCAAGCAAGCGTCACGTATTGTTGGCACTCGTAGACAAGCCAGCCTACTGCTTCTCTGATTTGGGGCTGCATTGCCAGAGCGGAAGCTCGATTGTAGAGCACATGGTCAACGTAGCGGACGACTATGAGGTCCTTCAAGAAGTGTTTTACTCATTTTTGCTCAGCCTCTCAGAAAGCTTCTGGCCGCATGTTCCGCAGAGGAAACCCCAAGAGTCGTCAAAAAGTGTCACCTTGCCAGTCCGGACTGGCCTTTAGTGCCGCAGGCTACACAGGTTTCGATTCCGAAGTCCATGGTTAACCGCTGCTACCGACCTTGGTTTTGGCTTCCAACTCTTCACGCTGAGGTTTGCAAACGAGTTAACGAGTGAAACGACTTCTCCGGTGTCTCAACGCGTCTTTTTCCTGTTTCTTCACTCTGTAAATTGGCCTGATTTTCTGAAAAGAACCGTTTTTCTTGAACTTCACTTTCGGGTTTTGATGCCTCGGACCTTCGCAACTCGTTAAACTTGTTAACTTGTTTGCAAGAGTACAGCCGTACTTCTTGGCAATGCGCTTGAGTTTGCCTTCGTCGAAATCGTAGATTCTGCCGGACCTTTTTGTCCCCTCGTGTTGTTCTTTTTGCCGCTTAGCACTTCACGGAGCCTGTAGCCGATTTTCTGCTTGGTAACTTCCCCGAACTCGGGTGTGTCCATCTTGTTAGGCTTCTTGTCATCCAGTTTCCCCTCCAAATCGTCTGGCTAAGGCGTCCCAGATGTCACGCGAAGGCGAGAGGCTGCGTTTGGAGCATAAAGCTCGCAGACAACCTTGACGATGTGCCCTTCTAAGGTGTTGATTTTCTCGTTAAGCCGTCTCCTTCTGCAGCTGCTCAAGGTGTGCTCTTAGGTCCTTCTCCACGGTTAAGCCGGAGACGATCTGGATGATGGGTTTCCAGAGCTCCTTCAGATCGTCCTTTAACCGGTAGGTCGATTTCCGGAATCTTCCAGTCCATGGATGGCTATGCGCCATTTCAGAAGCATATTCCGCAGTTCGCGGAGCGCGTTTCTCGTCTGTTCATTGAAGTCTGCCCAGTCTTTTCTGGGGTAGCCTTCCGTCATGGGTATGAAGATGAAGCGTTCCAAGAGGCCTTTGACCCGGGGGATTTCTTCGGCTGCGCAGGCTTTGAAGCAGAAGACGCGGAAGTACTTGATGAAGCGCTTGCTCTGCGTTATCATCGTTCGCGGGACGACGGCGCCTTGCTTGTAGCCTGCCTTGTAGATCTTGGCCTTATCCAGATCCTTGTAGAGCCCCTGAGCCTCGTCTTCTAGGATTACTCCGGGAGCTTCAGCGTCGTCCAGGTAGCCGTAGGTGTCGGCTGATGGTATTGTTACGCCGAGCATGGGCCTGTAGCAGAGCCAGTTGAGCAGGCTTAGGGCGACTGTTTTTCCGCTTTCGTTATCGCCGACAAAGTACACGTATGGGATGGTTCGGGTTTTTTCCTGCTGGTAGCTGAGCAGGACGCAGGCTGCAAGGTAATCCTTCCAGATCGGCTCCAAATCCAGAAACAGGTCGAATTCTTCTCGGATCTTCCAGAACAACTCTTCCCTGCTGGGCAAAGTGCTTTCGTAGTGGCCGTATGGTTCGTAGGGGAACTCGTGTGGGTATTCTTTGGGCAGGAAGGTTTCGTTTTCAGCGGTTACCTCTTCGCAGACTCTGAAGGCGCCATCACTTGCTACGAGGAAGGCGGGTTTTTCTTTGTGGTAGATGGATTCGTAGTATCCTTGTTCTGCAAGGCCGCATGCCTTGTGAAGCTTGGGCTTTTCCTTTCGCTTTTCTTTGGTCTCCGCCTCACTCTCAGGCTCGTAATGCGAGCTGTCGCTTGCCGAGAAATTGTTTGTTTTGGCGTGTTTTCTCGCGTTTTCTATGCTCAAGGTTCGGTAGCTGTCTGGTTTTTCTCGCCATTTTCCTATGCCGCATTTCTCCATGGCAATGTTGATCTCGTCGTCGCTGAATCCTCTCAGGACAAGCTTTGTGATGACGGCTTGTTCGGCTTCGCTTCTGCTCTTGTAACCATACTTTTGCCAGTTGCCCCTAAAGAGGTCAGCAGAGCTTGGCGTCTTCCGAAAGCAGCTTCTCGAGTGAACGGTGTTTCTGGTCTTGGCTTTGCATAGATGCTGGTTTGGCTTCTTGTTTCTGTGTTTAGGATAGCTTCCAAGAGGACTCTGTTTGCGATTCTTGCTTGATCAACTTCTGTAACGGAAGTTGGACGCTCTTGTTCAGAGTTGGTGATCCACTGTGTCTCAAGCGGGCTAGTGGGGATCTTGAGGTTGGGTGAGCCTATTAGGGTGGTGACTCTGCGGATGTCGTATGTGCTGTCGATTTCCGCATTGACTTTCTCGGAGGCTTGTTTGGCGAACTGTTTCACTTTTTGGTTGATCTCGCGCCGAAACCCAGCGCCCACTAACTCGAATCTTGGCAGGGGAAAGAAGATGTGGTAGCCGTTGCCGCTGCAGGCCAAAAAGCCCTTGGCTGCGTACTCGTTTTCGATTTGTTCTTTGAGGTTTTGTGCTCTTTGAAGGGTCTCTTTTAGCTGTTCTTTGGTTGCGGGAATGGTCTTGCTGTTTCGTTTGGAGTCGATGTCTAGCCAGAAAACGTTGAGGGCTTTGACGCCTTCGATGCTGTCTTCACCTTCTTCTTTGTCGTTGAGGCTTACCCAGCACGTGTAGCCCTCGCCGTTCTTTTCAAGTGCCCAATCGGTGATTTCGCTTTCTCTTAGCCAGGCGTTTACCACTTTGCCGTTTTCGTAGTTCTTGGCTACTGCATGGTAGAGGTCTCTTTTGCCCAGAATAGCCAGATGCAGCTTCGCCTGATATTGTGTGATGGTTAGCTGCGCCATAGAGTTTTCAGTCCATCATCCGTCGGCAAGATTTCGTGATGAACAAACGTGCTGCCTTTGTGGAACTGCAGGATCAGGTTGCCATGATGCCCGTCTTCGCAGCGGTACTCTAAAATTATGCGTACGCCACGTGCTTGCGCGGCTTCATTGGTTTCGGCCGTGTCGCCTTGGATGATGCTGCAGCCTTCTGAATCGATTGTAACGATTCCATTGTCGGTTGCCACTTTCACTTTGAGCGGGTGGACGTATTCGCATCCGCAAACCGGGCAGAGCAAGACTTCATTGCCTGGCCAAAGGTCCACTGCAGTTTTCAGCATGATCCTTTCAGTCCTGCCTGTTTCAGGGTTTGGGCTTTAGTTTTTGTCTGTAGATTCTGTCTTCGTCGTAGATCCAGTATCCGTGCTGGTAGCCTTCCGGGTGGTAGCGGTCTCTGATTGTTGCATTGCTGTCTCTTAGGATGTTGTATGCTTGGCGCCACTGGTCTTGTGGATTGTCTGTTTTGTGTGCTGTTTCGTACTCGCCGAGTCTGGCGCCTTGCTGAGGCTGGAACCTTAACTCGGTGAAGGTTGTCTCCGATACGGCTGTTTGTTTGTTGGTTTTTGTTTCGGGAGGCGCCATGGATTCAAGGTACTGGTTTGCTGCGTCGGCAACGAGTTGGCCTGCGTCTCGGAGCTTGACTAGAAACTCAACCTGGTTGTCCATCGGTGTTAGTCCTCCAACTCGGTTTCTTCTGGCTTCTTGAGTGTGTGCTCGTAATCGTTTAGGTGATCTTCGATTACTTCGTTGGCTATTTCCCGTGCGATGGACCTGACGCGGAAGGTCGTGAGTGCCCTTCTAGCTTTGCATTTTGCTGTTGTCATCGCCTTATGCCCCTTTATGGGTCGAAGAATTTGTCGTTTGGAATGTTACCGCGGATTTGGGTGTACTGTTCTTTCCAGCAGAAATCGCGGATATCGATTATTTCTTGGTCTTTTATGTTTTCAAACGTTTTTTTGAAGCCGCAGTCTCCGATCCAGACTCGGATTTCCAGTTTTCCATCAATTTCCAATAGCTGATAAAGACCCGTCAGCTTGTCTGCTGAGGCTTGCCGGGCGTACCTTTCAAGGTTTGCCCATTCATCCACAATATTAACCAATCTTTGTCACCTGAAACTGTGGTGCAGCCTGAATTCAAAAACTATCTGGCACCTTCAAGGAGACTCCTTGTGACCCCCCTTCACGGAGTTTCCTTGTTAGGGGGTCTCACGGAAACTACCCAAAACTGTCAAAATACTCGCTTGCTGCATTGGTGATGTTGGGCAAAATAGCCTGTTCTGGATCAAAAATCAAAATCCAACGCAGAATCAGGTTAATCCACATAGAGTGTGAGAGCGTCTGGAAAACATAGAAAACTACCAAAAGATCCAGTCTGGTATCTGCCAAACGCTATAGTGAGAGTATTCTCCTGCGCGTCTGTCCTGCATTACTATTTTGCCTTCTAGACCCTGCTCCAGTTTGTCTTCTAAGATGAAATAGGCTACTTCAAAGCTTCCGCATGACCCTAGTGGACCAAAACTTTCTGGAAACCTGTGGACATAACTCAGGACTTTGTCTGCAGCTAATATTTCATCCAGAGCTTCCCTTGTGATGGAGGTTTTAGTTTGAATAGAAACTCTGCTTGCTAAAGCATCCATGTAAGATTCAAATTCTCTCTCAGAAGTCAGGACAAAGAATTGTTCTTCTCCATTCTCGTATAAGAAGAAACTTCCAAAGGCAAGGGGCACGTATTCCACATCAGGTACCCAATTCTCTTTTTTGATGTGATTCTCCACTTCGCTGATCCAGGAGACATCTTTGGAGGCAGCGCTGATAATTAGTATTGGGATAACGAGGACCATTGAAATGTAGATTATGACACTTACATGATGTTTGTTCATGTAGTGACCTAACTACGATATGCGTGTCTAACAATTTATGATTTCAGGTGAAACTCATCAGAGCCAGACAAAGGAAACGCAAATGAAGTTTTGGTGCGTAGAGAAAATTTTGAGTCAAGGAATCTTTACACGCGCGCACTATAGTGAATGTTGTCATTGGCAATTCCAAAGTCGCCTGACAATAACAGCGTTTGCCCCTTGAACGTTCCAGACCCATGAAGAACAACGCGCGACGAGTATTGCATATAATATATGGCATGCTCATCCTTTGTACAGCCTTTTGTATAGATAGCCAATAACTATTCCAAGAGCGAGAATCCTTGGAATGTTCATTATTGTGTCGATTAAAAGGTAGACGTAGGCATTGCTTGGATTGCCAAAAGTTGAAAGGACTTCGATAACGACTATGGCAGCAAAGCTGAGAATCAAGGACTTTAGAATTGGATTATTTGTCGGAATCTTGTCAAAAAAACGAAGCAAGAAAAAGCTGACAAAGAATCCGATAATCAGACCACCAACCAAAGCTTCAACAAGAGCCAATGGAAGAGAAGAAATTGAAAAAGCAGCCATATACTCCGCAGAGATGGGAGACAGAGAGACTGCAAAGTCAACTATCCAGAAGGCTAATCCTCCCGCTACAGTCAGTTTAATCAGTTTCTTGTAGAACTCATGTGACGTCTGGTGCTTAGTTCGATCTGTGGCTGGGGGTTCCATGGTTGTTTAACTATCCACTTGAGGAGACTTGGAAGCAACTACGGCTGGATTGACTCCTTTGTACAACCTTTTGTATAGATAGCCAATAACTATTCCAACAAAGAGAAACCTTGGTACATTAAGCATTGTGCCGAAGAGGAAGTAATAAAGGGCATCACTCGTCCCAAAACTTGCGGGGGCTTCGAGTAGAATTGTGGCAATGACTAAAGCGATCAAGCTTAGAATCACGGATTTTAGAATTGGATTCTTTGTCGGAATCTTGCCAAAGAAACGAACCAAGAAAAAGCTGACCAAGAATCCGATAACCAGACCAGCAGGCAAAGAACCAACCCAAACTGTTTCCGCACTCCATCGCGCAACTCTATAATCTGTTGCGATGGGAAGCAGGGAAGTTATGATGGAAGTCGCCCAGAAGGTTAATCCACCCACGACCGCCAGCACTACTATTTTTCTCCAGATATCTTTCGATTGGGTCATTTTTCTCCCTCTTCACTTTATCATAGTCATTCTATTTCTGTTCTTTAACAGCCATGATCAAAAGCCACGCAGTAAGAGCAATTTCTGCAATAAAGCTAATTGCATTTCCTGGGTATGCTAATATTTTGTAGTCGGGGAGAAGGAAACCCTGTAAAAACCAACTCATATTGCCGAAGAAATCAAGGATCAGCAGTAGACCTAAAAATTTAGGAAGGAAGCGCGATTTGTAAACTAAGTAACCAAGAGGAAGTAGCCAAACGCTGAAAAATATCTGTGCGATTAAAAACCCATTTGTGTATAGATTAAGAGATGACATTGCCATTGCTTGCAGCTGACCTGTTTGAAATACGCTTAGGTAATTAGCGCTGCTCAAAAACTGAAGGGCTGCAAATAGATTTAGCGCATTAATACACTCTACGGCGACGCCGCCCAAGTTTAATAACAAGAAAAGCAAAGCCAGGTTTTTGTTAACAGGTTTTAACAACACATAAAGCGCCCATGCTGCTAAAACGAAAAACGTTGCGGAGACTAGTTCGGTTACAAAACCAACTCGGAATAGCTCCTGAGAAGCCATAATATTATTGGCTGTGGCTGCTGCATCTCCGGATACAATAAATCTATCGCGGATATACGTGGCTAAAACAGTAGTTATTATGAAAATTAGGTAAAACAGCCCCGCCATTCTTGCGGTCTTGCGTGGCGATAAATCTGCGATTCGGTTTGTTATGTTAATTCCTGACATTGTAATACACGACTTCAATTTACGCTTCATAGAGCTTATATGCCTATGCCACGCCTAACAATCGCAAGTCAGACGAAGCTGGCAGACCCGCTTTCTTCCAAGGTTACTTTGTCAGGTTCTATTATTATGTTCCACAGTTATGACGACATTTCCCTTTTTGTGTCCCAATTCAACATACCTGTGAGCCTCAGCTATCTGCTCCAAGGGGTATGTTCTGTCGATAACCGCTTTTAGTGTGCCAGCTTCAATTAGACCGCTAAGTGTTGACAAGTCATCTGGCTCGACGCCTGGGTCTCCCCAAGTGGAGAGAAAGACGCCGTTTTCTGTCAGCGATCCTTTAGCGTGTGAACTCGATATTTTGCCTACGGCGTCAAAAACAAGGTCATATTTCTGACCGTTTTCGGCGAAGTCTTCTTTGACGTAATCAATCACAATATCCGCCCCTAAAGATCTGACTAACTCCAAATTTGAGGCGCTACATACGCCGGTAACTTCTGCACCGTAATACTTAGCAAGCTGAACCGCATAAGTGCCAACACTTCCCGACGCTCCGAACACAAGTACTTTCTGCCCGTTCTTGACGTTTGCTTTCCTAAGAAAAGCCAGTGCAGTCATTCCCCCAATGGGAACAGCAGCAGCTTCCTCAAAAGTCAAATTTGCCGGTTTCTTTGCGACCTCTATAACTACTCTACCCACCACGTCTGTCTCTGGAAGACAAATATACTCTGCATACCCCCCACCAAAACCGGTTGCAGCAAAGACTTCATCACCAACCCTAAATTTTTCCACACCTTTGCCAACTGTCTCGACTACCCCAGACACCTCCATCCCAAGGACTTTATTTTTTGGCCCTGTTAAACCTAAAGCGAACCGCATAGGGAGCCAAAATTTCTTTGGGACTTTGAAGCCTCGCATTCTTATGTCTCCCGCTGCTACAGTTGTGGCGTGGATTTTTATCAGTACTTCATTGTCTTTTGGAACTGGTTTTTCTATTTCTTTGAGGTTTAAAACCTCGGGCGATCCATATTTCTCGTAGAGGGCTGCTTTCATTTTCAAGTTATACACTATCTTTGCCTTTTTGTGAATTCCAGGCGTCTGCAATCATAAACATCGACGCCATAAGAAAAATCGTAGCATCAACCGTTATTTGCCCGTCTGGGAGCTGGGTATTTCCGCTTGCAATAGTGGGCCACATAAAGAAAAATGCAAAATGAACTATTGCAACGCCATACAGGATCCAACTTGTGAACCTTAAACCTGGAATCCCCGTTGTGCCCAACTGTTTTCTGATGCTTTTGCCAGCAGAGTTAGCAAGCGGAATGGCTGCCAAGAAGAGGAATATTTTGGAAAAACATGCGGCGGGATAAATCACGCTGTCCGTATTATGGTTCGCGTCGGCTATAATGCCTAAAAAGTAAGCTGCAACTGCAAACGCTGCACTCAGTACCAGTTTTATATTCATTGTTGCACATCCGATGGTTTCTTTGGGAAGAATATCCTGTAGGGCAGAAGTAGCCCAAGCATCGTTATGGCTGTAATTGGGATAAACTGTAGTACTTGGTTGATGTCGCCGATGAAGACTACGCTGAAAACTGCATCGCTTACCAGGAGGATAGGAGCTAATAACATTATATACCAAGCCCATTTTTCTCCCCTACGATAACCCGTTAGAGTTATGGCTAATATGAACAATGACCAGCTTATCTTGAGTAGGCCCATTTGCCCGTATACGAAGATAACAAAGTGAGCGGCCACAGGGCTCGAAGCCTTGAGCTCACTCCAGGGCATGTTTGTGACAGATTGGGCGTCCGCCTCAAATATTCCTTCTGGCTGGAACACAGCAACTATTCCAACCACCAACCATAGCAGCCCTACAGCTAGTAATATCACCCATGCATACTTCTCGTAAAACTTCACTTTTACCCCTTTCTCCAGGTTAGTGTCTATCAGCTTATTTTCTATTTAACAATTGGCATTAAATTTAATGCGCGCTAAAGGTGCTTCTATGCTCAGAAGTAGTACTTTCTATTCCCATTTGCCGTTTGTTTGTTTAAAACTGCATCTGAACTACTCGGCAGTCCTCGCACCAAATTCTACGCATCTTCGAGACAGGACCTTCATGTGTGTCTTTGGTGCAGTGACGGGCTTCTTTTTTGCAGACAGGACACATTAACCATCTTCATTTTTTGAACCTAAATCTGGGGTCAATGATTTAAGAGACTTAGATTCTATTCGTGATTAAACCAGAGAAGTGGCTAAGAAATGAAGTTGGAAAGGAAGAGTCTGCTATGAAGTCTTTGTTAGTTGTGTATTCTTACCATCATAACAACACCCAAAAAGTAGCCCAGGCTATAGCTAAGGTGCTTGATGCAAAGGTGAAGTCTCCGCAACAGACTAATCCTGAAGAACTAAATCAACATGACCTTGTAGGTTTTGGAGCAGGAATAGATAGCGGAAAACACTACAGAGAACTACTTGACTTTGCTGATGCACTGCCACAAGTCACTGAAAAGAAAGCTTTCATCTTCTCAACCTGTGGAGCTCCAATGAAGTTCATGGAGCTAGACAAAACAGAGTTTACTAAGTATGTTGCCAAAAATCACTCGTCGCTTAGGGAAAAACTGCAATCTAAAGGTTACTTGATTGTTGACGAATTTAGTTGTGCAGGTTTTAACACTAATAGTTTCAATAGACTATTTGGGGGAATAAATAAGGGCAGACCTAATGCTGAAGACCTCAAACATGCAGAAGAGTTTGCTCAGAACCTTAAGCAGAACCGTTAAATATTGAAAAAGAGAGACCAGCCGGGTGATGTTATATGTCATTGGAAGAGAATAAGGCAATTGTTCGTAGGTGGATTGAAGCCTACAATAAGCGAAACTTGGATTTCAACGAGTTTATAGCACCAGATTATGTTGACCACACCAACAAGGTAGACCGAGAAGGACTCAAACAACTATTTGCTATGGGTCTTAAAGCCTTCCCCGATTGGCATGAAACTATTGAAGACATAATTGCTGAAGGGGATAAGGTGTGGGTTCGCCTTACTTACACGGGGACCCATAAAAACGAATTTTTTGGATTAGCCCCTACTGGCAATAAGATAACAACTAAGGGTGTTGACATCTATCGCATAGTTAATGGCAAACTTGCAGAATACTGGAACGTCACTGACAACATAGATATGTTTAAACAAATAGGTGCTATCAAAATCACAGAAAAAGGAAAGAATCTCTTTCCAGAAGAAGCCAAGTAACTGCGTCCTAGGCGCACGCTCTTCCTTATTTTATATCTGTTTGGCAGACCGTTTGAGTTGGTTCTCTGTTCTGAATCATGCACACTTTATTCCCATATGCCATATGTTTGCTTAAACTGCATCTGAATTACCCGGCAATCCTCGCACCAAGTAGAGCGCGCGCTTTCGCTATGGTTCCTTTGTCATTTTCCTTGGCGATTCTGCGAAACAGGGTCAACTTGTGACGGTGCCACAGTATGGCTGTTAAGGTGAAGATTAATGTTGTCAAGGTTGCTGCACCGATGGTGATTAACCAAGTGTTTTGAGGTAGAATGCGCTCCATTCTCGGCTGGGTTGGTTCAAAACTGGTCTTGAAGGTCCACCAGGCTGACAGCCCCATGATGGTTCCTGAAACGTTGTATGTTGTGTTGGGCTCAAGAAGCCCATCCGGGTAAAGCGTTGTGATCTCAGACATGCCATCCGGTTCTTTTGTTGTTCGAGCGATAGGCGTTTCGGGGGTCAGGTGCAAGTCAATTGCTACTGGTCTTGTTTCGAATAAGAAGATGAAGGTGTCTCGGGAGACGTTTGTATCTCCGGGAGCTGGACCGACGACGAAGACTCCTACCCAATTGTCTTCGGCGAATGCTTCTCCTCCGACGTTTGGAGAAGGTTTGGTTGGCATGTCATCGGAAGGTGTGGAGTATCCGAGTTGTTCTGGCGTGGCTAAGCTTATCGCCGAGTAGGTGATGAGGAGCGTAACTGCAAAGATGATTAAGGCTGCGAGGACAACCCTGATTGGAGCTTTCTTTAGAAGGCTCAACGAATTCTCCTCTCTTAAAAATACATTTTCCTTTTCGGCAGTGGATTGTTTGTTCGCGTTCTTATGTTTTATCCTTCCCCGCGCGCGCATGCTTGTAATGACCATTAAAGAACAGTTTTGGAGCGTCTGGGAAACCTTGCTAAGAATGAAAAAGTTAAGATGGAAGAGTTGCTCCTCTATATACTAAAATGGAAATTAGAACTCTTAGAAGAAATGAAATAGAAAAAGTGAGGAATATTACTAGAAAATGAGGTAGTGGAGCAGGTTTACTATTTAATCGATGGAAAACTTGTTCTTAAAGACGAATTTTATGATATGAAAGGTTGGAATGCTGCTGAACTTGACAGGAGCATTGCCCGTCTCTATGATATTTATGATAGAAATGGTGTCTTGTTAGGTGCCTTTGCGGAAAATAGGCTAATCGGGGTCTCTGCTTTGGAGTCTGAGTTCATAGGGGAGAATAAGGATCAGCTTCAATTAGTTTTTCATCAGGTAGACAGCAATTATAGGCATAAGGGCGTTGGAGGACGATTGTTTAGAAAGGTTGTGATGAAGGCTAAAGAGTTGGGTGCTAAGAGATTGTATATTTCGGCAACGCCATCAAAGAATACAATTGGTTTTTACTTGCATATGGGCTGTAAGTTAGTTTCTAAAGTGAATCCAAAACTGTACATGTTGGAGCCAAAGGATATTCATTTAGAGTTGCTACTTTAGTGAATAATTCTTTGTTTTTCTAAGATTCGACAAAGCATCTTGTTTTGGAAAGATTAGTGTTTGGTGCGTAGAGAAAACTTTGCAGAAAATGAAAGAAAAGAAAGAATGGTGTTGTGCTAAATGATATTTAGTCCGTGAAGGATGTGGACAACTATTGTTATGTAGAATGTGAGGGCTAAAGCAATATGCACAAACCTCTTGGTTTGAGGTTTCATGCTTTTCAATACACTAAATCTTTGCATGTAACCTGTTAGCACTAAGAAGTGGCATAACTATGTAGAGTGCCATTCCGGTGCCTAGGTCTGGAAAGGATTCTGCAGGTCTGCTAATTTGCTGGGCGAAATGTGCAGTTATCAACATGAAGGAGAAAAGGTTTCCAAAAACATGGATTCTAAGCAGGGTGCTCAATTTTGTAGGATACTTCTGTTTAGCCGCATGGTAGATTGGAGTGTAGATTGCTATGAAGAGAGTTCCTATCCAAGTGAACCAGTGAGTCAGTCTGAAAGGTCCAACAAAGAAATTCAGATTAAACAATCTCAGATACACTATGATTGATACAGCAATGGTGACAAAGATTATTGATGTGGCTAGCCAGAATTCACCATCTTTCCAGGTCTGCATGAATCACAGGTCCAATAATATAACAGAGTTATAGCCATATAAAAATGTGCCCAGTTCAACTCAGCTTACCAGATGTTGAAAACTTGCCATTGCCAATTGACCAATATGTGATACTGCATCTTAGTCTGAGTGCGTACAAAAACTTGCAGAAAAATTAAATCCTAAATGCTCTTCTATTGTATAGGGGTGGGTCCGTGTTTAAACAGCTGAAACTTGTTATTTTGGTTAATGCCTTGTTGGGTTTGCTTTATGCTTTTTTCTCTTTTAGTTTGTGGGGAGATGTTAATCGTTTGTTTAATTTTGGGTATGGAACTCAATGGTCTGCACTCAAGGTTACTGCGTTTCCGATTGCAGAGAGTATTCATATGGTGCCTGTCCAGCAAATGAATAATATTCCATTTTGGATATTCTGGATTATGCTTGCAGCAAATCTGTATTTCATCATTAAGCTTGAAAGGAGCAAGGAGGAAAAACAAAACACAACATAGAGTCCTTGTTCTTATTGGTGCGTAGAGAAAACTTTGTATTGCGAAAGGATTTCAGTAATCGGAATAGTGAGAAAATGGGTCCTATGGACTTCTTGGTGTTTACTCTATTGGGGTTGTTGGCGTTAGTTGGAGCTAATGCGGTGCTTTGGTCAGTAGCAAAAAAGGCGGAACATGTTAAGAAGAAGGAAACTCAGGTCTTAATCATTAGCGTTATCGCTTATGCTGTTTACATGGTCTTTTTGGTTCTGTTCTATTCTTACGGCACACCAATAGCATGACCAACTCTGTAATACTCTACTTTTTGGTGCGTACAGAAAGACTGGTTCTTTATGAGTAAAGCATCATTTTAGTGTTCTTTTAGGAGAACAGACTGTTCTTCGTGGAGAGCTAAGTAAGCCTTTGAGACGTTGTGTAAGATGGTGCTGATATGAAGAAGACAGCGTTAGTGCTGACGTTGGCACTTCTGTTATTAGTCATAGCAGTTGAAAGTCAGATAGTAAATTTGGCAAATGCTCAACCTTCTATAGTTAGTGCCCAAACACTTCAACAAAGAGAAGTAGTAATAACCATCAATGATGATGGAAGCATAGAAGGAACTAACCAGATCCAACGCAACTTGAACACTTACACTTTTACTGGTAACATTTCAGGCAACATACAGGTGCGAAAAAGCAACATTGTAATTGATGGGGTTGGATTCACCCTTAATGGCAATAATGGGACAGGAATAGACATATCAAGCGAAGCAACAGGGCATCCTTCTGAACTGGATATTTGGAACGTAACTGTAAGAAACCTGCGAATAACAAACTTCAAGTGGGGCATAAAATGTGATTTTGGAGGTAAACATACCTTTTATGGCAATTGCATCTCAAATGACTTTGTTACTCAAAATGGAACAGGTAATTTCTCTGGGGATAGTTTGGGTATTTTGTTTTGGGGTAGTTCAGGCAATAATATTACTCATTGTACTATTGGGGGTTCACCTGCAATCTACATGCATTTTGCTGTCAGTGGCAACACGGTAACAGAGAATAACATTGTTTTTGGGGCTCATTTAGCCCTTAGTGGAGATGAAACATTTGACAGAAACTATTGGAGCGACTATTCAACGAGATATCCAAATGCATCAGAAGTTGATTCTTCTGGAGTGTGGAATATGCCTTATTCTTTTCCGGATTCTATAGGTTTTGAGAAAAGAGTATTTCAGGATAATCATCCCTTGGTGAATCCTTTGGCTATTCCGAATTTCTCATCTATTCTACCTGTAGTCCAGTCAATTCAAGAACCTGTGGATGTTCAAGTTGTTCTCATAGCAGTCTCAATAATTGGGATAGTTTTGGCTGCCATAGGTTTGCTTGTTTACTTCAAGAAACGCAAATGAGTCTGGGTGCGTAGAGAAAACTTTGCTTTGTATAAAATCAAGATTCCACAAGCTATGGTGATAAGTCCAGATACTAGAAATTCTATTTGAACTAGAACAAAGTACATTGCTAAGAAATTGATGATGGGAAGAAGCAAGATGCAGCCCAATACTAGAAATCCTACGCCCATCGCGTTGCTGGTTTGCTTTGATGTTATTGAACCATATGTTAGCATTACTGTTCCGCATGTTAGAGCAAAAAGTCCTAGTGTTGCGTATGGAAAAACAACAAAGATAAAGTCTGGATAATAAGTAAGTCCGGAAACAACTATTTGGGAGAGTCCAGTGATGCCCCAGAACAAGGCTACTTTTCGATAATGTGCTGGGTAAGCTAGCAAGGCAACTATTCCTGCTATGATGAATGCTCCCATTAGCCATGTATAATACTGTATATAATCCCACATTGGAGGAATTGCGACAGGTGAAAATGACATGCTAATTGCAACTACTCTTAGTGTTTATTTTCTATGTGTCTTCTTATTATGATAGTTTTGTTTAAGAAATTTGGTGTGTAGAGAAAACTTTGCAGAAAAATTAAATCTCTCTTTGAACTTGTTCTGTATTGGGTGAGCCTGTGTCCAAACATATGAAACTTGTGATTTTGGTTAATGTTTTGTTGTGTTTGCTTTTTGTCTGGGGCAATGCCTATGTCTGGATGATTTGCAATGGGTGCATAGTGTTCTCTAACTGGCTCTGGATTCAAGCTACACCCTCAAACAACATGCTTGGGTTTGTCATTATTCCTAATTTTCCATTCGTGATCTTCTGGCTATCAGTCGTGGTCAATCTATATTTTATCATCAAGCTGGGAAGAGGCAGAGAGGCAAGACAAAGCACAACATAGAGTTTTTTTTGGTGAGTGGAGAAAACTTTACTGTGTATTCATAAAAACCAAATATTAACAGGTCCAACGGATTCCTGCAGGCTAGCCAAAAGTGAAGCACTCCAGACTTTTCTATGGATTACTTGCAATCTTGGGAATAGTCTTCCTGACATTGTGTCTTGTAGGCTACTACTTGAACTGTATAGACGCAATAAGCGTTTTTGCATTGCCATTTAAATTTTTACTCTATTTCTTGCTTATTGGAGTATTCTTTCTGACGGTTGGAATTGTTGGAATTGGAAGGCAGCATCTTAAGAGCCACAAGCGGCTTTTCACTGCGCTTGCTGCTGTTTTGGTTCCTGTGTTGACTTTTGCCGCAGTGTTTTCTGCAACTACAGCGATTGCTGACAATACACTGTTCCTATACCCCCCAATGAGGAGTGAAATAACACAAGTCATAGTGGTTGATGATAGTCCACTTGTCCTCTCTCTTAGTGTTAAATCAATTGTTAGCAGTGATAGTAGAATTTTCAGTGCATATGTCGATTACAGCAATGGCACCTTGGCTGCATCATTGTGCAATGACGAAGGATTATGTGTCTTGCCAGGTGGTTCAGAAAAAACTTTTGCTGTGAATTTTAACACTACTCTTCCATCAGGAGAGTATCTTGTAATACTTGGTGGTAGTTGGGATTGTAATAATGGCAGGGCTCAATTCACATTACCATAATCAATTGTTGAAAATCAAAATGCGATAATACAGCTTACTTTGGTCCAGAAAGGGCTTGAAAACACTCTATAAACAGCTTAGAATGCTTAGTCATATGCGCTTGCTTCTTTCCTATTTTATTTTCTTGCATAGGGAAACTTTGATGCTGGCTAGCTTTCAGAAACATGGTAACAGTTTTTGGTGCGTAGAGAAAACTTTACTGTGTATTCATAAAACCCAAATATCTACAGCTTTAACCAGTTGAGTGCTTAAGCCTTGCAGGAAAATAGTAGTGAAACATTCTAGACTTGTTTATGTATTCATGGCAGTCCTAGGAATTGTCCTTCTGTCAACACTTTTTACGATTATTGCTGATAATGCTGTTTACAATAGTGTTTGGAGATTGTTTTCCTCTGTCCAGCATCTTTAGGTTGTTTTATCTGGTTTTGTTTGTTGGGTGGAACATTTTTTCTCAAAGCTGGGATAGTGGGAATTGGAAGGCAATATCTAGTGAATAGTCCAAACCCATTTACACGCAGGCGTGTAGACTCATTTACAATACTTGCTGTGATTGTAATTCTATCAGTTGTGTTTGGCTTGTTTTTGTATTTCTGGATGGGTGCATTAACAGTTGGATTCTAAAATCACTATGGAGCTAAACGATGAAGCATCCTAGGCTTGTTTATGGATTCTTTGCGGTTTTAGGAGTTGTCTCTCTAATCTTTGTTGCGCTGCCTTGGAGTCTTGCTGATTGGTTTGACCTTCTGGCGTTAGTGCACTCTCAAAGCCTTCTTAATGATGTTTCTAGTAATCTTCGCATATTATTCTTCATTGGTGGAACATTCTCACTGGCTCTTGGAGTGTGTGGAGTTGGAAAGCAATATTTCTTCAAGAACATGTCTCAAAGGTTGTTTTGGTTTCATGTTGTTTTAGTTCCATTGCTCATCTTCAGCTTGCTTTTTTATTTTTGGATGAACACACTAACCATTGGATACTAAAATCGCTATGGAGTCAAAGAGATGAAACATCCTGCATTTATTCTCGGATTCATTGCAGTTTTGGGAATTGTCCTTCTCACAATATTCTTTGCAATTCTTTATCAAAAGAATTTTGGTTCAGGAAGCACATTTGCTTCATTGTTATCCATACCACTTTTTACCCCTATTTTCTTGTTCTGTCTGCCTGGAGGAACAGTTCTTCTTACTGCTGGAATATGGGGAATAGGCAAGCAATATTCCAAGGAACAACGGAAGCCTATTTGCTCTATATGCTATTCAACTAATTGTGGCTTGCATCTTCTTCTTGTACATTTTCTTGTCGGTGAGTGCGCCTGTTGGGCTCTAGAATCACTATGGAGGCGAAAAGATGAAACATCCTAAACTTGTTTATGGATTCATTGCAATCTTGGGAACTATTTCTCTATCAATACTTTTTGCTGCTCTCTATTCGAATGTTATTGGTTTAGACAACATGTTGACATCGTTGCCCACGATGCCTATTTTCTGGATTTCTATGCTTGGAGGAACAATTCTTCTCACAGTTGGAATAATCGGAATTGGAAGGCAATTTTTTGAGGATGAAGACAAACGAAGACTATTCACATTTTATGCTATTATTGTGATTCCATCAGTTATCTTGATTTTGATAAACTGCGTATTTTCGATGCAACCCCCCATATTCTATTAAGCGCGCCTGGTCAAATCACAGCCGCAACAAAAAAAGAAGAATGGGGTAGGGTTTGTCCTATCGCTCTCATTTATCAACGGGTCAAAATTCACCTGGCCCCCGTAGTAGACCTTGTCTTTGAATTTTATTTCGCCGGGACTAAACAAGGTCGGATAAACGTTCAATGCCTTTCCGCCCAAAGTCACATCAGCCAAAACAGCGTCCACAGCGTCGCCCATCACCGTTACAATGTCGGCAAACCAGTCGTTAGGCTCATACTCCAAAATCACCAGGATAACGCTGAAAGCCACATGAACCTCGAGGACACCGTCCAGCGACGCTTGAACCACGGGGCTAGGCAACGCGTTAATCACAGCTTTGGGCAGAGCTCCGACAGTGAACTGTTCTCCCAAGAGCACGGTTCCAATCGAAGCTTTCCCGTCGACGGCAGTGACAACAGCGTCTAAAACAGCCTTATAGCTGCTGTAGAAACCCACTAGCAGACCTCCACTAAGCGTTGAGAGCTGGGAGAAAATGCAGGAACGCTAGCTTTTTGTTCCCGAGGAGAAAGGAGAAGATCCATAGAACAAACAACGCAAAGCCCTAAGCTACGCGTCCCCTCTGCCTCTCCCAGCACCTTAATCCTTAACCTCCGAGTTCCACAACTCCTCGAAATACCGCGGGAGCCTGCCTGGCTGTCTCGTCTGCTGCTCTGCGCATGAACGGATTAGCCTTCGTTCCGGGATGATGAACAAGCTGCGTAAACACCAAGCCGCCGCTAGCTGACTCGAAACAAAGAGCCCTCGCACGGACAGGACGAATCTCATGCGGACGAGTGCCCTCCTCAACAAATATAGCGTAACTGGCCATCGGACTGACAGTCGCGCTGAACTGTTCTACCTGCTTCACTAGGCTCTGAGCAAGATACCCCGTCCGCCAGGGAGCCTCATAAAACGCAGAAGACCAAGCTACATCAGCCAAACGCTCAATTAGCTTCTGCTTGAGCTCCGGCAAAACCTTGTCCGCAAGCACTTCCAGCTGCAAACCGCTCCGGACAACCTCGACAGTTATCACTCGTCAGTCACCACGTTCAAAGCTACCTCAGCCTCGGTCTCGATGTAAGCATCCAGAAACTTCATCGCCTCACTCCAGAACACGTCAGCGTTCGAGGGGTCTCTTCGGTGGCGGAACAGCCAAGCGGCAAAATGAATCGAAGCGTCCTCAATCGTCTGAGGAACAGGCAGCGGGAACTGACAAGTCCGCCTTCGCAAGAAACTTGTCAATCAAAGCGTCAGCGCTCACGATGCAAGCGGTAATCTCCGTGTCATACGTCGAAACCCCGCTAGCGATCTGCAGAACGGTCTTCACGTCAGCAGCCACGCTGTACGCCATCGTCAGCCGGCCTCCGACTCGACCGACAGGGAAATTACAGCGTCAAAACTGAAGTTCGATACGCCACTGTCACTCGTCAAAGTCGACAAGGCACGTATGTTAAACTGCGACTCGAAGACAGCGCCTCCATCAATCTCGGCGCCTTCAAGGTTCCAGCTGAAAACAAGGTACTCTTTAGCAACCGTTGGATTCCAGTTCTGAGTCGCCAAACTCAACACGCCGGTCTCGCTGCCCTCATTCCGCACGTACAAGGTGCGAGTCACGTTTTCTCCGGGACTGAAACTGCCAAAATCAATCGCTGAAACCTCAACCGTGCACGCCTGATCACTGTAGACGCCTAGGCTGGGAGGAATAACGATTCTGCCGGAACCGTTGAACCGGTACTGGACAAGAGTCGCCCCAATCACCACGCCAGCCAGAAGGGCAACGACAGCGACAGCAGCGAAGCCCGCAATCATCTTTTTGCTAGGCAAAACGCTCGATAGCTTCACTTTAGCCTTACCCGCTTCAACGCTTGACTTTCGAAGACGAACCACCCCAGCACCGACAAGGCGAGGCATAAACTGGACGCGCAAAGGCTCAGTTTTCGATAGACCTCTACGCCTAAAAAATACGGTTGCCAACAACGGCGCAGCCGAATGTTGCGTACAAGCCGAGATAGACAGGGTTGAAGATTCCTGCAGAAAGCCAAGAAAACCAATAGCACCTTTGATGTCCAACGCATTTTCTACACCGCCGGTTTATCCATCAAAGCCTTAGCTGCCGTTACTATGCCCTGGAACTCTTCTTCACTGACAGTGTTGTCCTCAGCTGCACTCAAAATGAGATTCAGAAGCTGCGTTAACTGCGCAGCCTTGCTTTTGCCCAGCTGCCACTTCGCACCCGCCAAAACGCCGATTATAGTCAAAGCGCTAGTAACCAAAGCAGCGATACTTGAAGCATCCAAGCTTAAATCACACTTAAAACACAAGAAAAACCGCAATTATAAGCTTAATTGCATAAAGGTGCATAAAATTTACTTTATTGCATAAAATAAATAAAATTTACTTTAGTGCATAAGAGTGCATGAAATTTACTTTATTGCATAAAATAACATAAAGACTCGACTCAGTCCCGACCAATTTCTTTCTTAGCGCACTAAGCAGTTGCTATAGTGTAGCTTTTTTGGCTTAGCATTGTGCCTAAATTTTGGCTAACAGGAAAATAAGTGTCATCAACACAGGCTAATTTAACCAGAAGCACGTCAGGTGCCCGCTTTGCTTCTGCGACTAGTGTCTGAATGCTGTTTAAGTCCGTGATGGGGGCGATCGCGAGAATATCGTAAGGCCCAACCAACTCCGTAACCACAATAATGTTCCGCACTTTCTTCAGGTAAGATATTGCCTGAGATTTGTCGCCGCTCGGAGACACATGTTATCAACAAGAAGGCTTTGCCCTGGTATCCCAATTTTGTAAGGTCAATTGACACTATAGATCTGACGATTATTCCTTCCTTCTTCATTATGGCGAACCGCCTCCTGACAGTGTAAGGTGAGGTGCCTACTTTTTTTGCAACTTCAACCAACGAAAGTGTGGCATCCTTCAACAATTCGCTCAGTATGAGAAAATCCAGGCTGTCCATCTTGATCATTTTTTCATCGGCCTCAAATCGATGTTTTCGTAAGTCATGTGCGGCATGCCGGACCAGACGTTGACAACTACCTTTCTTATCTCGAATTGCCTTTTCAACGCATCTATTTTTTCATTCAAATTCGCGATGTTTTCGGCATAAACTAGTGCGCATAAATCGTATTCCCCAACGCTTTTCGAGGGCTCAACTAAGTGAGTGTGCTTCTTGAGAAACTCGACGATCTCATCTATGTTTGCGTCTGTTTCCATCCCGATAGTCGCCATAATTTGAACTCCAAGTGGGTTGAGGACAGGGAAAAGAGCTGCCCCCGTTATCACTCCGAGTTTTTTCAGCCGCTTAATTCTGTTTAAAGCTGAGACTGAAGATAAGCCGCATTCCTTGGCTATATCTTTCAAGCTTGTGCGTGCATCTTGTATTAGAACATGTAGAATCTTGTCGTCAGTCTCGTCAATATCAACAGTCAGTGTTCATTTTTTCCTCAGATAAACCAATTGTGCCGCTTACATAAAGCTTCTTTAAAAACCCTGCATAAATTTTGTTCTCCTAAACAAAAATGCGCAAAAAAGAAAAAGAAGCATTTTTATTAATAATATTGGTACTATCTACTTAATTTAAAATAGCATAACGTACGCTTTTTGGTTAATCTTATAAACGCACACAATAACTTTAGTTCACAGAACAAAAGGAGAAATGAAAATGATTAAAGGCAAAAAAACTATTGCGATTGCTTTGTTTCTAATGACGACCATAGTTGCATCCATGATGATGATACCATCTGTTCAAGCACGTGACATTACTTCGAACCTGCTCTTAAGTGTAAATCCTAACCCAATCGGCGTCGGACAAGTAGTCTACATAAACCTCTTTTTCGCTCAGCCGATGCCCACGTCTACTGGTTTGCCTGGAGACAGACATGAAAATGTTACAGTGGAAGTGACGCGCCCCGACGGAACTAAGGAGACTTTTGGACCATACATGGCTGACTCTGTAGGTGGCATATATCTTTCGTACACACCCGCCACAACCGGAAACTACACAATTCAAGCGTTTTACCCTGGACAAATCCTGACAGGCACTAATCCTCTCAAGCGCAGCACTGAAGGCGCAGGCGCCCTCGAGCTAATCGGCTCATACATGAAACCCTCTACAAGCGAAAAAGTAACCCTGCTCGTACAAGACGAACAAGTGGTACCAATATACAAAACTCCTCCGCTTCCAACCGAATACTGGTCTCGCCCCATATACTCAACAAACTACGAGTGGGCTCAGCTCGGCGGGAACTGGTATGGAGACAGCAACGTCCAAATGTACACGACAGCACCAAACACCGGGCACATACTGTGGACGAAACCTACACATTTCGGAGGTCAACCAGGTGCACCAAATGACGCTGATCAACAGAGCCAGTACATGTCAACATCGCTACTCATAACTTACTTCAACCCAAGAATCCTTAACGGAATAATCTACTACAATCAGTACGCTAGTTCAACCTCTACAGTAACCGGCTGGGCTGCAGTAGACATGCGCACAGGAGAAACCCTGTGGACAAGGACAGCAGGAGAGACAGGTGCCGAGTCAATAGTCAGAGTCCAAGCATTACAGTGGCATTCAATACAGGAATACGGAGCTATCCCGTACCTATGGAGCCAAGAAGGCGGCGCGAGCTTTTTCGGACCATCCACCCCTATGAACTACAGACTGTATGACCCAATCACCGGAAAATACCTCGCTGTCATTGAAAACGCATCCAGTGCACTCGACCTAAGGGACTACGACTGCAACGAGAAGGGAACCTTCCTAGGCTGGTACACTACCTTCAACGCCACAGGCGCATATCTCAATCTGTGGAACTCAACCCAATGCATAGCATACAACCTCGGAAGAGGCCCGTTCTACATGCCTGGCAACGTACCGTACCAGAGCACTTTCCGCGCACAGGGAGAATATGACTTTTCAAAGGGAATAATGTGGACAGTACCACTCGAGCCAGGTGTACCCTCCAGCATAGCCGCAAAAACCTCCGAAGTAATACTGCTTCGCAACGCACCCACACCCGGCATGTTCATAGGCTTGAGTTACGGCTATCAGACCACAGCAGGCTACAACGCAAAAACAGGACAGAAACTCTGGGGCCCAATAAACCAAACAATCCCAACAGATGAAGCAATAGGCGTCACCTGCTACAGCAACGACGTTTACGTGACAACCAGCAAGACTTCATGTCAAGCATGGGGCTACTCACTAAAAACAGGACAACTGCTGTGGGGTCCAGTCAGTCTTCCAGGAAACGCTTGGAGCCATATGGCATACACTGGAGCTTGCGGCTACGGCATGGCTTACATTGTAGACTTCGGCGGCTTTGTTAACGCTCTTGACCTTGAAACAGGAGAAATCAAATGGACTTTCACTCGCGGAAGCGCTGGATACGACACTCCCTTCGGCGTATATCCAATTTGGTACTTTAGCTATGGATCTATTTGCGACGGAAAAGTATTCCTCTCAGAAGGTCACGAGTACAACCCACCACTGTTCCCATCTAAGCAACTAGCCATAAACGCAACAACCGGAGAACTGGTCTGGAGCATACTGTTCGCAGGCATCAAGGTAGTCACTGCTCATGCAGATAGCATGATAACGACATGGAACTGCTTCGACAACCAAATATACACTTTCGGCAAGGGCCAAACTGCCACCACAGTGTCAATCCAAGATGACGTGATAACAAACGGCGACAGCGTGCTGATTACCGGCTCTGTTACTGATGAGTCTCCGGGAACAAAGGATTCCGACAGGATTGCTCGCTTTCCACATGGTGTTCCGGCTATCGCTGATGAATACATGTCTCCATGGATGGAGTACGTGTACATGCAACAAACATATCCGGCAGACGCGGTCGGCGTTGAAGTTGTCTTAAGCGTGCTTGACCCTAACAACAACTATTACGAGGTAGGCAGAACCACAAGTGATGCTAGCGGAGGTTACAAACTGATGTTCACTCCGGAAGTTCCAGGTGAATACACTGTTATCGCTTCTTTCGCAGGTTCCGAGTCTTACTGGAAATCAACCGCGCAAACCTACTTAGGAGTTTTAGACGCTCCGGAAGCTACTCCAGAACCAACACAGGCGCCAGCATCTTTGGCTGACCAGTACATGTTGCCAGGAATAGGCATCATAGTCGCAGCAATCGCAGCAGTCGGCATAGCAATAATCGCGCTGATGCTTAGAAAAAAGTAAACTCTTGAGAAGTCAAAATCTTCTCTTTCCCCTTTTTTAGTCAACTAATAACGATTGCAGTGGAAAAGGAAGGAAAGTCAGATTGGGCTGAGTGGGCTCTGGAACAAGTCATGGCTGTCTAGTCAGCAGTCAAGAGTTGAATTTCTTTCCTTTCTCCTTACAGTATAGCTCCAGAGCCCCAGCAAACCTTATGATCACCCACTTGTAACGTGTGCCCCGGGTCATGCCATTCGCTTGTGTGTTTTCACGAACAACCCGCCCCACGCATGCGGAGTATTTTAGCTTAGTAGCACTCTGTTATTGTAAGAGAGCTATACCATTAGGGTGAATGCAACTCAAGAAGGCCTCAGTATGAGTGACGGAAGCGTTGTAAATCCCTTGGAATGTCCCAATTGCTAGCAGAGATTGGCAACTATAGCAGGTGCTGGTGTATTTGCAGTTTACAACCTGGAGTTTAGCCAAAAAACGGGAACATACATTCCTCATTCCTCAGTGAAGGATGTTGAATGCTATGTTTGTCCCTACTGCTCAAATGTACTACCGAACTCGATGTTTGAATATCAAATAGATAAAAACTATGCTTCGGTCAAGTTCGATGACCTTCACAAACCGTTGCAGGTGGACTTGCGAGATCTGCCTTTTGACACAGACTAAGCGGAAGCAGTTGACAAAATAACACGAGAAGCAAATCCGAAAAAGAAGCAGGCACCTCGCAAGCGATTAGAGAAATAGATGTTAACATGCGCATTTGCCATAAATGCTGAAGGAACCATTTTCCTCAAAGACCAGATTGTTGGCATTTCGGCGAAAGCACGCGAATCTAAAAAAAACATGAGAATATCATGCCCACAAATCCCATTGGTTCTGAGAAAACCGCAGCTTCAATGAGAAACTGGCATGTTCCCGCGTGGATTGGAGTTGTCGTCGGAAGCAAAGAAATGAAGATAGAAGCTCTTATAACCTACGCGGAAATTTCAGACCCTAAGTCAGGCTAAGAACGATCTAAAGAAACTACGAGTACAGCACGCGCTAGCTATCAGGCAGTTCTGGTTGCCCCGCAGTTAGGACAAGTGGTCAGAGTCTGATCCATCAAGCCCTGGCAATATTTACACGGAATCCTGACGATTTCGCGAATAATCTCTTTTTCTCTAATTACTGGTTGAGCAACAGGAGGAATGACCTGAATCTCAGCTGTTCTGGAAGTAACGTCAGGCCTGCCATCGACGGCCACAACTCCCTTTACTGACCAAGTGACCCTTCTGTCCATGCCCTGATAAGTTGGACGACCTCCCGCGGGAATGTTTAGTGAAACTGGAAAACTCTTTGTCTCACCGTTTGATAAGCTCGATGGACCGCTTAAGGTCGGTTTCGCTGCGAACAGAACTGCAGAATCCATTACTTCCTTAGGCAACATCCGTTTTAGACCAGGATCGTATACTTGTTTTATGACTCTGGCTTGCTCGACACATTGAACTTCGCATCGCACTTCGGTAACGTCGAAATCTTCTCCTGAGCCAACCACCAAAGACCCCGTCAGGTTTTCGCCTAATTCAGCGCTGAACTTGCTAAGATTTAGTTGAAGATTCGCTTTTGGCGCTGTGAACTTGTTCGTGAAGCTCTTAAAGAGGCCCATTTTGACACCGTTAGGGTGAATGATATAAATGCAATGTCGATTCAGCGATTATTTTAGACTTATGTCTGTTCAATAAGTATTGAAAGTAATCTCGGTCCGTGCGCTTGTGGGAACGAGAAAGGGGAGGGGCACCTAAGCTGCGGTAGCTTTCTTGTGATCACGTCTTTTATTCAGGATAGTCAGAATAGCTGCTGCAATCAATGCCCGCGCGCTTAACACTTCTCACAACATCATGCTTTCCATAAATCAGAAATAGGAGTTGACGCCTTCTACACCAATGTGACATGATAGTTCGCAAAAACCCGACTTATATAACTCACATCATATCGTGAAAGATTTTGAAAAACGCGTAGGAACGGAAACACCCTGAAGATTAAAGCCTTGGCTTCAGCAATCCAAAACATATCCTCCCCAGCAAAACAAGCAATCCTCACCCTGATAGCAACCAAAACACTGGTTTTAGCAATCGGATACATCGTAACCTACCTGAACACTGGCCCTGCCCCGCCCCTCACGATAGCTATGGACATGTTCAACAGATGGGACGCTCCACACTACGTTGACATAGCCAAGAACTGGTACGCAAGCAACCCAGCTCTTGATGCCTACAACTTCATCGTTTTCTTCCCACTCTACCCCATCCTGACCCGAATGTTCACGTTTGACATAAACTACATAAACCTCTCAGCCCTCGCAGTCTCAAACATCAGCAGTCTAATCGCTTTCCTCTACATCTACAAAATCGCAAAACTTGAATTCAACGAGAACATAGCAGCAAAGGCGGTGCTTCTGCTCAGCGTTTTCCCCACAGCCTACTTCCTCACAGCCCCCTACACCGAAGGACCCTTCCTTGCCTTCGCCATCGCCAGCATCTACTATTCTCGGCTGGGTAAATGGCATTTTGCAGGCCTGCTTGGATTGTTTGCAACCTTAACTCGACTCGCTGGATTCTTGCTCTTGCCTGTGCTTCTCGTCGAGTATTTTCACCAGAAAATGCATAAACCAAGAAAAGTAGACTTGAACGTTCTATGGCCATTTCTCGCCTTGACTGGCTTTCTCATATACCTTGGCGTAAACGCGCAGGTTACAGGAAACGCTTTCACATTCATGCAGATACAGTCGACACATTGGGGAACAAATCTTGACCCGTGGAGCGGCTTAACGAATGCTTATGGTTGGGCAACGGGCGCCTCTTACCCTGATAACGTCACTGTTGGTGCTGCACCCATAGCTTTCGCCGTCTTCGGGTTAGTCATGGTCGGAATTAGCGTTTTGCATCGTATTCGTCCAGTTTACACGGTGTACATGTTTCTCTCTTGGGGACTTGCAGTTTCAACTTCGTGGTGGATCAGTGTTCCACGCTATGTGATGACTTTGTTTCCCATGTTTATCCTGTTGGCCCTGCTGATTCGAAGAAAACCGGTCACCATTGCGGTTGTGACTACATTTGGAGCCTTGCTTTGCTATTTTACAGTTCTCTTCGCACGAGGCTGGTGGGCATTCTAGAAAGGTGAAGCCTTCACGCGAGGGTATAATTCGCTTAGTCAACACTAAGCGCAAACCCATAAACACATAAATGTTGGATTTTTTGAAAAAGCGATTGCTCAACTTCGCCTTGATCTGCCAAACAACCGAAGAATCAGAAATAGTATCAAGAAACTAATCACGGTCGAAAATGTGTTTACCGCAAGAGAGGGATTTTCGATTTCAAAAGGCAAAATGATATTGAAGATATTCATCAAAGAGTGAAACGCAAAAACGCTCCAAATATTCTCTCCACTTCTCAAGAAGAGATAGCCAACAAACAACCCGAACATAAAAACATAGATGAACTGATTTCGGAAGAAGGTTTCAATCCAAACTGTTTGAAAAATGTGAATATGCTGCAATGAGAAAAATAGTGATGAAAAAAAGATCCCGACGATGAAACCATATCTCCTCGAGATTCTTGCCTGAACATACCCTCGGTAGGCAACCTCTTCCGAAAAAGCCCCAAAAACCGAGAACAAAGCATAAAAGGCAAATGCTAGTGACAGAGAATAGAAGGCATAATTCTCGTAACCCCTGAGGCTTGGAAAAGAGGTAAACTCCAACTTGCTACCCATGACAGTGACGATTAGAAACCATAATGCTTGGAAAAGAGCTGCAAGGCTTGCGCCGGTCAAGATCATGCGATAACCGCGGAACTTGAAGACTTCTTGAAGAGACTCCTTCATGTCTTTCTTGATAAGAACCAAGGCAACAACCAGAATAATGGAATAAGATAGAATCAACACTGCAAATATGGGTTCTATTGATGTGAAGAACTGCCACATGGGGTATCGAACAAGATAGAGTAAGTAAGAAATCATTAGAAGAAGGAAGGAACCAAAAAACGCTCTCCAACCTTTTCCAAGGGACATGCTAATCGATGCTAATCAATAATTTGAACCAATTAAAGGCTTTTGAGCATTCACTGCGCGTTTTGAAGCCTATTGCTTTTTTGGGGGCTGAAGGCCTATTCGGTAGCTTCGGACGCGC
>CAVRFW010000004.1:0-69953 GCA_963720565.1 Candidatus Bathyarchaeota archaeon | reverse complement strand
TTATGCCCTCTACTTCGTACAGTTGGTCTTGCTCCACTATGCAACAGAGAACGGTGCTGAGTAGTTCCACATCGAACTTTTCGCCGATGACCGATGCCGCGTCAAGCACTCTTCTCTGAGCATACTTGAGCACGGATAGCCTCCGCAAAATGATATCCTTAATCTTGGATGGAATTCCCAGTTCATCAACCGCGAGGCGCCACTGATTGTCTTCTTGAAGAAGGCTCCTGTGTTCGTGCAGCATTCGCAGAGATTCCACAATGAAGAGGGGGTTGCCTCTGCTTTCAGTCGTCAGTTTTTCCGCCAGCGTAGGCTGAAGGCTTCCGCCAATCATGTTCTCAGCTATCTTCGAAACACTGCCTTGGTCGAGGGTAGAGAGTTTTACTTCTCTATAGAGATCTTCCCGCTTCATTATACGCAACGTTTCAGCCAGCGGATGCGGACGCCCCTCGGCGTCAGCCGTGAGCTCTTCGCTTCGGAAAGTCGCCAGAACAAGAATCTTCTTCGAACCTATGATCCGTGAAATGTAGTGAAGCAACGCTAGCGAAGCCGAATCTGCCCAATGAATATCCTCAATGAACAGAATGACCGGCGACTCTGCGGCTATTGAGTGAAGAGTCTTCCCAACTGCTGAATACAACTGGTCCTTCCAGATTTGTGGCGAAGTCTTCCCTGGCTGCCCAAACCTCTCTGAGGTTCCCGCTCCAGAAAGCCAAGCCGTTATTCCGAAACCCTCGATTCCGACTAGCCCACTTCCTTCAACAGCTGTCGGCGCTCCTAGTTGTAGGCTGTCTACGGGTTCTTCTTCGGGGCTCAGCGAGAAGTAGGCATCGAATGCTTCTACGAACGGTAAGTAAGGAACCGCCGCCTCGCTAATGCACCATCCAGGCAGCACAGTTAACCCCTTTTTCTTTGCCCAGTTCAAAAACTCGGCTGCGAGCCTTGTTTTTCCGCTGCCTGCTTCGCCTGAAACAAAAATGGTGTTTCCTTTCCCCTCAACAGCCAAATCGAGACAATGCATCAGCTCTTCAAGTTCTTTTTCTCTGCCAACCAGAACTGGTTCAGCTAAGAGACTAGACTTCAAATTATTACCCGCGTGTTTGGATAAGCAATCTTCTTCTGGTCAATCTTTTTGAGCGGTGGAGTTGAAAAGTCTTTTGATGGCTTCGCGCCCACAATGGCTCAGGATGAGAAGTTTGAAAAATACTGCATTCCGGAAATATCCAAGAAATATCTTGCTTGAAAGTTCATTTGTTTCAACCAAGTTTTTGGCTGTTTGGAAAGTCGCTTTGATGATTTTACGTCAACCACTATCGGTCAAGAAAATGGTGCGATGAAAAAAGAATGAGAAACAATAGGGTTCATAGTCAGAAGTCTATGGATTCAGCGTGTTTGACCAAGCCATTAGACTGAGCAAGTTTTCGTCTGCTGCCGAGAAGGTTGCTGGGTCGAAATGTCCGTACCAACCAGTCGCTCCCGGATACGGCAATGTTCCAGGCGTAACTGTGGTAACATAAACCACCTTGTGCAGAGATGGATTACTGAGTGCCGCATGATACCATTCTGTTTGCACTGGGTTTACAATCATGTCGTTTACATGTACCACGGATATTACGGGTATAGCCATGTTTGCGTGGTGTGTTGGAGAGTCTCTTGCGTATTTCAGCGGTTTTTCTTTGGGCGTACCTCCATACGTGTCTTCATGGGCTTTCAATACTGATTTATTCCAAAAGACCAAAAACGGGTCAGAGCCCGAATAACTCGCTGCATCATTATACGTTCCTGTCCAGTCCTTAACACCACTGTTATCAAGAACACCACTGTAAACATCCGGATGCCTTTCTCCAAGCAACAGAGCAACACAACCCCCCAACGACGTGCCAAAGAGAAAGACTTTTCCTGTAACATCATAGCTGTCAACAACGTACGTTGTTAACTGATGGGTACGAATAACACCGTCTTTGACACCGCTGCCTGCTGGTCCATAGTTAGAAGCAGCTGCTGCAATACCCTGCATGGCTAATGCTCGAGCAAGTGGATAGTCATGCGTGTCGGCTCTCGGATTCTCAAAGTGCAGTGCTGGGCGACAAATTACCACTAGCATTTTATCCCCCACCGGGTTCGTCCAATTGTCAGGAATTAAGACGTAGAAGTTTGCTCCATCCATGCTGCCATAATGCTCTGTATATCCAAGGTCCTTTCGGATTTCGGTTATCTTTGCCTGTGCTGTTGGAACTATTGGGGGTACATTTCCTTTCACTCTTTTCCGCTTCCTTCCAGTCTCTCACTCCAATAAACAACCCAAAACCCTTAGGTTGTTTTCTTCCAGCTTATGTGAGTTATAGAGAAATCTGTTTTTCGTTTTCCTTCAAATGCAGAATCGAGGTATCGCTGCTGCTCTTCAAGTTCTTTTTCTCTGCCGACTAAAACCGGCTCAGTCAACACGCCCAATTTCAATTCCAACTCCACGACCAGCTTCACAGAGCGGTACCAACTGTTGCTGCCTACAGTCTATTACAATCTACGTATAGGAATATGCTCTGAAAAGGTTTTTCATCGATTCTTCAGCTAACGAGCAATATGAGTCTACTTGTTGTCCCATGGACCTGGCCAATTGGCGAATACTTGTAGGTTGCTCCTGCCCCCTCCATTATTTCTTTGGGATAAACCGGACACTTGGGTTCCGTTTTGCCACTGGAACATGCAAGCGAGAGTAGATCCGCGCTTGGAATATTCGGTCCAGCAGCCCCAATCATGACATCATGCGACGAAGTGAACACAAAACGGCGCGCTATCGAAGTCTCTATCATCCGTCTTCTCCAAGGCTTTGATTACAGCCTGAGTCTCTGTTGTCCCAGCCCGCCTGATGGCATCAGGAAGAATAAACCGCACAGCATCGTATGCTGCAGTTGCATAGCCATCAGGTATATCTCCCCACCTTTGGATATACGCTTCTCGAGTAGCCAACGTTTTGTTAGTAAAAGGATATCCTGCTATGATTGGCAACCCCAGCAAACGATGTGTATTCACACTTTCCCTCAGTTAATTCCCAAAAATTACCTCCTCTCCGCTTCCGATGACGGCCCCACATGACAAAGGGCGATTGGCGGTCATAGTACTCCTTAACCAAAGAGTAGCTTGAGAACCAACTAGGGGACTCAGTATTTGCGCTCCTGAGGCTTCTATTGCGGAGAAGTAGCTCGTGAAATCTGTTGTTCCATGGCGGAAACTTGTATGATAGTAGACTAAACCATAGTCTGGCAGCAGATTCTTGACTCCTGTCGCAATCTGATTGAAGTGCTGAAGGTCTTCAGTCAGGATAGGCGACTTTGTTGAAGCCAGTGTAGTTTCTCAGGGTTTGTAAACAGTCAAAAATGCCGTCACTATCTGAGGTTACGTTTGGGCACATGACTCTGAAGAAGTACTTGTACCTGTCATAGTTGTCCAGCACCCGTTGCGTTCGTCGTCACTTGCAGAACCCGACCGATAACGAGATTCTTTGTGTTCAGCACAGATATCCTGATAAGACTTGCTCGAAAATACCCTGATCCGATATAACGTAGTCTGCTTTGTCAACGGTGATTAGTTTTGTTAGGGCGTTTGTGGCCGTAGAAATGTCTAGTCCGCTGTCGCAGCGTCGTCGTCTTCGCGCGACTACGGTGAAGTTCCTTCCCAGGACGCCGCCTTCGGCGTTGATTTGCTCTGCAGCAGTGTGGCTGCCTTGCCAAATGTCTTTTCCCGTCGGGTAGTAGTCTAGGTCGGCGCAGACGCCTATTCTTGATGTTTTCGGTGGATTGCTGGAGTTCGCATTCCAGAGCACGTAGGCGATGCCTCCGCCAACAGCTGCAACAACAATGATAGCGATTAATGCTACCGATTGAACCTTGGTTAACGCCTTAGAATCCAAAACAGCTCATCCCTCACCAATTATTCATTATTTGCATGAAAACGAATATTAGACTTGCTATCCAGAACGGATCCGCTGGCTTGCCCTTCCAAAACAAAAAGACTATTGTTTGTACCGTCTTCCCAACGAGGTTGAAAACCAAAATTAGGATTATTTTGTCTGAATAAGTCGTAGTAGGGCTTATTTTTGTGAGGAGAGTGGGACTTGAATTTCCATTTAGGTGGAGGCGCTTTTCTTCTAAAAATTGGCAATGATCGAAAATAATGATTTGTATTCAATCTTCGTAATGTTGTATTGCTCTTGTGCGGATGGAGGAGTCACCACATAGTGGAACGTACATGTTGATTCAAGAACGACCCATTCTTTTGGGCTAGTGAACTTTTCAGTAGCTCCAGCACGGATGAAGAGTGAGAATTGTTGCAGTTTCCTTGGTTTCGAATTCAACTCCCCAAGGAACTGGTTTGCCCTCCCATAATTCCAGCGTGACTGAGAAAACTCCACCAACCGAATCAGTATTTGTCACGTTAACGAATATTGGAACATCAGACTGATTATGGCATTGAGCGTTGTATTGCAGGGGTCTGGTTCTCGTATGCGTTTCTATTGATTTGGCAGGAATAATTGGTGCAAAAAGAATGATTGTTGTGATAAGTAGAATTGTAAGAATCAACGCAAATGTTGTTTTATTCACAACAGCACCATCAATACTATCCTGTTCCATGCTAAAAGAAGTTCTTGTAAAGACTTTTGTGGAATGATAAAAGAAAATCAAACCTGTTCTATTTTGGTTTTCTCAGAACTAATAACAATCTTATAATGTATAGGATTAACGCTCCAAAGAAACACCATATGCAGAAAATGTATGAGTCTAGTCCAGCGAGAATTCCAGAAGTTAGTAGGGGATTATGGGCTGAGGGATAGAACGGTTGAATGTCTGCATAAATCCGTGAATCAAGCAGTATATGTATGTAGATTCCTGAGAATGCCGCCGCTAATATCCTCACAGAACGATATTTTTTGTTCAAGTCTAAAAGCAGATAGTAGGGGAGATAGCCTGCCTCTAATTCGGTTCATCATCAGAGCAAGGGGCACCGCTACCAGCGTTCCGCCTAAGAAAGAATGAAAGAATCCATGAAGCGGATAATTCAGGTTTAATATCAGAACCAGGAATGGTTCTACATCAACGATGACGCTTGCGACAAGAAATGTTGGAAAATCGATGAAACTAAGAAATATTAGGCCAAGAAACAGTGCTGGACCAAGATGGTAAGGAGTAAATGGCATACTGTAGAATTACGCGGTATGGAGACTTAGCTTTTTGTCTTGCAGCGCGTTCTTTCGAGACGAACTCAAAAATTAATTATTACAATGCGATAAAAACGCCTTATGCCCGACGGAGAAGTCTCCCGCGATTCCTCTTTTTTCGCGTTATTCTTCTGTTAGGGGTATTTCGTCTTTGAGGTATTTTTGGCCGGCCATCTTCTTTATCCTGAGGAATCGCGCGGTGCCTTTGGGAGTCTCTTTTTCGTAGATGTTGATTTCTCCGTCGAACAAGCCTAAAACAGCCTCCAGGTCCTCTTGCGGATGCATCCTCGGGTTGACCACGGCAAGAATGGTGAAGCCCTTTGACTTCAGAGTTGGCAGAAGCGAGCTCAACCATCTTCTGGAGTCACGGCGTGATGCTGCAGCAAAACGTCTGATACTATGTCGATGCAGATTCTCTTCGGACCTGTCGCTGAAGGTTTGAGGGTGCGGAATGCTTTGTTCAGGGTGATGTCTATGTCTGTCAGGTTCTCTACTCCCTTGAGTTTGAACACGTTTGGTGCGTTCTGAATCATGGAGTCAGCTTGGGGGTTGCAAAGAAACAAGTAGAAGTTGGATGGGTGTTTTTCAGATATTGTCTTTGTGTTTGCGGCTTCGGCTGTGGCGTGGAAGGTTGTTTCGCTTGCTACGAGGCCAGCTTCAAGGAAGCGGGAAATAAGCAGTTCTCTTTCGTCGGTGGGTGGCGAGGTTAGGATGACTGCGTAGTTTTGCGGTATGCCTCCCAAAAGAAGGCGGTCAAGGTTGGAAGAGCCTGTGGTTACGCGGTCGGGCAGTACCTCAAAGGAGAGCTCCGCAGGTTTGACTGTTATCGTGATTGATCTTGGTGTGCTTATGTTGGTTTGCCTCAAGTCATCGACGTAAACTGCTTGGGGGTTGAGCCTGAAGGTGCCTGCCTTGGTTGCCTGCAAAGTCAGCTTAATCGGTTTTAACGGTGAAAGGCTCTAGTTTGCTATCTTTCAATCGCACCGAAGAGCCGTCTCTCAGGATTTCTGGCTCGGAAGCGGTGACTTGGAATTCTTGGGGCAGGATGTCCTGAATATTGACGAGTGAGACGCTGCCTCTTGACACGTTGACTAAGTCTAGCCGAACCTCGAAGGGTTGCCTCACTATGACTCTTGTGAACGCCATTAAACTTGTGTGCACTCTTGGGTGTTCAAACTGTTTCTGTGCGTTTGCAAGTATTTTGGTTGCCTCTTGCATCTCTGCCGCTGCTTCTTGCTCACATCCCTGTTTGGATAGAACCCAAGCATGCGCGCTTTTTGATCCTGCTTCAACAAGGGGGCTTAAGAGTCCACTTGAACTCCGAAAAGTCTTGATTAATTCAAGGTGTTTCTTGAAGTGCTGCATAGATTCTTGCCAGTTCTTTTTGCTTGCGAAGTAAAAAGCCTTGACCATCGAAAGCTGTGTAAACCCGCTTAGAAGTGACTGGGGCGGGAGTTTTATGAGTTTCTCAAAATACTTGTCCGCCGACTCTGGGTCTTCTTTCTTTGCATATTCTATTACTAGGCGTCCGTAGACCATTCCTTGGACCGAGGCCGAGTCAGTCTTTTCTGCGTATTCTAGAGCCTTCAAGCTCTTGGACAAGGCTTGTTCGATATTGCCCTGGTAATCAAGCGTCATGGCCCAATGCCAGTACATGTGCGCCAGACTGTGAAAGTCGCCAAGCTTCGCCTTTTCTTCAATTTCGAGAGCCTTTTCCCTAATTTTCTGCGATTCTGGAAAAAGACCACATAGGCCAAGGGCCATACTTACCATGTTGTACGCTGACATCTGCTGGCGCAGATCTCCTATCTCACCGAAAAACGCAATGGAAAGCAATCCAGCAGTCAATCCTTTTTCTATTTCCCCTTGTAGGGCTGATTGAAAACCTGCCCCGTGCGAGCGTCTGAGCCACATCCGGAAGAGAGTACTCTTCCTCAAAAATCTGGAGGGCTTTTTGATTGTTTTCTCTAGTGGGAGCAATTTGGCCTTTTAGCCCATAAAGCGCTGCTTTCTGCAGGTAAATGCGCCCGGCTTCTAAGCGGTCAAGAGTTATGTATTCTTCAGCTTTGGCTGCTAATTCTGTCCCAAGATCACTGTTTCCTTGATGCCAAGCTGCGTGCAAAGCTTTCCTGAGAGCTCGTAATTTCAGAACGCCCGTCGCAATGTTGCTAAGCTGTTCAAATGTTTTCAAAGCGTCCAAGAACATGCTGCTGGCTTCGTAGGCGTCTCCAAGCCCCTCTAGGGCAATTGTCCGTTCTCGGGTGCGTTTGGGGTCTTGCTCCACAGCTTTTAGCGCGTAGGTGAAGTGGCTGATGGCCTGAGCGTTGCTGAACTTCTCGTATGCATCCATGCCGGCTTCTATCGCATATTTTAAGGCTTTTTCGCTGTTTCCCGCTTGAGCGTAGTGGTATGCCAAGTCTGCAAGAGGCAACTTTCCCTCGGTATTGGCTTTTTCTATTCTTTCGGCGATTCGGCCATGGTAACCTTGTTTAAGTGGAAGGGGGATTTCATCGTATAGGGCTTCTCGCGATTTTGCATGGTCAAATCTGTAAGAGTTTCCTTCAGCACACACCAGGGAAGCTCGAGCGGGAAACGACGTTTAGCGTTTCAAGCACTTCCAAGGTGTCCTGCCCGAGTACGGCGCCGAGCAAACTAACATCGAATTTTTCGCCAATAACCGAAGCCGCGTCCAGCACCCTCCTCTGACTATTCGTCACCAAGGCTAATCTGCGCAGGATTATGTCCTTGATTTTTGAGGGGATACCCAATTCGTCGACTGCAAGCCGCCACTTGTTGTTTTCTTGGAATAGGCTTTTGCGTTCCGCAAGCATGCGGAGTGATTCAACGACGAAGAGGGCATTGCCTCGACTTTCTTTAGACAGTTTGTCGGCTAGCGCCAAATCCACAGGGCCGCCGATCATGTTTTCAGCAATTCTTAGGACGTGGCTTGAAATCAGGTTTGACAGGGTGATTTCCGTGAATAGGTCTTCTCGCCTCATCAAACGCAAGGTTTCGGCAAGCGGGTGTGGACGACCCTCAGCGTCTGCAGTCAATTCTTCGCTTCTAAAAGTCGCCAAAACAAGGATTCTCTCGGAATTATCCACGGTACGTGCAACGTAGTGCAGAAGCGCTAGCGACGCTGAATCAGCCCAATGTATATCTTCGATGAACAGGATGATGGGTTCCTGAAGGGATATTGCATGGAGCGTTTTGGCGACTCCCGCGAAAACCTGGTCTTTCCAAATCTGAGGCGAAATATGTTGCGGCTTGCCAGGTTTTTCAGCTGCTTTCAGTCCAGTCAGCCACGCTGTTATGCCGTGTTCCTCACTTGCTACTTGCGCGATTCCTGCACGACCTAGTGGGTCATCAGGCTTCCGCAGGCTCACGGGTTCTTCTTCGTTTAAGGAGGCGAAGTAGGAATTGAATGCTTCTACGAAAGGGAAGTATGGTACTGCTGCATCGCTGAGGCACCAGCCGGCCAACACAGCCACGCCTTTCTTCTTCGCTGTCGTTAGGAACTCGCGTGTGAGCCTCGTTTTTCCGCTGCCAGCCTCGCCCGAGACGAGAACTGTTCGCCCTTTCCCTTCAACTGCTGGATTCAGGAATGAACCTAACTCTTCAAGTTCGCGTTCTCTGCCAACCAGAACAGGCTCAGCCAAAACACCCGTCTTCAACCAGATACCACACGAATTTGCGTTCGCAGTGAGAGCTCCTTGCTCTCCTGCAAGATTTCAAGTATATGAGAAAGTGCTGAAAAGGTTTTTCATCGACCTCTATCCCAACAGCCTACTAAGGAGTCTGCTCTTCGCTCCATGGTCCTTTCCAAGGCGGATACCGGAAGGTTGCTCCTAACTCCTGCATTATTTCTTCAGGGTACACGGGCACCTGCTTTCCGTCTTGCCATTGAAAAGTCATGTACATTACGTGTCCTTCGTCTATCGCAGTCGGGTCATTCGGGTCTGCAAATGTCATCATCATGTCGTGTGAGGATGTGAAAATGAAATGTTGTGCCATCGAAGTTTCGACATCCGTTGTTTCCAACGTCTTGATCACTGCTTGGGTTTCGGTTGTTTCTGCTCGTTTTATGGCGTCGTAAAGAATGAACCGCACCGTGTCATACGCAGCCATAGCGATGTCCGATGGGGGTTCTCCCCATTTTTTAATGAACGCTTCTCGAGCAGGCAACGATTTGTTGGTCCATGGATATCCCGCAACAACCGGCATCCCATTGGAGGACACGAACTCGCATTTTCCCTTGGTCCAATTCCATGCATTACTATTTTGAACCGTTGGCAGGATTCCCCACATCACAAATGGTGACTGCCGTTCACACCATTCTTCAACGAAAAATGTGCCTTGTTGCGTTACCATTACCGGAACCAGTATTTCAGCTCCCGAGGCTTCGATTTGCGCGAACTGACTCGTGAAATCAGTAGCTGAGAATAAAACTGCGCTGCTGTAAACGACTTCAAACCCGTACTGGAGAAGGGTACTGCTCCAATTTGACACTGACTCCCTAAATTGAGGCATGTCCTGAACTAGAAAGCCAATCTTTGTGAAGCCCGTGTAGTTTTTCAAAGTTATGAGAGAGCTGACCACGTGACGCCTGACTGAAGTTGAATTGGGCGCATAAACCTTGAAGAAGTACTTGTATTTGTCGTAGTTGTCATCAACCCTTTGCGTAAGTTCGTCGTTGGCGGCCCAAACAGAGAAAAGGATTTTTTTGTGTTCAGCGGCAAGATCTTGAAAGACCAGAGGGCTAACTGCATTGGAAGTCATTATGTAATCCGCCTTGTCAACGGTTATCAACTTTGTTAAAGCGTTACTGGCAACTGAAATGTCAAGTGGCGGTGTCTCGCTGTCATCATCTTCTGCGACTATGGTCAGGTTTCTTCCCAGCACTCCGCCTTCAGCATTGGTTTCCTCCACCGCTAGCGTGACAGCCTGGAAGACGGCTTTTCCAACAGGGCTGTCCAAGTCTCCGCAGACGCCTATCCTGATGTCTTCGGTGGATCCTGTGTGTTCCGTTCCAGAGCATGTAGGCGGCTCCTCCGCCTACGGCTGCAAAAACGATTACGGCGATTAATATGATTGATTGGATTTTGGTTAACGCCTTAGAATCCAATACACTGCACGCCCGCTCATCAATTATTGTGTGAAAAACGGATATTAGACTTGCTATCGCCAGAACAGTACGGCCTGTCTCAACGGTTGCAAATGTGCCGGTTATCCGTGGTTGGGCGGCTGGGATTTGCTCCTGGTGGTCAGTGGTGCTATCTCTCGCGATTCTATTTTTTTCAATCAAGCGATTCTTAAGGAGCCGGTTTGCCCAAGCAAATAGGGTTCTTGATGTAATCTTGGTTTCTGAGTTTCTTAACTCGCAGGGATTTCTTGCATTCTAACGGATCCTCAGTCTGGTACAGGCTGATTTCGCCGTCAAACAGGTTTAGAACGGCAGTTGCCTGATCGGTTGGATGCATGGCTGGATCCATGACGGCGAGAACGGTGAATCCTTTGGATCCGAGATCCGTTATCAACTCTGAAACCCATTTTCTGGTCACTTCAGCTCCATAATGCAGCAAGACGTCGGAAACAATATCGACGCATACTCTTCTGCCCGCTGACTGTTTAACGCTCCTGTAAGCCTTCAGCAAGGCAATGTTCAGGTTTGTTAGATCTGTCTTGCCTAGAAGCTTGTGAACGTTCGGGAGGTCAGGAACCTCGACCTTAGGTTTGGGATTACACAAGAACAAATAGAAACTAGGCTTAGCCAGGAGACTATCTAAACCGACAGCTTCCGCAGAAACATAGAAGCTTGTTTGACCCTCTTCAGTTCCAGTTTCCAAGAAATTCCTAACTATCAACTCTCTCTCGTCACTGGGAGAACCAGTCAAAACGACAGCATACTTCTTGGGAACACCACCCAGCAACAGAGAGTCTAGTTCTTTTGTTCCAGTAGAAACTCTGTCGGCAAGAACGACCTCTTCAACCTTAATCTCCACAGACTTCAACAGAGAGAGACCTGTTTTGTCCAAGCTCATCCAAATAATGAACCACAGGCTTAAGCTGATACACTCCTTTCTTGGAAGGTTGAAGGATCAGTTTTGCTTCGACCAGTTTTAGGGGAGCAATTTGTTTTCCCTTCATGTTCAAACAGGAATCTTCCAGTCGATAGATTTCAGGCTTCTCAACCACAATGAAATCTGGAGGAACAAAATCTTCAACTCTGGTCAGCAAAGCAGGCTCTTTTCCAGCGTTAACAAACTCCACTGCTATGCAGAAGGATTCTCCGATTCTGACTTTTTTCATGCCAACGATCAAGTTCGCTTGTACATTGGCATGTTCAAAGCTTTCTAAACCAACTGAAACTTCATTAGTTGAAGTTGGAGCCGTAAATGACATAGTGCTTGAGGTTATTGTGGGCGCGTGCATTACCTCATTCAAGGACACGGCAAGAGCCTTCTCATCCCTAACTTGCCGCAGTATTAGTTGCACTTGAAAAGTCTTATCAGGTTGCTCTAGCCTTTGTAAAAGATCCGGCAGCGATTTGGAGTAGATTCTCAGCCATCTGATACTGTCTGGCTTTGTTTTCGGGGCTAACCTCGCTCTCAGCCTGATTTATGAAAACGTAAGCATCAAAAAGACGCTGAGTAGCCTTAGCGTACTCTGAGGCATTCTCGAATCCAGCCTGCAAGTAGCAGGAGGCAGCACTCTTAATGTACTGTTTAGCTGCTGCATTCTCTTTCAAATCCATGGTGCACTGGTATTTTGTTCCGGCTGCCAGTCCCTTGCAGAAGTTGCTATTGCCCAGTGTCCAAAGACTTGCCTTTCTGGTGTAGCAGTATTCTTTTGCCTGTCTCAAAGAGTCTGGCAGCTTCCATTGTATGATTCTGAAGAGGTTGTTTCTTCGGCGATTGCCATCTTCTCCCAAGCCTGACAAAGAGTTGCCAGATATTCTAGTTCTTTCCGTTCGGCTTCAGACTCTATTTTTTCAATGACTGATTCAATTTCCCGCGCTGCTTCTCTGTAGCTTCTTGAGCTCTGCAAGTACTTCGCCTTGCCTATCGAGCAGTTTTGCCTCTTCTATCTGGATTCTGGATTGACAAAACCTACGTCTAAGATCTGACGCCTCGAGAAGTTTGATTCAGTTCTTTTTCTTCTGCCGATGTGGTTTCTCTAGTCTTTTGTTTAATGGATCTCTTCTGCAATTCTGAATTGCTCTAGTGCTTTTTGGAATGCTTCTTTTGCTTGCTGAGTGTTCTCTTTTCTGCTTAGACCTTCAGCTTCTTCCACACTAGCCCAGGCAAAATAGTTAGGAGCAAGATAACTCCAGGGTCCAGTTGACTCATGAAGCTTGGCAGCTTTTTCATAGTTTTGTTTGGCCTTTTCGTATTCCTCAATTGAATGGGCATGTCTTGCCTGTTCTATCTTGACTCCAAGCCTGCATATAGAGAGAATAATCACTGTAGAAGCCTTTCAGCTGGGGAATCTTTTCGGAGGCTAGTATCGTAGGCTTGGGCTGCTGACTCGTAGTTTTTGGAGGCTTCCTGATGTTCACCTATCTGACCCTGAAGTTGGGCAATATACCAGTATGATTCGGCCGCATGGGCAGGCAACTCCCCTCTATTGAAAGCTGTAGCCGACTCTCGATGCGCTTCGATTGCTCTAGAAAGTTGCTTTTCTTCTTTAGTCAAATAGTAGATTTGCTGCAGCACTCTACCAAGCCTATCACAATGCCTTCCCCAAACTTGGGTCATTTGAACGTTCTCAGGATGTTGGATGATCCATCTTGCTAGCAACTCCCTGCTATTCTCCAGAGTTTTGGCAGCTTTGTCTAGAAGTTTAGCTTTTCCAGCCTTATCGATTTCTAATATCGCTAGCTCGATTTGCACCAAACCAAAATTGTAACGTGCCCAACTAAGCATGCTGTAAAGAAAGGGGACAAACTCCTCGTGGATTTCTATTGATTTTTCTTGATGTGATTGAGCTTCAAGCAGCAAGGCTCTCTTCTCTTCAACATCATTTCTTATTGCGGAAAGCAAACGCAGACTGTCACCTAAGGACATATGTAAATTGGCAGAGAGCCTCTTCCACTCCGCGGTCACCTCCAAGCCTTCCCGAGCTATCTTGATTGCATTTTCGAGTGTCTTCTGTCTAATTCGTTGATCAGCTTCGATTGCCGCAAGCCAAGTTAGCGCCGAAAGTTCATAGAAATAACCCCAGCAGACATTCGTCATATGATTGATAATTCGAGATACTTGCACGCACTCTTGAGCCAATTTCCTTGCTTTCTCAAAAGTTATTCTCTGTTTGTCAGGATCCTCCAGAAACTCACCCATTATCGTCATTGGGTAAGCTGTGTTATATGTTCCATAGGTCAAAAGAAGTTGGTCTTTGGCGATACTACCATATTCCTGAGTTTTTTGACCATATTCTGCAGCTTCTGTAAAGTTCCAATCGTACCATATGGCTGCAGTTGAAGCAGAATAATAGGCGAAACCGATTAGCCAAGCATCGTGGGTTTTGGATGAAAGCTCCAAAGCCTTCTTCGAAAAATCACGACCTCTTTCAACAAGCTGAGGACGTTTATCCCTGAATTCAGGAGATGCATGGCTCTGGCTACTGTACCAAACACTGGCAAAACAGTAAGCCCTTGCCAATTCATAATCATCCTCAGATTTCGACAGAGCTTCAATAGCTTTCTCAGCAAGTCTAAGAGCTTCCTCTTCAAGTCTAACCTCCTCTGAATGATTAGAGAGCCAAAGTCGAGCATACAGAGAAAACTCGATCATATCCGTGCACACGACACCAACAGAATGAAGGTCTCCAATGCTCTCGTACGCCTCTAAAACCTGGTTTTCAAGAGTCCACCATTCGTCAAGCAACTCCTTCTTTTGAGGAACACTCGTTTCAAGCCAAGATCGGACATAAGTAGCCAGCGCCTTAGCCTGCTTGATTTTTGCGTGCTTGTTCTCTTCTTTGCTTTTCTCCAAGATTCTAATCTCTTTCTCGTAAGCTTGGATAGCAAGTTTCAATCGCTCCTTGAACTCAACGTTGGTTTGAGCTTGAAAGGCAGCCCTACAAAAACAGAAGCCGATTCGCCCAGTGAAAGCGGCAGCTTTCGAAAAATCATTATCCTTCAAAACCAAGTTTGAAGCTTTCTGGTGAAGTTTTGCAGCTTGGAGCCACTCATACCTCTTCTCCTCTTCTCTTGCCCTGTTTAAAAGAGAGTCCAAGCTACTATTATGCAAGACTGCCACAAACCATCATTTATGATGAGATGGTCAAATAAGCTTTCCCAGCTCAAGCCTTTGGAAAATGTTATATCTGCTTTCCAAACAAGTATTATTGGATTCGGAGAGATTATTTTGCTAGATTCTTGGGCATTAGCCAAGATTCAAACTGTAGTCTTGATTTCCATACTTTTGGTTGCTGGAGTGGCTGGGGTGATAGCTTATGTTCTATTGAGCGGTCAAGATCAGTCTTCTGATATTATAAAAATTGGTCTTCTTACCGATCTTGATGCACCAAATGGAAAGGAAGACTGGCAAGCAGCTGTCTTGGCTGCTGAACAAATCAATGCTGAAGGCGGCATACTCGGAAGAGAAGTCAAGGTCATAGGTGAAGATACCGATTCTGAAAGTGGGGGTGATATTGCAAAAATCAGCTCTGCCCTAACAAGGCTACTCACCTATCACAAAGTAGATTTTATCTATTCAGCTGTACTTGGGGGAGAAGGATTAGTAGTTCAAGACATGATTGCTGAACACAAAACAATCATGTTTTGTAGTGCGAATACAGATGAAATGACCGAAAAAGTCTTGGAGGATTATGATAGGTACAAGTATTTTTTTAGGGTTGGTTTCAATGAGTCATCAGTTTTCCAAGGCATAACAGACAGTCTTCTTCTTGTAAGAGAACAAACTGGCTTCAACAAGGTTGGCTACTTGGCTGAAGATTTTTGGACTAAAGGAATCAGGGAAGAGTTAGATTATGTTTTGCCTGAGGTCTATGGTTTTGATCTTGTTTACAAAGGAACTTTTCCCGTGGGCACATTTGATTTTACAAGTTATTTTGCTGCTGCTGAAGCTGCAGGAGTAGAGATATTGGTTCCTATGGTCATACTTGATGCAGGAATACCTCTTACTAAAGAGTGGTATGACCGTCAATCACCCATGCTTGTTTATGGCGGGGTTCTTTTTTCAGCTTCTGAAGCTGAGAGTTGGGAGCAGCTGGATGGCAAATGCGAATGTATGGCTGTGGGTACGTATCCTCTTGTTGCGGGGTATCCTTTGACGAGCAAGACTTTGCCTGCTCGTGAGGCATATATCAATAGGTGGGGTGAAACACCAGGATGGGGTGCAACAGCAACCTATGATACATTGCGGTTTATTTTGCCCGATGCGATCGAAAGGGCTGGAACAACTGAAACTGAAGCTGTCATCAAAGCTTTGGAGAAAACTAGCATTGAAACGACTTCAGCTAGGAATTTTGTTTTCACCTCATCCCATGACTTGATGATGGGAGAAAACCCGAACAATCCTGATGCAGACTACCAACTAGTTATCTATTTCCAGTGGCAAAATGGCGAAATGGTTCCTGTTTATCCCAAGAAGATCATGGAGGAGGCAGGAGCAACCCTCACTTTTCCGGACTGGCCTGGACCCTGGGACTAGGCAACTTTTTTCCGTTTAGCACGTGCTCTTTTTTTCGCGTTATTCTTCTGTGAGTGGTATTTCATCCTTGAGGTATTTCTGACCCGCCATCTTCCTCACTCTGAGAAACTTTGCCAGACCTTTAGTCGTTTCCTTTTCGCACAGGTTTATTTCTCCGTCGAATAAGCCTAAAACAGCCTGGGTTTCTTCGATAGAATGCATGGTCGGATCAATGACTGAGAGGATTGTGAAGCCTTTCGACTTCAAGGTTGGCAGGAGCGCTGCAAGCCATCGTCTAGTGTTGATGGCGTGGTGCTGGAGTAGGGCATCGGATACAATGTCGATGCAGATTCTCTTCGGCCCTGTCGTTGAAGGTTTGATTGTTCGCAAAGCCTTGGCCAAGGCGATGTCTATGTCTGTCAGGTTCTCCACGCCCTTTAGCTTGAACACGTTAGGCGCATTCTGGATCATGGTGTCGGCTTGGGGGTTGCAGAGTAACACGTAGAAGCTTGATGGGCGTTTTGTCAGCAGGTATCTTCGTGTTTGCAGCGTCGGCTGTGATGTAGAAGGTTGTTTCGCCCGCTTCAGACCCTGCCTCGAAGAAACGCTTAATTAGCAGCAGTCTTTCGTCGCTGGAAGGCGCAGACAGAACGATGGAATAGTTTTCAGGCAGGCCTCCTAGGAGGATGTGGTCGAGGTCTGGAGTTCCGCTGGGTATTTTTCCTGCGGTTTTTTCTTTTGGTGCAGGCAGATTTGCGGTTATGGTGACCGATCGGAGGTTGCAGGTTTTGGTTCCGCCTAAATCATCTACGTAGACAGCTTGGGGGTTCAACGTGAAAGTTCCAGTCTTCAAGCATTTGAGGGTGAGTTTGGTTGTGTTCACATGAAAAGGGCTTAATTCCTTGTTGTTCATCTCGATGGAGCGGTCTTGTATGCTGCACCAGGTTGGCAAAGATAAAACCTCAAAGTCGTCTGGGAGCAGGTTCTTGACTTCGACAAACAAAGCGGGTTTTCTGCTGACGTTGACCAAATCGAGGCGCATTTCAAACTCTTCGCCAACCACTACTTGGCTGCGAGCCATCAGATTTGCTTGCACGTTGGCGTGTGCGAACCTTTCCTCGGCTTCGCGGTTCGTTCTCTCCATTTCTTCGCGTTGAATTTTCGCCTCCTCAATGCGTCCCTGCCTCTCAAGAGCCCAAGTATAATATTTCGTCTTCATTGCCACGCGCGAGAAAGGATTGCGCACGTCCTTGAGCATTTCGAGTATTTCTTCAAAGGCTCGGTATGACTCCTCCCACCGGTTTTTGCATGCGAAGAAAAAAGCCATGGCAAATTGTCCCCCTACAAGTTGGTGGTTAATGATTTCTTTAGGGAACCGCATGAGCTTCTCGTAGTACTCTTCCGCATGCTTCAAGTCTCCAAGCAAGGCATATTGCACTGTGAGTTCAGAGTATACCATTGCCTGCGTTAATGCTGCATCTGTTTTTTTGGAGAATTCGAGAGCTTTCAGGTCAAAGGCCATTGCCTCCTTAAGAGTACCCGTAAAACTAAGACAATGAGCCGAAGTGATGCATGCACTAGCCAGCAGGGAGTAACCGCCAATCTTTTTTTTCTCCCCAAATTCGATGACCTTTGCCAGCATTTGCAGTGCTTCGCGGTAAAGCGTAGAGTTCATGAATGACATGCCTCCAACCAAATACGTATCCATCTGCAAACGTAAATCTCCAATTTCCTCAAACATAACTATGCACCGCAAAGATTCCGCCAAGCCTTCCTCAAGCATGCCAAACCACGAGTGGTAACCACCTAGTGTTAGTAGGGCGGAAGCAACGTCCGGTAGAGAATACTCCTCTTCGAAAACGCGTAGAGCCGCTTCCATAGATCCTGTCGTGTCAAAGAACTTGGATCGAAGATGGAAAAAATGTCCTCTGTGCATGAGGATTCTCGCGCTCTCCAAGCGGTCAGCTGCAGCGTACGGCTCGACTTTCTTCACGAGATCCATCAAATGAGAGGCGTCACCTAACTCGAAAACGGCGACTATTGCTTTTCGTAGCGCCCTGAGTTTGGCAGCGTCACTCTGGAGAGAGGCAAGCCGTTCGAAAACACTTGCTGCTTGGCTGAAATTGTCACTGGCAAAGTACGCGTCGCCGAGCCCCTCCATAGCACTCAACTTTTTCTCGGTGATTTCCGGGTCTTCTCCAACGGCTTCTGCTACGTAGGTGAAGTGTTTGATGGCTTCTGTGTTGCTCCATTCTGTTTAGTGCTTCCTTGGCCTGCGACCAATGCGTACTTTATTGCTTTTTCCTTGTTTCCGAGCCTGAGCGCAGTGATAGGCTATATCGCTTGAAAGCAACTTGCCAGCTCTTGCTTGAGGCTTCTATTCTCTCTGCAATTCTTGGCGTGGTATGCCCTCTTGAGAGGTAGTGAAAGTGCCTCATACAACACCTCCCGGGACCTCGCATGGTCAAACCGGTAGGAAGCCCCCTCAACACGAACAATGGAAGTGGACTGCGCAATCAGGTTCAACGTTTCGATAACGTCTAATCTGTCTTGCCCGAGAACGATGCTGAGGAGTTCTACGTTGAATTCTTCGCCAATCACGGAAGCAGCGTCGAGAATTCGCCTCTCAGCATGCCTCAGTGCTGCGAGTCTGCGCAGGATGATGTCTCTAATTTTGTTGGGTATCCCCAGTTCATCGACGGAAAGGCACCATTCACTATTTTCCTGGACGAGGTCTCTTGCGTTCATGGAGCATACGCAAGGATTCAACGACGAAAAGCGGGTTGCCCTTGCTTTCAACTGCGAGTTTCCCAGCGAACTCTTGCTGTAGGTTTGCTCCCATCATGCTTTCAGCCATCTCTGGCGACGCAGGCTTGGCTGAGGTTCGACAGGCTGATCTCTGCGGAGAGCTCTTCGCAGGCGCATAATGCGGAGGGTTTCTGACAGCGGATGGGAGCGTCCTTCGGCGTCGCTGGTGAGTTCTTCGCTTCGATAAGTGGCTATGACAAGGATTCTTTCTGTTTCGTTGATTACTCTGGCTATGTAGTGAAGAAGTGCCAGTGAGGCTGAATCGGCCCAGTGTATGTCCTCAATGAGGAGAAGGACAGGTTGTTTGTTGGACATTGAGTGTAGGGTTTCAGCCACCGCCGTGAAGAGTTGGTCTTTCCACACTTGCGGCGATGCAGCCATGCAGTCTTTTCCCTGTTTTATGGGACGGCTCAATCCTGACACCCAGGCTGTTATCCCATACTCCTCGATGCCCACTGGCTGAAGCTTCGGCAGGGTTGAGGCGTCCCTGACATTGGAACCCTCTATTGTTTCGTCATCTGCTGCGAAATGTTTCCTGAAGGCTTCTGCAAAAGGCAGATATGGAACGGCTGCGTCGCTTAGGCACCAACCGGAGAGCACGATTATTCCTTTTTTGATTGCTTTTGTTAAGAACTCGTTGATGAGTCTGGTTTTTCCAGCTCCGGCTTCTCCTGAAATGAAAACGGTTTTTCCTTTTCCTTTAATGGCTGATTCGAGGCAGCGCTGTAGCTCTTCGAGTTCTTTTTCTCTGCCGACTAGTGTTGGCTCAGTCAGAATCACGGCTACCAAACTCCATTGTCAAATATGGGTTATTGCTTGGGGATGGGTGTGGCTCTCCTTCCGTCTTGAAGTATGTGGGTTAATGTTGAAAAGGTTTTTCAGTGAATCTGCAGTGTCTGATTGCGAGTTTTGCGGAGGATGCGACGTTATTTGCTCCAGGGACCTTGCCAAGGCGGATACTTGTAGATTGCTCCCGCCTCTTCGATGATCTCCTGTGGACAGACTGGTACTTGGGTTCCGTTTTGCCACTGGAACAGGAGGACCAGCATATAATCCACGCCTGGCCTGTTCGGCCATGCCATTCCAATAAAAACATCGTGTGTGCGCGAAGTGCATCCAAGACAAGTGGACACGCCCCGCGCGCTAGACTACCCTCAAAACATCGCTATTGACTGAAACTTCGGATAGGCTTTCCCAGCTCAAGCCCTTAGAAAATGTTATATCCATTTTCCAAACAAGTATGATTAGATCCGGAGAGATTACAGTGCTAAATTCTTGGGCATTGACCAAGATTCAGGCAATAGTCTTGGTCTCCATCCTTGTGATTGCCGGAGTGGCTGGAGTGACAGCTTACGTTTTATTGAGCGGTCAAAACCAGCCTTCTGACACTATCAAAATTGGCTATCTGACCGACCTTGATGGACGAATTGGAAAAGATGAATGGCAAGGTGCTGTCTTGGCTGCTGAACAACTCAACGCCGAAGGCGGCATACTCGGCAGAGAAGTCCAGGTGATTGGCGAGGATACCGATTCCGAAAGTGGAGCCGATATTGCAAAAATTACCTCTGCACTAACGAGACTACTTACCTATCACGAGGTAGATTTTGTCTATTCAGGCATATATGGGGGCGAAGATTTAGTGGTTCAAGACATGATCGCTGACCACAAAACAATCATGTTTTCACATTCGAATGTAGATGAACTTACTGAACGAGTTTTGAACGATTATGACAGGTACAAGTATTTTTTTAGAGTTAATTTCAATGCAACCTCTACAGGCCAAGGCATGATAGACGGCTTCTTGCATATAAGGGAACTAACTGGATTCAACAAAGTTGGTGTAATAGCTGAAGAAGCGTGGACCAAAGAAATCATTGAAGGCTTGAATGCTGTCTTGCCTCAATTGGGCTTTGAAATAGTCTACATAAAAACTATTCCTATCGGGACAGCTGATTTCACAAGTTATTTTGCAGCCGCAGAATCCGCAGAAGTAGAAATAATGGTACCTCTAATTGCTTTCACTGACATACCATTCGTGAAGGAGTACCATGAAAGGCAATCACCAATGATCGTTTATGGTGGAATACTTTCAGCCGTCTCAGAACCAGATGGCTGGGAAAGCACAGATGGCAAATGTGCATATGTATCTACGTATGCAAACCCCACAACCGCAGGCTATCCCTTGACTAGTAGAACTTTGGCATTTAGAGAAGCATACATCAATAGGTGGGGTGGACCGATACTATGGTCTGCAGCACTAGCTTTTGATGTATTGCGGTTTATTTTGCCCGATGCGGTCAAAAGGGCTGGAACAACGGAAACTGAAGCAGTCATTAAAGCTTTAGAGGAAACGAGCGTTAAAACCACTTCAGCCAGGAATTTTGTTTTCACCTCCTCTCATGATGTGATGATGGGAGAAAACCCCAACAATCCAGATGCAGACTACATGTTGGCTATCTATTTCCAATGGATAGATGGAAAGCAAGTTCCGGTTTATCCAAAGAAGATCATGGAGGAAGCAGGAGTAACCTACACTTTTCCCGATTGGTCAGGACCATGGAACAAATAGTCAAATCCAAACGAATCAATCCTAATCATGAAACATAGTCTGCAGCAACGTCGTCCAGCAAGCCTGAAAACTCCAAATTGAGCTTATTTTAGCTAAATAAGACCCAGATTGTCGTGGCGGGACCGCTGCGCGCGCGTTCTAGCCCGTGTTCCGGCAGGGAACTAGTTAGCATTGTTTCTTGCTGTTTCGTGCCTGCTCCCAAATCGTGCTGTAGGAGTGCTACTTTGGTGAACCCGGTGTGGGTGCTCACAGTGATTGTGTCGCCAAGTAGGCCTTGAGAAATCATAGTCACGTTTGGCGGATACGTTCTGAAGGAGTACTTGTATTTCTCATAGTTGTCCAGCACGCGCTGGGAATAATCGTCAATGCCGTTGCCAATGTTGAAGAAGATCTTTTTGTGTTCGCAGCATAAATCCTGGTAGGCTAAAAGACCTGTTGCACCGAATGATAATATGTAATCTGCCCTGTCAACGGTTATCGGCTTGGTGAGGGCGTTGATGCCTACCGAAACATCATACGGCTGCGCCAAATTGTCATCGTCTTCGGCAACTACCGTGAGGTTTCTTCCCAGAATGCCGCCTTCAGCGTTTGTCTGCTCAGCGGCTAAGACTGCTCCTTGCCAAAACTCCTTTCCTAAGGGCATGTCTAGATCAGCGCATACGCCTATTCTGATGGTTTCCGCGGTCTGAGAAGGTCCGTTCCAGAGCATGTAAGCCACTGCTCCGCCTACTGCTGCAATAACGATTATGCTGATTAGGGCGACCGATTGAATCTTGGTTAAAGCTTTTGAATCTAAAACCTTCAATGGCTCACCGATGAGTTATTGCTTGAAAAGTAGATGTTAGACTTGCTATGGCGCGCTAATGGACTTGTTTTTTCAACTCGCTGAGTCTTTTCTTTGTTGTTCTGAGCTTTGCTTGCAATTGGATTATCATTTCTTGAATTTGTCTGCTTTGCTCTTCTAGTCTTCTTATCGTGTCTCCCTCTTTTTCGTCAGTTTCCTTCAGCAACGTTGAGAGGGGCAGAGGTATGTTAAATGTCGAGTCAGGCTGCATCTCCACTTCCAAGACTCCTTTCGTGTATTCTTCGAACAGACTTCTCATGGTGTCAGCAAGCTGGTTTTCTTTTGAAAGAGCTCGTTTGAGAACAGTTCTTCCTGACTCTGTAATTACGTATGTTCTCTTTTTTCTTCTTGTTTTGACGTCCCATTCTCCTTGAATGTACCCTGACTCCTGCAGGTTTTTGAGTATGGGATACATGCCGCCGGCGGTTGGTTTCCAAAAGCCTCTGGTTCTGTCTCTTATTTCCTTCATTACTTCGTATCCGTGATGAGGCTTCTTGCTGAGCAAAATGAGCGTTGCTATTCGAATGTAGCCCTTTTGTGTCTCTTTGAGCCAGTTTGAAGCGGCGACTTCTTCATCTTGTTGCATGGTATCATTTCTTGATAATGCATACAGAATATTTATATTTTGCTTCGATATATTGCAGTGATTTATATTGAAGGTGTTTGCCTTGAGACAATGAGTCCATAATAGTGGTCCAGAACCTGACGAAGACCTTCGGCGATTTCGTAGCAGTTGACAACATCACGTTTGACATGAAGAAAGGCGAAATCTTTGGTTTGCTTGGACCTAACGGCGCGGGAAAAAGCACCACTATTCGGATGCTTTCCACCCTGACGAGACCAACCGAAGGCACAGCAACCATCGGTGGCTTTGACGTTGTGAAACAGGACAATGAAGTCAGGAAACTAATCGGCATAGTTTCAGAGAAAATGATAATGTACAATCGTCTGACGGCTAGGGAAAATCTCTGGTTCTTTGGAAACCTTTTCGGGATGACAGAAGGAGGAACTTAACAGACGAATTGATGAGTTGCTGGAGCTTGTCCAATTGACCAAATGGGAAAAAGCTCAGGTGGGAACGTTTTCAACAGGCATGAAGCAGAAAATGAACATCATAAGAGCACTGCTCAACATGCCGCAAGTGCTGTTTCTTGATGAGCCAACTTTGGGTTTGGATCCTCAATCAACCGTTGAGATCCGCGAGTTCATCAGGAAACTCAACCAAGAACATGACACAACCATCCTTATTACTACTCACATGATGGGGGAAGCAGACTTGCTATGTGACCGTATCGGAATAATTGACCATGGAAAAATCGTTGCTCTCGACACATCGACAAACCTGAAAAATACGATTGCAGGCGCAAACACAACGATTCTCACCTTGGAAATCGCTAACCTGACACCTGACCTGCTGGCAACAGTTCGAGCTCTCGAATGTGTGGAGACTGTTTCTCAGGAAAATTCCAGTCACTTGAAGATTCATGCTCACGGTGATGGCGCTTTTGACAGCAATCATAGATGCCATACGTGCGAAGAAAGGCAACGTGGTTTCGATGCAGAACATCCAACCTACGTTGGAAGATGTATTCCTGCATATAACGGGTCGTGAGGTAAGAGAGATCGCGGACCAAAAGATGCCCTATGCAGAGCATGCACTCCGGCAGGCTTTGGTGGTGCATCTCGAGGAAGGGGGCGTTGAAAATGGGTGGAAAAGCATTGATGTCAAACAGTCTGCGCATTGCTTGGAAAGACTTGATGGAACTCTTCCGCAACAGACTAGGTCTAGTCATGCTTGTTCTGATGCCTATATTCATGATGGGCATGGTCGGCTTCATATTTCCATCCAACAACTCATTAAACCATGTATCAGTCGGATTGGTTAATCAGGATGCAGGTTTCGGCGGGTCCACTATCGGAAGCCAAGTTTTCCTCACTGCCTTGAACGGAATCAATAATCAGACAGGCATGCTGGACATTTCAAACGCTACAAACCTCGACGCGTTAAAAGAATCAGTTCAGAAGGGCGAAATCCAAGGCGGCATAGTCATACCCAGCAACTTCACTCAATGCATATTGAGTGGCCAACAGGGAACTTTGATCATTGTGACCGATAATTCTAACCCTCAGATGTCAGCAGCTATGCAAAGCGCTTTGACAGCCGTGTTCCAGCAGATGGGCACAATGTTGGCTCAGCAGAATGTCATGGCGCTGAATCCGGCAATCAACGCAACCAACGCCTTAGCAATAGTGCAGCCGTACAACATTCAAGTGGAAGGCGTCGTTTCTGGGCATTCTAGCTACTTTGACTTCATTGCTCCAGGCATAATGGCTATGACGGTGATGATGAGTGTCATGACGGGTTTGCCTGCGGCCATATCTCAGGAGAAGGAAGTTGGCACCCTAGACGGGATGATGGTGGCACCGATCAACAGGCTCTCCATCATAGTCGGCAAGACTCTCGCTCAAACCGCAAGAGGCCTACTGCAAGGCGTACTCATACTGATATTAGCCTCAGTCCTATTCGGAGTCTCTATTCAAGGAAGCATCCTGCTAGTCTTCGGTCTACTGTTGCTAGGCGTGTTCAGCTTCGTGGGTCTAGGCGTTGTGCTCACGTCATTCGCTAAGGATCAAGAGACAGCCATGATGGTTATGATGACACTCATGTTTCCGATGATGTTCCTAAGTGGCGTATTCTTCCCAGTACAGCAGATGCCATGGTACATGCAGACCATATCCAAAGCCTTGCCACTTACTTATGTGGCTGACGCCTTGAGAAAAGTGATGGTTCTCGGAGCTGGAATACCACAAATAACCACTGAACTTACGGTATTGATAGCGTTCGGAGTAGTCATGACCGCCATAGCAGTGCCGGTGTTCAAAAGAGCAATGACACGATAGCATTTATCCGTGGTGGGGTCGCTGGGATTTGAAGCGTGCGCGCTTAGCTATCTCCACAGACCGCTGTTGTTAAAGCTTTTGTTCCAGCTGCACTGATGGCAGCTCAAAAATCGAGTTTTCATGTCGACACTCAACTTCTTGCCGCATGAAGGACACTTCAAGTTCAACAGCATCCAGTTTTCTTCTTTCTAAACCGCTGGGCGACATAACTGTTATGAATTCATAAAATTGATCATCACTAGCTGAATTCAACACCCGAATCTGTATCGTAGTTCGAAGTTTTGTCTCTGCAGTATCAATATTTTGAATTCATAAGTGTTAATTGAATTTTGTTAGAAAAAGGCTTGAGGCAATCAACTTGACTGAAACAGAGCAGATTGAAACAGTTGTAACCACATCAGAGCCCAATTGGAAAAAAGAGAAAATTATTAGAAGAAAAACTATTGTCTACGAGACACACATGGATCCCAGCGTGGCAAGAGTAGCCGGCGAGAGATTAAAGACACAGCTTTTCACTCGGTATGGATTTCTCAAGCCCAAGTCGGACGAAATCCAATTCGTGTCCTTAGAGAAATTCTATGAACCGTACATAGTAGCAAGCGGAAGATACTTCATCGACTACTACCGCAAAAGCAGCTATCTCTTCGAAATTGATGATACCGTCAAAGAAGTTGTTATACTAAACAATAAGTTCGTTCCTGAGGGACCCAGAAGCAACAAAACCGTCAAACTCTATGGCGAAGAACGTTTGGTTCATGAAGCAAAATCCTTTCTAATTATGGACCGAAACGGTCGGGACGCTCAAGTAGACAATCTTCCGTCCGCACCCTCTGAAAAGACACCTGAAAAAGCAATCTTGGAATACGGAATTGAGGAGCTCCCAGAAAACATAGATATAGATCTAGTTAAGACAAAAATTGCATCGCGCCCTAAAGAAATAAGTCGAATTGTCGAGGAAGTCTTTGAAATAACCGAACGCACCGTGATTTACGCTCCACGGTTCAAGATGATATTTAAGAACATGACAACCAACGAGGAAAAAGCGGTGGTAATAGACGGAGTTTCGTCAAAAAGAATTGGACAATGAGAAAGTTATAGCCACGGATAGCCTAATAGTTGCTCTGAGCTTTCTTAATATCTCGCCAGCTAAAGCGAACATCACATAATTGAAATAGAAAGGCGCGTTAACTGTTGCCTTCTTGTGCCGCTTAGGAGGTGGCACTTGAAAATCTTGTCTGAGTTTTGTTCGATTCGTGATCAACGATTTCAGGTTCATTCACGCAAAACTCTACATTCTTCCCTGATGTTACTGCAGTCGGAAGTACTATTGTGAAGGTTGTGCCTTTGCCCTTCTCGCTTTCAACCTTTATCTCGCCGCTATGAGCATCAACAACCCGTTTACAAATGGGCAGACCAAGTCCAATGCCCTGCGCTTTTGTCGTAACGAAAGGAGTCCAGAGCCTGTCAATCTTCTCGTCTGGGATGCCTGTTCCGCTGTCAGTTATGCTCAGATGCACGCAATATTCCAGTTCCTTGCTTTCTATAGTTAGAGTTCCACCATTTGGCATAGCGTCAAACGCGTTTGTAACAAGATTAACAATGACCCGTGTGATTTTGTCAGTGTCAACGCGAATTTTTGGGTCTGTATTAGTTTTCTCAACTATGCGAACATTACCTGGGATAACGACTCTGGACAAAACCTGCGTGACTATAGATTTTGGATTAGATTCGACAAGCTCTAGACGAATGTCCGCGGAGTAGTCAAGAAGCTCGCTGACTATCTTTTCAGCATGATTAAGAGCCTCTTCAATTGATAGAACAAGAAACGACATTCGCTCGTTTCCCGCGTTTTTCGAGAGCTTCTTCAGGAAGTGGATTGCATTTGATATTCCTTGAAGCGGATTTCTTAGGTCATGCGCTACCATCGTGGAGAGCTCACCAATCGCGGCAAATCTCTCTGCCTTGAGTAGCCTTTTTTCCATCTCCTGCTTCTCAGTGAAGTCTCTGCATACCCCTCGATAGCCAGCCAATTCTCCGTTGAGACCAGCCAGAGGCATTGCTTGAATCTCCAATATCAGAGCGCCTCCGTCTCTGCGTGAACACTGCATGATTATCGGGGATAAGTTTCCAGCTTTAATAGTGGATTCAAGGAAGAACCCTTCGTGTTCTCCTGAGCTTGGAATAAGTATCTCAGAGGCTTTCTTGCTTATTATCTCCTCAGGAGTATAGCCAATAATCTTGCTTACTACGTGATTCGAGTAAACGAACTTGCCCTCAGAATCCAACTCCCAGATCCAGTCACCCGTTCTTTCCGCAATATCTTGAAACCGTATCTGCTCCCGCTCAATCTTCTCAAGAAGCCTATTTCTCTCTGTCAAATCCCTAAGCACAACCATGGCCGCAGTTGTGCCACCGTAGACAATTTTTGAGGTGTTAACCTCAAACTGTCCTTTTTTCCCATCTTTAACTTGAACCTCAATCTCGTAAGGTGGGATTTCAAGGTCTAGCATTCTACTTCCAAGATGCTGCACCATTTTGAACTTGCTACTGTCAGAGATGAAATCAGTTTTAAGGAAATTCTTTCCCACGAGTTCTTCCCTCTTGAGATCCGACAGAGCAAGCAAGCCGGGGCTTACCGCCAAGATTACGCCTCTGGCGTCAACAATAGCTGTTGGATCAGGTAGCATATTGAAAAGCCTGTTGAACTTGTGTTCCGCGGCGTATAGTTCTTTCTTTAGAACAAGAACTGAAGTTGTCTCAGCTCCTTGGCTTTTTGAGATTTCAAACGCCAACAAGAGCGTGCCTATAGCCGCGAAAGCAGCAAAAAGAGCCAATTCAGTCATTCCCTGCCCTACGGATACGTAACTAACTGCAAAGCTTGGCATCGAAAGAAAGAGTGTTACGGAAGGGAGGTCAAATTTCCTCGAATGCTGGAATATTGAGAGCAGAATGGCAACTGATAACCCTGCAAATAGAACTGGTTGGGAGAAGTCTGCCGCTGGAGGAACGAAGAACATGACAATAGAAAAAGCTGTTCCAGTCAAGAAGAATTTATAGCACTTGGCAGAGCCCGTCTTACACCTTTCATGTAAAGACGACAGTATGAATGCCAAAAGCAATGGAAGAGGGGACCACTCCAAAATGTTTTTTGCCAAGAGAAAACTCTCGATTCCTACTATTGCAATCGCGTAGACGTTAATGCACATTAGAAGCCCGATGATGAACATTAGTTTCCGAATGTCAAAATCTTGTCGGTACATTCTGGCAAGTCTTGCAGAGATTGCCAAATTCAATCCTATCAAAGTAAGCCAGAGAATCGATGAAAAAGTATAGGAAATCATCAACCTATCTCACGCCTAATCTTTCTTTTGCCAATCAATATGCCCTGTTATCCCCGAAGACAAATGATTCAGTCTGATCTTTACGAATACAACTGAAGCTATGCCTCTTGCTACTTCTCTCTACATATAAAGTGATTATGAATTTACTTTCAGTATCGTCAATTATTGTTGAGAATTCAAAGGTCTTATATGCTCCATGAAACCTCATCATATAAGGGACCTCAGTGGATAAGAATCCCAGAATACTGGTTATAGATGATGACAGAGTCATTAGACAGACTATAGCTGTCACGTTGGAAGATGAAGGCTACTCTGTGGACACAGCCGAAAATGGGAGAGAGGCAATTGAAAAGGCAAATGCCAACTTTTACAATCTCGCAATCGTAGACTGGCGTCTTCCAGACTTTGAAGGCACAAAACTCCTACATAAACTAAAGGAAACCACGCCTAAAATGGCGAGGATAATGCTCACTGGTTATCCTTCAATGAACAACGCGATTGAAGCAGTCAATGAACGCGCTGATGCTTTTCTCACTAAACCCGTGGCGATAGAAAAGTTGCTGGCGAAAATGAAAGAACTCCTAGAACTTCAAGAGGAAGAAAACAAATATGGTCAGGCAAAAGTTGCAGAATTCATCCAAGCTCGCACAAGACAAGCTTTGAGTGCCAAGACAGCCAAGAAAATCGGCGGCTGCTGAGGAAGGAGGCGCCTATGCGTTGAGATGTCCTGGCGATAGCTGCAAGTTTGATGCCGTTCTTATAGAAGCCATAGATGAGGCATTATTGGTTTACGGTGAAAACACGAGGTCGGCTTTCTACGAGTATTTTGAGACGGCCCTAAGTATCACAAAACATGAGATCCCAAATAGAATTGAAGATTTTTCAAGAGGGCTTGAAGGTCTTTTTGGGCTTGGATCCAAGAGTCTCGAGATAATGGTGATGATGCAACTTCACCTAAAGATTGGAGTAGTTTGGGAATATACGCTCCCTGACCAGAGTACGCGCTTCCAGAAGGTACTGCCTGATTTGACGTTCAAAGAATACGTATCCTTCGCAAAGAAGTACTTTGAGGAGGCTAACAGCTATGAAGAACAAACAAGTATCCTTGTTAAAGAAGAAGAAGCTAGAGTAATGTATAGATGATTGATTTCTTGGTAACTGTTTGGAACTAGTGCTCTCGCGTGGAGTTTTTGAAACAAATCATTGGGTGATGTTCCTGGAACAGATGTCTCGGTCGTGGTCAACCTCTGAGGGTCAACGTCGTTGTCTTAAATGCGACAGAGTTTTTGAGAAACCGAAACTTGTACAATATTATGCTTGTCCCCATTGTCTGAATAAGATAGACGAGGAACAGAAACTAGCAGGTTCCTGCCAATACTGGTTTGGCTACCTGAATCAGAAGGATAGGAGTGAGCCGATACCGATGGAATGCGTTGAATGCGAGAGAGCCGTTGAATGCATGCTGAGCCAATGCTGTGATTCTTCGGCGGCAGTTGCTGAAATCAAGAAATGGTACTGAACGTTATTTGGGCATCTAGGCGCTGCAGGTTTTGAAGGAGTCTTCAAAGAGCGCAACTGCTAAACCATGAATTGGGATTTGAATATCTTGTTTGGGGCCCACTCTGCCAGATTATCTTATAGAGCGTGTTAAATTCTTCCTGCGTCATCCGCTTTATCATTGTCTAAACCCTGAAATCAGATATCGCAAGAGTTGATATAAGCAACATTTCCCAGAAAGAATATATCAGAAACCGAAACACACATCAGAGCTAATCTTAAAACAGCCATGCACACTACCGCTTAGCGCCCGCCAGGCTAGTCAAATCCAATTCATAATAGAGTAGAGTATAGGTGGTCGGAAACGAGTATACGGTTTTTTTGATAATGATTAGCAGTTCTATCTTCTCAGTTTTAGCAAGTAGTTCCTGTTGTCCGCAACTTCGTTTAAGAGTGAATGCATAACTTCTGATTTCGCTTTAATGTCTAATCCCTTCGATTTCGCTCGTGCATTCTCCAAAACGCTTTCAAGCTCACCGCTTTCCAAGACAGTTGCGGCTGTGCAGTAGAAGGTTTTTGAGCGTCCTTCGTTGAATTCTGTCAGGAATTGCCCTAAGCAGTTTCTCCCTTGTTTCTTGTTGTTTTTCGAACTCTTCCATTCCGTTTTTCTGGATGAAGGCGATGTTGTCTTCAAGCCTCTGGTAGCTAAGTATTGAGTCGTGTTGTTTGCCCGCTTCTCTGAATTTTCTCCACTTGGCACAAGTGTTGTTTTCATCGCAGACCACACAGAAGTCTATTCTTTTTTTCTTAATGGCGCAGGTGTGGAAGGGGCATGCAGCGCCCATTCGGTATTCGCTTTTGCATCCTTCGCACTTGCTTTTGGTTTCCCTATGGTAGGCGGGACAGAGTCTGCAGGAAAGACCGCAAATTCCGATTTCAATGTAGCTTTTCTTCATCTTGGGATTCACTTTGTCGTGATTAATGGGTGTTTGGGGCTTAAATTCTAGTCCCAACCCACCCCAATTTTCAATCGTCAAACAGCAACACTAAATTTTGGTCCAACCAACCAGAACCGAATTCTTCAATATAATTGAATCCAAATCCCATTGGGGTCTTCAACATAAGCCCATCGGAATTTTCCTTGTTTATGTTTATCTTTCACGTGATAACCAGCCAAATCCATTTCTTTGAGAGCCTCGTCTAGGTCGTCAACTTTAAATGTCAGGTGATCCAGTCCCTCGCCCACCGAATATTCAACGCAATAAGGACTGCCTGCTTCGTAGTAATTTAACTCAAGAATAAAACCGTCATCTTCGCTCGCTAACTCTATCCATTCTCCCTTGGTCTCTTCAAGTTTTCCTCTGCCTACTATTACCATTCCAAGCAACTTTCCATAGAAATCTACTGATTTTTCGAGTTCTTTGACTCTAATTCCCACAGTCACAAATTTCGTTTTCACAGTCCCTTTTCTCCTTTTTCAAGCAACTGTTTCTTACCTCTTACTTAGACGAAATTCGGATAAAAATTTAATCCAACCAACCAACTTGACGACGACGCTGATGATTTTGTAGAAAACAGGCTACATCGACTGTATACAGGATTCAGGTCATATATGGTTTGATTATTACAACATCAAGATGTAGGGTACGCGTAGGTTCAGATTCAATTCAATATCAATATGGGATATAGGTATAGACGGAAACGAGTATAGGGTAATCGAGTTGTTGCAGAACAGTTTCGCAAGATTTTGTGACTGTGCAACGGCAATCACAACAGCTTAAATCAGCATTGGTCCTATGAAAGACTAAACAATCTGCACTAACTCAACGGGGGTGAAATCTGTTGATTTTTGTGAGTCTGGGCAAAATGAGGAAGAAACCTGACAAGGCACTGACTGGGGAAGCCACCGAAAAGGTGGCGGAGTTCAAAAAGAAGGGAATAAACGTTCTAAACTGGTACTGGACCCTGGGACGCTATGACACAGTCGTTGTATTTGAAGCAGCAAATGAAAAAGAAGCGCTAAAATTCTCCTTAGGCGTGTCGGAGTTCGTAGCCACCGAGACACTGGTCGCCATCCCAAGACAAGAAGCCATAAATCTCCTCTAATTTCGCAACTAAACTTAGAATTAAACTAAAAAATTGAAGGGGAGGGAAGAAACATATGTCGAAAAAATTGCTAAGTCCAGAGGCGCACCATGCGCAAGTAGTAAAAGGTCTTTACGAGCAGATGAAGCCAGTCTTTGACTCTTCAGAGCAGCCGATTTTCCTGTATCTCGACGATAACCACAAAGCGTGCAACAGCAAATTTGCGAAGATGCTGGGCTTCAAGTCGCCACAGGAATGGGCTGAGACACCAAGCGTCTTAGGAGTGTCTGTTGCAGAGAAAAGTCGAGCACACATTAACGACGGCTTACTGGGATGCGATGAATAAGAAGACAGCCTCAACCACTCAGGTTACGTGGATGAAGAAAGGCGGAGGCACATTCCAGTTCAGGTCAATAGAGGGTAAGAGAGAATATCAGAACCATATGTGGATAGAGTATTCGGAATCGAGCATACGCCTATCAAACATCTGAACTCCGAGAATTCCAGCCTGGATATCAATGTTTTTCTTGGAGAACGGTGTGTTCTCTGGGGAGAGTTAAATGCGAGTTTTCAGGAGTATAGATTGGTGTTGACATGAACGGGGTAGCGTTGGTAGCAACGCTTCTTTCGGCAATTCTACTATCATTGACAGTTGCGATGCCTTTCGTGAGGGGTGCCGAAAATTCTTGGATAACAAAAGCTTCGATGCACTTTTCAAGAACTGGCGCTGGAGCGACAGTAGTCAATGAAATTGTGTACGTTATAGGTGGCAGTCAGAGATACAACATATCGGCCACGGGATTCTCCTATATTTCTATCAATTCAACCGAAGCCTACGATCCAGCCACAGACATTTGGATCGAGAAGGCTCCCATGCCAACTTCCAGAGATGGTCCCGGAGTAGCAGCTTTCCAAGGAAGAATTTACTGTTTTGGCGGGAGAAACGTTTCAAAAGATTACTCAATCTCAACTAATGTTAACGAGGTTTATGATACTGAGACAGATTCATGGGAGACGAAAACGTCGATGCCGACAGCGAGGTCTGGGCTTCAGGCAAACGAGGTTGGTGGGAAGATATATCTGATTGGCGGATGGATCGAATCGGAATCATCTTCAGTTGCAGAAAAGAGTGCTCAAGTCGAAATTTACGACCCTGTGACTGATACTTGGGCTGCTGGTTCGCCGATGCCGACGGCTGTTGCTGGATATGCTTCGGCTGTACTGGATGGCAAAATCTACGTGATATCGGGAGTGGCAAGCGGCTCTACTATTACTAATTTGACGCAAATATACGACCCCGAATCGGATGAGTGGAGCATGGGTGTGCCTATCCCAATGGGTGTCAATAGTGCCGCTGCAGGTGTAACAACTGGCACAGCGGCTGCAAAAGCGATCTATGTCATTGGTGGAAGTAATGCCGCCAACCCGCTTAGCGGTCAAATCGCAAATCAGGTGTATTTTCCAGAGAGCAACTCTTGGTTTTCGGCTGCCCCAATGCCGATAGATAGGGCGGGGCTGGCTTTAGCTGTTGTTGACGACACAGTGTATGTGATGGGCGGCGGTCACAACATCTTCACGATGGACTCAACTGTTGTAATGCAATACACACCCTTCACCAATTCTATCATTGAAATGGAGCCTTTGCCAGCAGTCCCTGTTGCTATCGCTGCCGTTGTAGCCATTGTTGTGGTTGCTGTCGGTATTCTGGTTTACTTCAAGGAACGCAAACATTGAAAACCTTATGTGGTACACTGAGTTTTGTTCATCTCGAACTTCGATTATGTTCGATTACGAGGCGGCCGTGCTCCAACCCCAACCCAATTTGGCCAATTTTTATGCTGTTCTATGAATAGCGGCAGTACACATGCAAAATTCTATGCGGGAATCACGGTTACATCGAATATCCATGCGCCAATGGACTCTCTGAACCAGTAACAATCAACATTGGCAACCCCAAGTTCAAAAACATAATACCCGTCTGGAACAACAAATCTCGGGGGGTCATCTAATCCAATTTCTTCGCATCCAATATCACCTAATTCATCACTGCTTTGCAAGAATAAGGAATTGTAGGACAAAAATCCTTGTCTCACCGTAGAAGGGTACTCAGCAAGTTTCAAAACAACAGAATCACCTTTTCTCAACTGGGTGCTCTGCTGGTTGGGGTTGTCGACTATGTGCATAGCACTTCCCCGAATGTACCAAGTATCATTTTGAAATTGGAAAAGTGCGTTCGTGTCAACTGGGGGATTGTAGTCGATTTCTATTTTGAGAGTCTGTTTCAGTTTGCCAAGCTTTTGAAAGTGGTCAAAAATCCTCGTGTCATTTCTGGGGTCTGCATCCTGAAGAGAACCCGATGGATAGCCCATATCCAGCTTTATTGTATTGTCAGGTGTATTGACAAGATTCACTATGGCGATTCCATGATACGGGATGGATGAAATTGGAGTCCAAAAGGACCCGTTGTAAATCTCTTGGTCGCCTATTTTTAAAACAAAAGGGTCCCCGTAGGTTACATCTTCCACTTTTAGTGCTTGTATTTTCTTGACTCCTTCTTCAGTGAGTTTGATTTCGTGGCTGCTCTTGTTATACCATACAATTTCGTCATCGGATATGACTGGTTCATTGCTGTTTTGAAGGTATACTCCAAATCTCTCACTTGAGGCTCTCATCTGATTAGTCAGGTAGAATCCTCCAGCAAATACGAGAACTGCAACTATCAGAATGACAAATAGGCTTTTGATTATTGTTTCCACATTAGAGCTACTCCTCAATCTTATCTTAATGTTTTTGGGTTGGTTGGATTAAGTTTGATGCACCCATTGGAATTTCATTACGGTAATCTTCCATATCTAATGAGTACAGTTAATTAATTGGTTTCCAAATTATTTACAGTGAGGATTGTTTTTGACAAGACCTATAGACGTGATTCGTTGCTTCCACAATGCATTCCGTCGAGATATTTCTCAAATTGATAATGCCGTTGTTTCCGTTGTGCAGAATGGTGGAGACTTGGTTCCTTTATTTGCCCGACTTCAAATCATGAGCGAAGTCTTAGACAATCACGCGATGGGAGAGGAGGCAGCTGTTTTTCCGGTGGTTGACAATTTAACGCCGTTTGTTACTGGAACCTATCTGCTTGACCACCGTTACCTTGACAAAATGGTTAACGGGTTAGAGGCAATCCGTGAGACACCTAACCCTCTAATAGTAGCTAGGGCAACCGCGGTGTTGAAGTCGCACTTAACGATTCATTTGGGAAAGGAAGACGCGTTTCTATATCCCAGTATCAGAGAACGAACCACAGACGAAGAACAAACATCAATTGTTAATATCATGTCAAGCAAAGTTCCTCCTGAACGATTCCCTACAGTAATTCAATGGCTGTTTCCCTTGCTCGATATAGCAGACCAAGTCTTGGTTACAAAACATTGGATGTCACTTATGCCTCAACGAGTCTTCGCTACAGTAAAACCGCTAATAAGGAAGAATACTGGCGAAAATTGGTTGAAGTTGACTCAGCAAGTCCCTGAGCTCCTCAACAATGAAAGCGTATAACACCAAGTGCGTGCACTGAATTTTAATTTTTTTGGGAATAAATTTAGTCTACCAACCAAGATTTACGGGTTACGGCAAATCTTTCTTGAGCTCTTGAAACAAGCATAGATGACGAACAATTTGTGTCGTTGAAGGAATGAGTATCTAATCATGAAGCGACTACGAGAATGTCTTGCCAACACTGCAAGAGCGATGGCGAGAGCCAGAAAATTGGCCATTTGGCGAGGCTTGAACCTTTTTCTTATCAAAAGGCAACCGCAAGACTACAGCCAATACGGGACTGCGGTGCGATTGCAAACCCATAGTTGCCACATTATTCACCTCCCCATTTTCGTTTATCTTCGAAAATGCGAACAGGTCAATGGAATTGCTGAACGGCAGAGGCTAATGTCAGCTCTACTGTTTATTCAGATGATTGATATGGTTCCTTGTTCTTGAAGAAGCATGGTTTTCTTCCAAAAGCACTTCCACAAGCGAGACCTTCCTGTGTGAGGTCGTACTCTTGAACTTCACTCAACCTTTTAGTCCTGGTTCGCAGCGTCGCCAACGAAGATCTCAAAACCTTTTCTTCCAAAGTGCCATCGCAGCAGAGGAAGGATACACTGGATACCAGGGCGTAGCTATGCATGGGGTAGCCAGCTTCATGTTGATGAGCCGAAGTAACTCTCACTTCAGTGATACTGCGAGTAGATGGCTCGAGAAGATTGGCCAGAACACGCAAGTAAGCGGCTTTCCGGCAAAAGCGAAAACAGGCGGGCACGAGGTGTCGTTACCTTGGCTCGCAAAGCCAACGGATACCCTGGAGCTTTCTTGTCGGCTTTGAAGGTTCGTGTTCCAAATGACCAAGGCGGGGATTAAAATCAACACTGCGATTATGCCCATGCTCATGATTGAAAAAGTCCGAAAGTTCCAGCGATTTCGTACTTCTCCCCTCAGATTCGCGGATCGAAAGAGTTGCTGATCGCAAGAGTCGACTTTGATGAAGAAATGATAAAGAAGGTTCTTCGTGACCACGGGTCAGAAAATAAGCCTCGGACAGTGCAGTCTGCATGCACTCTGAGATGAGTGGCACAACTACCGCAGTGTTAATGCACCCGATAGAAGATTGACAAGGAACACTCACCCCGGTAAAAGAGTACCAACTATCTGATTCTCATAACCATTCCAGGATAAAGTGCAATTCCAAAGAGCATGAATTCTTGACTTTTGATTCGTCTCACCTCAATTATTTACGTCCAAGCTTAGGAGATGAGCGCTTTATGTTAGATAAATATAACATACGGAGATTTAAACACTTCCTGTGAGTTTCGACGCAAACTCTCAAGCAGGAACAGCAGTCTTTTTTCAACCAAGTCCATTATGCGGCACGTGCCCAGAAACCCCATGGGACTTTTGCCTTTTCTTTTGGTCATTGAAGCTCGCGTTTAGAAAGAGAAAAAGAGCAGTTGTGCGTAAAAAATGGCAATAAATACGGTTCCCAAAAGGATATCCTTGTGTTGGTGAGCGTTTTCCCGTATTTTGTGGCGCTCGATTATCTTGAAAGATTCTGCTTCCATGTTTAACAATTCTTGCGGCAAAATCGTATCTTGTTAAAAGATTTTTGGGATAATGTTTCACCAGAATCTATTTAGAACCTGTTCTTTGGCAAATTATATATATTAGAGGTACACAACGAGGACGCGTACACAGAAATGTGTATTATACTTCTAAGGAGAAGAAAAAATGAATACAATAGACGAAATCAGAGTAATACAAAGAACTAAGAAATTGCTATCGATGTTACTACTTTTAACCTTTGCAGCTTCAATTGTCATGTCAATGCCGACTACTCAGGCGCAATTAACTTCGCTGAAAACCTTTCCCTTTATCGATGCCATTCCCAACCCCGTGGGAGTTGGTCAGGAGGTGCTGATTCGATTTGGAGTTTCGCAGCTCTTAGGATACCCGCAGGACGGTTGGACAGGTATTACGGTAACCGTTGTTAAACCAGATGGCACAACCCAAACTTTAGGACCCTTCAGAACAGACTCTACAGGCGGAACCGCAACGGTGTACACGCCCAATTTAATTGGCACATACAAGCTGACGATGCACTTCCCTGAGCAGACATTTCCGCAAACATACTTTGACATGGAAAGAGGTATCTTAATGCTTGCGGGCACCGTAGTGCAGGCGAGCACTAGTGAAACAATTAATCTCGTTGTTCAGCAGGATCCATTGCCAGACTATCCAGGGCATCCACTTCCAGCGGAATACTGGACACGCCCCATAGACCCACAGCTCAGAGAATGGTACTCGATTGCAGGCAACTGGGTGAGTAGAGCGGCCAACAATATTGCCCCCTACAACGCTGATGCACCGGAGACTGCGCACGTCCTATGGGTCAAACAATTAACCACTGGCGGATTAACTGGAGGTTTGTTGGGCAGTGGGCAGGTTCCGGCTGGATCTGAGACTGGCGACGCATATGCAGGCAAATTCCTAGATTCAGTGGTGCTAAATGGTGTTCTCTACTACAACAGAGACGATGACTATGCAGGTCACAAAGGAATCGTTGCTGTTGACTTGCATACTGGAGAAGAGCTTTGGTTTAGAAACAACACTGTCCTGTCTTTTGGGCAAGTCTTCTACTTCAACAGCTACAACTATGACGGTGTCTTCACTTACCTGTGGGATGCAAGTGCGGGTTCAACTTGGAAAGCTTATGATCCCTTCACTGGCGAATGGACGTATTCAATGATAAACATGCCTTCCGGAACACGTGTCTATGGTCCAAGCGGTGAAATCCTCATCTACCAAATAGACTATGCGAACCGTTGGATGGCTCTTTGGAATTCAACTGCAGCTGGACATACAGCCCCAGGCTTCATGATTGATCCGACAACGGGTGGCAGTTGGCACAACTTCTGGGCAGGGCAACTCGTTCATGGGCAAACAATTAGACGCGTCTGACCCTAGAGCCATATCGTGGAACGTAACCATTCCCGCAGGACTAGTAAGCGCAAGCTCCAATGTGTATCCTGACAGAATAGTTTCAATGGACTACAATCAGACCCGGGTGAGAGTCTGGGCAGTAAGCACTCTTGCAGGCAGTAGAGGAACATTATTGTTCGACAAAACGTGGAATGCGCCATCCGTGTGGCTAGAAGGCCTCATGGTATTACAACCTACGGGTGCGACTGACGAGGTTGAAAACGGTGTTATCGCAGTATGGGCTAAAGAACTCAGAAAACACTACGGCTTCAGCACGGAAACTGGAGACTTCCTATGGGAGACTGACTCTGAGCATTGGCTAGACTGGTATGGCTGGGGCGCTGTGGAGCACTCGTGGCACTTTGCATACGGCAAGCTCTTCTCAGCTGGCGTTGCTGGCACATTATATGCCTACGATTTGGCGACGGGCGACACAGTTTGGACGTACAACATGACTGATCCTTACAATGAACCTGTAACCGGCAACAACTGGTGGGCGTGGATAACGTTGATTGCTGACGGAAAAATCTACATGGGACACACTGAACACTCTGCCGAGAATCCTATCCCGCGCGGTGCACCTCTCGTGTGCCTTGACGCTGAAACAGGCGAGGTCGTGTGGAGGGCTAACGGCATGTATCGTGCTACTCGTTGGGGTGGAAACGCAGTCATGGGCGACAGCATCTACGCAACGATGGACACATACGACCAACGCATATGGGCCGTCGGAAAAGGTCCAAGCAAGACCACAGTTTCTGCACCAGAGACTACTCAGCCGTTTGGAACTGAGGTACTAGTGAAAGGATTCGTAACTGACACTTCCCCAGGCACAAAAGACTACGGGTTGACCGTTCGTTTTCCAAACGGGGTTCCAGCGGTATCTGACGGCAGCCAGAGCGAATGGATGCTGTATGTCTACAAGCAGTTCGAGTGCCCAACCAGCGCAGCAGGCGTTGAGGTCATCATCGAGGTTCTTGATGCAAACAACAACTACTACGAAGTCGGCAGAACCACAAGCGATCTAACAGGCTTCTATAGTCTAGCGTTCACGCCAGAAGTACCGGGCAAATACACCATCGTTGCCAGATTCGCGGGATCCAAAGCCTACTATGCTTCATATTCCGAAACCGCCATAAACGTCGGTGAAGCACCAGCCGCCAGTCCTGAACCAACACATGCACCTACATCTTTAGCTGACCAGTACTTGCTGCCTGCAACAGGCGGAATAATCGCTGCAATCGCAGTAGTTGGCGCTGTAATAGTGCTGATGCTGCGGAAAAAATGAAAACGTGAAGAGTGAACATCTTCACTTTCCCCTTTTTTAGTCAGAATTCCACAGCAACACCGCGGTTCTTATAGAAGTATCAAAAATCGTGGCTTTTAGCGGTTGGTAAAATGATTCGTTGCTTTTTTGCGATAGAAGCATTAGTGAAAATGCTACAAATGCAACATTGACTTGTTAATTGAAGGAAGAAAATAGCTAGGTAAATGTCCTAAATGTAGAGCTGCGCTGTTGGATCCTGTTTCTGGGGATTGGCAAACTTGGATCTTGCTACGGCTGGAGAGTCGCGGCGCGTCATTTTAAGCCTGCAAACAAATGCATATTATGAATTCTGATGTATTGTGTCTTAAGTAATTTTATTTATATTCTGGTCAGCTAGCATCCAAAGTGTAGAGGCGAACTATGTGAAAAACAAAGTTCCAAACTCCAGAAAGAGAGTTATCACTAGCAGTTTTCTGGTTTTACTAATGTTTTGCTGCTCCTCTTTTGCCATCACTGAAACATTCGCAAGCGTTGACCCACCTGTTCTTTCGATAGTGTTTGACGATGGCACAATCAGCCAGTACACCTATGCTTTCCCGCTGATGCAAGCCAGAGGGTTGCACGGAACATTTTACATTATTTCGGACCAGATCAGGGATGTTTCTGGCAGCTCTAACTTCATGAGTTTTGCCGAACTTGCCGTATTGCAAAACGCTGGAAACGAGATTGGAAGCCACGGAAAAACACACATTAGTTTTATTGGGCGCTCGGAATCTTGGCTGCGAACTGAATGTTCAGCGTCAAAAGAGGCTTTAGAGTCTCACGGGTTGATGGTGAATAATTTTGCTTATCCTTATGGAGAAACGGACGCTTTTGTTAATTCCATCGTCTTACAGTATTACAGTTCTGCAAGAACAGCCTACAACTACCCGTATGAAATCTCAGCGCCTTACCCGTCCATATTGCCTGCAGGAGCAGGAATAAATAGCGATGCCGACGCCTTGTCGCGCCTTAAAATCATGATTGACAATCTCGCCGCAACAGATAAGTGGGGCATAATTTTCTTCCATGACGTCATTCCAAAGGTTGGCAACCAATCAAATGCTATCAAGGCGAGAGACTTCGCAGATTTTCTTGACTATGTTGTTTCAAAGGGAATACAGGTTCGCACGGTGAACGAAGTTTTAACCGGAACTCCACCAACGCCAGAGCCCACAGCAACGCCTGAGCCTACAGCGAAGCCAGAATCTACAGCCACACCTGAGCCTACAGCGAAGCCAGAATCTACAGCAAAACCCGCGCCTAAACCTAGCGTGTTGCCAACAGGAGCATTATACACAATTGCGACAGTCGGAATCATCTTTGCGATTGCAGCGATTGCAATAATGTTGATCTTCAAGAAAGTCAAATAGAGAAAACAAAGGTAGCGCACGTTGAGAAACCTGTAGCTCGACCCACTCTTACCTCGATTTTAATCTCTCCCTTTTTCCATTTTTAATTGTTGGTTGTCTCCGTGGTGTCGGGGAATTTTCCTTTGCATCTCTCTTAATAGCAACTCCCAAGCATCATATTCAAAGGAGCCGAAAAGAGATTAGGAATCGGAAAAAGATTATCGCTATTGTGAAATGACGGATGTGTATGAGAAAGGGTTGTCTTTGGGATATGAAATATGCTTAGGAAAACAATTCTTGCAGCGATTTTGATTGTTTCTTTGTTTTTTTCGGTAGAAGCCAATCCGGTTTTGGTTTCCCCTGATTTGGAGTATAGCCTTTGGTGTGCCTATTCTGACATGTCGACTGAGTTTATGAATCGTATTCGAGACGGAAAAATAGATGTCTTGATTATTAACGCGGCGGCTATCAAGACGGATAATACTATAGTTTACAGTTTCAGTAAAGAGCAGCTTGAAGGTTTCAAAACGCAAGTCAGAACGGTTAATCCGGATATGAAGATTTATGCAGATATCTATTCTTTCAAGACTTATCCAGACAAGACTACGACCGAGGCCAGGCAGAAAATAATCAGCAGTGTAGTATCATTCGTAGAATATTTCGGTGACAGTTTCGATGCAATAGTTGACGACACCGAATGGTACACTGGAACAATTGTAGACCACATGCGTTACTTTACTGAATGTGCAAAGGTCATAGAAGGAATGGGAGTTCCTTATTATCCGTGGCTGCACTACAATCAGTTGCTGTTAACTACAGCCAAGAAATGTGCTGTTGGCTTGTACGGGTCCCACGCTTACCATGAATCAGAGTGGAAAACCGCATTTGATAAAGTGCAGAGCACTTCGCACACCAAAGACGGTTATATGATTTGGCTGATTGCTGAGCACTATCAGGATTATCCAACAATTAGGCAACAACTAGGTTACTTCAACGATAGAATGCTAGCAAGAGGGGTGGAGTTCTATTCAAGAATGGAGAGTTTTGGTATTTGGTGGTATAGCTCAACGACTGAGGATGATTGGGATGCTTGGATTTCTTGGGTGAATGGGAAGATTGAACCAACTCCAACCCCGTCACCTGCAGGTTTTCAAGGAATAGGAGACTATAGGGTTCAAATCACCAGTGTAATTGTCATTGCTGTGGCAATGACTGTTTTTGTCTTTGTAAAAATGAGAAATGTTGGCAAGAAAAGTAGTAGGCGCACCCGCGGAGGTAAGCAAAAGAGTAGGAAGAAGAAGCGCAAGGGATCAGAGAGTAAGAGAGTTCTTAATAAAAAGATGAATAGAAAAGGTTAGCTGAACGCCACAGCTGGCTTTTGACATGTTTTAGGGCACCCATACACTCTGAGAGGCAAAACGAGAAGAGCAAAAAGCAAACTCGAAAGCCCGCGACCAAAACCATTATTGGCTATTTTCGAATTATTCTTCCGCGTTCGTTTTACGCTTTCTTGCCTGCTGAATCAAGTTTTGGTTTGCTTTCCTTTTCGATCATATACGGCAGTTTATCTTTTTCTCTGAAGGCAAATACTCTGGTGCCTTTCTTGATTGCGTACCAGTGGCCCCTTTCCCCCTGAGATGACAGCATTATGCCAGACATGAAATTCCTAGTAGCGTTTCCTGAATAGACGGTGTTGCTATCTTCATCAGGCAGTTTTTTGAACCTCCAGATGATCAAGTCATCAACTTGTACCCATGTTCCTTCATTGCCTCCTGCCAAGTACGCGAAGGTGCCATCGAAGTTGAAGTATAGCGGAGTCCAACAGTAGTTACCTTTTGGTCCCCAGTCAAAGTGAAGCATCCATAAACCAACAGGGTTCAATTTTGTTCTCCTGATTCCTAAATCATAAGTCAACTAGTTCCTGCGAGTATTAGAAATTTGCCTAGACTAAGAAATTGGTGTAACAAAAAACTCGTCACACCTTGAAGTATTTGAAATGATGCCAATGTGACTCTCGGATGATGGCCCTTGCTCAGGTTAACCTGATAATCTTCACTTTCCCCTTTTTTAGTCAGAATTCCACAGCAACACCTATTCTTCTAGAAGCGCGCGCGCTTAGTTCTGAACCGAGAAGCAGCCGAAAACACAGGAAGATATGATAAAGCAGTCTCACCAACCTATTTCAACACGTAATATTGGGACAAGGCAGCGCGCGTTCAGGTTCGTTTGGTGCATTGTTCGCATCTGAGGAATCCATCATAGCCCTGGGGATAAGTCAGGATTATCCCATGGTTAGCGCAGTATCTCAGGAAAAATTTTGTAGATTTAGGGTCTTGCGGATGTAGTCTTCCCAAGCTGATTGTGCCTCCGAGTCGAAGCCACAATCTCTCTAAGTATCGATAATGGCTGGATGCCCACAACTGCGAGTGTCGTTTCTCTGTTTTCTCCGATTCGGTTTGTTCCTATTGGATCGGCTTTTCCTTGAATAACCTTGAAGGGCTTGCTTTGACCTCGGGGTTGTTTTCATATCGCTGCCGACTGGTATAGGTTCTAAGGGTGTTGCATCCTGCCAGGTGGAGAAATGATTATCTGCTTTCTCCAATTGGCTATTGCGATATTTCTTGATTTCATGCAATAGCTGTCACAACATTTGAGGCTCAATATTTTTATCTTGCAATATTTCCCACATGTTCGAAGAGTCACCCATCAGTTTCTCGATGTTTTTTGCTATTTCTTGAAGCATCAGCGTTAACGGGTGGTTTGGGTTTTCGATCGTGAATAGAGACTTACCCTGAGCCTTGAGTATGTCGCAAAAACAAGGTAAAATACCCAAGATTGAAGGAGGGAGAAACTCGGAATTCCCGAAGCGTTGTGCTCCAAGACGCTGCAGAAAACGATTCAGAAGACATTTTGTTTATTATTATCCCAGTTTTCTTCTCAAACAGCTTGTAGAGTCCTATTAGCATGCGCCTTGTTCCTTCAACATCTGACCGATCGCCTGTTGTGGCTACCATCACCAAATCAGCGGCTACAATCGCATTTATCGATGAAAACTGCATTCCCGGGCTGGTGTCAAAGACAACCCAGTCAAATTCCCCGCTGTCTATCAGTGTCCTTCTGAGCTCAAGCAGTTTTCCCAGTGCCTTCATTTCCCACCCGCGATCTTTGGTTAACATATCCCTAATTGCTTGGGTTGAAGGGTTTGCAAAGCCTACGAAGAACTTGCCCGATCCAGGTATGCTGCTGCTTAAGTCAGTCAGGGATTCTTGGATTTCGCAACCATTGTTTAGGTAGTCGTTGAACCAGCTAGTGGTGTTTTCGGCTTTGAAAATCGAATGGATGCTTGGCGCTCTAAGGTCAAGGTCAATGAGACAAACGTTCTTGCCCTGCTTGGCGAATGTGGCTGCAAGATTTGTTGAGAGGAGGGTTTTTCCCGTTCCGCCCTTGTAGGAGTGCACGGCAACAATCATATTTCATTCTCTTCCGATTCTATTTGTCGCGCTCAAACCCATGTGATTAGAGAATGCGTCAAGGGCGTGCAGCTTCCAAACGGTCGGGGTTGGAGAACGTTGTTGTTTGAACTCGCAATCGAGTTTACCTTTGAATCCCACGCCTTCGCTAGTATTTGTCAGTAAATCCTTGATTCGAGATCTAGGCTCTCCCAATAGCTTCATGGGCATCATCAGCTTTGTTTTTCACTCTTCTACCCTTGGATGTTGGGGAGTTTTTAGGGCAAAGGAATGCCGATAGAAATAGGCTCTCAAGAAAACCAATAAAAGACTCAGCAAAGCATGTATTTGCATTTGTTTGTTTCCTTCTTTTGTCTATGGGCAAAGAAAATCAGTATGGGCATATAACTTCCGTGAAAATATACTAACGATGACTAGTCGTGTGTATTCAGAATCCGAATACGAATTATCAAGTATTCATAAACGACTAATAGGCAGTTGCTAAAGTCAATAGCCTAAAGACAGACCTGAAAACTTAAGGTGAAATACTTAATGGAGCTTGCATTTAAGAATAAGGACTCTGATTTGGTGCGAGTTCGCGATGAAGGAAGCGACTCTTATCGATTTGTAAGACGGGACAAAGGTTACAATACGCAATTGTTCAAAATAGAGGAGGTTCTTTCCCGATTTGGCTTGCTGAAGAACGAAATACATGTTTATCTCTTTCTCGCTCGCGTGGGAAAAAAGAAAGCAGGCGAGATTGCAGAAACTATTTCACTTCACAGAACTGAAACCTACAGAATACTTCGAGATTTAGAAAAGAAAGGTCTGGTCTTTTCTGTTTTCGAGAAACCGCTGAAATTTACTGCCGTGCCGCTAGATAAGGCTGTAGACATACTTGTGGATGAGAAAAAAATGAAAATCCGCTTGCTGGAAAAGCAGAAACAAAGTCTCGTAGAAATGTGGACATCGGTTCCTCGAGTACCGTTAGAAGAAGCCGAAAAAGAACTTTTTCAAAGGCTCGAAGGAGAACAATCTGTTATCTTGAAAGCGGAAGAGCTTCTTGACAAAGCTCAGAAAAAATTCGAATTGTTTGTTCCCGATGAACACCTAGCGCAGTTGTATTATCACGAGTTTACCGACAGACTAAGAAGCAAAATGGATAAAATTGACGTTACTCTGCTTGCGGAATCTTCTCCCAAAAGCAATTTCTTCATTGGGCAAATGGACTGGCCAAAAGCGAAATGTAGCGTTATTGAAGCCCACAACCTTCCCTGCTTCATGATATCAGATGACAAAGAACTGCTCATAGCGTTCCACGAAGAAGATAGCAAGAGTGAGTCTGGCTACAAGAGGAAATTCAGAACGGTCGCCATCTGGACCAATTTCACCGCATTCATATGGACACTTCGAACTTTGTTTTCCAAACTGTCTGTTTAGAAGCTTGTTAGACGAGCAAGTCGCTAATAGGCTGCCTAAGGGCAGACTTGTTTCCCCCGGTTAGAACCACAATTGAGCAAGTTAAAAACAAAATCCCCGAGACGGCAATGAAAACAATCCAACACCATTCGCCGGAAGAGTTTAGTCCGACGTTCAGTCTAGCGACATAGTAATCATAGCGACCCTGACCTGTAAAGTCAGTCCAACCTCCAACCACAAACGCTTCATCTTCTAACCCAACTATGCCATAAGCTTCTTCATAGCCCGCACGCCCCAATGCAAAGCTCCACTGCACATTACCTTCAATATTAATCTTCGAGACCCAAATATCCCTCATTCCATTTCCGAAAGAAAAACTGAAGCCTCCCACTAGATATCCCTCTCCTGAGGCTGTGATGCAGGTTGCGGAATCAAACTCTAGACCTCCGAGTGTTTCTTGCCATACCTAGCTCTCCGCAAGAATTAACTTTGACAATCCAGGCATCCGAGTTACCTGCGCCTAGCGACTGGGTATCACCTACTACTATGCAATCATTATTCTGGGTGGCTACTGCGTAAGCTTTGTCACTTCCCAATCCACCAAAGGTACGGCTCCAAATCACTTTTCCGGATCCATTCAGCTTGAGAATCCAGAAGTCGTAGTCGCCTTCACCCATGGAGTCTGTGTATCCGCAGACAACATACGAATCATTGCCTAATGGTGCTACCCCACGCGCAACATCATCCTTTGCGCTTCCGTAGGTCATGTTCCACAATACATTCCCTTTCCCATCTAATTTAATAATCCATGCATCTAGATTGGTAGCATCAATCGAACTCGCTAACCCAGCGAGGACGAAGTCGTCGTCATCTGTTCTTGTCGCGGAAAATAATTTTTCGATCCCAGTTCGGTCTATCGTTGTTTTCCATAGCAATGTTCCCTTCTCGTCTATTCTTACAACGCAGCCATCTTGCTCCCCGGACGGCTGAAACACGTTGCCAACCAGCAGAAAGGCATTATCCATTTTCAATGCATATCTGAACTCACCGCCAGTCGACTCGAGATATGTTCGATCCCAAAGGATTTCTCCGTCGAAACTGAGGTTTAGAACCCAAGCCACAGTCTTATTCTGCACATTTGATGTTGACGAACCAACAATCAAGTATCCTTCATCGGTTTTTGTTGCATAGAAGACTCTGTCATCTCCAATTCCACCGTAGGTTTTTTCCCACACTACTTCTGGGCTTATATTGCCATTAATAGTGGTGGTCAAAGAAGGAACTGATACAACCTCCGCAATGGTCAAAGGAATAGCAATGTTCACTACCAAAATGAAAACCAGGAAGAATTGGATGGTTTTTCCTACTCTCTTCGTTCTAGCAGTGACTAATGGCGCTATTGAATTCAGCAAACATCTGATTTTTTGTTTGCCTGTCATTTTGCATTGGCTCATCAAGTTTTCCTCGGCTAAACTTGAACGCAAGTTGTGTTAGCCATTACAGAAATGCCTCTCAAATCACGGATCAAGACTGAAACCAATAGAGGGCCGCTTTGAGTTTGGTTTGCAGCTGAAAAAACCACTGTCTGAGTACCGTTTCCATAGTCTTCAACGCTTTGAGATTCAGGGGCTATCCATTCTCCGATTGACAAGGATACGTCTGTTTTGTATTTGACAGTAAGGTTGCTGGGAAGAGTTGGCATGTTCTCGTTGAGAAGAGTGAATGTAATGGTGACATTTTTTGTGTATTCATCAGCTAGATAGTATTCACCAACAACATGAATTTCTGATGTTAGGTCTATGCTAAATTCTGAATAATATCTAGCATTATTGCTCGAATAGTTGAGCATAAAGTTCGCTGAACAGCTCGATATCCCTCTTCCGTCAACTCCCCATGACATATAGATTCCACTATTGTACGGCGAGATTTCATTAAGTGTGTAATCAAAGAATACAATCGAGTTCGATGAAAGGTCCAAGAGTGCGGATCTAAATTTCCTCAAGTTTTCTGTGAAAGCGCTCTCTTCGCCTCCACCAGTAACGTTAGCTAAGGCGCTAATCATTGTGTGAATTGCTCCAACTCGAATAGCAGAGAACACATCGTTTGATTCTGACTCATATATGGGCGTTTTCTTTATTGTGTCGTGCACATAAATCACTGTTGCCATTAGAATCATCACTACTATCAAAGATGTGATTATGAGAATTTGCCCAGAGTTTTTTTTTCTAGTCATATTTTAGTCCACTGCTGAGACTTGGAGTCTCAAAAGGTAAACAGCATAGCTCGCGTTTATACTGGCGCAAATGTAGGATGCGACTTGTATGTTATCACTTATGGGACTGCCGCTGGTTATCGCTAGATTGTTTAAAGAGTTCATGTCGGCATCAAAAACTGTAAGGTTAAACCACACAGCTGATGGAACTAGTGATTGGATATGCATTTCAAGCGTCTTCCAATCTTGGATATCCACGAGGTTTGCAAGGCTTCCGTCATTATCAAGACTCACGAGCGCATTTAATGCCATCGAGGACAAGGCTTCGCTATATAAGTCGACCGGTTCTTGGTTAGGGGGGACAAGAGCTATGAACGAAAGAAGCAGAATCGAGGCAAAAAAAGCTTCGATAGTTCGTACCTGTCCTCTATTGTCTCTGAAAAGATTTCTCATGGGGTGGGATCTCCAAAACTAAGACGTAGTTTATAGAAAGTTCCTTTTATGGTTACTATGTAATCAAATACGTTTGCTTCTGAATTGGAAAAATCGGCGCCATACTCTAAAGGAAGCTGTGGGTAGACTACCCACTCAGCGAATGATGAGGTGTGATTCAAACCTTGGACGACAAGCAGAATGGGGCTAGTCTCAACAAAGTTTGGCAAGCTGAAAGTTGAACTAGATGTTGCTGTTAAGTTTGATACGTAGGAAAAGGTAAATGCGAGAGCGTTGCTGACGTTAATTCTTTGAAAGTCTAAAGCGACCGTGAGAGAATGGTTCAGGGGACTTAGTTTCAGAAACGTCTGGTTCGCTTGTTTTGCTTCTTCTTGAATTCCAAATGAGCAGACTTGAACCGCTGTCATTCTTGAGTCAATCACGGCTCTTGCAAAAACGATTAGAAGCGCAGACCCTCTTGAAGAGATCGGAATTTGGCAACTGATATTTGCAGTGCCTTGATTTGATGTAGTAAGCGAATTGTTTTCCAAGTATCCTGGAGCTATAACATAATAACGCAAGTATAGTGCTGCGGGCGCAGTGTCTTTGTCAGTTCTAACCACAAATGAGTATGAAATGAAATCGCCTAGTGTCTCGTTTCCAACAGGTTCGATGATTATCGAGAGAATTTGGAAAACTGAAATCCCAAATGAACATCCAATTCTAGTCGCTTTCATAATTTCAGGATAGGATAGTGCATAGACGTTCTCATCATTCAGTAAGGTAATTTTATCAATATCTAGTTCAAGAAACCGCTGGACAGAGGTGTCTGACAGGCCAAAGCTCTGGGGACTAATGCCTCGTGAACCCCAATCAGGGGGGTTTCCAGAGCTGAATACTATCCTATCAGCTATGTTCTTTAAATAGTCCTGATCGTTGACATCGCGCGTAGTGTCTATTTGAGCTTGGAGATTTTCCGCAGCGAAGACTGTTGTAGCTATTGCAACTGAAACGATTAGCGAGCATGCGAAGAATGTGTCAATTGAGGTTGTTGGCATATATTGTGCCTCATTCCTTCAAGAAGTAGTTGGTATGCCGAAGAGTGCTGAAAGCAACAACTGGGACAATACCAGCGAAACATAGGCTGTTGTAGTTAGTAGTGTTGAGTACTGAAAACCTGCTCCAATGTTTCCCTCGCTTATTTTTCCAAGGAAGAAGCCTGATATCCAGCATTGAAAAATTATGCCAACAGAGAAGAGGTTCAGTTGATTTTGCATAGCTACCGTGGTAACTGATGAAAGACTTGAACTTACAACCGAGGTCATCATTCCTGTAGTCAACGAAACAATGGTTGTTGTTACAGCGACTAAACTGCTCCATATCAGAGCAAGGAGAATGTACGGTTTTAGCAGAGAACGGCGGTTAATCTGAACTTCTCGTTCTTTTTCGCTGTATTCCGATAGAATCTCAAGCGATTGGGTCGAGTTCCCTCCTATTTCAATTGTTTCAACCATCATCGCAATGTTTAGTTTAACAAACCAACTTCTAATCTCTCTTTGCATATTGCTGAAAGTCTTTCGCAGCGGAATACCCCATTCTATTTGACTTCGCATCAAGTTGAGGAATTTGGAAAAGGACCCGTATGTTTTGCGCTTGGTTGCTTGTATTATGCTCTTTTCTGGAGAAAGTCCAATCTTGCGCGATTCGGTTACGTCTCTCACGAAGTGGGGAATTGAATCCTCGGCGTTGTAGTTGATTTTGGAGATTTTGCGGTAGTTAAGAGCTGGTCCAAGAGATGCAAGAGCAAGTCCTATGGTTGCGATTTCAGGCAAACCAAGCGGTTTCAGAGCTTCAATGGTGGAGGGTGTGAAGGCAATTGCCATGATGACTATTCCAATTGGCGTGATGATCATAGCTGCCTTTTTGTACAAGTCTTTTAAGTTTTCGAACGCGCTTCGTTGCATGTTGTGTGCTATCAGAGTAAAGACTAGGGAAAGAACAGGCATGAATATGAAAGCCACAACATACGAGATTATGGGCGAGACCGATATTGAACTTTGAGATAGCATGTCCATCATGTTTGTGGCTGAGAAGACCACGAAGAGAATGTAAGTACATAGAACAACGATTAGCATTACAGTATAAGCCTCAACCAACGTGGCTATCTTTTCAACTGAACGTGTTAGTGTATTGTGTCTAATTTCAAAGATTGTTTTGAGTTCACTCTTCAAGTAGTCAGCTGTTTTGCTGCCGCTTCTCACAGATGATATAAAACCTCCTAGAAAGTTCCTGTAAAGTTTCGACTGGGTCTTCTCGCTTCTTTGGTGCAGAACTGTTAGGGGATCCTTTCCCAAGACCTCAACCTGTCGAACAACTTCTTCCGCTTCTTTTCTGAAGTATGGTAGAAAAGCAAGGTTCCGAAGCTTTTTCCAGCTGTCATAAGGTGATACTCCGCTTGTAGCCATTAGCGTGAACACCATTACGGCAAAGGGCAATTCTTGGTCGATTTTTTCTTTTTCTTCGCTTGTAGCTTTTCTTAGCGAACCTATAACCTTGCCCAGGGGGCTTTTGGATCCTTGCATTAGTCATTGCCCTCACTAGGAACTCCCGTTTTCAATTGTGTCTATGGTCAGTTGGGTGTTGAGAGCTTTGTGAACGCTCCTGAAGTCACGCAAATTCTTTTCAACCATTTTAAGCAATATCTGTTTCCTCCGTTCCATCTCCTGTGTGACAACGGTTAATGGAACATCGAGACCTGTTGAAATTTTGTTCAGGAGATAGCTCCGGCCAAATTCGACTTTAAAACTGTCTGTGGAAGGATTCCATGAGATTATGTCGTGGATTGATCCGCTTGCGTCTAATTCAGATATTTTCACGAATTTGCGCGGCGAGGTTTTCCGGTAAGTTGGCATAAAGCTAGAATTTTTAACTTGTTTCACTACGATAATGCAGTTCATTAAAGGCAAGATACCTTTGGGAATATTCATCGGTGGTTGCGTGAGACGCTTTATCACGGTTTCAGCATCTTCGGCATGCAGGGTGCACATGCCTCCATGACCTGTTGCCAACGCTTGAAAAAGAACGTAAGCTTCTTCGCCTCTAACCTCTCCAACAAGAATTATAGCTGGGCGATGCCGCACAGCTGACTTTATGAGGTCATAGAGCGACACTTCTCCCTCACTGTCACCTCCAAAGCCTGGTCGAGCAATTGTCGAAATCCAATTCTCTTGCGGCAGATTGATTTCGGAGACCTCTTCAATTGAAATCATTTTGTAGTCTGGCCTAACAAGACAAGCAATTGCATTCAGTGCTGTCGTTTTTCCAGCACCAGTTGGGCCTACAATCATTACTGACATTTTGTTTTCCATTAACATCCAGAGATAGGCTGCAATTGATTCGTCAATGGTTTCATTTATTATCAAATCGACAATGGTTATTGGGTCTTCACGGAATTTTCTTATTGTGAAACTTGTCCCGGCGGGAGTTGTTTCTTTCCCAAATGACACAGCGAGTCTGTGTTTTCCGGGAAGCGTTAAATCAACGATAGGGTGAGCGATGCTCACGTGTTTTCCTTGTCTGTGCACTATGCGCGTAATGAAATCATCAAGTTCCTCTTCATCGCTGAAGATTATGTTAGTGCGCACGTTTTCATATTTTCTGTGATAAAGAAAAACCGGTTTGCCTGTTCCTAGAACGCTTATATCTTCTATTAGAGGATCGCAGAATAAGGCGTCAATTCTTCCATATCCAATTAGGTCTCTTTCGAGATAGTACAGTACCTTGCGGAACCCTACTTGGTTTATACCTTCCAGTGCACTCTGATGTTCGGCTAGTATTGAAGGCAACTGCCTTTGAAAAGACTCCTTGAGGGTTTCCTCCGCCCAAGGACTTTTCAGTTCATACTCAAAGATGTTTGTTAGTCGGCTGTACAATTCTCTTTCTTCATTTGTCATGATAAGTTCGTCGACAGCGTAGAGATAGTTGCCCTCAGACTCATCTTGAGATATCCAGGCGTATGAGAAAGGCGGTTTTAGTGGATAACTCTCGACTTGAACATATCCTTCTGGAATACTGCAACTTTGCAGACCCAAGTGACTTATTACTTGGTCCGGGCTGATTTTTTGATTTTCAGCGGTCTCCATGTTCTTCTTCTTTCCAAATTTCAACTAATTGCCTCCTTTGAGTTCAAGCTGAATGCTTTGATGGGTAATGTGGCAGCTTAGAAAAGCCAGGTTCGAATTGCTAATGTGCGCGCCAGAAGCATATACTTCCATGGGAATTTCGGTCGCAAGTTTGCTCTGAAGGATGGTTGCGCCAAAACCAGCCTCGACAAACGCCCTTTCATCGTCATTGATGAATCTTATCCAGTATGCTTTGTTACCAATCAAGCTTGGAATACCCAAACTGATCGTTGTGGAAATATTGTAGACGAGAGCGTTGGAAGCTACTTCTACGCTTTTCTCTACGACATAGTCAACGATGTTTGATAGTTGTTGTTTTTCTGCTTCCAGTTTGATGTTACTTGTTACTATCCCACACATACCAATTATAAGGGTACTAATGATCAGAGAGGCAAAGATTGTATAGATATAACTTGGGATTATTGACGGCATCTACCTTGAACACCTCTCCAATCTTATATTGCATTCAACGACTTCAACCTCTATGATTGCTCCGCTAGTTGAATTATGAATCGGAATCAGTACCTGACCTGAGATGCCTCCGCAGGCTGAGGTTATGCGTAACTTTTCAAGTGAATATGATACTTCGAAGAGAGTCTCAGAAATTACGGTGGATTCAGCGGAAATCCTGATTAGGGTATTCCCATAAGACATTATTTCTTCGGATGAGTTTAAATTGACGACATATATTCGGATGACATTTACGGCTTTATCGTTCTCAACGCCAACAGTGGCGTAAGAGACTAACGGTCGATATCTCAAAACAATCTCTGCATTTTTAACGCCACGTTCTATGGAGAGTTGCGTTATAATTGACCCACTCTGATTGACGATTGAGCGGCTGTCTCCTCTGAGATATAATCCAGTATCAGGGGAATCAGAGTATGGAAGTTCATAGTGAATCTCCCCTATTGCCTGATTATAAATTGAAGAGTTTATGTCTCTGTCATCGGCTATAGAAAGCATCAGAGAATTGGTTTGAGGCTGGATTCTAATTCTCCCGCCTGAATCTGAGACTTCGAAAACTCGAGCTGACCCGGCCTGCCAGAGGATTGAAAGCAGAGACTGGTCAAGAGATAGAAAACTCTGGCGTGCAGTAGAAATTTTTAGAGTTTGACTCCGGGCATTCACTTTTTCGACTGCGAAATAGTAAGTGATTGATATTATTCCAAGCATGGTGACAAAGAGAATAAGAAATGTGACTGGAACAGCAAGTGCCTTCTTGGAGTTTACAGTTTTCTTGAGAGTGGATTGTGCTAGTTTTGTTTTCAATTCTTGGTTCACCATGCAATGGCTATCCAAGAACTTCTGGAAAAATGAATTAAACCGTTTGTGTGTATCCGTGAAGTATGCACTATTCTCGTAAACTTTAGAATCCACAATCTCTTGAGGTTTTGTCAAAATAATTCTCTTCTTGTGCGCGAGCGGTCGAGATTCTCAAATAGACTGGTTTTTGACTCTCAGAAAGAAAATAGGGAGTTGTGGACAGGGATAGGGTTTTTTTTTGTCCACATTGATGCTTCTACATCTATATGGCTGCTTGGACGTTTGTCTCTTTGTAGTACATGGCCTGCGAAGAAAACACGGTCATCGCGACAGTTAAGCCTACGTCGTTAACGGTGATGCTGTCAGGGTTGTTGATGTATATGACTACTGTTTCGCCAGATGGAAGCACAAGGTTGCTGCCAGCGTTTGGAGCTGCGGGTGCACCGCTAAGTCCTCCAAAAATGTCGGCGCTGGATATTACAGTATTTGCCGTGTAGTTCAGGTCAAGACTAATGTCGTCGCCTGGTGCCGCGGTGACATAGAAAGCGTCAGCGGCCATGTCAACGTCTTGTCCTCGAACCGCAAGTTTGCTAATAACGACATCTCTTCCGCCAGTGTTAGTTACCATAATAGCTGCAACCGCTGTACTGTCCATATTTACCCAGACGTGTTGCTTTGTCAGTATCAAAGACTCTTCTTGAACTCTGGTACTTGTGACGTTGATCGCGAAGTAGGTTACCACTCCTGCTAGAAGCACTGAAACCACTAGAATTATCAGCGTTGTAACGACTGTGCTTAGAGCCAAACGATTTCTCAGTATGTTTTTCATTTTTTGTCTCCTTAAACAGAGACAATGCTAAAACCGGATATGTGATTTTGTGCGTAGAACAGAGCTACGCATAACTGTAAAATGAGAGAAAAATAAAAAAGGTATCTAAAAAGGGAGAAAGGGGTTATTGCATAGATACTGCTTCAACGTTGGTTTCTTTGTAGTAAACTGCTTGGGCTGAATGTAACGCGATTCCAACCGTTAATCCTACATCATTCACCGCAACACTGTCGGGGTTGATTATGTACAGTAGCAGTGTATATCCTGATTTTAGAACCAAGTCGTTAGGTGCTACTTTGAAGTCATAGGTTGTGCCGTCGATTGTTACTTGATTTGTGCCTGCAGTGAAGTTGTCTATGTAGGGCATGTCTTGGGTTATGGGTCCACTTGCTGTGGCGTAGAGTACGAATTTATTACCTGCAGTATTATCCCACGGGCATTCCTGTCCTCTAACAGCCAGTTTGTCAATAACAACGTCTCTGCCACCAGTGTTTAAGACCATAAGCGTTGCTTGAGAGTAACTTGTACTGCCGATTACTGCGGTTGCATTTTGCCATATGTGCTGCTTTGTTAGGTGTAGACTCTCTTCTTGGACCCTTGTGCCGACCACATTGGTTGCGTAATAGACGACAACAGTGGCCAGTAGCACTGATACAACCAGAATTATGAGGGTAGTTACAACTGTGCTAAGGGCGCGGCGATTCGAAGATTTCTTAGTCATTTTTTAGTTTTCACCTTGGTAGTAAAGACGTTGATTGTCATAAATATATTGTGTCGTATGATTCAATACTTATTTTCCAGTTTAGCCGTTACAAACACAAGTACAGTCCAGCCATATGTATTCAAAACTATTCAGAAATGGAATGTTTCAATTTTATCAGCGCGAGAACAACCATTCGATTAAAAAATAGAAATCCGCCACAAGAGGTTTCTAGTTTTTGTCATTCTGAATTCCGGCATAATTCCAATTTGAAATATTGCATAAGAGCACACCAGAATCAACTTATTACTGGAGGAGAATAGAATGGAGGCATCCGTGGCGACTCTTCTTATAGTCGTTTCCGCAGTGATTCTTGCAAGCGTTGTTATTGACTACACAGTAGCAGTCTTTGAAGAAACCTTGAAGATGGATAATACGCCTCAGTTGGATAGAATTCGCGATCTCCAAGATTTACTTCTGAACCAGACTGATAGACTACTAAATGAGACGCAAACGCAAATCTTAGGAATCCCGGATACATAGAAGATTTTTGCCAAGCTTATTTAATCGCTGCAGCATTGGATTATCTCGTGAAAGATTGGGAATGAGTCATTTTTCAGCAGTAGCTACTACTAATATTGTTTTCGAGTTCATAATCTCTAATAGTTGCCGAGACAAATGGCTGCATGAGAGATTATGTCATCTGCAGCCGAAGAGACTTCACGCTTTAACGCTGAAACAGCCACATACTTGACGGTCGAGTTCTTGAAAAGACTAGGCTACAAGAAGGGTTTACGCGCATTAAGAGTCACTTTGTCTGAGGGAACTTACGTCGTTGAAATGTCGCTCGACAAGAAAACCAGCAAGGTTCAGATAGATTACAGTACGAGACAAGTGAAAGAGTACGAGATTCAAGATGTTGAGGCACCCAATACCTTCGCGTCTGTCAAGGGAAAATTGCCTTTGATCTTTACTTCCTTAATCGGAGTCACTATTGTGATTTTAAAACTCCTTAATGTTTTTTAGTGGAATCATCAACTCTTGCCCTGTTTAATAGCGACACAAACCGTGTTTCCCAGGCTACCTTCGTTGATTGACAGCTTCAGACTCTTTTTCTTCAGACTCTTCTGTAAGTAAGGGCTTCTTACACGGTAAAGTGTTCCGCGGACTGAGACATTTACTAGGCAATCAAGATTCAGCTTTCATAAAAGATATTCTAAGCTTGAAACTAGCATGAAGCAGATTCATCAATAAGACGATGTGTGTAGTTTGCACTCAAAATCATCTATGAAACTGTTGCTCTTGTTTCTTCTTAGTTCAACAATTGTAGCTGTGGACACTAACCTTCGAGGAGTTCAAGCGTCAGAATCAGAGTTGTATGTGCACAACTTCATCGGAGTTGATGGCAACTGGACATATGTTGAGAAACCTTTCTTCCCAGTTTTTCTCAATTCATCGCAGATTGAGATAGGGAAAAACTGGAGCATAGTTTGCTCTCTGGTTTCGGGCAAGAGTTATCATGTTTACTGCTATGGGAGCTGGGTTAGCAGCATCTCTAGTGCGAAAACGGATTACGACATTTACGTTCTTGATCCCCAAGGAAAACTGGAGAGCGAACATACGGAAGCCGCTGGTCTTCCGGAGCACTTGGGAACAACCGTTAATGATGCTCTGTTTGTTCCAATACAATCGGGCAACTACACGTTTGTTATTATGAACGACCCTAAGGAAAGCAAAGGTGCTGAGCAAGCTACTTTCATGGTGATTGAGAATGTCGAATGTGACACTTGGCTTTCGCATTTTTCCGAAGGAAAGATCGACAGCAATTTTGCAGGATTCAACACCTGCTGGGCTTACGAATTTGTTGCTGATGATCCCTACTTAGAATTGTGGATTAACGTGCCACCAGAATTGGATATGTACGAAGCAAGATTGTACCTAATGAACAATGAAAACTCCCCTTCCATAAACGGTTTTCCCTTGCCTTGGGAAATGGGTCTCTATGGGAATAGAAGCAGTATTGTCGGTGGCTACAATTTCGATAATGTTGGCTACCGCGGAGTAGCTGTGGCGAGTTGCGAATACCGTGGACAACACATGTTCCTCAATTACACTGCGCTTTCCCCAGGCAGACATCTATATCACTTGGTTTTCATAGGCGAGGTTGGCTCCGGTAACATAGATTATTTAATTAAAACTAGTTTCGGAGAAGCAGTTTTAACACCGCAGAATGTTCCCAAGAGGGTTATCCCTTTCAATCCTGTGGATCTTGCCTTTACTGCAAACATGACAGAACTGGACAGGGCAAGTCTAACGTACTCTGTTGATGACTGGAGAAGTTCAACTTCAGTTGATATGGCAATAAACAATAAGACATGCAGTGCTACAATACCAGGCCAAGAAGCTGGCATTATTGTTCAATACAAGATTTCAGCGAGTGATGTTCTGAAGAACTACTTCTCCGTAAGTGGTAACTTCAATGTGAAACAGGTGCTATCATTGAACATCTCTGCCATCAGTGAAAAAGCTACTTTAGGCGAAAACATAACGATTCTCGGATTTGTGACTCCGGGGAAAGCAGGTCTGCCTGTCAAGCTGGAATTCAGCAGAGGAAACGTTACTGAACAAGTTACCGCCTTCACTTTTGCGAATGGAACATTCTCAGTAAGTAATGGGCTAAAACTTGCTGGAATATGGCAAGTCCGTGCAAAAATACTTGAGACCAACACTGCTTATGAATGCTATAGTGAATACGTAGAGCTTGTTGTCGTAGAGCCACCTTTTTACGTGGTATACTCGCTTTTTATTATGTCTGGTGTAGCTGCTGCAATTGGAGTGTTTGCAGCTGTTTACTTTTTAAAACTCAGGAACAGGTAAGAATCGCTTTATCTAATGTCTTCAGTCTGGATTTCGAATTCATCGTCGCCCGCGATATTCATGATGTGTCCCAGAGAATACTGGCTTGTCGTTTTTTGTTTTCTTCCTTCAACTTTTCGATCTCGTTTACGAGTGCCAAGGCTTTTCTGTATGCTTCACTGTATAGCCTGATTGTTTCCTGCATTTGTTCAGACCACACGAGTAGGTGGGGAAAGAATGGTTGGGCAGGAGTGCCCGTGTTTTCAGTTTTTTCAAACCAAAACTCTGGATAAGACCATTTGTTGGGGCCGCCGAGGGTGACTCCATATCCGAATTGCTCCAGTATTCCGCCTAGTTCACCCAAAGCGCGTCTTACTGCTCTGTCAACTATTGCAGGACATCTATCATCAAACTGCTCATACATGCTGAATTGACTGTTCTTGACTGGAGCCATATGCCACCAGACTTGAGGGTCCGACATTACAGATGTGACTAGTTTTTCCGCGTTACTGATTAGATTTTTGACGCTGGATTTCATAGAGGCAAGTCTTTCTTTGCTCATGCATAGAGTGATTTCCGAATGGGATGCAACGTAGAGCCGTGCGGTCTCCTCATACCATTTCTTGGAGAATTCTATGACTTCGCTTAAGAATATGACTCTAAGTTCCTCCATGTGACGCACCGAGGGCTCAAGTTCGTCGGTCTTTCTCTTTATTAGATGATCGAAATCGCTGTCACTTGTTAGGTTCAACTTCTCTGTCAACCTGAACCGTCCCTGTTTGCCGTTAAGCTGGTTTCATTATTTAAGACATATGAACACTCAATACGCAGGAGACATTCAGGTGTTTTCTTTGATTGACCTCTTAAAGCTCTAGTGATTACTGAGCTTAGTGTTATTGGAAACTGGTTTATACTCCAGCTATGGCTTGAAATTCTCATTTTGCAGTCGAAATGGTTGCTGATGTGTTGCTGCTGACCGTGGGTTGTTCGGTTTGTGATTGAACGGATGAAATGCCACTTTGTTTATTTTTTGCGTCCGAATTCTCAGAAATTATTCGAATTTTTTCTGCCATTGGATGGAGCAGGTCTGGGGGTGGATATGGAGTTCCTAGAATTGAACTAAGAATGAAGATTGAGTTGAACACGTGCTGGTATACGGTGAAGAGAATCTGGGGAATCTGAGTTTTTGGATTAACCTCAAGTTTCTTCTTTATGTCAACCTGTGCGCCTTCAAGAGTGACGATGCCAGAAGCTGTATACTTAACCGCGTTTGGTTTGGTGTTGATGTCTAGATTGAAGCTTAACTTGACCGCATCGCCGCTTTTTTGCTGTTCTTCAAGCTTCGCGTTTACATCGAAAAACAGTCCTTCCGTTGGAGAAGGACCTTCTACTTTTTCTGCTTGGAGTTTGTATATTTTGATTGAAACTGTTACTCCCGCTGCAGAGTATTTTGGGCTAATAATTAATACCCCAAGTGTAGTTGGTCCGAATTATATTTAATTCTTTACATATCAAAGCTGAATAAGGTGACTATCCGGCTTTGAAATCTGCTGGAAGGGCTGGTACAGAGAGTTCCGTTGCGAAATGAAATGGGCCCTCCCCCTGAGCAACAACTTTAGTAAACAGTACAATTCTCTTGGGAACATCATCTTCGAAGTAGACGATATAATTGACATTTCTTCCAAGCCCGATTCGCTCAAGCTGTTGAACGGCGACTTTCGACTTTTCTATTTCCGCAATCTTGGAGCTGATTTTTTCAATTGCCTCAAACAAAACTTCAACTTGTCCTTGCGGCGTGGAAGACAGTAGAATGTTTCCAGATTGCAGCCAGCACGATTTTTCCGCCTTTTTTCCCTTTCCATTTTTGTTGCTTTTTCCTTTTTCCGCGGAAGCATTTTTGGGTAGCGCCTTAAGGTTTTTTTGCAGGGCCGTTGACATCTTGTACCACTCCTCATCCTTACGAGTTTCCTCACAACTTCGAAGTAGAGAACCCAGCCACTGACTGTAGTCTTCATACAGCATTCTGTTCTGGAGAACTGTACCCGCCAAGTATTCTGATAGTTCTTTTATTGTTATGAAAGTTCGAATCTCTATTCCCATATGTCATTCCCTATTGCCAGTTGAAACATAGAGCTACATTGTGTAGTGAAGCTCTTTCCATAATAGGCTTTGTCCATTACAAAAATTACGTACTCGCAAATGTCTTTGGTTTCTGAATGAGAGCATTCAAGGGATACCTTCTTTATTGCTTCTATATTCCTGAAGGGAGAGAGTCGGAAATTTTCTGCATTTCTTTCGTAACCGTCGAAAGGAATCTTATGCGGTCTTCAATTTTGTTTTTGTGTAGACTTGTAAGAGTCTTGAGTTTTGGCAATATGTCAGGAATAATAGTCATCACTAGGTCTAGGTTTTTCTGTTCTGCGAGATCTACTAGTTTGAAGAGACCATTGTCAAATGTTACACCTAAATGTCCTGTTGGGTCGACATGCGCTTGAGTAGCGTTTTTGAAAATTGGGGGAAGGACTGAAAGAGACACTGATATGGCGTTGGAGAACGGTTGCATCAGCTTTAGGAGAGAAGAGAAGAATTGGGCAGTGAGTAGCTGTTCTTCGGAAAGAAGTTCATTGATTTGTCCTATGTCGTCTGCAACGCTTCTGAGCGCGTTTAGGATTTCTCTTACTACCGTCTGCTTCTTCTCGTTGAGTGCTGGTTCTGAAGGCATTGAGTTTTCTGTTAATTTTACTGTTTCCTGGGACAATATTAATCGATTCTTCTTAAGACAATTTTCTTAGAAAAGAGCTTGTGTGTCTTAGGCGACTACGTACAGCGGTTCTTAGGCGACTTGGCTTTTTTCGGTACAAGAGTGAAAGTTGTTTGTTGAAGAACGTATAACAAGTCGTAATACATAATATTTAATTATGCGTCTCTGAGATTAGTATCATGCAGAGGCGATATTCTCTTTGGTTTACGGACACCAAGGCCTAAAAGAAAAGGCTGAAGCTGGTCGAACGGAACAGGTCACATCCTTAAGGCAAGAAAGATTCAGAGTAACGGTGTCGTTAAACAAAGAAAGCACAATGTCGAAATCACCTTTGTATGACAAATACGACATACAGAGATACGATTTGCATCCCAACTACAGTTTTGAACATTTGAGCGACATGATTCCCAAGAATACACCAGAATATTCTAGACCAAGGATTCAACTATGTTGAAAGAATAACCAGAGCACTATACCATTTCAAGCAATGCGCTCTGATTGGTCCTTCAGGAACTGGCAAGACCCATATAGTCTACCTTGTGGCTGAACTTACAGGACTGCCAATTTGGGAGGTAAACTGCGGTCTATCCACATCCGCCTTCGATCTTATTGGTCGTTTCATTGGTCTAGGAAAAGAAAACTGGGTCGACGGTCTTGTTACACAATGGCTTAGGAAAGGCGGGATAATGTATCTTGATGAAGCCAACATGATGAAACAAGACGTGGCCACTAGGCTGAACCCGGTTCTGGACACTCGTGGTCATCTCGTGCTTAACGAGAAAGACAGTGAAGTCATAGAGCGACACAAATACGCTTACATGATTATCAGCATGAATCCTGCAACTGCAGAATTCTCAGGAACAAAGCCTCTAAATGCAGCGATGCGTAGACGAATGGCGGTTTGGATAAACTTTGATTTTCTGAGCGTTGGAGAGAAAATCTCCCCTTACGAAGTTGAAATGCTTCAGAAAAGAACCAAGATAGACCAGGATACCTCTTACAAGATAATTCAGGCAGGCGCTGAACTGAGAAGACAATACAAAGCGGGGGACTTGCCCTACGGTCCGTCGCTTGGTGATTTGATTAATTGGGGGACTCTCATACGCGACGGAAACACGCCTCTAAACGCGGCAGAAGAAACAATAATTGGGCTGACAAGCGACAATGTTGAAGTTCAAGCTGACGTTAGAAGAATCATTGGAGCCGTTTTTGGCAAGCAGCAGTAAATATTCTTTCCAGACGTGGAGAAAATGGGGTTCCTTGACTATGCTTGGCTTGTTTCCGTTCAGAAGGATAATCGAGAAACAAGAATTCTGTTAGATTCTTCTATAGACCAGCCGACCTTGGAAAGAGACACTCAGGGATTCTCGGTCAAAATCCCGAGAATTCAGTACAAAGAAGACGGAATGCTCTGCTTTCAGGGACAAGAATTCCCGCAAAATGCAACGGGAAAAGCCAAAGTTGGGCGATTATTCCGGGCTTCGGTTTTGCACCTAACAGCCCACACGCTGGTTTCATTGCCTTACAAGATGACTGTGCCCCTCCGGTCTGATTCCGTAACAGAAGCGTTCATAAAATCTTTGGTTAGAGACATTTGTTCAAACGTTTACCTCAGAACATGGCACCCTGATAGGTGTTTTGACATCGCATATGCAAATGCGATCGCCTACCATAGAATGAAACCGATTCAGAGAATACTATCTTCTTCTACAAGAATTATGTCTGCTTTGCTTTCAAGAGTCAATTTTGAACAGGTAAAAGGTACACTTGAATCTGAGGAGAATCGAATCGCGAATGAGATTTACAATGATTTGGTAGGCAGCAAAGAAAACATCGAAACAGTGGTTTCGAGAAGGAATACTGACATGGATAAACTGCTGGAAGACAAAATTCAGAATGCGCTTGAATTGCTAGAGCCTTTTGGGCCATTCGTAGAGGTTCCTTCTCTGCCTTACACTGAGCAAATTGGTCGTTGTAGTATTTTTGCGAGTATGGAAAGAGAATCTTACGATTCAGATGTTGAAAGGGTTTTCAGGAAATCAGTTGAGCTCTTTGGCAGTTCAGTTCCCGACAATGCAGGCCTGGATTCTTGTTGGAAAAAGGAGCATGATGCCGAAACGTTACAGGCGTTTGATTCTGAAAGGAACCAGAATGAGCGACGCGAAAAAATCCTGTCAAAGATTCGACCCTATGCGCACGAGACTGAGTTCAAATCTGTTGATCTTCCTGAAGAAGATTATACGCAATACCTCAGAGCCAAGAACTTGGCACGTGGTACAACCCGCAGACTCTTAGATGTTCTTCGAAACGCCATGGATTATTTGGATGAGGATCCAAGGCAGGAAATGGGTCAATTGGACTTGAGCGCTGTGATACAATCCATTGCGAGCAACAAGCCAGCAACAGATGTTTTCACCATGGATCAGTTTCTAAAACAGAGTTTTGCTTGGTCCATAGTCTTGGATGTGAGCGGGAGCATGAAGCTTCGAGGTGAGTATGCACGTGGCTTGGCTATTGCGGTGGCAGAAGCAGCCAAGGAATTAATGAATGATCCAGCTTCCTGGACGTTTTTTGGTTTTAGCGACAATTTCTACGTATTAAAAGATAGCACGGAATCCTACTCTCAGAGAGTGCGTGCTAGGATTGGGGGCCTTAGATTCGAGGGTCTCACGTACATACCCGATGCAGTATTCATGGCTGGGAAAATGTTGGCAAAGAGATTTGAAGAACAGCGCGTGCTCGTAGTATTATCTGATGGCTGGCCCTATGGCTATGATGACATGCCAGCAAAACTCAAGAAGAACGTTGATGACTTGCTGAGGAAAGGAGTTATTGTAATTGGAATAGGCGTCGAAACTGATTCAATGAGCAGCTTTTTCAGGCTTAGCTCTTCAATATACACGCCAAAAGATCTTGTAAAGAAGTTTGCCAGAGTCTTTAATGATGCCTCAGAAAAAGCCCTTGAAACATAGGGTGGCTTGTGATTTTTAGTTATTGACTAAGCTTGAATCATTGATGCTTGATGTGTAAGAAATATTGCAAGTGCTAAGTCTACTATTGCGCGATTGTTTATTACAAAAGGCAGGTTTTCAGTTTCAGAACAGAAAGGATGGCGGAAGCTCCTAAGATTGGAGTCAGCAGGTATTCTACAGCTTTCGTTTAGAGTATTTTTCCGTCGGCTTCTAGCTCGTATTCCTTAACCTTCTTGGTTTTGGCGTCGACCTGAATCTTGGCGATTCCTTTCTCTCGAAACCGATTTCTATAGTGTAGTCTTCCCCAATGCGTGATAGTCTTGCTGGTTTCAGGTTATGTTGGTAGCCCAGGGTCCTTAGAAAATCAACTGCTAGGAATGTGGCGTTTTCTGCATTTAGCGGGGAGAGATCGCTTGGTTCTGATGTGCCAATCGGAGCCTCAGGTTTTTCCTCGGTTTTGGAATCTTTGCCCGATTCATCTGCAACTGCGTTTGAAGAGAAGATGCTGTTTTGCGCGGGGAATTGCTTTGGTTCTCTTGGAGATAGCGGGATTCTGTTTCTTGGAAGATTCTGATTTGACGACTTAGAAGATTCATCGAGGAGCTTCTTCGATGAGTGATCAGTCTTTTCTAGATCGATTTCACCGGTGATGCCATCTACTAATGCGGTCAGTCTTCTCCCGTCTTTTGCGTTGTGAAGAATAAGCTCATATGATGGCTTGAAAACCACAATTCGAGAGGTGATTTCGAAAACCTCTTCAACAACTGCTGCGGCATCCGATGGTCTAATTGCGATTTTTGACCGGAGTTGTGCTATTCCTTCTTCCAAAAGGATTTCTGTTTTTCTAAGGTTCAAGACTGGGTTTTGCTGTTTTTCCATTTCGTAGTCAGATGGTGCAAGCGGCAGTTTCTCTGGAGAGATTTCCTGCAGAGTTCTGTCCAGGACAAGGTATGTTTCGGTTTGATAACTAGAATATTCTTCACCCACTATCCTAATCATCTTTTTTCTTTTTTCGTGAGCAAGAGTCTCTGGGATAAACTTTTGGCCGGCTATGGAAATTTGCTGCGTTTCATTTTGGATTCTGATTGCGTAGTCATGTTTCCTGCAGTAATCAATAGAATATTTTCCGCCGATTACGACAAAGGGTTCGTAGTACTTGTTAAGAGCAATTATTGTTATGTCCTCGTCCCTTGGCTTTAGGACACCAAATTTTGAGAAGAACCCTTTCTTCAGTTTCTCCACTTTTGTTTTAACCTTATTTTGGTCGAAACGAGGTTTTAGAATGATAGTCTCGATAATGACTTTATCCTGAGGGAAGTTTTCCATTTCTTCCATTACTTTCACATGTACTATGCTTTGGTTTTGACGATTTAATATCGGTTATGAATCACTACTAAATCCAACTCAATATCTATGCCCTGCCCACTCCCAGGCAAAGCGGCTGCGAGCTATTATTTGGAATGTGAAGACGTCGGTGCTCCTTTAAATGCGGCGCGCGCGTCTCAGAAATAAATGGCTGTTTCTGAAGGACTTTAGCGAAAATGTGAAGTTGTGTTTGCCTCTGACGTCATTACTAGAAATTCGATTGCTCTCAACGGGTTTAATTAGTTGCCTTGTCTAGTAACGCTGTTGGCTTGACATGTCTGACTGTGGGGTTTTCTCGGAAAGGAGAAAGGCGATCCTAAAGGTAAGAGCCAAGATTCTGCAAGCAGCAAGACGCTGGCTTGATCAAAATGGATTTTTGGAGGTTCAGGGGCCAACCTTGATTCCTGCGTTTGGAGATTGGCCCGGTTACTTTGGGGTAAATTATTTTGGCAAAAAAGCGTATCTTGCTCAAGGATTGCAGCCATACTCGGATGCTTTTGTTGGAGGATTTGAAAAAATCTACACGGTCGCGCCTTCTTTCAGGGTTGAGAACGTAGAGACCAAGCGGCATCTGACCGAGTATTGGCGCATAGAGGTGGCGGAGCGATGCGGACTTGAGGAACTTGTCAAGGTTCAAGAAGAGCTATTGACACATGTTTGCCGTTTTCTGGCGGAGACATCTGTGAAGGACTTGAGGTGTCTAGGGCGTTCAGCTGAAGACTTGTTGAGGATCAAATTGCCTTTTCCGAAGCTGACGTACGATGATGCTGTTGAGACTCTGCAAAAGGATGGTTTCTCCATTCTATGGGGGCAAGAGATCAATTGGAGTTTAGAGAAGCACCTTAGCATGAAGTTTAGTAATCCTTTTTTCTTGACAGAATTTCCCGAGGGATTTGAAACCATGTTTTATAAATCTAATCCCACAAAGCTCGGATCGACATTGACAGTGGACCTTGTCTCTCCTGAAGGTTATGGAGAAATAGGTGGTGGTGGTCAGGCTGAGGATGACGTGAAAGAGCTGAGGAAGAAGATGGTTGAAGAGAAGATTGAAGCGCGAGAGCGAGAATGGTACCTTGCCCTCAGACAGCTCGAAATGACTCCCAACTCAGGGTTCGCAATTGGACTTGAGAGGTTAGTCCAGTGGATCTGCAAACTTGAAAGCATCAGCGAAACAACGGCAATGCCGAGATCAGTGAACTCGATCTATCCTTGACTTTTCGATTTTGCGTTGACTTTCCTAACTGCATTCATATGCAGTTTGAGTCGTATTCTTTCGCGGAAATAAGAGGGAAGAAGTTCCGGAGCGAATAATATTGGCAGGTTTAAAGGGAAAATCAGCAAACAGCTTGCTAAGGCTGCTGCAACTAATGGAATACGATCTAGGGAAGGGATAAGACGGCCAACACCTAGGGCTGAATAATAAATTGCCAATCCAATTGAGAACATTCTTCCCGCGGTTTTTTCAGTTGCCAAATCGCCCCAAACCACAAATACGTACAACACGAAAAGAACGCCCCAGCTTATCCCATTTGCAGCATACGAAAATAGAAAAACAATGCCGTTTGGGGTTAGTCCTAAAAGAGCCGAGCTAATCCCGTACAGAGTGAGACTCAACATCAAAGAAGGTTTGCGCCCAAAGAGGTCGGCAATAACGCCTCCAACAAGAGCACCGATAGATACACCTGCAACCTGAATACCCAGAAGAGATAAGTAGAAAGAAGGGGAGACTTGTTCTGCAACACTTCGAGATATATACAAAGCGAACGTTGCATTAACTAGCGAAAACAGAAGCCAGGGAATTGCGTATAGAATAACTGTTCTTTTTTCATTAGTTGCCACTTCGCTTTTCTGCTTTGATAGAAACTTTCTGGGAGCGACCAGTAGAAAAATCAGAACTCCGAGAGTGAGAAGAACTCCAGACAATCCAGTCTGTGCAAAATCGAGGTTTGCTACTAGAACTTCGGATGTGAGGAAATACAATGGCAGTGAAACAAGTCCGACGAATCCTATTATTCGACCTCTCTCTTCAGGTTCTGTCATACTCCAAAACCAATTGAACAAAGATAGTAATACTATACTGAAAGTTCCTATCATTGCGAAAAAGATTGCAAGCCTGATAATTACAGATGAGCTAATTACTAGAAGAATGCCCTCCACGGACAATGTTGCGAAACTCGCAAAGAATGTTGAAGTCTTTTTTATTCCAGGGAAGACTCGATTAGCAATGATCAGCGTGGAGGCAATCGCAAAATACTGCAATGCTTGCACGATGTAAAGATCCACAGCGGAAGAGACTAATTGTGTAGGGAGATAATTTAGAATTGAGATGAAAGTCAGGAAGAAGAAGAAGAATACTGCGCTGAAAAGAAAAATGTTTTTCGAAGCTGACATGCCAAACTTGACAATCGCCAATCCTAATCATCCCCAAACACTGGTTTTTGCATTACTAACCCGCTGATATAAGTGCTTGCTCAAGAACAAAGCAGTCGCTATAGCGTTTTTACTTCTGGTCAGTTTCTATTCTCCTTCATTTCGCATGCATTGCTTTCCAACTTGAATATGGGTATATTTATCCATGCGTCTGTAGCATTACTACAGACATTGCATGTGCATCTAGGAAGTTTAAGCATGCAAATCATGCAACTATGCGTTTAGACCTATCTTATGGAAAGCCAGTTTTTATAACTCTTGGCTCTGGCCGAATGCGTCTTGAGCTATCTGAAAGAAGAAAAGAAGTGGAATCAGTGACGGAAAACTGGGGGAACTATTGGCGCGCGCATCGACAACCTCTTAGCTCAGAGGGTTATGTTTCCATTTGAGAGAAGTTCGGAAGACCAGTATCTTGCGCGAATGGACTGTGGCTTTTCTTGGTCTGGAAAGGAGAAAGGTGAAGGAGTTGTCTCCACTTAAGCGCGCGACACTGCGCAGTTTGTTTCTTGCTTGCAAACCGGTTTCGAAAACAACCGGTTTTGGTAGTCTACTAGATATCGGATTCGATATTTACTGACTTGTTTCTTAATATATATGTCTTGCTAAAGGCTTAATATGGACAAGCGCAACAGGGATTGATATGAAAACATTCGGAGAAAGAGTATCGGATATATCATTCTACCTCCAGTCCCTAGCAAAACCTGAATTCTCTTCGAGAGTTCAAGAGGCAGTTGAAAGAAAAAACAAAAACACGCTTGTAAATCTGTGCAGGCAAGCCAAGGTTCCAAGAAGCTATACCGGCGTTGTTGTTTCGGTTCTGCTCGCTGTCAGTCCACAACAGAAATGGCCCTCCTTCTACTGATTTCAATCTGCCTTTAGTTTCGATAGGCTTTCAACAAAGAGTTCAGGTTGCGCTTCAATGAAGGATTGAAGCGTTTTGGTAGACTCTTTGCTGCTTTTTAGCCTACCTAGTGCTGTAACTCCTTCTCTTGAGGTCTTCTGCATAATTTTGAGTATGTAATTTGAAGCTGCAGTATCTAGAATATCTTTCACAATCAGTTTGACATATGTCTGTTCGTCTTCTTCATCCGCGACCCCTTCTAGTTTGCGTTTTAGGCTGCTAGAAACGCTCGCTTGCCCAAATTACGGAGAAAGGTAAGGCTTTGTTTACTATTCGCTGTTTGAGTTCAAGTGTAAGGTTGAGCGATACATGGAAGTCTTTCCACAGTTCCATTATTATCCCCAGGCATCGACCGAGTTTTCCTAAATGGAGAATCTCGTTTTGAGAGCCATCTCCAAGAATTGCGCCGATTTTCATGCAGGTTTCCAAGTCAGCTGCTTCTATTTTGATTTTTAGAAACTTGTCTTTGGAAGAAGAATTAGGTTGGATGTGCAGTTTAGCTTCCATTGTTTCGGCTCTTGCCATTTTTGTTAGAAAATTCCAGAGTAGTTTGTCTATTTTTTGGCGTTTATTGTAGCCAATGTCCATTCGTGTCAGAGTTGAGAATGCCCTGGCACTCAAAATTCCGCCGACTATTAGTGCAGTGCCTTCTCCGAATTTTCCGTATAGCGTGGGCTTGAATGACCTGGTGGCTGTTTTGTCAATAATGTCGTCCCAGACGCGAAAAGCTTAGGTTGATTAAGCTCATTGCTGCTGCTGCTTCTTGGGCATCTTCTGGATTTCCTCCAACAGTCACGCATGCTAGATTCGTCATGGCTGGTGTTAGGGTGTCTCGCCAGTTTTTTGACAAGAATTCTAGGGAGACTGCAGGTCCTTCAAGGCTGGGTCTTTGAGTAACATCGTTCTCGTTTTGTCTGCTGTGCTGCCGCCGTTTTTTTCGAGTATGCTGCGGCAGAGTTCCTGTTCGCTGTTGTTGTTGTCCATGTCGATCTGTTGTTTATTGGTGAGTTGAAGTTATTATTGTGATTGTTGCATTCGGATTCGGAAGCGGAAGTTTTATATGTAGTATTATTGCATATGCA
>CAVRFW010000003.1:0-170546 GCA_963720565.1 Candidatus Bathyarchaeota archaeon | reverse complement strand
ATAACCGGCGAAGGGGAAACTGCTCCCCTGTTATCATCGGCAACAAACGCTTTCGTCCCCGTTGGAACAAAATCCGCGAAAGGTCTCATACTCTCCGGAAGGTAAAACCTCTCAAACTCACGTAAATCAAAATCTTGAAAATGCTTGTTCGTCAACACTTCAGAAGGTTCATATACGGCTACGGTAAACCGGCTGACCCTTCAGCCTCATAGGAGTTCGACCGTGTTGAAGGAACGATTTGGCTCTCAAACGTTCTAGTTCATTGTCCATGTGTTCTACATGCATTACCAAGTCTCCTCCTCACTCATAAACTAGTAGCACAACCTAGCGCGCTTTCTGCAGTGATGATTGGATAACGGTATTTTATCCATTTTTAGCTCGGTCAAGGGTCATCAGCTTCTAAGGACTAAGACCTGATCAATGTTGAATTAGCCTAATTTCCATGATTATTGTCTCAATTGAGACTGGAATAGTATGTAAGGACCAAAGCTATCCATCGATACGCCAAAGTTTAGTTTTGCCCTAAGTAAGAAAATAGTATGAGAAAGAAGCAAGCGCATATGACTGGGCATTCTACGGCTCTTTTAGAGTATTTTCATATCAGTTTTTAATGGAAATATGATGTTTTAACGCATTTTGGTTTTCAGCAATCAACCATGATGAACCGTCTGTAAGCCAATCCACACACCATAGAAAACCACAATAACTGTGACTAAAACTATGACCGAAAAAAAACCAACCACAAACAAGTTTTGATTGTTTAAGAAGTAATACTCTTTTCCGATTCCGCATACACCCACAGTGATTAAGACTATTCCAGCAGTTGTCAGAAAATAAAACGAAAACTCGTTAAGCATGAACCCAATACCTTGAGTTACTGCTATAATTACGGTAGCGTAGAAACATAATCCTAAGACTGCACTAAATCTGTAGAATTCTAGAATGTTTCACTATTGACTTTCCTGCTTGACCAAAGCATTCAATTTGTTAATGTCAGGAATATTTAGTTTTTTTGCAAAGTTTTCTCTACACACCAAGTTTCATTTGCGTTTCTTGAAGTAAACTTCAGGTTTAAGGTGCTAATGTGAATGTATCCAAGACCACATCAGCTGCTCTTAGAGCAGCCACATATGTTAAGTTTGTAAGAGCATGTATATTCATAATAACCATGCCACTGACCACTTTCTCTTCTCCTGCATTCAACAACCCAACATCATAGGGGAAATTAAACGCACTTCCATATTCAACCAATCCAGAATATGCTTTTACACTCAAGTCTAACCCACTCACAGTCACAACATCGTTGTTCCTGACAGTAACTTCCCATTCATAGTAAACAAGCATAGCTCCATAGGAACCCCAAGTTTCATCATGTGACAAAGATACAATCTCTATATTGAGATGCCTTTTACTAGTCCTAGTTGTTTCGTAAGGTCACCAAGCTGAATTGCCAACTTGCTATTATGGCTTTCAAGGGAACTTGTCTGATTCTGAAGCAGACGAATTTGGCTTTCTAATTCGCTATTCTGACTCTGCAAATCAGTAATTTGTGTTTGATAAGTATTGAATTGAGTATTAACCAGCCAAGCTGAAAAAACTAATAACGCAACTACAACTGCAAGCACAATTAGGGCAATGCTCTTTTTCATCTTATATCAATCAAAATTAATGTATCTCACGCTAAAAGGACTTTTTGTCAAACTTCCTTGACCAAGAATGCCTTTACTAGTTAGTCAAATTTCCTTGACCAAACATTCTTGCCCTTTTCTGCAAAGTTTTGTCTACGCACTAAAAAGAATAGGGAACTCTATGGTATGTTTTGTTTTGCCTCTCTGATTATCATTTTGAGCCCATAGCCCAACAACAGAAAACCAACAAAACTCAATACTGCACACCATACCAGAATAGCCATTAATGCAACATCATTTCCAAAAACACTAGATAACATAACATTAAGTGCAACGCTAAGGAAGACTCCACCAACAGCAAAACTCACTAAGCCCTTATAGCCCATATTTAGATTATCTCTACCCTTTGCAGATTTAAGATTTTCAGGAAAGTTTTCTCTACGCACCAAAAAAGAACTTTAATGCAATGAGTTATATGTTTCATCCCCGAATAACTAGATGAAGAAGAATGCCTGATGTAACATGGTTTGACAATCCATGGCTATGGCTTGAAAAACTAGTTAAGCGACTAAAGGAGTTCTTCAAACAGACAGAAGAACCCAAGGATGTTACTTGGTTAGAAGGCAATCCTTGGGGTTGGTTGGAAAATGCAACAAAGAAGCTCCACAAATTTCTCAATGAACCATAGATTCGCAAACTTCTATCCCAACTAATCAAAAGCTTTCTAGACGCTCCCTGAATTAGTTTTAATGGTCATTATAAGGATGGTCAGCTCTCTGGGTGCTCAACCCTATGTGGTTAGGTGGTGACAAATCAAGAATGAAGTATCAATGCATCAAAACTGATAGCTGCAATATCTGTGGTCAAAAAGGAACAATTCAAGCATTCCTAAACTCTTCCAACTTTGTAAAATACGCTAGAACACGCCATTACAAAAAAGGAACATTCACCTACTGCAAACTAGAGAATCTCAGAGAAATAGAAGAATTATTGAAGTCTCAAACAGTGCCTGACCATGGTCAAGTTGGTCAAGAGAATTCTAGGTCAAACAATCTCTCCAATTCAAGCTCCAATCATAAAATAGTGGCGGGCGGGGAGGGATTTGAACCCTCGACCCCCAACTTAGGAGGCTGGTGCTCTCTGGTGCTCTCTGCGAGTCGCCAACGAAAGAACACTCGACCCCCACAATTTCGAGAGTCAGTCCAATGTCAGCGGCTATCCGTACTGAGCTACTCGCCCATACTTTCTGTTCGCGTCGAGATTTAATTTGCGACTACAGATTTTAACTTACTGCCTAAATCCGTTCAAAAAACTTTAACTATACTAAACGTGAAGTGATAGGGTTGGTGCGGGGGTACCCGAGCCAGGTCTAAATAGGCGGCCAGATCCAGTAGCCTAAGACAAGGGGGAGGACTTAAGATCCTCTGGCGAAGGCCTTCGTGGGTTCAAGTCCCACCCCCCGCACCACTATGTTGAAAAACGCGGGTGATTGGTTTGGGGCAGCGCTAATCTCACTATTTTCGTTTTCTGAAGATACTGATAAAACTCGATTTTCCTCTCAAGTTAAAGTGTTTGGGAGAATTTGTGATTAGTTGTTGATAACCAGTTGCGGAAATTTTCTTGTTTATCAACTTCTGCAAAATTAGAGTAGGTCTCTAGTTGTTCTTAGGTCTCTGAGTGTACTTTTCAAGGCTTTTGGTAGATCGTCGAGGTAGATTGATTGGCGTCTGATGCCTTCTTGCACTGCTCCTGCAGCCAACAGGGCTGTGCCGAGTATATCGCTAACGATTGGTTCAGGAAACACGATCAGGGCTAGACCAGCTTTCATTAGTATGTTCTTGTTTCCGTTTTTCCAAAGTTTCTTCGCTGCTTCTGTCCCGTTTGCGACGGTGCTTACCGATTCAGCTAAAGCTACGTAGTCCTTGCTTATTTCTTTGACAGACTTAGCTGTGTCCTTGGTTTCCTGTGTTTTCATGCAAACTACCTCTTCTGCAAGTTAACCGAATAAGGTCTGTTCTGACAAAAAAGCTTATTCAGAAAATCAGACGAGAAAAAAGCGCTTTTCGGAGTTCACAGAGCAAAATTTTTAGCTTAACAATTCAAAAGTCCCGATGGATATAGGCAATTCTTAGCGGATAAAGCTAAATTGCGCAAAGCTGTTTTTCGCCAACAGAACCGTGCGTTCTCAAAACGTTAGGTTGTTTTGGCAATAAAAACAAGTGTGCTGTACATTAATCTGTATTTTGTAAGAGACAATCATTTGAAGTTTAAGGTAACCCAATAAAAAGGGGGAAGGGAAATTTTGGTATTGCTTTTTTCTTAGCGTTTCCTAAGCATTAGAGCTATTACTGCTCCGACTATTGCTATTGCTGCTACTGTTATGCCTATTCCTGGTAGTGCGTATTGATCAGCTAACGATGCGGGTGCTTGTGTCGGTTCTGGAGTTGGATCTGGAGCTGCTTCAACATTTATGGCGGTTGTTGCGTGCGAGCCAACGTATGATTTGGATCCTGCGAACGATGCCATGATTGTGTACTTTCCTGGAACGTCAGGAGTGAATACTGCACTGTAGAAGCCATTTGCATCGGTTGTGGCTGTAGCAACTTCGTAGACGTTGTTGTTAGGGTCAAGCACGCTTATGGTGACTTCAACTCCGGTAGCATCTGCTGGACGCGGGTACTGCATGTACACGTATTGCATCCAGTCGGTCTGGCTTTCGTCAGAAACTGCAGGAACTCCGTCTGGAAAACGAGCAGTCAAAGCGTACTCTTCTGTGCCAGGGGATATGTCAGTCACCATGCCTTCGACCATGACGCTGTCTCCGTTCACCGAAATCTTTGGCGATGCTGCAACAGAGGTGTCTGTGGGACCTTTGCCGAAAGCGTATAGTCGGTTGTCGTAGCCTGCGTTAAGTCCTGCCATTATGCTGTCACCTATAACGTTGTATCCGCCCCACCAGTTGCTAAACCAGCTTATTCTCCATATTTCTTCTCCGGTCTCTGCGTCAAGACAGACCATCGGTGCGCCGCGCGAACTTAGGTTAGGTGAGTGCTCGCCATAGGCTAGGTAAATCTTTCCGTCGGTTGCGAAGTGGAAGACTGTTGGCCAGTTCTGGCTCCACAAGATTTCTGCGTACGGATCTGTAACGTTGAAAGTCCATTTTCTTTCGCCGGTCTGGATGTCATAGCAAATTATCATTCCGCTCATGCGTTCGCTATAGAAGTTGCCATATGCGTACATCGGACCATACCATTTGTCATAGTATTGCAGGTAGGGTTCTTGCTCTGTTTGCCACAGGAATTGGCCATTGTCTAAGTCGAATCCGTAGAATCTTAGACTCTCTTTGCATGATATGATGAAGACGCGGTCTTCGAAACTCACATCAGTCCAAATCCAATTCGCAAGAGCAAGATCTGTTGGCACAGCCCAAGTTGTATTGAATATCAGTTGTCCCGCTGTGGCTTTCTTTGTGCTAATTGCCCATGAAGTGAGTGCTGGGCCACTGAAGCTTGGGAAAGCAGATGACATCGATCCAAGTATGCAATCGTCAAATGAATAGTGGCAAACAGCTCCCGGCAAACCTGTGGGTATCGTAACGTTCCAATCGTAGCCCTGTGTCCCGTTGACTGTGCTTCCAGGTAAGTCCCAACTGCCGTCGCCAACTGAACCCGTGAGTTGTGGATTAGTAGCGCGACTTGAGTTCCACTGAGTCATCCAGCCAGCCATAGTGTTAACTGTGTATCGGTAGATTTCGCCTTTCGGTCCATAAACGTTGTAGCCTGAAGGTACATCTGTTATGCGGTAAACCCATCGTCCAGTTAAAGCATCATAAGCATCCCAAGTACTTCCTGTCTCCGTCCACAAGTATGCAAAAGCGCCATAGTAGTTGAATGATTGGAAGTTGTACACTTGACCAAAAGCTAGTCTCTTGTTGTCCCAGTTTTTAACCCAGACTTCTTCACCGGTTTTAAGGTTTACTGCGACAACTTCCTGGGTTACACTAGCGCCTCCTGTTTCCTGGTATCTGTTGTAGTATAGTACACCGTCAATCACCACAGAGTTCAAGAACTTTCCCACGTATGCATCGCCCATTTCGTATCCAGCCTCACCAAGGTCGCCTCCTGTCATGCCTCCTTGAGCGTACTGTTTTGTCCATAGTATGTGAGCGGTTTCAGGAGCATCTTGGTTCCCGGCATAGTACTTCGGTATTGGTGGCATAGTGTAGCTTCCAGCCGGTCTCAGCATGTTCCCAGTGAGTGGTACCCATTCATAAAACTGTGCGTTTATTGGACGAGTCCAATACTCAGTTGGAAGCGGGAACGCCGGGAAGTATTCTATCGGTTCAGTCTGCACGACAAGAGTCGTTATTGGACTGTCACTGGAAGCATAGGAAGTTGTCACAATGCTGAAGGTAGCGAAGCTGAAACCTGTCAAGTTTTGCGCAGGAAAGTGTGTCTGGAATTTGTAATTACCCACCACACTAGGTATGTAGTTGGTGCCTGTTCCTCCTGTCGAGTCAGTGTTGAATGGACCCAGCGTTTCAGTTGTGCCGTCGGGTCTAGTGACGGTAACTGTCAAACCTATCCACTGTTGAGTTGTGCCTGTCGTTTGTTGTGAAATTCCCAGGTGTACTAGTACTGCTTGACCTACTCCTACCGGATTAGGTGTAATACCGCAGAAAGCGTAGGTTGGATATATTGGCTGTGCGTTGACTTTTGGCAAAGCAACAAGTGTAAGAGCCATAGCTGATATCAGAATTAACGAAATTGCAGTAGCAATAGTATTTCTTTTTAGAATATGCATTCTCTTTTTCTCCTTTCTTTTTTTTATTTCGCGTCTCATCATTAGTTGTGGTATGCTTATAAGTCTTTACAGGTAGGGCTGTACTGAAGCAGTGATAGAGACTCCTATTGGAAAAATTATGCCATGCGCCTACCGAAGAGTGTATTGTTGCTGAAGTGCAATAGCCGGCATGGTTACTGGGAAATTGACGGAAAATATTAAAATTCGCCTTTTGTTACCCTTGTCTTTTTTCTGCTATCATGCAGAATTCAAGGTTCAGAATGTAGTCCCGGCATGACTATGCTTGCTAATAGTTATAGTAAGTCTAGGAACACGAATACCGGGCGAATACGGATCCCAATTAGAGAGCTATCGAGGCGGAATCGTGTTTGCATACAAAATGGCTGTGTTGCGGTTGAGTTCATGTTCAATCACAAATGGTTGGATCAATGTTGTTTTGGGCGAGGCGATTGTTCCGGTAGATGTTCCCAAGTTGGGTTTGAGGTCTTCTCTATGGAATTCAATTGTTCTTCTAAGCAAACCCATAATTTTGTTTGTGGGGGTTTTCTGTGGATGGGGGATTTTTCTTTTCAACATCATCATTTCACCACTATACCACTCATCTAACTGTTAAGATGAGTATCTTAATGAGTAAGATATGCGTAATATATAAAGATTATCATTTAAACATACAGACCATAATTAATATAGCAAAACGCTTTTATACTCACTCCACTTCAACCTTCATTTGTAAACGGATGCCTATGAAAGCAGTAAAAACGATAGTCGACCCCGAAGCTTTCAAAATCCTCGCGGATGAATCACGACGAAAAATCCTGTTTCTCCTTCGAGCAAAAGAGATGACTGTCAGCCAGATAGCTCATGAGCTCAACCTTACCCCGCAAACGGTTTACCACCACATAAAAAAACTAGTCGAAGGCGACATGGTCGAAGTATCAAGGGAAGTCCGGGTGGATCACCTTATAGAAAGTTACTATCAGGCCACGGCTGAAGTTTTTCACTTCGCACTTGGTAAGACTACTCGCAGTAAAGAAGCCCTCGAAGAAACGATTGAAACAACGCTGAAAGCCTTAGACCAAATTGGCTTCAAACTCAAATTCGACAAGAAAGTCATCTCTGAACTGGCGGACCTGAAAATGGAACTAGAAGAATGCTGCGGCGCAAAAGAGTACGAAGATGCCATTTCGAAACTTGACGACGTTGACTTCTTCACCAAGCAAGAAATCTTGGAATTTGCAGGCATCTTGTCAATGTCAACTGAAAAGATTGCCACCCAAGACAAAATCCAAAAGAAATTCAGCAACTTGATCAGATCATTAAATGAGCAATAGTCCTCGCGACATAGTCATGTAAGGTCTATCTAAATCGAATACGCCAGTCACAAATTTTTTCTTAACGGGTGACAGTTGCTGAAACACTTATTGCATCAAAAGCAGATTTAGATAGACCTGACATAGACAAAAAGTCATAACTCTATTTGGCGCTAATACAAAACCAATTAAACGCCCGTATCTAATAGCAGCATAGTTATGAACAACAGTTTAACTAAAGTTAAATTCACAAATCTCGAAAAAATCCTCTTCCCACAATTGGGAATTACGAAAGCCCAACTGATAGAATATTACATTAGAATTGCACCCAGAATGCTGAGGTTTTTAGCTAACAGACCTATAGTGCTTACACGTTATCCGAATGGAATAGACGAGGGAAGTTTTTACGAAAAGGATGCTCCGGAAGGTACTCCATTATGGGTCGCAACATACAAGATTCATTCTGAAACAGCACATCGCGACGTCAACTATGTTTTATGCAACGACCTCGACACGCTCATTTGGCTGGCAAACCTAGCCGCAATCGAAATCCACATCCCCCTATCCACAATTAAGACAAGAGACAATCCAGACTTCATCTTTTTCGATATTGACCCTGAACCGCCAGCTACATACGAAGATGCGATGACAGTCGGGCTCTACCTTAAGGAAAAACTGGACCAGCTCGGACTCAAATCATACGTAAAAACTTCAGGCAAAAAAGGCCTACACATTCTCGTCCCGATTGTGCAAGAATATACTTTCAAGCAGACAAGGGCCTTTGTTCACAAAATCGGACAGCAACTAGCCAGAGAGCAGAAAAACGTGGTCTCGGAATTTTCAGACACAAAAAAGCCTGGAAAAATCTTCGTTGACTACCTCCAAAACGCCCAGGGAAGAACCAACGTGAGTCCCTACAGCCTGAGAGGTGTACCCGAGGCAACGGTGTCGACTCCAATAGAGTGGAGCGATGTTGAGAAAAGAATAAAGCCTGCAGAACTCAATATCTTCACAGTTCCGAGTCTGAAAAAAGACCCCTGGAAAGACATTTTCGAAATCAAACAAAAATTGGATGGCGCGTAAAGATGGCTAAAAAGTCTAAACCCGCACGTACGTCAAGAAGACCTGTGTGGTCAGGAAGCATCACAATAGGCTTGGTCAACGTTCCAGTCAAGCTGTTCGCGATGATTTTTGATCGGAGCATAAGCTTTCGTTTCTTGCACAAAGTCGATAATCATCCTTTGAAATACGAGAGAGTCTGCACAAAAGACGGCAAGGTAGTCCCGTGGGAAGAAGTAGCCAAAGGTTATGAAGTTGCAAAGAACGAGTATGTTGTCTTCAGCAAACAAGAACTGGAGGCAGGCAAACCAGAATCGGACAAGCGAATCCGGTTGGACAAGTTTGTAGACTACTTCTCCGTAGACCCAACATACTTCAGCAGTTTCTACATTCTAACGCCGGATAACAGTAACGATGCGTACAATCTCCTCCTCGTAGCACTTCAAAAAATGGGCAAAGCAGGAGCAGGAAGAATAACACTACGCACAAAGGAATACCCAGTTCTAGTACATGCGTACCAAAACTCACTGGTGCTTACTACTCTGCGGTACGCCTACGACGTTGCAAACCCAAACAACTTCGAAGAGCTAAAAGAACTCAAAACTCCTAACAAAACCGAACTAGACTTGGCTGTGAAAATAATCACTGACCTTTCAGGAGAATTCGACATAGAGGAGTACGAAGACAACTACAGGCGAAAAGTCGAAGAACTCATAGAGAAGAAACTGAAAGGCGAAACAATAGTGGTTGAGAAACCAGTGGAGGAAGAAGCCAAGGGACTAATGGTCGCCTTGCGCGAAACGCTCAAACAGTTGGAAAAGAAATGAACAGAAACTACAAACCAATGCTAGCTGAACTCACGCCACAGCCTTTTTCAAACGAAGACTGGATCTTCGAAATCAAATGGGATGGATTCAGAGCCATAGCATACGTGAACAAAGACCTAAGCCTGAAAAGCCGCAACGGAAAAGAACTAAAGGATATTTTCCCAGAGCTCGAAGAACTTGGGCAAGTAGCCCACGACGTAGTTCTTGACGGCGAAATTGTCGTAATGAAAGAAGGCAAAGCTGATTTTCAAACGCTGCTTGAAAGAGGAAAAGCTCTCTCACCAACTGAAATCAAACTTCAGACAAGTCGATCGCCAGCCATATACGTGGTTTTCGACATCTTAGAAAAAGACGGAAAAACACTGGTAAACCTGCCTTTAATAGAAAGAAAACAAATCCTGCAGAATTCAGTTCAAGAAGGAAGGCATGTCTTGCTTTCGGACTTCGTCGAGACAAACGGAGTAGCTTACTTTGCAGCAGCATTAGACAAAGGCATAGAAGGGGTTGTGGCAAAGAGAAAAGACAGCCCCTACGAACCAGGCATAAGAAGTAGCAACTGGCTGAAGATTAAGAAGTTGCGTTCCTGTGACTGCGTGATTTTTGGCTATACTATAGGTTCTGGAACGAGAAACGAGACTTTTGGAGCTTTACTCCTTGGCTTATACAACCAGGAAGGAATTCCTGTCTACGTTGGAAAAGTTGGAACAGGTTTCTCGCAGGACACACTGCAAACGTTGTTAGAAGCTTTCCAGAAACTCGAAGCAGCTGCTCCACCCTTCAAAGCGGACGTACCCAACGAGGTAAGGTGGCTGAAACCCAAACTCGTGTGCGAAGTAATCTACCAGAATGTTACGCGAGATATGAAGCTCAGGATGCCATGCTTCAGAGGTTTAAGAGATGATAAGCTCCCAAGCGAATGCACTCTGGATCAAATCGTAAAAAGTGAGCTTGCAGAATACCAATCAAAACGCAACTTCACCGCTACAAACGAGCCCGCAGGAAATTACGAAAAAAATAAGGAAGAAAAAGTTTTCGTGGTTCAGGAGCATCATGCCCGAAGATTGCACTATGATTTTCGGCTGGAAAGAAACGGCGTCTTGAAGAGTTGGGCCGTGCCGAAGGGGTTTCCCGTAAGCTCTGAAGAAAAGCGCCTAGGCAGTTGAGACTGAGGATCACCCCATCGAATACGCATCTTTCGAGGGCACTATTCCAGCAGGACAGTATGGCGCCGGAACCGTCAAGATTTGGGACAAGGGCTCCTACGAAGTTAAGGTTTGGAGCGAGAGCATGATCGAATTCAACCTAAATGGAGAAAAACTCAAGGGGCGTTTTGTTCTAGTAAGGCTCAAGAAAGCCGGAGAGAAGAATTGGCTGCTGCTTAAGGGAAAGAAATAGCGATGCAAAGTCTTCGCATAGGCACAATGGGTTGGAGTTACAGCTTCTGGAAAGGCAACTTCTACCCCGAAAACTTACCTGAGAATGAGTTCCTAACTTACTACGCGAAAAAGTTCAACTCCGTTGAAGTTGACAACACGTTCTATAGAATTCCGCGTGGGCAAACCGTGATGAATTGGAGAGAACAGACGCCTGCCAGTTTTCTTTTCTCGCTAAAGTTTCCACAGATTATAACCCACATTAAAATGCTCAAAGATTGCCAAGAAGAAGCCACAATATTCATGGAAAAAGTCGGACTTCTAAAGGAGAAGCTTGGACCACTATTGCTTCAGTTCCCGAGGAAGTTTGGAATCGAGAAAGCCTCATTGCTTCGCGATTTCCTCAATAACTTACCCAAAGAGCATCGCTATGTCGTAGAAGTAAGGAACAATAAACTACTAAACGACAGGTTCTACTCTATTCTCAGAGACAACAATGTAGCTTTGGCATGGATTGACAACCCTTCCATGCCCAGAATAACAGAAGCAACTTCCGACTTCATCTATGTGAGATGGGAAGGAGACCGAAAACTCGTCAATGGCACCTTGGGCAAGATAGAAGTGGATAAGACAACTAGCACAAAACTGTGGGCTGACAGCCTAAGACGACTCTTGCTTGAAAAATCACAACCAACAGCGGTTTTCGGATATTTCAGCAAATACTATTCAGGGCATCCTCCCTCAGATGCAAAAGACCTCTTAGATAATCTAAAGACGGAAAAACCCACAAAATAGGAATACAAACCGTCACGACACAAAAACACTTTCTGGATGCAGTTACCGTATTATTCAACAGACTGTCCCTGAGAGATGGGTCGAAAACGCTTTAACAACTTTGACCTGCAACCTCTCTCCAAGCAGATTCTGCGAACCCTTGACTGTAACGGGTTTGTAAGCGAAATTCCGACCTATCCATGTCCCAGGTACTTTGCCTTTCTCATCGATCAAGACTTCTCCAATCCAGCCTACCCACCTTTGATTCCTCTCCATGGCGATCCGTTTCGACAACTCCGCTGCAGCGGCGCTCCTGTGCTTAATCTCAGGCAGCTCAACAAACTCACTCTGCATAAAAGAAGCAGCTGTCTTTGGCCTCGGGAAAAACTTGGATACATTTACGATGTCTGGCTTCACTTCGTTAATCAGTTTAAGCGTGTTTTCAAACGCTTCTTGCGTCTCTCCTGGAAAACCGCAAATCACATCGGTCGCCAGAGTAATTTCCGGAAAAGCAGTCCTAAACGTGTTCACGATGTCCTTGAACTGCTGAACAGTATAATAGCGATTCATGCGTTTCAAAACACTGTCATCGCCACTCTGTACCGGCAGGTGCACAAACTTGAAGATTTTCGCGTTTTTGAACACGGAAACAAGATTACCAGTTATGTCTGCAATCATGTTAGGCGTCATCATACCCACGCGAACTCGGAAATCACCTTCAATGTTGACTATATTTTCCAGCAAATCCGCAAGGTTTCCCCCGATGTCTCTTCCGTAGCAAGCTACATCTTGGGACGTGATCCAGAACTCCTTCGCGCCAGCTATCAAGTCCTGCTGCAATCGTTCAACAACCTCTTCAGGCTTGTAGCTTCGCAGTCGACCTCTTGCGAAAACTACGCAACAATACGCACATGAGCCCAAGCAGCCATAGTTTATGGGAATCACGCTTATCACAGGGTTTGACCTCAAACGTGGAAGACATAGGCTAGGCTTGGTGTCTAGCTGGGTGCCTAAAGCCACAACTTTCTCGCCAGCCATAACTCTTTCCACGATTCCAACTATATCATTGCCAACCGCAGGACCAACGGCACCGTCGAAACAGACTTCGCGGCACAGTCGCTCAAAATTCACACGTGGCAAACATCCCGCGACAATAAGCTTCTTTCCCTCGGGGACGCGCTTCAAGGCGTCAATTACACGGTTTTCCGTCGGTCCTTTCACGGCACAGGTATTGATAACTATAACATCGGCTTCCGAAATTGAATTAGTTAGTTCGTATCCGGCTTTCGCTAGACAACCGGATAAGACTTCGCTGTCAGCTTGGTTTGCGGAGCAACCGTAGCTCTTTAGGAAAACGCGCATTTTTCTTCATCGCATTACGGTAGATGATTCAACAAGCAATAAAAACATAAAGGTGACTTCACGCGAGAATTAACAGAAAACTGCAACATGATTTGCAAAACATTTAAAAAGGAAGTAACGAACATATTTGCCACATATATGTATCATAATATATAGAAGTATAACCTACAAGCATCCTTGTCGTAGCTTACTGAGGGAGAGAAGCATATGAAGCTAATTACATTGTATCTACCTGAAACGTATATTAAAGCTTTGGACCAGCTCGTGGGCGAAAGGTTCTATCCCAACAGGGCTGAAGCCATCCGCGTCGCGATTCGAGATTTAATCAGTGCCGAAGTTTGGCGGAGGAAAGGAGTTGACTAAGCAATCACCTGACGAAATCACTGTGAAATGCCACATTAACCTTGATGAAGTAGAGAAAGCGAGGACTCGCACCACAGACGTGCTTAACAAAAACTCCCTCGCTATTCGCAGCGCCCAGATTCCACCTGAAGACAGAATTGAACGCAAAATAAAAGCAGCTCTGATCCAGAAAAACAAAATTTGTCAGACCGAGGTTGGAAAAATCATGTCTAAACTCTATAATATTGAAACTACTGTTGAACGTGAAAAGCCTTCCAAAATAGACATAGATTTGGAACTCTACCAGATGGAAGAGCCTTAAGCGCTCCCAAGTTTTTTTCTAAGCCATCATTTAATTCAACACCATCTTTTTCAGGAAAAGGTATTTTGGCAGCCACCTCTTTCTTTTCGAGCTATGGATGAAATCATAGAAGCAATCAGGCAAGAGCTTAAAGCGAACTCAGACGGCAAAACTCGAAATAGTTTCCAAAGATTCTTCAAAGAGAAAGTAACATACTACGGCGTCAAAACCGGTTTAGTTAACAAGATAGCCAACAAACACTGGAGTGAAGTCAAGCACCTTGACAAGAAAACAGTATTTTCACTTTGTGAAGAGTTATTACGTTCCGGTTTTACTGAAGAAGCTTTCATCGTTTCTTCTTGGTTACCCAACATGATTATGCAACTTGAGCTAAGTGACCTCTCAACTTTCAAGTCATGGATTGAGCATTACATCGACAATTGGGCAAAATGTGATGGATTTTGCAACCACACGATTGGAGGTCTCATAGAAAGACAACCGGAAGCTGTAATGGAATTGAAAAAATGGGCAAAATCCGACAATCCATGGCTTAAAAGAGCAGCAGCTGTCTCCCTCATAGTTCCAGCTAAGAAAGGCGACTTCTTGAAGGACGCCCTCGAAATCAGCAGCATACTTTTGTCTGATAAAGATGAAATGGTGCAGAAAGGCTACGGGTGGCTTCTAAAAGAAGCAAGCAGAAAGCACCAAAGAGAAGTGCTGGATTATGTTCTCACAAAAAGGAAGACTATGCCACGGACAGCGCTTCGATACGCGATAGAGCTGATGCCCAAAGAGCTTAGAGCAAAAGCAATGAAAAAAGATTAACGAAAACTGCCACAAGAGACCATTGCCAAAACAGGAAAATAGTTTAAGAGACTAACCTAAGATCAATTTGAACCGCGCTTTCCCCAGCCTATTGCTCCCCATAGAAAACCGGAAACAGAAGCGCTGCAAAACAGTCGCTGGTCTATCCAACGCACCAGCCGCAACGCTTTATGGCAGAAGGCGAAACATTATCCTCCAACATTAAGTCACGCAGACAAACAGGATCTGTTTCTAGGTAGTCACCGCTGTAAGCGTAAGCCCTTCCCCGGCATCCTCCGCATGTTTCTCGGTATTCGCATGCTCCACATTGCCCTTTCAGCAAGCGTCTTTGTCGGAGGTCCCTTAAGACTCTGGAGCTGTTCCAAATTTGGGTTAAGCTTTGCTCCCGAATATTCCCAACTTTTATTGGCAAAAAAGTGCATGGGTACACGTCGCCGTTCGGTCGCAAACTGAAATACAGAATCCCTGCTTGGCAACCGACAGAAGCATCGAGCCAGAACTGTTTCAATAAGAGATCGCGAGGTTTAGTACCGTTCATTTTGTGCATTTCGGAAACAATTTCTGGATACAGCGGAAGTCCGCCTGACATGGTGAAAACCATCTCGCCATCTTCCTGGATTTGCTGAAGATACTTTATCAGACTCACTCGCTGCGTTTGGCTCATCGCTTGGTCCATGACCTCCTTTCCCCGCCCCACTGGAACCAAATCGTAGACGGCAGCCTGTTCCACCCCCAATTTTGCCAGGAAAGCTATTCTTCGGGGTATTTCATCGTAAGTGTTTTTCAAAGCCATCGTTGTGATTACCACTTCCAAGTCTACATCTAAACAAGCCTTAATCGCCTCTACAGCTTTCGCGAAGGCGCCAGCCATATTCCTTAGACTTGTCATGCGTTTGAGGAACTATCGAGTCGATAGGTATGCCTACAGCCAATATTCCTGAGTCTTTGAGCTCAAAAGCTACTTTGTGATCGAGCAGAAGACCATTCGTCAGGATAGCAGGCAACATGCCTGCGTCAACACAGTACTCCGCAAGTGACAGAACGAACTCTTTCCTAAGAAGAGGTTCTCCACCGCTGAAGATCAAAGCTCGGGTTCCCAGATTTGCCATTTCGTCTATTGCGTGCATCGCCTCTCGCAGGCTAAGCTCATTGTGCATGGCCTCAGTAGCCGAAACATGGCAGTGCAAGCACCGAAGATTACATGCTTTTGTGACAGCGTAAGAAACCACGGTCGGGGTGTTTGGTTCTCCCTTTAGACCCTGAACCAAAGAGTTTTTGGCGAAGCAACAACTCTAAGAGTCTGAGCCCGTTGCCCAAGCAATCATTCACCTGCTCGTTTGCAGAGAAAATTGATTCCTACTTTGATGTTTCAATTTGCATATACACCGATTCAGGATCTTGACCGAATAAGCCATAGTTGGAGTGCTCTTCGCAGAAGCCAAGCCGCAGCGAATATTACTGCTACAACGATCACGGCAGCTAACAAATTTGGTCCTATATCAATCTGTGCTGCAACAGTCTGTGATTCTGGGTCAAGGTTGCTGATGCGGACTTCGTCTATTGAAACCTGTGAATCGTGACCGAAGTAAACCTCTGTTCCATTAATTATAGATCCGGTTGGGTTTTGGACACCGTGAATAACCTTGACTTCTTTTTCGTACCCGTTAACGTACAGGTGCATGCCTGTGGCGAGGTTGCGGGTGAAGGCCACGTGAATCCAATCGTTTAGAGGAACCACCTGTTCCGTGGTTACTATCTCGTTTAATCCACCAGCATCAGTGTATACGTAACCACTGAGGGCTCCTACCGATACCGTGTGTCCGTTTTCGCTAATGCCGGCTTTGACTGCGATACCATATACTCTGGTTACGTTTTCCCAGCTGGCGTCGCTACGGGTGCATTTGATCACGATGTTGTTGTAGGTTACGTTCTTGAAGTCGTGTACGTTTATCCAAGCTTCAATTTTGAGCTCTTCCGAAACATCTAGGCTTGTGGATATTGGTATGTAGATGGGTTGAGGGGTAGGCGGGAAACCCACTAAGAACCGAATGGGCACATACACACCGTTGTTTCCATCGAAGCTCAAAGCCTTGTCAAACTTGCCGTCAACAAGCGCAGGAGCCTCAGGCGCAGAAACCAAGATTCCGGGATTTTGTCCTGTAGCGTCAGGTGTCTTTTCTTGGTAACCATCAGGGAACACCTCGTTCAGATGCCACAAACCGACTGTGTAAGGGTCAACTGATTCTTGTGCTTCTGCTGGAACTATAGTCGCCAAGCTTAGCAGACTTGTCAGAAGCAACCCCAATACTAACCCGGTTAATGATTTGCTTATAGTTTTTCTTCATCATTATTCCTCTTTACCGTGGCAGAACAACTCCCACGAGTTTGCCACGAGTCATGGAAAGTTAAAAGTTTGATTTAGCTCTTCCTAGAGAACAGGGCTTTCAACAAGCAATTGCAGGGTTATGTCTACCCAAAACGGCAACATCGCTCGAATTAGCGGAGGCACTTTGAATAGGAATTGCAGTATTTCCAACGGAGAAGAAGAAAAGTAGCGGTCAACAAACATTTTAGTCTGTACAAGCCATAAGGTGACCAAGGGCAAGAAGCAAAGTTGGCGCAGAAAAGCTTAGATTACTACTCTGAGGTGCAGAAAAAACCAAGTATCATAGAAAACAAAGCGGAAGCGCTGCCAACTATCAAGAGTGATATCGAAAGAAAGCAGAGAAAACACCGTGTTTTCCCACCTGTTGCACCTCATAACCTGCCGCCATCATACATCGTTTCTGCCGGTTATGATGGGCGCCTAAGGAAGGCAGTCCTAAAACTCTACGAGCCCACAAGCGGTGACATTTACTTCTGGTACGACAACACAGGACACAAGCCCTACTGCCTAACTAATTTATCCCAGAGCAGACTGGAAAGGATCGAGCGGCTAATAAAACATGAAGGTTTTGACCACTTAGAATCAACGCAAAAGTTTGATCCACTTCTTGACAGACAAGTACAGGTAACGAAAATCGTCACAAGCGATCCGTTAGCCATTGGAGGCAGACCTCAGGGAACAATAAGGGACATAATTCCTGAAGACTTTCCGAAGACCTCCGCCAGTATGGCTAACAATGAAGAGGCAAAAGTCTGGGAGGCCAGAATAAAATATTATCAATGCTACATCTACGACAAACAGTTCCTGCCTGGAATGATCTACGAAGTTAAGAATGATAACCTCGTTCCAACAGTATCGGAGCAAACTGAAAAAACTGTTAAACAGATAGAAGCAATTTTTCCAGAAGCGACCTCAGAAGAATTACAATACCTCACGGAATGGGCGAGACTATTGGAGTATCCAGCTCCCAAGTTCCGCAGAGCAGCTTTGGACATAGAAGTTTACGCAACGGTCTCCACGAGAGTACCAGATCCACGCGAAGCCGCGTATCCAGTTATATGTGTTTCAGTCTGCAGTTCAGACTTGCAGAAAAGAGTGCTTATCTTAAAACGAGAAGGAACCCGTGAAGGTAACCAATATCTACCCGCGGACGTGAAACTCGAGTATTATGATACCGAAGAAAAACTCCTAAAAGCTGTTTTTGAAGTTTTATGGGAATACCCCTTCGTTCTAACGTTCAATGGGGACGATTTTGACCTGCGCTACCTAATGCACCGAGCCCTTAACCTCGGCATGAGGAAATCCGATGTCCCCATTGAAGTTGGTAAACGTGTCTGCCTCCTAAGATATGGCATTCACATTGACTTGTACAAATTCTTCTACAACAGATCTATCCAGATCTACGCCTTCAACAACCGTTACCGCGACGTGACACTTAACGACGTCGGCAAAGCCATAATTGGCATGGAGAAGATACGGCTAGAAAAAAGTTTCGGAGACCTAACCTACACCGAACTTGCTCAATACTGCCTTAGAGACTCTGAAATCACCTTCAAACTAACAAGTTTCGAAGATGAACTAACCATGAAACTAATCATGGTTCTGGCAAGAATCAGCAGCATGCCCATGGAAGACGTCAGCCGCCAAGGAGTAAGCCGCTGGATACGGAATTTCATGCATCGTGAACACAGAAAAAAGAATATGTTACTTCCAAACGCTGAAGACATACTCGACAAGAAAGGCAAAACATCTACAACAGCCATCATAAAAGGGAAAAAATACAAAGGAGCAATTGTAGTTGACCCAATCCCTGGAGTCCATTTTAACGTTGCAGTGATGGACTTCCCGAGCCTATATCCTTCCATAATAAAAGTCTGGAATCTCGGATACCAATCCATACTCTGTCAACATCCGGAATGCCGCACAAACATTGTGCCCGGCACGTCACATTGGGTCTGCACAAAAGAACGCTCTTTAGAAAGCCTCCTAATTGGTTCACTTAGAGACCTTCGCGTTCGATGGTACAAACTAAGGTCTAAGGACCAGACCTTGCCAGATGAGCTAAGAAGCTGGTATAAGATTACACAAGGCGCGCTTAAGGTGATTTTGAATGCCAGCTACGGCGTTTTTGGCGCTGACAGCTTTGACCTGTACTGCCCGCCAGTTGCTGAAGCCACTGCAGCTATCGGAAGACATAGCATTACCCAAATACTGAAACATGCGGAGTCTCTTGGTATTCAGGTTCTCTACGGAGACACTGACAGCCTTTTCCTTAAGAACCCATCCAAAGAACAAGTCAGAGAGCTGATTCGCTGGACTGAACATGAACTGAGAATGAGCATAGACATGGAGAAAGTCTATAGATACGCGGTTTTCAGCAGCCGAAAGAAGAACTACCTCGGGGTTTTGGAAGACGGTTCTGTCGATGTGAAGGGATTAACTGGCAAGAAGAAGCATATCCCAATCTTCATCAAGAACGCATTCAACCAAATGAAAGACAGACTAGCGCAGGTAAAAAACCCAACAGAGTTCGAAAAGGCAAAAAAAGACATTGCAAACATTGTCCGCGAACGCTATACGCGATTGAAGAAGAGAGAGTGGGAAAACCTCGATGAACTTGCCTTCCACGTAGTTCTGGGAGAAGACCTTAATCGTTACACGAAGACCACACCTCAACACGTTAAAGCAGCAAAGATTCTAGAGGAAAACAAGGTGGAAATAAGAGCAGGAGACTTGATAAGTTTCGTCAAAACCATAAGAGAACCTCACGTAAAACCAGTTCAGCTAGCCACGAAAAACGAGGTTGACGTGGACAAGTACATTGCGTACCTGCACTCAACCTTCGACCAAGTTTTGGATGCACTAGGTTTAAGCTTCGACGAAATCATCGGACTAACTAAACTGGAAAGGTTCCTAGGATAGCTATTTTGCATCTACAACTCTTAAACCATGAGACTTCAACGGGTTTAGAATATTTGGACGACTAAGCGTTGAAAGCAGCAAGTATCCTAAGACAGCAATGGCGACGAGGCTACTGAGCGTTATACTGATAATCATGCCCAACCATGCCGGCAAAGCGCCGAAAATTTCTGGCGCAGGAAAGAACAGCCAAAGGTACCCTCCAACAATGAAGCCTATGGGCAAAGCACCTGCAACACATGCTATCAAATGATGTTTCCTAAGCAACAGTACAAGGTAAGCCGCAATCAGATTGGCGACAGGCCCCAAAAACAGGTCTGGAGCACCGAGGAAAAAATACGCGTTAGTCACGAAACAGCCTATGGTCACCCCGCCGATTACAGGCCAACCGAGCAACGCCGCCAAAGCTATCAGAGCATCAGCAACGCGCAACTGAATAGGTCCATACGTAAAAACCGGACCTCCCACAGCCATTGCCTCAACGACATTTATCACTACGTACAATGCAGCAAAGACAGCAGTTGATGTCAAATCTCTACTATCGAATCTCACTTTTCCACCTCCTACACCGGGATTTGTTTAGCAGCGGAACGGGTGGAGGTCCACCTACCCGCCTTTGGTTCTTATCCACTTGCATATTTCCTATTAAACTTATTGAACTAACAAGAACGGCATTAGCCGGAGCAGTTCCTGTTAAGTGAAGAAGAAATGCGATGTGCCAACTTGTTCAGAATCGAAAAAAGAGTTAGAAAAACTCAACAAACACGGCGAGTAGTGTAAAGAACACAAAAAGGAACGATATTATGGTTACCAATTTGCGTTCAGTTAAGGACCGTCGATACGCTATGAGTGTAGCCAAGCTTCTCCTATGGTCCGAAACAAGTCTTTTGCCGTCAAACGATAGGCTTGCTCTTTTCTTCAAAAACAAAATCGCCGAAAGAATTAGAACTGAATTGAAAACATAGGGCAAAATCGAAATCAACAAGCTCGATTTCAAATCTGTGATTATCGCAAACGACGCTACTGTCATTCCTATCGCAAATGATCCAGTATTGCCGACGAAAATCTTGCCTTGAATGTTTAAAACAAGAAGAATGACCCACAGGATTAAAGGCCCAACCATCAGGATCTGAAACAATTGAGATGACATTGCCGTCAGCCCTATCAGAACTATTGCTGGACAGACTGTTTCCAAACCATTCAAGCCTCCCAGCTGGTTTACAGTATTGGTCACGATCATGACGATCAAGGGAATAATAAGGAAGTAGTATGCATCACCAAACTGAATCAAGCCTACAATGGGTAAAGATATCGATGTGCGTGTAAGGGGATTCCCGAGTGCAAACTGAATCAGTGGCAAAGCCGCGATTAGCGGCATAAAAGCTTTGTAGCGCCATTTCAGGTCCATCCAGTCATCAAGTAAACCCATGAAGCCCCCAAACAATATGCATGCGGCCAGGGTTAAGGAAGCTGAAACGCCGTTTGCGGCTCTGTCAACACCAATGAAGTATATAGAGAAAAGGTAGACGGTGGTGAATAAGACGTAGAACACGCCTAGACCGTTGGGGATTAGGGGTTGACCTGCTTTGTGCTGGTCTGGAACTTTCGGAAACAATTTATCGCGTCCTTAGCTTTCAGCTTGCCTAAGTTGAACTATTGTATGTTTCCCAGTCAATCTCGTAGAGGGCAACCAGTGGTATTAAGCCCCCATATTCCGAGGGCAAAACAGTTATGCCAGTTATTGTTGCTTCCTTGAAGTAGGTAGGTGTTGCAGTGGTTTCTGACAGGGTTATTCCGTATAGGTTTCCAATTGTGTCTACCCATCTTTGCCATGCATGGCTCATTAGTTTGTAAACCGTCGAGTTCGATCCTTTGTTGTTCCAACTCCAAGAACCCGATGATGTGGAATTACCAAAAGCTGTTTCGTCTGTCCAAGCTTCTGCCTCTTCAATGAATCCGTCTTCGACAAGTCGCTTGCTAGCTTGACCTGAAATTCTGGCCATCCATGCCCATTTTCCTTCGTCTCCAAGGTTCACCGGATAGGCTTGGTACGTCCCACTGGTAGTCTGACCTACAGCTAGTACCGTGAAGACAAGAATGTATTTGGCATCGTAAAGTTTCAGCATTTCAAGTGCTTGCGTTTCATTTGCCATGAAGATGAAGCCTATGTTCTCTATCTGTGTTGTATTGATTGTGGCGTTGTCGGCTAAAGTCGTAACGTTGCCCATTAATGTTAGCCAATATCCGTAGTCCCACCAGGAGCATACGACATCTGTTGACTGAAGATTGGTCTTAGTGTAACTAAGCATGTTTAGCCAAGTTGGCACTTGTTCAGAAGGCAATATTGGAATACTGGCAGCGCTTATAGTAATCGGCGCGTAAGCTTGACCGTATACTCTCGGCATACCACCGTTTTGAGGAGAAAAAGCTAGGTTTGTAACTAGCAGAATAAAAACGAGAAAAATGGCGATTCCACTGTACTCTTTGCTAACTCGCTCGAGCTTGCGCTTTGACTTCATTACCATCTGGGGCGTTTCTCTCAGAAGAGTGAAAAACGGCTTCAAAACACCAAAAACGCCTATAGCCGCAATGATGCTGAATGCAGGGGCAAAAATAACGAGCAGACGCACCATTGAAGCTGCAAAGTAAAGTGATGTTGCGCCAAAAATCAGCAGGAACACGTTTCTGTTACTGGGATTTCTAAGTGCGAAGTACAAGCCTGTTACAAAGAAGAGTATGCTTATTCCGACATCATAGTAGATGTTTCCCCAAGATGAAATTCTGTGTTCAGCTACAGACTCCAACAGTGGAGTTGCAGATCGGACGAACGGATCCAGCACCGAGATGAATTTGCCGGCAATGTTCCCAAGATAACCGAACTGCCACGTGACTATGAAGCCGCCAACTATCACGACTAGTGATGCTGCTGTTAACACTGTCTTTGTTCTCAACGATATATTGTTGCGAAGTATCTCCGATAAGACGAGCAGAATGAAGACGCCTGCGATTACTACGACCGGACCCGATGTCAAATAACTAGGGGAAATGACTGGAAACCTCGTGGCTACGAAAAGGGCTAATCCAAAACTAATGCTATAACCTATGAGTAGTCGTTGACTATACCTTTTCATCAGGATCAGCGCGAAAACAAAGAGCGCGATCAAACCCATCAAGTAATACGCTGCGCCCCAACTTAAGATGAAGTACGCTAATGCACCTCCAGCGGCCAAAGAGTATAGCAATGATGAACGCAAAGATCTGTTTTCTTCAATTGACCTTAAGAACAGAAAAACGAAGAGTAAGAGCCCAAACACACCCACAGTTTCTGTGTCAAAAAAGCCTAGAGCGCTCCTTTGAAGAAAAGAAGGAGCCAAAGCTAAGAAAAGGGCTGATAGCAAACCAACTGATTTCCCACCCATATCCTTACCCAGTAAATATAGTACAAATACCGATACTGTACCCAGTATCGCCGGCAGTATGGAGCAGAACGCCATTAAATCCACGTTTGGGACCAAAAAGGAGACAATGCTGTACAATACCGCTGCTGTCATTGGTAGACCAGGCAAGGAAATATACATGGGTAATCCGCCAGGGTACCATTGCATCGTGTTTACCCAAGGTGTTGGCCAATAAGGAGACAACAAACCATATTGAACCATATGGCTTGTGAGGCTATACTGGTAATAAGGATCAAATTCGTTAAGACGTATAGTGCCTGAAGGTATCTCCCAACGTATGGGCAAAATGCGAATAGTAAAAGCAATGAAGAGTATCAGGAATAAAGCGGAAAAACAGATTATTGAAGCATGGCTTGTTTGAATCCGTAGCCTTCCAAAAGATTTAAGCCCGTTAACGATTTTTTCCTTAGACAATATCTTCGTTCCTCCGCTTCAAGCCATCCCTTCACACTAATGAAATCTTAATCTATTTTTGTCGTTAATAATTGTTTATATCACATCCGTCGTTTATTTATGGCTTTCCGAGAATGGCTTAAATGTTGTTGGCAATTTGTCAGTGTGTTCTTATGCCTTATTGCAAAACCAAAGGACTGCAATTTGGAAGTCTATGCACCGTAAGAACGGAGGCTTCCAGTAATTTTAAGAAAAGCGTTGAGCGGTTCCGTGACTCTCGCGAAAATATCCCATCACCGCATTTGCCTATGTAAAACATTCAGAGGCATTGAATAGAAGCCTCAACTAAAGACTATGTTATTTGAAAGGTTTTACTTCGACGTCTATAGGTAGCAGAGAGAGTTTCTTGCCACATTTGGGACATATCCCTTCGTATTGATGCAAAATCTCGTCAGGAGGCTTTAGCTCCGTGCCGTCATACAACACGTGATTACATCCGTGGCAAATAACTCGTTGAGGCATTGTAATCCACTTCGTATTGGAAAATTGTAACATTTGCCCCATATTTATTCATTACTAGCTGTGCAATAGTCAATTTCAAACTCTCTTGAAACATTTTCAGATAGACAATATCTGGCACGAAAATCTGAAAGTGGCAGAAGAGCTTTCTAAAGCGAACTTCAGTTCTCGCAAACCTTTTTGAGTTGGAAATCAATCTCAATGCAAAAGTGTGGATTGCGAGATTTGCAGAGGTACACCCTAATTATCACTGAAAAACCTGATGCTGCGGAAAGAATAGCCTCGGCAATATCCACTTCAGGAAAAGCGAAGAAGACTGTAGAGAAAGGTGTTCCATATTATGAAGCTAAGAGAAACGAAACAGTAATCGTTGTTCCGGCTTTAGGACACCTATACACGTTAACAAGCAAAAAGAAAGGAAGATCAACCTACCCAGTTTTCGATTTACAGTGGGTTCCTAGATACATGGCTGAACGTGGAGCAGCAAGAATTCGCACCTGGCTCAACGTCATATCAGAACTTAGCAATAGCGCAGACGTGTTTATCGATGCATGTGACTACGATATTGAAGGGAGCATAATTGGCTATTGCATCCTGAAATACGCCTGCGGAGGAAAGGAAAAAACTGCAAAACGTATGAAATACTCAACACTTACAAAAGAAGAACTTGAAAAAGCATACACCCAAGCCTTGCCAAACTTGGATTTTGCACTCATCGAAGCTGGACTGACAAGGCATGAAGTTGATTGGCTTTACGGAGTAAACCTCTCCAGAGCACTGACCACAGCAGCAAAAAGGTACAGTGGATATTACGCTACACTCAGCACAGGAAGAGTCCAGGGACCAACACTAAAATTTATTGAGGCAAGAGAGAAGAAGATAAAGTGTTTCGTGCCTACCCCTTATTGGAAAGTGAAAGCAAAAATCGTTATTGCAGGCTCAGTTTTTGAAGTTGAAAACAGAGAAGACATTAAGACCAAAACAGAAGCCGATGTGATAGTTGCCCGCTGCAAAACAAAGGAAGGAACTGTAGAAAAAATTTGACGCTGAAGAGTTTTTGCAGAGACCACCATACCCTTTCGACATAGGTTCTCTACAAAGTGAAGCGTACCGCCTTTTCAAGTATTCTCCAATTTACACTTTGAACATTGCTCAACGCTTGTATTTAGACGCTTTAATTTCCTACCCGAGGACAGGAAGCCAAAAGCTTCCGCCATCAATAGGGTATGATGACATACTAAAGAAGCTGAACAGAAACAGAGAATATAAGGGCTTAACCTCAGAGCTTCTCGCCAAATCCACCCTGAAACCAACAGAGGGAAAAGTGGAAGACTTAGCCCATCCCGCTATTTACCCCACAGGCAACATACCGGATAGGACTCTTAATAGCTCTGAAAAGAAAATATTGGATCTTATTGTTAGAAGATTCATGGCAGTTTTTGGAGAACCTGCAACTCAGCAGAGAGTAAGGATGACTACTGCAATTGGCGGAAGCCAGTTTGAACTGGATGGAAGACTAACCTTGAAAGAAGGTTGGCTCCATTTCTACAAGCCATACATACATTCAGAAGATAGACCGATACCTCGTGTGAAAGAAGGCCAGAAACTCGATGTCAAAAAAGTAGAGGCGGAAGACATGTTTACCAAACCTCTTTCAAGATACAATCCCAGACAGTCTCCTCAAGAAAATGGAAAGAGAAGAAATAGGAACCAAGGCAACAAGAGCAGGGATTATACAAACCTTGTACGATAGAGAATATATCCTAGAGGAAAAAATCAGGGTGACCGACCTAGGATTCGAAGTCATCGAAGTTCTGAGAAAACACTGTCCTTCGGTTGTATCAATTGAATTAACTCGTAAGCTTGAGAAAAGAATGAACGAAATTCAACAGGGAAATGAAACAAAACAAAACACTTTGAACGACACCATGGCAATTTTGGAGCTTTCAACACGAGAACTTAAGGAAAACGAAAATGTGATAGGCGCAAGCTTGACTCAAGCAATAAGAAAATCTAAACTCAAAGAGAGAACAATCGGCGCGTGCCCAATGTGCAATAGCGGAAAACTCGTGATTCTGCATTCTAAGAAAACAAACAAACGATTTGTAGGTTGCACTAACTATTTTAAAGATATGTGTAAAACTGCTTTTCCTCTTCCACAGAAAGGAGGCGTAAAACCAACGGGCAAGACCTGCAAAGGTTGTGGTTGGCCTACCGTGCGTGTCTGGGCTGGAGGGAAACATCCATGGAATTTATGTTTTAATCCTAATTGTTCACTAAAAGAGCAGCTGGTGGTAAAACATTGAAATGCAAAGTATGCAATAGAGAGACCGACAAAGTAGATTTCTGCATCTTCCACTTTAAGGCATACCAAAGCGTAGCCAATAGTTATGATGTTTGGAAGAAGGCACTCGGACTCTCTTGGGAAGAATATTTAAGTGAGATTGAGAAAAATTCATTAACAGGAGAATGGGCTAAAGAAGTAGCAAAGTACTTAATTGATAATGAGGTAGCAAAAAGTGTCTAAAAAAATTAAGAAGGGCGCCTCTTCAGCGTCGTATTCAATGGGCGGATGGTTCCGGAGAATTTCCACGGCAAAGCCCTCAACCTTCGTGGTAACAGCACTCTTACTCGGCTACACAATATTTCTTTTTGGTGGAGGATTGCTGACTATCATCTCCCAACCGCTCCCGTCAGCCTATTACAATGGCGTATTCTACTTTCTCTATCCCGAGCTCGGAGAACAATTCATATCCGACACCATAATCTCCGCCGTGCTTTACGCCATCGGTTTTGCAGGTTTGCTTGCAATCTATACAAGCACAAAGTACGCCTACAAGCCACGGCAAGCTTACATGATGGTCGTTATTGGCGCGTCGCTCCTACTTCTCGCGTACATTTTCATAGAGGCTGCAATCAAGATAAAAGGCGGATAGTAGCATTCACCAAGGATTGCTTTTCAACTTTAGTCTATAAGCCAAGTAATTAGTGAACAGGTGAATGGGAGGAGTGATTATCAAGACCACTGCTGCCAACTGCCAGCTCACAATAGACAAGGGCAAAGAGAAGACCACTGCGCCAACTACGAAGTCAATCTGATCGATAACGGGGAGCAAACCACCAGGAGAAATGTTCAGCCTCCTTTTAAGGAAAGCACCCGCCAAATCGCCCATAAGGGCACCAAAAGGCGAGACGAAGCTGAAAAGTACAGGATAACCAAAAAGACCGACCTCTACTAACCCAACCAACCCACCTATCAAAAGACCAAAGAAGAATCCTCTGAATGTTTTATTTTTGCCAAAAATACGCTTTCCATCAAGAAAGTTTTTGCCAAAATCCAACGGAAGCCCCCCGCCTGCGAGCACTGGAGCGCCGTTTGCGCAATATGCGGGGAATATGAATTTCAATGCCTCAATAATCAGGAATCCTATTTCCATATGATCAACCAATACTAGAATTGATAATCGCGTATTCCAGTTTCTTCTATTATCAAGTCGCAGGAGATTTCTTGAGTTGGTGTTCTCAACTTTTCAATTACTGCTTTTATCATCTGAGGGTTTTCAGCGGGTTTCATGGCAATTATTGTATCAGCCCAGAATTTTAAAACTCTAGTGGCAACGGGTGCAACACTAACATAAGAGTCGTCGAAAACGCTTCTGACCTGACTCGTCACAACCATGGGTATTTTTTGGGTTTTTGCGGTTTGGGCTAGAATAGCCATTTGTCTGTTCAGCTCACGGTTAATTCCGAATGCTCTCCCCGAATTCTCTGCAACTTTGACACGGTATAGAGAAGTGACCGTGTCAATCACAACCAGCCCGAAGTTTTTGGCAGTGTATTCGGCGAGTCGATCTATGACCGCTTCTTGTTCTCCAAAATCAATTGGCTTCACCAGTATAATGTGGTCGGCAATTTCTTCGAATTTTCCGTCAGCTACTTGCGACAAACGTTTGGGGGCGAAACTGTTATCGCAATCCACGAATAAGGTTTTGAAGTTTTGCAAGGCACAGCTAACCGCACACTGCATCGCCAATGTGGTTTTTCCAGTTTCTGGCTCACCGTAGACAAGCAACAAGCTTCCAGGGGATATTCCCCCCTCAAGGCTGCTGTCGATGCACCGACATCCTGTTGAAATCTTAATCACGCCAACACACATCAAGGATTATTAACTGCGGAATTAATAATCTGTTTTGCATTCACACGTATATTTGTATAGGAAGCTGTATGAATACAAAGGTTGCAGTCGCAACGGTTCAGGGCAAAACTTACTTCTTAGTAGTGAACAAGTTGAAAGAGAAAAATATCCCTTTCCTAAGTCTAATACCTGGCGAGACAGTGCCTACTGACATCAAGGTAGTAATAACTACTGAGGAAGAGAAGCACCTCATAAAACACGAAAAAATCCTCACATGCGATTCGGACGCAAAACCGGAGACTGTGTTTGATGAGACAATCAAGATTTTGGAAGGGAAAAAATCCTACGACAAAATCATAATAGGTATAGATCCAGGCGATGTTTGTGGATTGGCAATAATAACAGACGGAAAAATTAGCGAAACGGAAAACTGCTTCAGCACCTTGGAAGTTTCCAACAGCATAAAGAGACTTCTAAGACATGTTGACCCCTCATCGACTCAAGTCACAGTGAAGATAGGAAATGGTGTTCCAGCACACAAAGAGTTGTTGGCGACTCTTAACGCTGATCTGCCATCCGGAATTGTTTTGGAGGTTGTTAGCGAAGCAGGAACAAACCGCGCCAGCAGCAATGAAAAGCATAGAAGAGGGCTCAGGGACATTGCTTCAGCCACGCGGATAGCCGGCAGATCAGGGCAGGTCTATTTGCGGAGACGATCCGATGAATCAGAAAGTTGAGGAAGGAAAAACTCTCTTAGTTGACGGACCTGCTGCCGTCACGGTTACTTCCGGCAAGGTTGAAGTTTTCGGCATGTGTGTTAGAAAAGATCACAGAATTGTAGTCAGAGAAGGAAAACGACTGCCTTTCTTCGCAGAAGAAACGTCAAACCTTAGTATTTCGCTAGGAGAAAACGCGAGTGTTAAGGAAGTCGAGGGTGATACGGTACCGTCTTCTTGGGTTGAGACGTTTGGAAGGCTGATACAACTCCTGAAAAGACCTGTGGTTAACATGGTGATTGGAAAAACCGACTCCGGAAAAACGAGCTTCTGCACATACCTTGTCAACAGGCTATTTAGCCATAAACAAAGAGTAGCTATTTTGGACGGTGACTTGGGCCAGACGGAAATAGGTCCACCATGCACAGTTAGCTATGCCTTTGTTTCTGAACCTCTTACGGAGATGTACAACATAAAGTTGAGAAACGGTTTCTTTGTAGGATCCACCTCACCAAACGGTGCGCTGGACAAGATTTTGGAAGGCATGATTTTGATGAAATCAGAGATTCACAAATGAGTCGACGGATTTTGTTATAATAAATACTGATGGTTGGGTAGAAGGAGAAGAAGCTCTGAAATACAAAGTGAAGCTTGCTGAAAAGCTGGAGCCGGATGTTGTATTCTTTGTTCAGCAGAAAGATGAGTTGCAGCCTTTAATCACTGCCCTGAAGAAATTTACAGCAATAATTTTAGAATCTCCTCAGGTGGCGAAGCAACGTGACACGGCAAAGCGCAAAAACCTAAGGGATCTTAACTACGCGAAATATCTTGCTGGCGCCAAAGTTAGGGCTATGCCATTAAACTATCTGAAAATTGAAAAGGAAAATGCTATGGCAAACAAGCTAAAGGAAGAAAAAGGGCTGCTGCTGGGGCTACAGAACAGTCATCGACGATTTTTAGGAATAGGAATACTAATCAATGTTGACTTAGCCAGGAAGACGTTACGAGTGCTTACTTCAGTCTCCGAGAAACCAGCGATTATTACATTCGGCAAGATAACGTTGGATGAAGACTTTAGAGAGACTTCAATTATGCTTCCATATGACAACACATCAGGTTAGAGTTTGAAAAAATCGCGGATTTCTTGAGATAGGACTTTGTCGGCAAATGGCACAATCTTCAAGCCACTATTTATCCATGCCGGAAGAAAACTTCGGCAGTATCCCGTAGCAAAACGGTAGTCTAAGAACACTATTGCGCCTCGATCCTCCAGCGTCCGAATGGGGCGCCCAGCGGCTTGGGAGGCTTTCTTCATAGCAGGAAGTACATAGCCATATTCCCGTCCTAATTCTGGAAAACGTTTTTCATAATAGCTTATCTGCGCCTTCACCCTTGGCGTAGGTTCAGCATAGGGAACGCCCACAACTAGGACAGAATTCATTTGATTTCCAGGAAAATCCACACCTTCTGAAGTCCGTCCCCCTTGAACGCCTAAAAAGACCGCTCCCGTATTGTCTCCGCAATCTTTGAACTCAGCGACCATTGTCTCGTTTTCCTTAGAACTCATGCCTCTTCTCTCATGAAACAACGGTTTGTCCAAAGCGTCTTCTAATCCTTCTGCAACCAAAGAATTCAGAACTTCGAATGAAGCAGCGAAAATGCCGGTGTTTCCAGGAGTGTTTTCTGCAACCTCGTTTATTCTCTTTATTATCATTTGATACATAGCGGATGTTCTTTTTTCCATAGCAGTTGTTATGCCGAGGCAGACGAGTGAGAGCACATGCTCTTTAGGAAAAGGAGAAGGCACAATACACTGCACTGTATTTTCCGGGAGTTTAGTTATCCTCGCGTAAGCTTGTAATGGTTGAAGCGTGCCAGACATAATTATGTTGGAATACGTGTTTGAGAAAACAGGAGCAGTGACTTTTGATGGATCCAACGCTACTACTTCTAACTTTGCCGTTTTCCCGCCTTCTCGGGTAAAATACTTGCTGGCGACATGTATGAATGATTCATCACCGAGTGTATCGAGCCATCGGAGTAGGAATTCACTCATGCCATGGATGTACGAGCGAGGGTTTTTTCCCTCCCCCAATAGGCTCTTTCGTACGGAAACGCCAACTTCATGAAGTCGTTCCACGTACTCTCTGGGTTTTGCTATGTTGCCTTGTTTTTGAATGATTTCAAGCAGGGACTCGGGAGGAACTATTTCCTCTTTGCCTATTCCTTCAGTCATTCTTTCGATTTCATTTCTGAAAAAATTGACAAAAGACTCGACCTCCTTATTCCCAAATCTTCTAGCTTCGAGTTCCGCCTGCTTAATAACGAACAGGGATAGGGTGCTGCTCGAAATATCTATGGCTGTTTCAGGGAGGTTGTGGGCTTCATCAACGACTAGTATGATTTTCTGCAATTGAGAGTTTAGGTTTCTGAGAAAAGCGGTGCGAATAGCAGGATCGAAGACGTAAAGGTAGCTAAGCGCTATTACCTCGATGTCTGACAATGAAGCTTTCGCAAGCTCGTAAGGACAAACTTGTTTTTTGCGGCAAATTCTTTGGATTTCAGAGGCTTTGTAAGGACGAGTGGCTATCTGCTGCTGGAGCTGAAGGTACTCGTATGTTTGTTCGTCTGAGTTCTTGTAGAAGGGACATCTTCCTCTAGTTTTCAGCAGTTCACAAGCTTCCATGAGTGATTTCGCGTCGAAGTTGTCTTTTGAAGCGAAAGTGTTTAGGCACATTTCGTGGCGTCCCCGAAGGGATATCCCTGAGACGGAATACTTCTTGAAAACAGCTCTCAGTTCTTCTATCACGCGATCATGCTGCCGGTGAGTTCTAGCAACGTACAGTATTTTGAGGCCTTTTTCAACGGCTATTGGAAGGCAAGCGGAAAGCGCTGATATTGTCTTTCCTAGGCCATTGCTTCCTTCAATGAGAACGGATCTACGATCGCGAACCGCATTAAACACAGTGTTAATAAATTGGTCTTGCCTAGGGCGTACGCTATCATAAGGAAAATAGTGCTGTACTTCCAGTGGAAGTTCAATCATGCCTAATCACACAGTCCTCTTGAAGGGCAATGCATTTTCACTGGGCATAACTCACATAATGGATGTCTAGCTTTGCAGTGTTTTCGTCCATGTGCAATCAGCACTACGTGTACGTCTAAGTATTCACTTTGTTCGTAGAGTGATTGAAGACTCATACGCACAGCTTCGTAATCGCCTGTCTCAGGCGCAAAACCTAGGCGTTTTGCAACTCGATTTACATGAGTATCCACAGGTATTGTCGGCTGTCCCGCTACAAAAAGCAACACAACATCAGCCGTCTTGGGACCTATTCCAGGAAGACTAATGAGTTCATTTCTTGATTCCTCAAACGGCAATGACAAGACGCAGTCTAATGAACCGTGAAACTTCTCGACGATTATTCTAGAAACCTGTTTTATTGTCTTGGCTTTGTTCTTGTAAAGACCACCCACGCGAAGACAATCTTCAAGTTGGAACGTTTCTGCTTTCGCTAATACTTCTGGTTTGATTTCGAATTGCTTCGAAAGATAGCTGAAGGCTTTTTCGGTGTTTCTGTCGTTGGTATTCTGTGAAATAATAGTTGCTATCAATGTTTCAAATGCATTGCTTGCCGATTTTGCAGAATTCGGCATAGCAATAGTCTGTCGGAGAACATGAAGAATCTCTGATGCTTTCCTATCCTTCACTTTACCGCTTAACCTCTGTTTAGAGTGGTAGTAGTGAGCTTAGCAGGCTATAAATATCAGAGGGATAAAGCAAATGAAAAAAAGCGAAGACAAGTATACTATCTGCATGTTCAGGATCTTCCAAGCTTCATGCTACGCTCAGATTGGTCATAGCCATATACTAAATTTCAGCTTCACAAGTTGGGAAGCCACGACAATTTTTCTGATAATTATGCGAGGAAGTGCAGGTACGCGTTAGTCTAACAAAGCTAATTATCTAAAAACAAAAATCAAAAAGAAAAGAGATTAGTAGGGCATTCCGCCCATGCCACCCATACCACCCATTCCGCCCATACCACCCATACCAGGGGGCATTCCAGATGGCATTGGAGGCATTTTTCCGCCGCCTTTGACGGATATCAAATCGTCAATTTTCAGTATCATATTTGCTGCTTCTGTAGCTGATTTCATGACTTGCAACTTAACGCGCAATGGCTCAACAACCATTAAGTCGAGCATATTCTTGATTTTGCCTGTGGGAATCTCTATGCCAAAGTACTTGTTGTCCGGATCTTCATGCTTGGCTCTTAACGCCACCATTATGTCAATAGGATCTAACCCAGCGTTTTCAGCCAACGTTAATGGAATGACCTCAACAGCTTCTGCGAAAGCTTCAATAGCTAACTGTTCACGTCCCCCGACCTTCACAGCGTAATTCCTCAGGTTCTTTGCCACTTCCGCCTCTGGTGCTCCGCCCCCTGCAACTATCTTTTCATCTTCCACTGCATTCCTAACTACACACAAGCCGTCATGCAAGGATCTTTCAGCCTCATCAATCACATGGTTTGAAGCTCCTCTAATTACTATTGTTACAGCTTTCGGGTTTTTGCAGTCACGTACGTAAATGAGTTTGTCGTCTCCAATCTTGACCTCTTCAACCTTTTTGGCCTTTCCAAGAGAATCGGCAGACAAATCTTTAATGCTTGCCAATATTTTGCCGCCAGTTGCTCTGGATAACTTTTCCATGTCGCTACTGCTTACACTTTTAACCGTTAATACACCTGCCTTCGCCAAAAAGTGTAACGCCATGTCATCAATTCCTTTCTCGCAGAATACCACGTTAGCGCCGGCTTTCGTGATCGCACTAACCATGTCTTTAAGCATGCGCTCTTCCTCGTCCAAGAAAAGCTTCATCTGATCTGGACTCTCAATGTTGATCTTTGCATCAAACTCGGTTTTCTCGATCTCCAGCTTCTCATTAAGCAACGCGATTTTTGCTCCTTCAATGAACTTTGGCATTTGTGAACTGGCAATTTCCTTGTCGATTACCATTCCCTTCACGAGTTCCGTTTCATCCAAGCTTCTGCCATGTTTCTTTACAATTTTGATTAGGTCAATATCAGCTTTCAACTTTCCGCCTACGTCTTCAGCGACCTGCTTGATTGCATCAACAACTATTTTGGCGAAATGCGTTTCAGCCACATTTATGCCCTTGCTTGACAAAGAGGTTATTGCAACATCTCGCAGAGTTTTGTCATCATTAATGCTGATGGGAATGGCGATTTTGTCTAAAACTTCTTGAGCTTTGTCGCTGGCTTTCTTGTAGCCTTCGATAATTACTGTAGGATGCACGTTTCGGTCGATCAAGGCTTCCGCCTTTGAGAGCAATTCTCCAGCCAGAATCACCGCAGTTGTTGTTCCATCGCCTACTTCGTTGTCCTGAGCCTTAGCAACTTCAACCAGCATCTTTGCTGCTGGATGCTGCACGTCAAGCTCCTTCATAATAGTCGCGCCATCATTAGTTATAGCGACGTCGCCAAAACTGGTTACAAGCATTTTGTCCATTCCGGATGGACCTAGTGTTGTTTTTACAGCTTCAGAAACTATCTTTGCTGCCATTATGTTATTCTTGAGTGCTTCACGTCCCGTTGTTCTTCCTGTACCTTCTTTTAATACTATAACTGGAACAGTTCCTCCACCTGTAGACATATTTTTCACCAATTTTTCCAATACTTAATATATGTTGAATTCTAAACGGAACATCTATCCCAATAATATAAATTTTTCCCAGCTTTATCCTGCCTTAATGATGTTGTATCCAGATGCTTTTCGAAGTCGGTTCATGACTGCTAAACCTAAACCTTCCGTGGACAAGCCTTCAGCAATTATGATATTTACGCCTGCACCGTCAAGTTCGCGCAGAAAACTGAACAAGTTCTTTGCAACCAAATCCATGTTGAATCTGCTTCCGAGGGACTTGACCACATCAGTCTCGTAAGCTGTTTGAGTCTCGTCGGTGGCAAGAATTCCGACCTTAGCGCCTTTCTGTCTGTATGAGTCAGCTAGCTCTCTAACCTTGGTAACTACAGCTGGAATAGCACCTTCAACAACGATTACGTCGGCATTCGGCGCGTAATGCTTATGCATCATCCCAGGAGAACGGACTTCACTCAGAGACAAAACCTTCTCCGCAACTACGAATGGATGAAGCCTTACGTCAAACATTTTCTTCAAAGTTTCAAAGGGTGTGCCTCCAGGACGCAGAACAACTGGAGGGTCCACAGTCATGTCAAGCACCGTGGATTCCACGCCGATTCGTGTTGGACCGCTATCAAGGATTGCGTCTATCCTTCCATTAAGATCTTCAAAAACGTGCTTGGCTGACGTTGGGCTCGGTCTTCCTGCAATGTTTCCACTGGGAGCCGCAATGGGACATCCGCTTTCTCTTATCAGAGTCAATGCAACATTGTGTTTAGGCATCCTGATGGCAACGGTGTCTAACCCTGCAACCGTAACCTTCGGAACCATCTGGGAATGTTGAAAAATCAACGTCAGCGGTCCTGGCCAAAATTTCCGCATAAGCTTCTCTGCTTTTGACGGTACATACTCAGCTAGTTTGTAAACATCCTGTATGTTTTCAACGTGCACTATAGGCGGGTTATCTAGCGGTCTTTTTTTCGCCTCAAAGAGCGCCAAAATGGCGTCTGGATTCAATGCATTTGCACCCAGACCGTAGACGGTTTCAGTAGGAAATGCTACTAAGCCGCCTTGAGCAATTAGTTTCGCAGCAACGCGTATTCTTTCAAGATCGGGTTCTTGAGGGTCAACAATCAGCATCTGCGTGTTTTTCATGTGACTTGCCTTGCCCATAATAGGCTGCACAGTCTTAAATGTGAGACTGCCCGCTGGTTTCCGTGCTAGAAGCTCTTCCAAGTGCGATATGGGAAAAGAATTTAGCGCAGCCCGATCTTGCGCATTGTGCCCTCATTTTACAGGAATTGGTAGCAAATGAAAGTTAATGTTAAAAATATTGTTTGGCTAAAAGGTCAATTATGCCAGTGAGGTCTCTTTGCCGCTTTCAGCTTGCAGAACTTTCTCAATAAGGTGCATAAAGATCGTTTGTGCCTGCATTTCACCGAGCTTATCCAGATAGACTGAAACCATGGCGATTTTTCCTTTCTTGGAAGCTACAAATTCAGCGAACATCCTCGCTGAAACAACATTCTTGCTTCCTACAAGCACTGACGAAGTAACTGGGCCAAGCATATCCTGGGGCTTGGGAACGGCTATGGCTAAGGTTCCCAATCGGTCTTCTTTCTCGCTAAGCATGATGAGGCACGAGTTTTTAGCTTCCACATAGACTGCTAGAAAACGTGTGTCTCGCTCCATGAGTTCGTCCTTAATGACTTTAGCGCGTTCCATGCAACATATCTCAACAGAGAGGTCTAACTGAGTTTATGCTGCGACTGCTTAAAAAGATTCACAAACAGCATTTTCCTTCCAAGATGACGATTACATATGAAGTGTAGCTGCTAATCCTCAAATCAGCACAAATTTATATTCCCCAATCGGGCTGAATACTTTTAACGCTTTACTTGGTGAATAATATAGGGGCAAAAGCACTTTGAAACATACAAAAATTACAGCTTTTGACTGTCCAGACGCTTGGTTCCAAGCGTTCAGTCACATTTGGAATGAAGGTGACCCCTTCCAAGTGGGTTACGGTTCAGAGATTACAGAGACAAAGAAGCTGAATCTGACAATAGAAATTACCCATCCTGAGAATAGGCCTCTAGTAAGCGACAAGGCGCCATGTGACATCAAATATGTTCAAGGTTACGCCTTGGAGTACCTTTGGTGTGGAGAAAAACAGGATGAAACCTACACATACGGAAGCAGACTTAACCATCCAGTTAACCAAATACAAGAAGCCGTGAATAGGTATGTGCAAGAACAGCGTGATAGGCAAGTTACTCTGGTCATTAGATTACCTGAGGACATAAGAAAAAGTATCGAAACCAAGAGGCATGAACCGCCTTGCCTGAGTTTGATTGACACCGAGATTCTGGAAGGAAAAATGCATCTGACATGTTATTTTAGGTCGTGGGACGCGTATGCAGGCTTGCCAGCTAACATTGCAGGATTGCAGCTTTTTAACGAAGCCTTTGTATCGGAAATAAACGAAAAAGCAAACCTTTCTTTGACGACAGGCAAACTGGTTTTCCATTCAAAGAACTGTCACATTTACCAGAGGCAAAACAAGCTCGTGAAAGAGCTGCTTGAGCCGAGAAGTCGTTCCGGCAATTTACCACGAATGGCTACGACTATTAAAGAACGCTCGAAAGACCTTTTCACAGAGGAACAAAGACAAGAATAGAAGAGCTGTTTTCGAAATTGAAGCATCACTAGCATCGAAGAAAAGGCGTTGCTGATTGAGTGACCTTGTTAGAGTTAGAAAATGGGAAGATTTCAAAAGTCTAGTTGTGAAACTTAAACCTGATTCAATAGTCTACAGCATAGACCAGCACGGTATGTCGGAAACAAAGGAACTGACGGCTTTAAGGATGATTCTGCTCGCCAAGAACGGTTACTACGTTTATCTCGACTTTCCCAAAGGAGGAGAAAACACGCTGAGAGAAACAAGAATTCCAATACGCAAGGACAAGAACGGAATCCGTTGCTTGGAAGACGAAGACATTAAGCAGTTCATTGAGAAAGAGTTCGGAAAAGATTTACCGGTGTTTTCTTTCTGGACAACTTGAACCTCAGAATTGTCAAATTTCAGTTCTTCTGAGGGGCAGGTCGAGAATTGCAAGAACAGTTTATTAACGGTTTGGATCATACAATTTTGTTAGAGAGGAAAGAACGATGCCGCATTTAGCTATATCAAGAGTCTTGGAAGAGATTATCATCGAATTCCGAAAGAAAGGATTGCCGGTTCCACAGAAAGTCTTGACAGATTTGAAATCTGCGAGAACCCTGATGAAAGTAGAGGATGTTGATCAGAAAAGCCTTGGCGAAACAGCCCCTAAAATCGAAGAGTATCTAAGCAGCGTGGAAGCGTATCTTATAACCGAGGCACAAAAGAGTCTGACGTTAGCACAGGTTGACGAGTGGCTGAGACGTTTGAACGCGGCAAGTTGTGATACATGCCTGATAGAGGAAAAAGAAGAGAAGCATTTCATTTCAGGTGTTCCTCGCGATCAAAAGTGGATTCGAGTAAAACCGTTAACCAGCCTGCCCATAGAGAAACTGAAACAGCTCGCAACACAAACAAGCCTTTCTTCCCGCGAAGAAACGGATGGATACTTGACCGTTTACGGAAGTTCAGAAGGCATTAAGAACTTCGTCAGAAAAATGACAGAAGAAACAGGCAGACAATAACCTAAAACCAGTTTTTCAAAACAACATAGCTCCGGGATAGAATTCGGGAAAACTATAATACCCAGGCAGATGGATGAACTAGCCATCTTACACTCAGGGGCACTTGGTGAGCAGAGACGAACATTATCGTAGGCGGCGGAAAATACGGATGCTATGCAATAGAACATCTAAGGCAGACAGGAAAAGACTTCATCTTGGTTGACACAGACGAAAAATGTCTCGCTGTCAAACGGTTCAGACTCAAAATGATGCCTCAGGTATCTTCTGATAGAGAAAGTTTCGTCAAGGGCGACCTTTCAACAGTCTTGAAGTTGTTAGAATCGCTGAAACCTGAGTATGTTTTTCCGACAGCACCAGTTCACATTGCCGCTGACTTGGCAAGAGTCAAATTCAACCTTGAGCCGCATCCTGATTCAATCAACGCTATACTGCCCAAGCTTCCTGAAGTAGTAGTTTTGCAATCTGGAAAAGGAAAACTCGTTGCTAGTTTCAACAGAGACGCCGACTGCGTGGAAAAATGCACAATGCCGAAGGTTTGCCCATCTTCACGAACTAGCAAGCCATGCACGATGATTGAACTTTTCAGGTTTGCCTGTCCAGACGCTTTTATTCTAATCAGCTATTCAATGGCACCCGGCATGGGCGCCCTCAAAGGAAAGGAACTATTGGAATTCCTAAGCTGGGCGAAAACAAAAGAAGATTTCATCGTAGCAACAGCTTGTGACTGCCATGGAGTCTTAAACGCATTCAAGAAGCGCAAAACAGCCTAAGAATAAATCATTTTGAGGTCCGCAAGGCTCGCGTATACACGTTCGATGACACACCCGCCACCAAGCCGCCAACAGCATCGTTAGTGATTGGACCCAGCCTCTTCAATATTCCTGGCTTGGCTTGGTCAAACCTTGTGAACTCGAATATACCCCTAACCCCCGCAATGTAGTTTGCTATCGCTAATCCTAGAAGCTCATCTGCCACAAGACCAGGGCGCCCATTAAATCTCTCTTGAGATAACCCAGGAATTAACCCGTTCTCCGCGTCTTCTTGTGCTCGGAAGCAGGCTACTTCCAGTGTGGAAACGTTTACGTCTGATAACGTATCCAGAAACTCTTCTCGAAACATCTCAGCTGCCGCTTCCTCGGTTTCAAGGCCAGGATGGGGAACGAAAAGCTCTAACGCCGTTTCTACGAGGTCATTTAAAGTAATGCCTTTCTTCTCCAAATAAGTCATTAACGGAGGGTTATTAGAGGCCATTTTCATCAACGCTTTTCTTAATGGCGGAGTTTGTTTTAAGTGTTTTCGTAAAGTTTAATAACACCTGTATGGATAAACCATCCAACAAAAAAGGTGAAAAAATGAATGCAAAATACGTCGTTTCAGCAGTCGCCGCGATAGCTTTAATCATCTCCGCAGCCCTCATCTACAATTACTATCAAGGTCAGAATAATCCACAACTAGAGACGTGGGAAAAACTGGTCGATGACACCGGCTATGTTACAAGTCTAGAGTCGATTCCGAACAAGATTATCTCGCTTGCACCGAGCACCACAGAAATCGTTTTCGCTTTAGGTCTGGACGAAAAAATTGTGGCTGTCAGCAACTATTGCAACTATCCATACGATTTTTCGGCGTGGATTGCGGCGGGTAACATAAGCAGCATCGGAGATTTCAACGATCCAAACATGGAAGTCATAGCTTCTCTTGAACCAGACTTGATCTTAGCCACCGGAGGCGTCCAAAGCCCGACAATTGCCACTCTAAGAGATTTAGGATACAAGGTTCTGGTGCTAAACCCTTCCGACGTTAGTGGTGTTCTCCAAAACATAGAACTATTGGGCAATGCAACTGGAAAAAATTCTGAGGCAACCGCTCTGATTGACAATATTAGCAGCAGAATTAACGCTGTCGTAAGCAAAGTTTCAAGTGTTGCCTCTAAGCCCACCGTATACTATGAGGTGTGGTATGACCCCACCTCTTTGTGGACCGCAGGTTCAGAAGCGTGGCAAAACGAACTCATCGAAAAAGCTGGCGGAGTTAATGTATTCGTTGATCAAGAACTAGACTATTTCCAGTCAAGCGCAGAAGCCGTTATCGAGCGAAGTCCTGACGTGATATTATTGCCCGAAGAAGGCATGGGGTTTGGAGAACCGTTTTGGGGAAGCCTGGATGCCGTCAAAGCGCGACCAGGGTGGAATTCCATTAGTGCGGTGCAGAATGACAGATTAGTCGAGGTTAACTCGGATACTATCGCTAGAGCTGGACCTAGAGTTGCAGATATCATAGAGGACTTGGCTGAAGCCTTTCACCCAGAACTCTTTTAAATTACACCCCACTTTTTTGTGTGGCAATTATGACACAAGAAGAAATTGAAAAGACATATTTTCACCGTACATCCAGATGGAAATACAGCATAATCTTGCTGGTCTTGGCTCTATTTGTAACGATTATTGTCTCTTTAAACGTGGGCTACGCTCAGATATCATTTCCAGACATTCTGGCAATACTGAGCTAAGCAAATCCCATTCTTTGACGGTTTAGTAGATTCTTCGCTATTCTTGCCCAGGGATGCAGCAATAATACTTCAGATACGATTACCCCGGATCATAGCAGGCATCATAGTAGGTGCAGCTTTATCGAGTTCTGGAGTTGTGTATCAAGGAGTATTCAAAAACCCAATGGCAGACTCGTACTTGTTAGGCGTGTCGTCCGGAGCAGCAGTCGGAGCTTCATTATCCGTGCTTTTCGGGGCAGGCTTTTCAATCCTAGGTTTGGGTCTTATACAAGTAGCTGCTTTCGTTGGGAGCTCTGTGCTGCCATGTTTCTAGTCTACAACATAGCCCGAGTCGGATCAAGAGTCCCCATCACAATGTTACTGCTCTGTGGAATAGCAGTTAACTTTTTCATGTATTCCATAGTCTCCCTTTTAGAAGTCATAGCGGGCGACACACTTCACTCAATAGTATTTTGGCTAATAGGCGGCTTTTCAAACGTTTTATGGTCACAAATATGGGCAGTATTACCACTCATAGTAGTTGGCACGGTAGCTATCATATTTCTATTCGCGCGACCTAAACCTGTTGGCCCTTGGCGAAGAGACCGCTCACAATCTAGGTGTAAATGTTGAGAGAGTCAAAAACAGATTACTAGTATTTGCTTCAATGGTAGCGGCAGCCGCTGTTTCCCTCAGCGGACTAATAGGTTTTGTAGGTTTGATGGTTCCTCACATAACACGAATCATAATAGGACCTGACCATCGCATTCTTTTTCCAGCATCCATAATAACTGGCGCAATCTTCTTGGTAATCTGTGACGCTATTGCAAGAGTCATAGCGACTCCATTTGCTTCGACTCTTCAATTGCCCGTCGGAATAATCACCATGCTCGCTGGGGCTCCATTCTTCATCATTCTTCTTAGAAAGAAAAAGCAGAGTTACGCGCTATGAGAGGTTGGTGCTTGATTTGGTAACGTTAAAAGTTGACGGTGTCGAGTGCCGTTACGGATCTGTCAAGGTCCTTGAAAACGTGAGTCTCTCAGTGAAAGAAGGCGACTTTGTTGGAATACTCGGGCCGAACGGTTCAGGAAAAACCACTCTAATCAAAAGCATAAGCAGATCTCTCAAACCGTACAGAGGAACTATACTGCTTAACGAATCTGACATACATACTCTCAAAGGCGTGGAAGTGGCACGACAGATGGCGGTTGTACCTCAAGACAGCGCTATCAGCTTTAGTTTTGCCGCATTGGACATTGTTCTAATGGGACGCAATCCACATATGACCCGCTTCCAGATGGAAGGAAACAAAGACTTGGCAATTGCCCGCAAAGCAATGGAACTCACAAATACTTGGCACCTTTCGGAAAGACCAATTAACGAGCTCAGTGGCGGTGAGAGACAACGTGTAATAATAGCACGTGCCTTAGCGCAGGAACCCAGGATTCTACTTTTGGACGAACCCATGACACATCTAGACATAATAAACCAATTGGAAATCATGGACCTCGTTAAGAGCCTGTGTGTGAGAGAGAAGCTTATAGTGATAGCAGTTTTTCACGACCTGAATCTAGCCGCGCGTTATTGCACGTCTTGCTTGTTGCTCAAGGGCGGAAAAATATTTTCCACTGGCAGCCTAGATGAGGTCTTAACTAGTGAAAATATTAGGAGCGTCTTTCGAGTTAACGCTATAGTAAAGAAACATCTCGTAACAAACTCGCTTTTTGTACTGCCTCTGTCTCCAGAGAAGTCATCCCCCGCCAAAACGTGCTCGATCCACTTGGTATGCGGAGCAGGTACCGGAGCTGCCCTTATGAAGCTACTCTTAGACGAGGGTTACAGCGTAACTGCAGGGGTTCTAAATGTGCTAGACACGGATTTTGAGACGGCCCAGTTTCTCAAAATACCCGTAACGACGGAAGCACCTTTCTCTCCAATAACTGAAAAAACTCAAGAAGCAAATCTGGCAATGATGAGCAGGGCAAGCACTGTAGTCTTAACCTCAGTACCGTTCGGACACGGTAACCTGCAAAACCTGGAAACGGCAAAACAAGCTTTGAAAAATGGAATCCCCACTATTGTCATGGATGAAGTACCCATTGAAAGCAGGGATTTCACCGGAGGAAAAGCAAGAGAATTGTTCTCCGAGCTAAAATGTATGGGTGCAGTGTTCGTTTCCAACCAAAACGAGCTCCTCCAATGGCTAAATGTATCCGAAGAAAAAGCTAAGACGGCCATTTTAGAAAAAAACAGAATTCTCAGTCATCTCAAGCCAGGATCCATTCCAAGGAGCACGGAACATAAATGAAAGTGGCAGTCTCGTGGAGTGGGGGAAAGGACAGTTGCTTAGCATGCTTCAAAGCTATTCAGGAAGGCTTAGAAGTCAGCAATCTTCTGACCATGATAACAAGTGATGGCAAATCGAATTTCCACAAGATCAGAACTGACTTGCTGGATGCCCAAGCTAGTGCTATTGGAATTCCTATAACAAAACGAGAAACCACTTCTGGCTTCTACGAGCAAGAATTCAAGAGTGCTCTACAACAGCTTAAGAATGCTGGAGTGCAAGGTCTAGTCACTGGAGATATATTTGAGGTTCCATTACATGAGGAAGGATGGTTAAACCGAATCTGCAGAGAAATAGGGCTGAAACCCATTAAACCTCTATGGATGCAGAACACGACCCAGATTTTCCATGAATTCGTAAACTCCGGTTTCGAAGCTGTCGTAGTCAGAGTTAACATGGAAATGTTGACCTTGGAATGGCTTGGAAGACGGCTAAGCGAGAAATTCTTCCAAGACATTGCAGAAATCAGTAATGTTGATCCTTGCGGAGAAAAGGGAGAATACCATACGCTTGTGACCGATGGACCTTTGTTTGGAAAGCGAATAGACATACTTGAAAGCAGAAAAGCCACATTGGAGGGCTCAGGTCAGCTAGAAAATAACGCAATTCAAAGTCATTGAAAAAAGAAGGCAAATAGAAAATGAAGAAAGTATTTGATGTGCTACTAGCACACAACGAAACGAAAGCAGAGGCATTCATCAACGAAGTGAACGGAAAGAATCCCCTATTCATCTGCACGATAGGTACAACAGAAACAGCCAAAATCCCCGGAATATCTGCAGCAGGAGAACATCCAGAATTCACTGACTACACGCCACCCGCAGACGCTGAACTACTTCTCCTTGGCAAGTGCAAGTGCATAAAAGGTGTACCTGTGACACCTAGCGGGATACCCACCCCAGCGTTGATATCGATGTCAGCTTTAAAGCTGGCAGACATACCCATTCTAGTAGCCAGTGCAGGATTAAAGGTGAAACCTTATGTTCCCTTTTTGGATTTGGGCGGAAGCCCTGGCAGGGACATAAGAACCGGAAACGCAGTGGACAATGTCGATGAAGTTGTTCAAAGAGCTATAATCGCTGGAAAACAACTAGCCAAGACAGCGGACTATCTTGTAATCGGAGAAAGCATTCCTGGAGGCACAACCACGGCGTTAGGCGTTCTGTCCGCAATGGGTGTCAAAGCTGAAGGCAAGGTAAGCAGCAGCATGCCCGACAACCCGCATAGACTGAAAACCGAAATCACCGCTACAGGACTATCCGCCGCTAAGGAGAGGTTTGGAAGTCTCGCAGACAATCCTGTAAGAGCAATTTCCTGTCTGGGAGATCCAATGATGCCAGCAGTAGCTGGTTTGGTCATAGGCGCGGCCGCTCAAGTTCCAGTGTTGATGGCTGGAGGAACACAGATGAGTGCTGTCTTAGCAATTGTGAAAGCCTTGAACGAGGATGTTCTATGTAATGTGGCAATTGGCACCACAAGATGGATTATCAATGACAAGACTTCTGATCTTAAGGGGATTGTTTCTCAAATCGCGAACGTGCCAATTCTAGCATCCGACATCGGTTTCGGAGGTTCCAAGTTCTATGGCTTAAAGGCTTATGAAGAAGGCATAGTAAAGGAAGGTGTCGGGGCTGGCGGAGCCGCCGTAGCAGCGATGGCGAAAGTCGGAGGAGCAATAACCAAGGAAATGCTGCTTAAAGAGATAGAAAGGAACTACGAGTTGCTAATGGAAAAGAAGTGATGAGGCTCAGATTTTGCTTAAGGAAATCAAGAACCTCTTTTCGTTCTTAACAATTATCCCAGTAAGCATGGACAAAGACATGCTAACCGACTGCGCAAGAGCAATGTTTGTTTTTCCTCTAATGGGAGCCTTCACAGGGCTACTAGGCGGCGTTTTCGGTTGGGCAATATCTCAATTTCTTCCTTCCTTGGTTGTTGGAGCACTAGTGTTGGGAGTATTGCTACTTATAACTGGACTTCATCATACAGATGGACTTTTGGATTTCGGCGACGGTGTTATGGCTCACGGTTCACCGGAAAGAAAAATCGAAATCATGCACGATCAGCTGACTGGCGCTGGAGGCTTATGCCTAGGCATCATGACTTACCTAATTACAGCCCTATGCATAGCGGAATTAGACGCGTCCGTAATCATTCAAAGCATAGTTACCGTTGAAGTTTCGGCAAAACTCTCAATGGTTATTGGGGCTTGGGCAGGAAAAGCCGTGCACGAAGGAATGGCTTCCTCGTTTCTAAAAGCGATGCATGGTTGGAAAGGCACTGGCCGCTTAGTAGTTGCATTAGCCATCGCTCTAGCAATAGCCCTTCCATTGTTGTGGTTTGCGGGGGCAATAACAGTACTTGCAACTGTTGTAGCGAGCCTCGTAATTGTCGGAATCAGTCACAGACTTTTCAGAGGAGTAACAGGGGATGTGCTAGGTGCCTCTAACGAGCTTACTCGCATGGTTTCGCTAATCGTTTTGATAGCGGTGTTGGGATGGGCGTAACCGCGCTTGTAATGGCCGGTGGTAAGGGCAGGCGCATGACGCTCTCGGGCGAAAAACCTCTCCTACTTGTTGGAGATAAACCCGTTATTACTTATGTTCTTAAAGCTCTTCAAGACGCAAAAGAAGTAGATTCGATAGCTGTTGCCGTCAGTGATTACACGCCGAAAACTGCCGAATTTATGACACGTTTCCAAGTGACGATTATAAAGACCCCTGGGAGAGAGTACGTTTTTGACCTAGGCTACGCCATCAGAAAACTGGAGCTGCAAACTGTCTTGGCAGTTGGGGCAGACCTACCGTTGATTACGGGAGAAGCTGTAGACACCATACTAGCTCGGTATAAAAAATGTGGTAAACATGCACTAACGGTTGTGGTCTCCGTGGAAACGAAGAAGAAACTAGGGTTAGGAGGAGAATACGCCTTCAAGATGGATAACAAATGGGTGGTTCCTGCAGGAATAAACGTAATTGACGGACTCAAAATTGAAGAGGAAGAAATAGATCAGGAAGTATACTTGTTAGACATCGACGAAGTCGCTGTTAACGTCAACACCCTGCACGAGTTAAGAATAGCTGAGAACCTAATCGCAAAAACCCATACAAAACAATAGCCCTATATACAACATATTGGAACAGGAAAATATCAAATTTGCTTTGTTACTTGGTTTTTTCAAAAAAAATAATGAAGTTTTGAAATTCCATCAGATTCACCATAAGTTTATAATAGTTTTAACAGATTGAGGAGATAATGCAGTTGGACACCATGGCTCGATTAAGTCTGTGCATCGTAACACACACTTTTTTGCCTCATGTCGGCGGAATAGAAAGAGTCGTTTACGAGCAGGGCAAGAGGCTGATGCAGAAAGGAGTTGATCTAATGGTGTTGACAAACCGAATCGGCACGGAAAAAAGCTACCGTTATGACGGAATAAATGTCCGATGTTATGATTCACTTAACGTTGGGTTCAGACTTGGAATACCCTACGTTCTACCTAGCATAGGTAGCACAAGAACATTTTTGGAAGCAGTGAAATCCAGCCAACTCGTACATGCGCACGGGCATCCGTATCTATCATCATTGGTGGCTGCAAAACTTGCAAAAAAATACAAAAAGCCATTCATACTTACCCAACATAACACGTTTATAGAATACCAAGGAATATGGAACACTATTGAAAAACTAAATGACCTAACCGTAGGAACCCAAATCCTCAGGTCAGCTGACAAAATCATCGCAGTCAGCAAAGCGACAATGAACTATGTCTTGAGACTGGGAGCTGACCCTGAAAAGACTGAAGTGATTCACAACGGGGTTGATTTGAAGCGTTTTAGACCCAGTACTGAAACAAGAGAAAACAGGAGAAGAAAGTTGGGGATAGCCAACGACGCGACTGTAGCTGTGACAGTGCGGAGACTTGTTTACAAGAACGGAATCGATACCCTAATAGAAAGTGCGAGAATAGCAATCAAGAAAAACCCGCGATTAGTTTTTCTCGCTGTTGGCAGAGGTCCCGATTTTTCTCAAGTCAGAGCAAGAATACAACAGTTGGGAATTGATGAGAATTTTAAGCTTACGGGTTTCGTTTCTGACGAAGAATTGCCTTCTTACTATAACGCAGCCGACTTTTTCATATTACCCTCAAAGTCTGGAGAAGGCTTACCGCTGGTCGCCCTTGAAGCTATGGCTTGCGGACTGCCTGTTATCGCTACAGATGTAGGGGGAATAAGGGAAATCATGATTGATGGCTACGGAGAAATTGCGCCACCTAATGACCCATACTCGCTTGCAGAAGCTATATTGAACGTTTCAAACAGCAAATCAGCATCTTCCAGAACCGAACTTCGCGAGAAAGTAGAGAAGAAATACAGTTGGGACCAGAACGTGAGAAAACTCGCGGAAATATACGAAGAACTTATTTAAGTAATAACGCAAGCTATATAACCCCTCCAAGCATGGAGTCGCAATCGAATGACATCAAATGTAGAAATGGTTTCAGTAGTGATTCCGACACTAAACGAAGCTGGAACCATACGGGAGATACTAACAACAATCCATAATGAAGTAGCATACCCCAAAGAGATAATCGTTGTTGACGGTAACTCAACCGATGGAACAAAAGAAATAGTTAAGGACACCAATTTCTGCAGACTCATAATAGAATCTAGACGTGGCTACGGTCTTGCACTCAGAACAGGCATGAATCATGCAAAAGGCAATGTTGTGGTCATGGTTGATGGTGACGGAACCTACGAAGTGCGCCACATAAATATGCTGCTTGACAAACTGGTCGAGAAAGACGCAGATTTGTGCATGGCAACCCGCATGTATGATCCGAAAAAAGCTATGGGACTTATGAACTTTGTTGGAAACAAGGTAATAACATTCTGTTTCGATCTACTTTACGGGGAGTTCCTCAGCGACACACAATCTGGTTTCCGTGCGATATCACGTGACGCAATCGGCAGAGTTGACTTTCACGAGGATGACATGTCATTTGCCACTGAAATGCTAGTAAAATTCGCCAAGGAAGACTTCAAAATGGTTGAAGTCCCCTCCACTTACAAGTCAAGGAAGTACGGAAGAACAAAGCTTAGAAAATTCAAGTCAGGAATCGAAATCTTCACAACAATGCTTAAAGGACTCATGCATAAAGAATTCGTTTGGAAGCGACTCAGGTCTTGAACGAGAGACTCAAGCTAAGCGACGACAAAGGCTACATCGTATCAATTGGCTTAGTGCTTATTCTTGTTTCAAGCCTAGTTATAGGTTACTATCTAATAACGCGACTTCCACCTGAAGGATACACCACAATCTACTTGCTTGATCCACAGAAAAAGGCAATAGACTACCCTGAACTTCTCGTCACCGACTACAACGACACGCTAAATGTTTGGGTTAAGGTTGAAAATCACATGGGAGAAGCTCTTCAGTTTGATGTTCGGTTAAAAGTGATTAGGGGGAGTATTTCAGCATCGCCGGTTGAAATTGACCCGACGAATAGCTACGTAAAAACACTGGAAAAAGATGAATCCTGGGAAATCATGGCGAAAACAACCATAAATAGCCCAGGTAATTATTCTGTAGCCTACGAACTTTGGATTTGCAGCCAAGGCGCTGAGGAATTCGAATTCACTCACAACTATTGTGTCTTGAAGATCGAAGTTGTAGACCAAATCTAAAGCTTTTCAGGCAACATTCTGCCGGGCAACATAGTTTTCTTCCGTGTCAATCCTATGGACATTATTGTAAGCACAAAAAGGAATAATCTTCAAGTTTGGGGTAACATAATGAATGACGCATCTTCGCACTCGATTAACATCGAAGTTATGCTGATCCATGAAAGCCATGCATCCCAGCAGGAAAATTTTTCTGCGGATAGGACCCAGCGACTGGTAGCTTGGCGATATATGCATCTTCAAAATACTTCTTAATAAGGTGAATATGCCAACTTCCTTGGTGACAAGGGGCATGTTCAATGACATCATTGCTGCCATAAATAGCGAAGAAAGAAGAGAAATTCGACCCTTAGACTCAACATTCTGAGCAGTTTTTAGAATCATCCTAAAAAACCGTTCGAAATCCACGAAATGATTAATCGGAATAATTCTGCCACTCTTTGCAACATACATCCAGTTAACGATGCCACAATGGGGACTACACGAAAACAGCGGCCAAGGTTTTTTCATGAATTTTCGCATTATCTTTATCGGCGAAACCATTACACCCAAGGGGAAAAAGTCTGCCGTCTTGATTTCACCGTGTGTTTGATCCTCAACATCCTCGGCGAACCGCCAGTCCCGCCATGCTTCCTTAAATGGATTGTCGGTGGCACGACCTGTAAATGCTATCGGCTGAAAAATCAAACCGCGAATAATATCCGAGTTCTTTGCTGCAAACCGCACGATCTTGCCAACTTCTCCATCGTTGAAGCCCCGCATCAACGTAGTAACCAAGATAATTTCCATGTCAAGTTTGCGACAAACCTCTACCGCTCTGTACTTGAGTTCTAGAAGCTTACGGCCGCGGATTTTCTCGTAGAAAGAGTCTGCAAAACTGTCAAACTGCAAGTAAACAATGTTTAACCCGTTCCGTTTTAGCCTTTCAGCAAGCTCAGGATTTTCAGCCAGATGGATCCCATTGGTTGCCAGTATGGTCATAAATTTCAGCTGGTGCGCAGTTCCAATGATCTCGTGGATGTCCTCGCGTTCCAATGGTTCTCCACCTGAGAAAAGGATTGCGGGAGGTTTAGGGTTGCGTTTACTTAGATAGGTCAAAATTTCTACAAGTTCGTTTTTGGTAGGTTCATAATCAACGATGTGATCGGAGAAGGTGGAGAAACAAACTGCGCACTTGAGATCACATTTTTTTGTAACATCAATCACGCCGATTACGGTGTCCGAAGTGTGGTTTCCACAGTTCTCACACGCGTACGGGCAACCGTTAGGATTAGCGGAAGAATTTGGATCTTCGAAATACTTGAAGTAATCAAAAGCTTCAGCATAATCGTAGATACCTGGACTCTGCCAGTGAGTCGATTTGAAAACCCCGTGTTCGTCACATAGCTTCGTAATTACGATTTTGCCATTTTCAACAGTTAAGTCTGCATCAATCTTTTTCTGGCATTCTGGACAAATACTCTTGGTCTTTTTCACACAAGTCCTCCAAGCAGCGAGGATAGAGCCTCAAGAACAAGTGCCAGTGGTAGAAGAATCATAGACATAGTAACCATTCGTTCATATTTACGCACGTCTGCAAGCGAAGTTGTAAGCATAAGACGAATTGAGGCGTAGATGAGGATAATGCCCCACGCCAAGATAAGCGGCAAATAGAACATTGTGAAGCCTCCAATAAAATAAGGCAAAGGAGACAGGACTCCAGTTATGATGAAGAAAACAGCTGCAACCTTTGCGGAATTGAAGTTACCGATTTTCTGGGGAAGCGTTGGATACCCAATCTTTGAATCACCTTCAAGACTAAGAATGTCCCGCAGAACGTTACCGCCGATTGTCCCGCAGGCAATGGGGTAGAGACTCAATGAGGCAAGAGTTAAAGCAGTAGGGTTCCAGACAGCTGATCCTAGGGTAACTGCTTCACCAAAGAGAAATGCGGTTCCGGTTAAGATGCCAACCGTGATGTTGGCAGCAAAACCAGATTTTCTTTTGATAAATGCAGAGTAAAATACTAGCAGAATGGAATCGGCAAGCAGGATCAGAAAACCGAGTTTATTTATGAAAGCGGAAAGGCCTAGACCTACTACGAAAAGCAGTAGTGATGCAGCTACCACTTGCTTCAGGGACAGAGCGCCTGAAGGGATTGGGCGTTTTGGTTTTATTATGGCGTCGCTTTCCTTGTCAAAGTAATCGTTAAGGGCGAAACCTGCCGATGTTATGAAGGCCATTGAGAAGAAAGTTAGAAACGCGGTTTGCAGGTCTATCGAACCTTTGGTTATCGCGAAGGAAGTCAGGAGCGCAAGTCCGCCGGTCATCATCCAGTAGGGCAGACGTAGAAGAGCAAGCAAGCCTTTGGTAGACGTCGAAGTCATCCGATTTTCCTCTCTTTGACCATGTCTCTTAAGATATCTTCAAGAGCCATTTTCGGGTGCCAATTTAACTCCTTCCTAGCCTTGGCTATGTCAAACCAGATGGTAGTGACATCTCCATGCCAGGAAACGTTGGTTGTTGTTATGACAGTTTTACTGGACAGATTGAGAATTTTGAGAAGTGTCTTAGCAAGGTCGATGATTTTTGTTGTCTCTCCGTAGCCCAAATTGTAGGTTTGACCCACAGCTTTCTCGTTTTTTGCGCAAATTATGAGAGCGTTAACAATATCAGAGATGTGGATGAAATCTCGGGATTGAAGACCTGTTCCGATGATTTCCAGCTTGCTTGGGTTTTTACTGATTTTGTCCAAGAAGTCGTTGATAACGCCGTGGCATCTTGAGCCATAAATGTTTGAGAATCGCAGAATTGTGATGTCCAAGCCGTATTGGCTTGCATACATGTTGCAGTATTCTTCGCCGACAACTTTTGACAAGCCATAGCAAGAGAAGGGGTTGAAACCGTAGGTTTCATCGGTTGGAAGTTTATCGGGGTTACCGTAGACCGCTGCGCTTGATGCAAAAATGAGTCTTGAGTCGTCTTTGCGTGCTTTTTCTAGCACATTAAGTGTTCCTCGTGCGTTGGTTTCGAAATCCTCGATGGGATTTTCCATAGAGTAAGGAACAACCACTTGGGCTGCAAGATGATAAATCAAGTCAGCCTTTTGCAATGAAAAGAGTTTTTCGGGGTTTAATATATCTCCTTTTACGAATTTTGCTCTTGGTACGTCTTTTACGTTCTCAAGTTTTCCGCTTGACAGGTTATCGTATATTGTTAGTTGAGGCGTTAGTTCTGAGAGCCTCTTGCATAAGTGGAAACCGACGAAGCCAGCGCCCCCGGTTACCAGTATTCGTTTATCTTCGAGTTGAACCATGAAGTTCACGACAAAGCTATATCTTATTTATAGGAGTTAATGGTATATGTCGCCGATGAAAGCTATAAAAACTTTTAGGGATATGCTTTCTTTCTTCACAATAATACCGTTGGGCAATACGGAGGATTTTGTTGTAACGACTGCCGAGCACATTTGCTTGTTTCCGTTGATAGGGGCTTTCATTGGCCTGCTTGGTGGAGCGTATTTTCTTGTTTCTGGCTTCTTATTGTCTCATATTCTCCTGTTTGTCAACTTGCTTGTTCAAGTTCCGACCTTGTTTCTGTTGAGCTTGGTCCCTGCAATAATGACAGTGGCTTTTCTGCTTGTTTTGACAGGGCTTCAGCACTTTGACGGACTTGTGGATTTGGGCAATGCCGTGGGGTCAGGCAACCTGGAAGAAAGACGAGCGGTAGCGCACAGTTGGGTTGTTTCATACAAGGGTGCTGTTTTGGCTATCGCTGTCGAGTTTTTGGCGTTTTTCGGTTTGGCTCTCCTAAATGTGGAAACGGGTTTTTTGGCACTAATCGCTGCCGAAGTAGCATCTAAGTTGGCAGTGGTTACAATCGCTGTAGTTGGTAAACCCACCCACAAAGGGTTAGGATCGATTTTTCTAGATAGCGCTAAAAGAAAGCGCAATGTAATAGCTTACTTGATTGCTACTATAATTGTTGTTCCGCTTCTGGGTTTGACAGGTGTTGGGATAATTCTTGTCAGCGTTGCTCTGGGAGTTTTAATGGGAGAGGTGGGAAAGAGTGTTTTTGGCGGAGTATCTGGCGACATGATGGGAGCGACCAACGAAGTTGTCAGAGCCGCAGTGTTGGTTCTTGTAGCAGGAGTGTTGATGTTTTGAAAGTTCCTGCTCTAATAATGGCAGGTGGCAAAGGCAGAAGGATGGAGTTAACTGGTGAGAAACCACTGTTGCCTTTCATGGGCAAGCCCCTCATAGAGCATGCAGTGGATGCAGCTAGGTCTGCGAGAAAGGTTTCAAAATTTTTCGTCGTGACCAGCCCAAACACACCTGACACAGAAGCAAAATGCATGAGCGACGGATTGCCAGTAATAAAGACTGACGGTAGAAGCTATCATGACGATTTAGGACAGGCTATCCTAAAAGCTCATTTGCCATGTCCAGTCTTGGTTATTCCCTCTGATTTGCCAGCTTTAACGGGAGAATTCATAGACAAGGTAGTTTCAGTTTTCGCAAAATGTAGGAAAGATGCATTAGCTGTTTTTGTTCCCATAAAAGCACGTGAAGAGCTCAACCTTTCAGTTTCATCCACAGATGAGTACAATGGCATAATGTATGCTGTCTCTGGAGTGAACATAATAAACGGTGCAAGAATTCGAAACGTGGGAAAAATAGACACTAGTGCCATAATAACCGAAGAGATTGGGGTACTTCTGAACATAAATACACAAAATGATTTAGCAGTAGCTGAGAGAATAATAAAAGAACAAACACAAAAAAACACAGTGAGAGAATAATGAAAAAGGAGAATTCTCCAAGGCCGACACTTAAACTAGCTTTGGGATCAGTCTTGGCAGCTTTGGTGTTTATCGCTACTTACTCTTTTGTCATTTATGTACCAGCCACAAGTGGATACTTCAATTTGGGCGAAATTATAGTCTACTTTGCTGCCTTGATGTTTGGTCCATTCGTAGGAGCGTTCGCCGGCGCTGGAGCTACAATAGCGGATATACTTATCCCAGGAACAGCGCAATTTGCGCCCGGAACTTTCCTAATTAAAGTTTGTGAGGGCGCTATTGTGGGCTTTCTTTACATGAGTCTTCGGAAACAAATATCGAACACCGACCTACGGGCTGTTGTTTCCATCATTCCCGGAGGATTATTGATGGTTGCGGGTTATTTTGTCTACGAGCAAATGGTACTAGGCTATCCATTTGCTGTAGCACTTATCGAGGTTCCATTTAACATCGTACAGATGCTCGTTGGCTTGGTGATAGCGATGCCCATCGTTCACATTGTTTTACGCGTTTTCCCACAACTTAAAAGCTAGATATACAACGTTTCAGGTGAGCGAAGATGAGATTACCCCAAGGGAAGATTCCCGTAGACATTCTAAAAGAAGTCGTTTTCAGGAACCTCGGTGCTTCACGTCAGGAAGTAGCAGTTGGACCGTCAGTCGGTGTCGACGGCGCGGTTATAGACGTGGGAGATAAGTCCTTGATAGTGTCAATGGATCCCATCACTGGAGCTGTCGAACGAATCGGTTGGCTAGCTGTCAACGTGAATGCTAACGATATAGCCACTTTTGGTGTTGAGCCCGCTTTTCTTTTCTCATGCATACTCCTACCTGATGGTGCACTTAAGGGACTAGTCGAGACAATTAGCAATCAGATGAACATTGCAGCCCAAAACCTGGGTGTAGCCATCGTTGGCGGGCATTGCGAAGTAACACCCAGCTTGACTAGGCCCATAGTCGTTTGTTGCATAATAGGCTTAACAGAAAAGGGCAAATATGTAACTGCCAGCGGGGCAGAAGCAGGAGACAAACTCATCCTAACCAAAACGGCCGGTATAGAAGGTACCGCTATTCTGGCCACCGACCGTGAGAAAGAACTTAAAAAAACCATGAGTACAATGGATCTGCAGAACGCCAAGATATTCTACGAACGAATAAGTGTGGTAAAAGATGCCCTAACAGCTTATAGAACAGGAGGAGTCCACGCAATGCACGACCCGACAGAAGGCGGTGTAACGGGAGGAATCAACGAAATGGCAGATGCCTCACACTTGGGAGTAAAAATCTTTGAAGAGAAAATCCCCATTGCCTCTGAAACGGCGAAGATTTGCAAACACTTCAGATTAGATCCACTGAAACTCATAAGCTCCGGAGCCCTGGTTATTTCTGCAGAGCCGAAAACCGCAAACAAGATAATCAGAAACCTGAAATTGAGCCATATCCAAGCTTCGCTCATAGGCGAATTTCTGGAAAATGCAAATGAACGAGTTTTGGTGTCCAAAAACGGCGAAACAAGAACCCTGCCTAGACCCACATCAGACCATCTTTGGACCGCACTAAATCGCTGAAAACTTTTTGCCGCCTTCAATTGCCAACAGAACAAACCAATTGAAAATGAAAAACGGGTAACAAAATCCGTATACCACCAATGTGAAAATAAACTAAGTCGCTGTGCAAGTTACAGTTTGCAGGGACTTAAAATGCAAAAAGTATCGCCATCACAATAGATTTTGTATCCTATCTATTTAGTCCAGTTGATTATGAAAGGTGAACTTCTGCCTACAAGCTTGTACCAATCTAGGATCCTCTGCTCCTATTTGTGAACAATTGATACATTGAATATGCTGTGTAGAAACCGTAGGCGAGTGTTAGTCTGACAATGAGACTTGGACCGCCGCATCTCATAGCGTCAGCTATTAGGGACAGACTTCCTTTCAGGGTCCACACGTTCTCTGGTCTGAAATGGATACAGTATGGATCGTAACACGCAACAGCGCGGTAACCTTTCGCAGTTATCCAGTCTTTCACATAAGCGTCCTCAAAAACGTGGAGGTCTCTCGGGATTCGAATGTCTTTCACCAAGCATGTCCGGATAAGTGTGTCATGTGTTCCACCGCGGAGCTCGAACAATTTGCGAGTTATACGTAAAAACATTTTCAGTGTTGCTTGGTTCCTAATAGTCGACCATACTTCTATGCCCCATACCGCTCCAACATCAGCGTTTACGTATTTCAAGGCTTTCCCGTACCAATCTCTGCATAAAACGACGTCGCTGTCTACAAACATGAACCATTCAGTTTCAACATTTTCAATTCCTTTCTGCCTAGCAGTTGCTCGGGTTCCGCGGTCATAAATGATTTTAACATTTTTGTAGTCATCGTTAAACTTGCGTAGAATTTCAATAGTCCTATCTATAGAGTAACCGTCAACAACAATGAGTCTTCTGACAGGGACGTTCCGATAAACCGATTTGAGGCAACCCTCGAGAATTCGTTCGCTATCTTTCGTCAACAGCACTACATCAATGGGATCCATAGTCACATTCCATTATTCCTTAGTCAAATCTTCTGAAGCTAGCCCTGACTCCCTTTCTATAGTGTCCTGGTTGTACTCAGATAGCCAATCAGACCAGCTTCATTGAGCATACTTGGTGTATGGTTCTCACGGTTCCACCCTAAAAAGCTTGGCGAAAGCTCCTCCTGATAAATGGATATTTCTCTCAAGTTCTGCCGTACCGAACTGTTGGTCTTTTGGTTGACCCAAATAGTGCACTATGGTTTTTATAGTTGCGGTCTGAATATTTTACCACAGACGAATCTGGTTAGTGAAACATTATTTGACCTCGAGAATCAGGAAAACAGCGACTGTTGCAGCACGTTCACTTCTTCCTAGCAAGCCTCATCACGCTCAGTGGATGATAACAAGAAAATGCAACTATCATTGCAGAGGTTGTAACGTCTGGAAGGAGCAAGACCAAAGAGAACTATCCACAGACGAGATAAAAAGAGGTCTGGAAATACTGAACGACCTCGGGGTCGTCGAACTCGTGCTGTCTGGAGGAGACCCTCTCTTAAGAGAAGACATAGATGAGATAATCAACTATGCCTCGCGCTTTTTCGTTACAACAGTATACGACAACGGGAGCATGGCTGCCAAGAAAATTGATGCCTTACGAAATGTAGACTTCGTAGCTATTTCAATCGATAGCCTAGATCCAGAAAAAAATGACTACATAAAAGGTGTACAAGGCTCTTGGAAAACGGCCATTGAAACTGTTGAAACACTACACAATGAAGGAATAAATGTTAGTGTTACGCCTACAATCTCGCAGCTAAACCTGAATGAGATAGTAGATATCACAAATTTCTTTTCACAGAAAGGGATTCCGGTTTGGTATTGCCTCTATACTTTCGATGAGTCAAATGATGTTAATCAACTTTTTAGAATTGGCAAGAACAATGATGAACTCACCATAACAGATTCGCAGGCAATGGCAAAACTTTGTGATTCCCTTAAGGAAATGAAAAAGAAAAACAAAAACATATTGATAACCAACAAACTGCTAAACACCATGAAAAGCCTCTACAAAGAAGGCAAACGAACATGGAAATGCCACGCCCTTCAGAACTTTCTCGTCGTAGACCATCTAGGCAGAATAGCCGGATGTCACAACAACAACTTTGCCGCGTCCATATTTGACTTACCCAAAATATGGAAGAGCGACCAATTCAACTCGCTACGCAAAACCTACAACGAGTGTACACAATGCACCTACTTGTGCTACATCTTCTATTCACTTCACGGTGGACCATACGGTAACTTGACGCTAGCTAGGGACCAATGGAAAAATGCAAGGTTCCTCTTAAAGAAAAACAGCTCCAAACCTCAAGGCTTGGTTAACCTTCACAGAAATTGACGGATTTTGGACATAAAAGTAAACAGATTTTGCTCCCCACTAAAATAGCAGTAGAAACTCGGTAGACTCAATCAAGAGAAAAATCAAGGCTGTTGAAAAACTACCGGTCTTTGTTACTGAACACCATATTATCCAATACTTTGCAGAGAACCCGAAAAACCTCATCTGCATCCAAATTGTCAGTGTCCATAACAAGATGGAAAGGCGCGAAATCTTCACCAAGCGCGAAGCCATAGAGTTTCTGGTAGATAGCCTTGGTTTTGCTTTCTCGTTCTTTCATGACGTCCAAGGCTTCTCTGATAGTTGTATTATCTCGTTTGACAATTCTCTCTGCTCTTTTCTCGACGGAAGCAGACAACCAGATTTTAAAGCCATATGGAAGTAACCAAGGCATTGTCCAACTGTCTAGGAGAACGTTGCCTTGCCTAGCATATTCCAATAACTTGTCATCTACTGCCTTGTCGAATTTTTCGTCTTTTCCTCTCTTTTCCAGGAAACTGAGACCTTCAGAGCTTTCCCACCAGCCAGGACCAGATACAGTGTAGCCTTCCTCTGCAGCCAACTCCTTCAGAGCATCGCCACCTGAATAATGCCGAAGTTTGTATTTTTGGGCAAGCTTCCTGGATAGGGTGCTTTTTCCAGTTCCAGCCATTCCGGAAATACAAACAACTATTCTCTTTCCAACACAATACTTGTCGTCTACAGGTTTGTCCATAACGCAACCTCAGCAGAGCAGCCAACACTATTCAATCGGGGTTACGCCTAACATTTTAGAGACTAGTGTTCCGAACATGAAAGAGCAGAGCATGTACCAGTAAAGCACTGGTATTCCACCTATTCCAGGCACGATTGCCACAGGAATCGCAATTCCTCCAGGGGTTATGTATGCTGGATTTAGAAAGAACCACCAGATAAGTATGTAAACAAAACTAATTGGCAAAAGTAGCATCTGGGGTTTGCTCATCTTCATTTGCATTTGGTTGATCTGTGCATCTTTCCTTTTCAGTTTCTCAACCATTTTCTTGTCGTTTGCCCGCACCGCCTTCATAGTCTGAGAACGATGTTCAGCGATTTCCTTCTGCATTGCCCTGTATTCTTCCCAGCCCACCATACGGCTAACCAACACGCGGTTGATAATCATGTTGATTAGTGAAACAGCAAATGTAATTAGCAAAATCAACACTGTTGAAAACGGTATAATTGAAATATCAATAGCTGACATTGTCTACTTTTTTCCCCGCTTTGTCACAGACTCTTTTAAGCCTATTTGTGTTCTTGTTAATAACCATTTTCAGTTTCAGGCACTCTCATGGAAAAACATTGCTTTCAGAAAGAACTAATTCAAGGCAGTTTTACATCTCTTTTTAACACATTCTAATCTTCCGATAATGAACTGTAATTCTGAAGTGGTCGTGTTTTGGTAATAGTTGACCAATATTCACTATGCTACACCGTACTGCCGCCTAAAGAAAAACTGTAGGATAGAAACGTAGTTTCTGGAAGATGACTACCAAGCTATCATGCCCAAATGAGAGGGAGAGAGAATAAACGGACTTCGGTTCCCAGTTGCTCCTTTGGAACCTTACTCGCCGAGAATTCTCCTGAAAGCAGGGAACATTTCAGAAGCTCTTTCACGCATTAGCAATTCGTAATACTGATAGATTATGCCCACCGCCAGCATGATACCTGTTCCTGAGCCGAAAACACCCAGGAAATCCGCTACGCCGGCAATCAATCCTATAATAATTCCGCCTAGAACTGTGACAACTGGAATGTAACGCTTCAGAATTGCCTCAATTGGTCTTCCCGACCGTCTATAACCTGGAATCTGCATACCTGCATCCATGAGTTGTTTAGCAACTTTGTCTGGACCAAGACCGCCAACTTCAAGCCAAATAAGAGAGAACGCAGCGCAGAAACCCACTAGGATGGCTAAGTAGACAGCAGCTCTTATTGGTTCAGCGGCGACTGCTTGAAGACTGTTAGGCGCCGTCACGTAGTAAACCAATCCGCCTGATGGTTGCAGGCTGGTGCTATTGCCTGAAGTTACGTATTTATACGTACCCAGAAGATTCAGCCAAAAGTTTGAGTTGTTGGAGTTGCTTGTGTTCCATATTAGTTGGGAAAAGAAGTAAACGTTGGCGAAAAGCGCGGAAGCAAAAATAACTGGCAAGGTTGGAAACGTACAAGAGTTTAATCGGATACCGACTGCGGAAACCCTTGTATCCAGCATATGTCAATGGGAGTTCAATTCTAACCCCCTGCAAGTAGATTACAGCCAAGAACGCGCCTATTGTGGCGATTAGACCAATTAGCGAACTTGCATATGCTTCGCCGACTATCCACGACGTTAACGATTGACCGCCGCCTAACAGCAGGGAGAGCGAACCCACAAATAGACCAGACTGTGGAGAAAAAGAGGACCACATGATGTTTTGGGCAACGCCTGCCATTATAAAGAGGCTGATTCCGCTGCCTAGTCCCCATCCTTTCTGGACTAACTCGTCCAGCAACATTACGATTATGCCTGCCGCTATAAGTTGTATGAATATCACTATTGAAGCTGTACCTAGGTCTCCGAAATTGCCGTACATGCCACTTATCAGGTATGCGCCGGCTTGGATTCCTGTTAGAACTATCGAGAAAACTTTGCTAGCGATTGTGAAGAGTCCTCTGTCTTCCGGGTTAGACATGTCGCAGTTTATTATTGCTGAACCCGAAAGCAGCTGCAAAATCAAGCCTGCCGTTACTATGGGACCGATACCTAGCTCCATCAGCGTGCCACGGTTTGAAGCGAAAATTACTCGAAGAGCGCCAAATTGGTCTTGTATGTTTGAGCTAATTCCGTATAGGGAAATCTCCGACATGACCAAATACACGATTAAAACTATGGCCGTCCAGAAGATCTTTTCGTTGAAGCTGACCTTTCGAGCAGGGACTTTTATCTCAGGAAGTATTCTTCCGAGAGGCTTGAAAAGGCTTAGGAATCTTCCGGCCATTTAGCAATACTACTCTCCGTTTTCCTGAGACGCGAGCAATACTTCTCCGCCAGCTTTCTTAATTTTTTCAGCTGCGGTTTTTGAACAAGTTGCGATTGTCACGGTTAACGGTTTTGTGATTTTCCCCGTTCCTAGTAGTTTGGTGAAGCCCAAGCTAGTCAAATCTACGTTCAGCTTGCCCTCTTCAACCTGAAAATTGTGAGATAGTTCTTCAAGCTTCTCCAGGTTGAGGGTCTTTTCTTTGCGTTTAAGGCTTTGGGGTGAAGTGAAGCCGTGTTTGCCAAAGTAGTCGGGCTCGTATGTTGAGACGTAGCTCCACAGGTGCTTGTGGCGTCCAACTTTCCTATGCCCTTTTGATCCTGCATCACGATGTTGACCTATTCTTCCGTAGCCTTGAGTTCTAGACCCGCGGGTTTTTCTAATCTTTCTAAGTTTGTGCGGCATATTTTCAACTTCTTCTATTGATTGTTGGTTCTTTTTCGGCTTTCTTTAGTTTGATTTCAAGCACACCGTTTTTGTAGGTTGTGTGCATAACGTTTGGAATGACTTCTTTCGGCAGATTTAAACTTTTATAATATCTGCGATCTTTCGCTTTTGCAGACAAGGTTAATTTCTGGTCTTTCACCTCTATTTTGAGGGTTTCCTTATTAAAGCCTGCGATTTCCGCTACTATTGTAATCCAAGCTTTCTCTTGGAAGATGTCAATAAGTGGTTTGGGTTCTTTCCAGTTCTTCTTGCGATAGTTTCTGGGCATGTGGTAATTCTGAGTGTGAGCGGTTCTGGCGGTTCGAATTGGGTCTAGTCGCATCGTCTTAGGTGCAAGTCGGGCGCTGGGTTTTTCCATATCCGGAAAATCTAGCCATCGCATATGTTTCTTGCTTCTCCGCCATTTCGCGCTCAAGTCTGTTTCTCCTATTCACAATGGCATCTTCAGAGTAACTATAAAATGTATCGCATTTAAAAGAAGAGAAGAAACAGAGCATTACAGGATCATTTGTCTTAGATTCATTACCTAAGAGAACGCTTGGATACATTCTAGCCGATTGTCTCTGTAACTTTGTATTTTCTCAGCGGAAAAAAGGGATGAACTTTCTCTTTGTATTTTTGGAATTTCACACCGTGTTGGCGCAGCAGCGTGTTGGTCTCTTTGTTTGCAAGTAGTGCGAGGAAAGCCATTATGTATGCCATGCAAAAGAGGGCAGTTACCGCTAGTGTTGTTGATAATTGCCAGCTTGCGTGCGGAATTACTGTGAAGAAGCCACCTATTACAAAAACATATATCCCAGTGTAAATGGGGTGGCGAATGTAGGCATAGATGCCTTTGGTTGTGAATTTTGAACCATGCAAACAATATCCTGTCCAAGTATGGTGCCGTGATAGATCTAATTTCGCTCTGACGACAATGGCTGTCCCAATAAAGGTCAATCCCAACGTTATAATGTCGAAGGACAAAACAGTGTTTAGCGTGATTAGCACGTACACAAAGGCAATCAAAGGAACAAAATAGGATATCTTCATTAGCAGGGTCAGTCTTTCGCTGACAAGCGGCGTTATGCCTTTCTTTTTCCTAAAATCTGATATGAATATGGCAAAAACGAGCAGGACAGCAAACTGAGTTAACTTGAACGCTGCAACATCCATCATCATTGCGGAACCTTCTCAGCAGTGTGGAATTTAGCTTATAAAAACAATGCGAAGCGCTGATTAGGATTCAGAATTGATTATCATGGTACTTTCTATGTTGTCATGGAACTGCCAGTCTGTCTACTGTGTCTGCAAGAAAAAAAGGCTAAAGCGCGTTAGAACAAAGTCTTAGACCATACGTCTTACGAGCTCGTTTATGGCTTCACCGCGATATCCAGCCTCGCCGCCGGCGCGATAATTCTTTTTCGTTTTCCCTTTGAAGCCTCTACTTGGAGGATGCAATCTGAAAATTGGCTGCATACTGAGCAGTTTCTGATGCTCTACTTTGCATGTTGCTATGGCATCTGCTAGAGTTTCAATTGAGCTGAAGCCTATTTTTTGAATATACTCGTCTGATATTTTTTTGTCACCAACAAGTCTTCCACGCTTCTGCAGCATTGAAGCTACGGTCTCTTTAGTCACTTCGCCCCAAGTCACGTAGCTCTGTACTCTCTGAAGCATACCTTGAAAAGCCGGGCGATTGTCAATCAATACCGCATGATTTGTCCTTGTCAAATGAAGCATTTTTAGCGTTTCAATGGCTTCACGCTGTGCGCTAATGGTGCCACGGACCTTCACGGCAACAATACACTTGCGCTCTTCAACCTTTCCAACCACACTACTTCACCCAATCCGCTTGAGTAATCAAACTGTAGGACTTCCGTAGCGCATCAAAAATGGCGTAAGCGTAAGATGGTACCGTTCTAGTCGAACCATAGCTTCTCATCCAAAGGTCGCTCACGCCAGCTAGACTCAGAATGACCTTTGCAACTTCACTCGATACTAGACCTAAACCTCTCGGCCCTGGAACAATGACTACTCTGACGCCTCCACATTGACCCTCAACTTGGAACGGCACCGAATGAGGTTTTCCACAACCGCACTCCCAACTTCCACATCCGCGTTTGACTGGAACAATATTCAATCTTGCATTCGCTGCAGCCTTCTCAATAGCGTTTCTGACTTGGCTTGCCTTCCCAGCGCCTAAGCCGATATAGCCGTCCCTGTTACCCACTGCAACGATGGCTTTAAACCGGGATTTTTCACCCGCATCTGTCTGCTTCTGAACCAAGTTAACATTAATTACTTCCTCCTGTAAGTCGGGAAGCAACGAGTCAACAATTTGTGACTCTGAAATTTTTAGTCCACTCAAGAAGACCTCATCTATGGATGTTATTTTGCCTTCCTGAATCATCTTGCCCAGGCGGGTTTTGGGAACCCACTCTTCTGAGCGGGTTGTTTCTCTTTCCTTATAGCGACTCATTCTTTCTTAACCTTCTTCCTAACAGTCTTCTTTTCATCCTTCTTAGTTTCCTGCGTAAACGAACTGACGATTTCGGCTTTGACTTTAGCAATGTGGTCAGGAATTTTTTCAGGAGACAGTTTTTGCTCCAAGTACTTTGAAAATCTTGCCGAGTAAACCTCAGTGTCAACCCCTAGACTCTTCCCATATTTTGCAATGTGATCTCCTTTAATCCGCTCCTTTACGATTTTCGCCTCATCATGAGGTACATTAACACCTGCATCGACAACCCCGCTCAAAACAGCGAAAATCCTAGAGCCTCTGGCAGGAGACACCAGCCCAATATCCAGATTCGCCGACTCTACACCTTTTTTCTTAGCCTTCAGCCCGCACAAAAGACCAGTTAGATAAGCTGCCGGGACATTACCCTTAGGAGCTTTCCATCCGAACTTGACTAACTCTCGACTGTGCGCTGAAGCCAACACTTCGTCACCATGAGGCTTAGCAGCGATAAGTTGGGCGACAATGTTTTTTGATGTACCCCTAGCTACGAGACGAGGTTTCCCATAAAGAACCAATGCCTTTCTCGCCTGATAGTCTGTTTTTCCCTCTCGCCTACGTCTTGGCGCCACACGATATGTTGCCCCATGACCCATTAACGTTTCCTCCACAATTCATGAGCCTTCAAGTACCGCACCAAATCTGCAATAGATTCGAACCTTCCACTGCTCGCCATCTTATACAACTGCCTGTAAGTGGTTTCAGTGATGACCCTGCTCGCCTTTAGCTCGCGAAGTTTTTTCCTTAGCGATCGAATCTTTATCATCCAAGCTTCTTTCTTGGTAACACGTGCCCGTCCAGAGCCAGTATAGCTACCTACGCCCTTGCGTCGACCCCTGTGTTTCTTTTCCTGAACTGTTTTTGCCCGAGATCTGCTAACGCCTTTTTCAGGCAAAGGCACAATGATTTTCTCATGAACAAGCTTTCTTATTTCTTCTCTGGTAATGGCTCCCTCAACATCTTCAATCCGTTCAGGGTTAATCCACACTCGGTTTTGGCCGACTTTTAGTATCTCAGCTGCCAAACGTCTCTGACCACTTAGATTAGTCATTCTTTAGCACCTTTCTCCGTTTTAGTTTTCTTTGACTCTTTTTTTGGTTTGTCAGCCTTTTTCGCAGGTTTCTTTTGCGACTTAGATGTCTCCGGCTCCTTTTGTTCGGCAACCGTCTCTTTCTGAGGAGACTCCTTAATCACCTTAAAATTCAAGACATAAACCTTACGTTTCTTGGCTTGAGCTATTATCTGTGCCCTCTTCCTCATTCCAACCGTGTGCGCTATTCTGGCAGCTTGAGTTGCAGGGTCAACCTTTGCTATGTCGTCGACATTGTGCACCATAACTTCACGGTATCCGGATGGATGAAGGCCTCGAGCAATTTTGGGTCCCTTATAGCCTGTGCTTACGGTAGGCGGCCACCCCTTGATTTTGCGCCGCATCTTGTTATCCAGTCCGCGAGGTCGACGCCAGCTTTCGCTGAACTTGTCATAACGCCAGCTTTCAGGTCTAACGAAGCTTGGTTTCTTGTTTTTAGCTCTTTCGCGAGTCTTCAGAGCTTTCTTCGAGATTGGTATCTTTCGTTCCGACACTACTCTATCCCCTCGTTTCGTTCAAAAACGTAAATGCCGTCCAGAAAGACACGCGGATCCTTGCTCTTTACTTTGGTAGCCTGTTCAATGTTAGCGGCAGTTTGGCTAACATCCTCCAGGTTCACGCCTTCTACAATTATGTCTTCGCTTTGAATTTTTACTTTTACATCACCGATTAACTTCACTTTGCGTTCTCTACGTTCGCCAGTGAAGTTTTCAATAAACAATGTTCTACCCTGAACCTTAACAGAAATCGGAAAGTGGGAAAACACGATTTTTAGCTTGTATGTGAATCCCTTCTGGACACCGCTAATCATGTTCTTAATATGGGAATGAATAGTTCCGACCAAAGCGGCTTCCTTCTTGCGAGGCCATTCAGCCCAAACGCGGACGGTTTTGCCGTTAGCTTCAATGGATATGGGAACAAAAGAGAAATCGCGAACCAAGGTGCCCTTTTCGCCTTCAACGGTCACTTTTCGTCCCTCCAAAGTGATTATCACACTTTCAGGAACGTTAATCGTCTTGGAGATTTCTGGTAGTCGCATCAAAAACACCCATTTTAGTATACGAAGGCTAGCAACCTGCCTCCCAAGTTCTTCTCTTCAGCATCTCTGTGGGCTATTACACCCTTAGAGGTCGAAACTACCATGATTCCAACGTTTCTCGACGGCAGGAACTTTTTCTCCCAAGTCTCAAACTCGCCCAACTTGACCGAAAAGCGCGGTTTAACGGCACCACACTTGTTTATCCTTCCCAGAAGTTGCACCTTGAACTTGCCAGATCGCCCATCATCGATAAACTCGAATTCGCCTATGTAACCGTTCAGCTGCATAATCCTCAACACACGACCCAATAGTTTAGACGCAGGACTGATTATGCATTCTCGCTTGTTGCGCATTTCGTTATTTATTATGGTTATTAAGCCATTTGTCAGCGTGTCCATACCACAACACCATTACTCGTATTTTTTGAAGCCAAGCTTTGGAGCCGCTTCCCTAAAACAGTGCCTGCACAAATATAAATCGTAACGTCGGATAACTGGTCCGTATGAACCACACCTGACGCAAGGTCGTGCGCCTTTGCCGTATTTTCGTTCTTTTTTCACTTGTTGTTTTCCCATAAGCTTCCCTTCTAGTTTAAGAAATTTCAACTCCTAAAGTCTGCCTAATGAAAACAACCGATTCTTCAGGAGTTAATACATGCGTACGTCCGACACGGGTTTTTTGTTTCCGTCTAGTTTTTACTCTTTGCCCCGGGCGGTTCACGGCGACACATACATCCATACCGAAAATCCCCACATCAGGATCATATTTCACACCTACAATTTCTATGTGTTCTTTGAGACCAAAGGCGAAGTTGCCTTGAACATCAAAAGACGAGCGGGAAATCTTATTGTCGACAACTGGAAGAACCTTTTTCAGAAAGTCGATGGCTTTTTGTTTTCGCAAAGTTACGGTACACGCTATAGGTTCTCCTTTCCTTATGCCAAAATCCCTAATCGTATTCTTGGCATTTCTCTTGACAGGAAGCTGGCCCGTTATCTCCTTCAAGACTCTAGTAGCCTTCTCCAGGGGTTCACCTGATTTACCCACGTTAAGATTAACTACTACTTTTTCAATTCTGGGTTTGAGCATTGGCTGCTCATCCCACTTCTTAACTTCAACGTCTTCAGACAACTTTCGCTTCCTCCGGCAAAGTTATCAACGGTGCATTTTCTCCAATTGAGAAGACAAAATCCAAAATTGTTTGGTAACGATTTCCATCTTTGTCCTCGACTATTACTAGGGCATTTCGGCGTTTCTTGGCTTCAGTCTTTTCAATCTCCACTATTTTGCCTTGCTTTCCGATGTTCTTTCCACCAGTTATAACAGCGGAGTTACCTTCTTTTGTTTTCAGACTAGCGATTATTTGCTTGTCTGGGAGACCCACCTTCAGTACATCAAAAGTTGCGTATGAAACAGAAGGTGGGTTTTTCGAATCCTCCGTTTTAACGCGCATGTTTGAACCATCATGAAAAGCAAATTGCACGGCTCCGTTCCTTCCGATTATTTGGTCTTCCACTCTAAGCAGTTTGAAAGAAGCTTCTTCTTTGTTGACTTGTATAGGCGATAAACCTTTGTGAGTAGGCAAGACTCTGTAGAACTTGTTCGTGACTGGCATGGAAATGATATCCATCAACCCGACTGGAAAATCGTCCCTGCGTCTTGCTTTTCCATCAACATAGACTTTCTCCTGAGCAACAATTGTCTTTGCCTCTCTCCGGGTTTCAGCTACTCCGAAAATATCCCGGAGGACTATGGACAGCGGGAGACATTTTTCTAGTGAATGCGGTCCAGGTGAAGGTTTCACTATCCATTGGAACTCTTTTCTGTGGATTGGCCAGAACCTTGGTGCTGGTTTGCGTTTAAGCCTTCCAGTTTTTCCTTTCTTTCCCATAACTACGTTCCTCCTTCTTTTTCAGAAGCAATTGCCTTTCGTTTCGCAGGCGTTTTCTTTGTTGCTGCCTTTGGCTTCTTTTCTTTGTCAGCGGATTTCGCCTTTGCAGTTTGCGCTTTTTCTTTCCTTTTTCTTTGAGCGGGTTTGCCTTCAGTTGTAGTTAGCTCTTCTTTCTTCGCTGCTGTTTTCTTCCCTGCTGCTTTGGTTTTAACCGTCGGCTTCTCTTCTGGCAGCTTTTCCTCCATCGGAGCGTCTTTTGCCTTCTCAACTGGTTTTTCCTCTTTCGTTTTGGCGGTTTTCTTTGCTGGCCTAACGGTTGCTACCTCTATTCTTTGGGGAAGTTCTAGCGCGTGCTTTCTTTCAAGGATTGCTTTTCGCCATTTGTCATCAAGATTTAAGCCTTTTATCATCACTTTGGATGGATGTACTGCAACGAATATGTTTGTTCCGTCCACCTTTTCCCGTGTCAAGCCTTCAACGAAAATGCGGTAACGCTTCAGGTCTATCCGTGAGACTTTTCCTTCGAATCCTACATGGTCTCCGCGCATTATACGAATTGTGTCACCCTTCCTAACCGGAAGAGTTTTAGCACCTTTTGAAGCTACAAGCTCTTTAGAAAGCGGAGCTGCCATAAGTTTGTGGCGCAGGTGAGCAGGCGCATTATGGAGAAATTTTCTCTGTTTCCGCGGGTTTTTAACTTGTCTTGTTTTTTGCATCAGTTTTTCACCTACACTATCATGCTTGAAGCGCTAGCTATTCTAGGCCACCTTTCAGCAGCTTCTCTTGCAACAGGTCCGCGGATTTCTGAGCCTTTCATTTCGCCATCAGGCGTAATTATGACAGCTGCATTGTCTTCAAACTGAACCCAAATACCATCAATTCTTCTGTAAGACTTTCTCTGGCGCACGATGACCGCTTGAAAAATCTTCTTCTTCATGTCTGGAGATCCCTGTCTCACAGAAACTGTTACCTTGTCCCCAACCGTGGCTGACGGATAACGTCTCAATCTGCCTTTATACCCCATTGCTTGGATAAGACGCAAAACACGAGCGCCTGTGTTATCTGTGCACCTCAAAGCTGAGCCTGCCAGTAATCCACGAGAGATTTTCTGACCGTGCCCGAGCATTCCTTTAGCTATGAGAGCACGCTGTTTAGCCTTAGCTGCCAATCTACTTTTCCCCCAGTTTTTCAACAACAACAAAAGCTACTGTTTTGCTGACTGGCCTGCACTCCGCAATCCGCACGCGGTCTCCTTCTTTTGCATCTACACAGGGCGGGTTATGCGAAGGAATGTGACCCCGCCTGCGCTCATATCGCACAAACTTTGTTGAGAACTGCAGATACTCACGTTCTACAACAACTGTCTTGTCCATCTTTGCAGTGACGACGACGCCATCAAGAACACGCCCTCTTACAGAAAGAGAACCATGGAATGGACAATCCCGATCGTCACAAGATTTCTTGGGTTTCTTGAAAGTTAGAGACATTACCATAACCTCTTAATACTTTTTTTGAGACGGTCTTCAGACCTTCCGGTTAAGAGCCTACCTTCAGTTTCAACAATTGTTCCGTTGGAAAATTTGAAGCTAAAAACCGCCTGATCTTTCACTATGCTCTTTGCCTTGCCCCTGTGCATTATTGTGAATGTGTTTTTTGTTTCATCGATTACTTCTCCGACTATCCCAACGTATCCCTTATGGTGGCTTTTGGAAATCTTGCCTTCAGTTCCAATGAATTCACTACGTATGATGTCAGGAGTTACTTTCATTGGGTTTTCTGCACCTTCTCCTTGGTTTTCTTTGCTTTTGCAGCTTTCTTTGCAGGTTTTTCTTCTGTCTTCCTGATACCTAGTTTCTTTTCAGTCTCTATGGTAAGTATTTGAGCAATTGTTTTTCGCAGTCCCCTTATTCTAGCGGGATTTTCTACGGCGCCACCTGCCCTAACCATTGTTCTAAGTCGCGCCAGTTCCGCCCTGAGTTCAGAGAGTTTCTTTGCTCTATCCTCGGAGGACATGGCATCGATTTCTTTCATCCTTAGGATAGGCATCTATTCTTTTGCCTCCTCACCAGCTTCAGTCTTCTCTGTTTCAGTTACGGCAACTTTGTCGGTTGCCTGCTCCACTGCTTCTTGTTCAGAGGGTTTCAGTTCGGAGACTTCTGCCACTTCTTGCTCTTGTTGCTCAATCACAGGTTCTTCTGTTTTCTCTTCAGGCGGCAGTTCTTGAACTATACGAATCTTGTCTGGAAACTGAGCATCCGGAGGCATAAGCTTGACTCTTACACCAATTATACCTGGTTTAAGTTGAACGTGAACTTCAGCCTTCTTCATAAAACGTAATGCTGGTTCACCGCACCTCGGGAAATAACCTGCACGGAATTTTTCGAACCGAGCACGTTCTGTACGCAATTTCCCACTTATTACGATTTCTGCGCCTAAGGCTCCTGCATCCATAACCTGATTTAGAGCCCAAAATCCAGCGCGCCTAAAGTGAACTCCCCGCTGTAACGCTGAGGCGACACGGGCTGCAACAACATAAGCGTTGAATTCAGGAACCTCGATCTCTGAAACCGAAATCTGCGGGTTTGTAACCTTAAAAGTCTGCTCCAAAGAAGTGGCCAGTTCTTTGATGGTTTCTCCGCCACGTCCAATGACCAAACCTGGCCGCATAGCATATATTACAACATGAGTCCCAAGAGGAGTTTTAGAAAGATTTACGCCACCATAACCGGCGCGTTCAAGTTTCTTTTGCAAGAATTCGTCAATTTCTGTTCTCTTTATTGATTCTGTAATAAAACGCTTAACTATGGACATGACTATGCCTCTCCTTGTCCAGGTTTCTCGTCTAAGACAATTTCTACATGCGTTGTAGTATCGTAGTTCGGTGAAGCTCTCCCCTGAGCTCTGGGAGTGAACCGTTTAATTTTCATACCTTGATAGGCAGCAGCGTGCAATATTCGAAGTTTGTCTACATCTAAGCCTTTATTTTCAGCGTTGGCTTCTGCAGCTTCAATCACATTCAATACTTGTTTAGCAGCTTTTACGGGGTATCTTCCTGCAAAGGTTTTTTCCAGACCGTGACGGTGCCCAATTTTCTTTGTGTATCTCCTAAAAGGAACGGCTCTCTTCTTGTCCAGCACGTCTCTGAGGTATGCTTTTGCGTTAGAAAGCATCATGCCCTTGACTGATCTGCACACTTCGCGGGCAGATTTATGGGATACCCTGAGTTCTCGACCACTGGCTTTCGCTGTTTTTTCAGGATCTAATTCTTCAGCTACTACTGAGTATCCCCATTTTGGCATTTGTCTATTCTCCAACTGCGCATTTCAACAGCGTAATGGCGATTTATATGGCTTTCCGTATCACAACTAGGTTTTCAGACTAAACTGAAACGTATGCGTCCCCATTGGGGGCAACTACGGACGTGAGGTGTACGTATCCTGGAGGATGAATTGTCTTTTATAGTTATCCCAAGTCTGCGAAGCTTACAGATTAGATTCTACTGATTCAGACGGGAAGGTTTCAGTAATACACCAAATTTGTCATGGTCGACGTTTCTGCGATGTGTTTATGTTTCACGTATGAGGTTACTTATCTAAACTGCAAAGGAGTAGGACGAAGAATGTCCGACAAGAAAGGCGCAATCACAATGTTGCATGGTGCAGGTGGCACCGTTATGCACAACCTCGTTAAGAACTACATTGTGAAGTATTTTGGGGAATCATGCACGAACGCTGAGGTTCCGCTTGAAGCTATGGATGACGCGGCCGTTGTTGGCGACATTGTTCTTAAGAGCGATTCACACGCGGTTAAGCCCATATTTTTTCCAGGTGGAGATATTGGCCGTATCGCCATTTCTGGTACCGTGAATGACATCGCAGTTTTGGGAGCTGAGCCTTACGCCTTGGCATGCGGCTTGATTCTAGAAGAGGGCTTGGCTATTTCTGACTTGGAACGGATTCTATTGAGCATGCAGCAGACTTGTGCTGAAGCGAACGTCGGCATAGTCACTGGAGACACTAAAGTTGTCGAGAAAGGAAGTTTAGGTGGTTGCGTAATGAACGTTTCGGGAATTGGAAGAAGAACTGCAGCGTTGGAAACCAACCTTAGAGTAGTGAAGCAGTACCGAAATGATTTCAAGCCCCGTTGGGTTCTCGACTCTAATCTGAGCATTGGTGACAAGATTATCCTGTCAGGGACTATAGGCGATCATGGTTTGGCTGTACTTTCAGCCCAGCAAGGATTATCCTTCGGGAGCGAAATAAAATCCGATGTCAAACCACTGAATAGAATGATTCAGAATCTGCTGGGCGAAATCGGCGGAGTCACGGCTATGAAAGACCCGACACGTGGCGGATTAGCTGATGCTCTGAACGAGTTAAGCGAAAAATCCCAAGTAGGCATACTGATCAATGAAGACAAAATTCCGATCAGAGAAGATGTTCGTGCGGCGTGCGAAATGTTGGGCTTGGACCCCCTTGAAATCGGAAACGAAGGAAAAATCATAATCGGTGTTGTACCAGCCAAGGCCAAGCAGGTTCGAAACTGGCTGAAGAATACAGATGAAGGCAAAAACGCGGAAATAATCGGAGAAGTGACAAAGGAGTTCAAAGGCGTGGCAATGCAGACGGTTGTAGGAGGCAAACGGATAATCGCAAAACCCGTAGGGGACCCAGTTCCTAGAATATGCTAACACGATTGCAGCGAGGCTATTTCAGCTGAAGCGCACAGATGCATGAATTCCTAAATCGATAAACATTTAAATAAAAAACGTTCAATTCTTTGAGCTATGAATTCCCATAAATCTCGCAAAAGCAAAGCGACTAAAAAAGGCTCTCGCAAAAATAGGACACTGCCCCTTGCAATAGGTTTATGTGTGGTAGTGGCAATCGTGATTGTAGTGTTGTACATGTCAGGGTATGTTGGTTCAAATGGCTCAAACAACGCTGGAACAGTGCTGCTTCAAACAACCATGGGCAACATCACTATACAACTGCGAAACGACAGACCTATAACAACCGGAAATTTCAAGAACCTTGTTCAACAGGGTTTGTATGACAACACAATTTTTCACCGAGTCATCGCTGGTTTTATGATTCAAGGCGGTGACCCGACTGGTACTGGATACGGGGATCCCTCAATCCCCAATATTGAAGATGAACTGAGCGGCAGCAACCTGAATGCTCGCGGCACTGTAGCCATGGCAAATACTGGGCAACCAGATACTGGAAGCAGTCAATTCTTCATTAACGTCGTGGATAACAATTACCTAGACACCAAGCACTCGGTGTTCGGAACCGTAATTTCGGGCATGAATGTCGTTGACGATATATCAAACGTTGGAACAGACGATGGTGACAAGCCGCTAACTGATGTCAAAATAATTAAAGCAGAAATAGTGGGTTGAGAACACATGTCTGCGTACATAGTAGCAATTAAGTGGAACTTGCCTTCGCCCAGACCCTGCAGGTTCCCTCGCTGCTGACCATGCATGCTCCGATTGGTTTTTCTGGTGTACATGCTTTCATAAACATTGGGCACTCTTTGGGCTTTATTTTTCCAATGATTACCAAGTGACATTTGCACCCTAGCAGAATGTCTTTACCTTGTGCAACGTGAACGTCAAATTTCTTTCTTGAATCAAGGTCTGAAAACTCCGCGCGCAATTTCAAAGCAGAGTCGGTTAGCCTGCCGATTCCCCGCCAATTTCCATCGGTAACCTCCATTGTCTGGTCCATCATTTCCAGCGCTCTCGTGTTTCCTGCCCATTTCACAATGCGTGAGTATTCGTTCTCCAGGCGCGCGGTTTTTTCATTGGTTTGTCGAAGAATCATCCATACTGCCATCAAAACATCTGTTGGTTCGAAACCAGCCACAACTGTTGGCATACTGTAAACTCGGGGAAAAAGCTCGTATGGCTTCAAACCAATGATGGCGCTAACGTGACCAGGCGCTATGAAACCGTTAATGCACAAGTCTGAAATACCCAGGAGAAGCTCCATTGCAGGAGGTATTAATCTGTGTGAAACCAAAAAACTAAAGTTTTCAGGGGGCTTTCCGAGCACTTCAACCGCCGTGGATGGCGCAGTAGTTTCGAAACCCACTGCGAAGAACGCGAACTCTTTATCTGGTTCTTTCTTGGCCATGTCAATAGCGTCTGAAACTCCGTAGACAATTCGAACGTCAGCACCTTCTGCCTTAGCCTCCAACAAGCTCTTATGACTACCTGGCACACGGAGAACGTCGCCAAAGCAAGTAATTACAACATCTTTCTGAGCAAGTTGCACAGCCTCATCAATTTCAGCTGCAGGCAAAATGCAAACGGGACAGCCAGGACCAGCGATTACTTCAACAGTTTCGGGCAAAAGGCTGCGTAATCCGTAATGGGTAATAGTCCATTCATGTGTTCCGCACACATGGCAGATTTTGATTTCCCCAGTTTTGGGCGCTATCTTCTGGATTTGGCGCGACAAGTTTCTTGCGAGGTTTGGGTCCCTGAACCTGTTTTTTTCCGCCATGCAACCCACAACTTGAGACTAGGGAGTTCCGGCAGCGAGAATCTCGCTCCACAATCGCAATGTTTCCATAGCATCTTTCTCTTCGACAGTTTCTATGGCGTAGCCCGCGTGCACCAAAACGTATCCGCCCACTTTCGTTTCCACGAGCGTTATGTTAATATCCCGTAAGACTCCTTCTCCGAAATCCACTTGGGCTTTGTCGCCATCTATATGTATGACCCGAGCTGGAATCGCTAAACACATACTTGATCAATCATTAGACGGGCGCAGACCGCGATAAAAAGGGTATGGTTTAGAAACTCCAAAATCCACCAACTGCAGCTTGTCCAAGGGAGACTCCGCCATCGCCTGGCGGAATTGTCTCATGAACCAGAAAATGCAAACCTGCTGCCTCAATCTCCTCTCGGATAATCCTTGCTAGTAAATAATTGCAGGCAGCGCCACCTGAAAAACCGACTGCTACCGCGCCTGTTTCTTGTGCCTTTTCTATTGCCAAAGATGCCAAGCCTCGGGCCAAATATGCATGAGCGAAGTATGCTAAATCAGCCGTAGACACCCGTTGGATGTTCTCAAAAATCGTTAGAAGCAAGTTTGTCGTTTCCAATACGTTACCCTTAATTATGGGCTTCACAGGCAGTTTGTCTCTACCTCTGTCAGCGACGGACTCCAACTTCATGGCTGGTTCCCCTTCGTAACTACGCTCGTAGCAAATGCCTAGAAGAGCCGCTACTGCATCTAAGACTCTGCCGCAACTAGTGGTTTCGGATAGGTTAACTCCTTTTTGGAGTTGATTAAGAATCAATCTAGCTTCGGTTTCTCCATGGGGGAGGCGGCTGCTGTTCTGCATGAGCCAGTCTTTGATGTTTACTTTCTTGTTAAGAATCGCTGCAGCCACGCGCATTGGAAAACGGGTAGCTACGTCTCCGCCAAGCAAAGGCTGTTTTTCCAGATGAGCTAAACGCTTAAATTCGGTTGATTCGCGAGTTGAGAATAGGATTTCGCCTCCCCAAGCGTCGCCGCCTATGCCGTAACCGTACCCGTCACATACAATAGCTATTATCTCGTCTAAGCTATGCTCCATCATCAGTGATGCAGCATGTGCGTGGTGATGCTGGACTTGGATAAGTTGCAAGCCGTTTGCATCTGCAAGTTCGTTTGCGAGCAGCGTTGTGGCGAATTTTGGGTGCAAATCGCAAGCTATGGCTTCCACTTTGCTGTTTGTCAACCTAATTATGTGTTTTGTGGCTTGACGGAGGAATGCTTGAGTTTCTATGTTTTCGACATCACCTATGTGCTGGCTGATGAAAGCTTTGTTCTCAAGCAGAACACAGGAGGTGTTGTTAAGTTCGCTTCCTAAGCCTATAACGCAACGTCGTGCTTTTTCCTTGAAAAATATAGGTGCTGGCGCATAGCCTCTGCTTCGCCTCAAAAAAGACGGGCGATCGCCATGAACGCGGAGAACTGAATCATCACAACGGTGAGCGATTGTGCGATTGTGAAAAAGAAAATAATCCACAGTTTTACCAAGCGTACGCAGAGCTGCTTCATTATCATTAACAATTGGCTGGTTTGGCGGGTTGGCACTAGTCATCACGAACGCAATGTCATCCACATTGTCGAATAGCATTTGATGCATTGCAGTGTAGGGAAGCATGACGCCTACATTGTGTAGGTCTGGTGCAACCAACGGTGAGAGATTGTAAGCGCTCTTCTTGTTGAGAAGCACCACAGGCCGAGCGGGAGAATTAAGGAGTTCTTCTTCCTTCGAACTTACTTCAGCAAACACTCTTGCCGCTTCTATGCTTCTAGCCATTATAGCAAATGGCTTGGCCTTTCGATGCTTTGTTTTTCGAAGCGCCTGTAACGGTCTGCTGCTTACCGCGGACGCAGCTATGTGGAAGCCACCGTAGCCTTTAATGGCTAGAATATAGCCTTGGCAAAGCAGACGTCCTGCTTCGCGGACTGGATCAGCATGCTGAATACGTTTGCCGTCTCCTGTGGTTAGGTAAGCTTGAGGTCCACATTTTGGGCATGCAATAGTTTGTGCATGAAAGCGCCTGTTTAGAGGGTCATTGTATTCTTTTTGACAGTAACCACAGAGTACGAATTGGCGCATTGTTGTGTTGTCGCGGTCGTACGGTAAGCGTTCGATAATCGTAAAGCGTGGTCCGCAGTCAGTGCAAGTGATGAAGAAGTACCCGTATCTCGGATCTTTGGGGTCGCGGAGTTCTGCGAGACATTGGTTGCATGTAGCTATGTCAGGCGGTATAACAGAGCCTGAATGCTCAGCTATTTCAGAGCTTTTGATAATGGTGAATTTTCTGTGTTCATTTTTGTCCGGTAATGTGTGCACGGTAAGGTTGTAGATTTGGGATAGAGGCGGTTTTTTCTCTCTTAGATCGCGAAGGAAAATCTTAATGTTCCTTTTGCATCCCTCAACCAAGATCTCTACGCCTGCATCGCCCCTATTGCGCACATAACCTACTAAGTCGTTCTTTACCGCTGTGCGGTAGACGAAAGGGCGGAAGCCTACGCCTTGAACGATTCCAGTAACTTCGACTTTAGTGCGCACGACAAAGCCTTCTCTGAGACAGAGACGGAGCAGTTCTCTTATATTTTTCTAATTGAAACTACAGCCTTGAAACCAGCAGTCGTTTCCGGTGTCTCCATGGTCTTCTCAGCTCATTTCACAAAACGTGAATTAGAAGTGTCGACAACAAGAAAGATGAAGAATTGAAGACAAGTCATTAGGTAATGCTCTATAGGTGTGATAGCTAGTTCTGTTCTTTCTCTTCTTCCTGAAGTATTCGTCGTAGTACTTTTCCAGCAGAGCTTAGAGGCAATTCTTTTCTAAATTCTACTTCATGGACTGCTTTGTATGGGGCAACTCTCTCTTTGATGAACTCTAATATTTCCGAGGCTGTGGCTTTTGCACCATCTTTCAGCGTTATAAAAGCCTTGGAAATCTCTCCCTGTTCGGGGTCAGGTTTTCCCACAACTGCGACGAAGTTTCACTGCTGGATGCTCGTAAATCACGTCTTCTATTTCGCGGGGGTATACACTATAGCCTTTGCACTTAATCAAATCTTTCTTTCTGTCTGTGATATAGAAGTATCCATCTTTGTCCATTTTTCCTATGTCGCCGGTTAAAAGCCATCCATCACGGAGAACGAGAGTTGTTTCTTCCGAGTTTTTCCAATAGCCCTTCATTACTTGTGGACCCTTGACAGCAAGTTCTCCTGTTAAGCCTGGAAGAAGCGTTCTTTTTCCTGTTTCCACATCGACTATTCTGGCGTCCGTGTCCGGCAATGGTAAACCGATTGATCCTATTCTAACTGTTTTCATAGTTCTGTCAACTGGATTACAGTGTGTAACTGGTGACGCTTCTGTTAAGCCGTAGCCTTCGGCGAGCAAGCCGCCAGTTATTTCCATAAACCGCCTCTGAACCTGAGGTGGCAAAGACGATGCGCCTGAAATGCACACACGGATACTGGATAAGTCGTACTGGCCAATGTGTGGGTTAGCGAGAAGCTGCGAGTACATTGTGGGTACACCGCAGAATACCGTGATCTTGTGCTGTTGAATACTTGCCAATGCCGTTTGGGGATCGAAGCGGGGAAGCAACACCATCTTCGATGCCAAACTGATTGGTACATTCATGCTTGTGGTCATCCCATAAATGTGAAACAAAGGCAGAGCAGTTAGGAATCTTTCGCTTGCAGTTTTGCCTTCTATCCAAGCGCCAAAAGCCAAAGCGTTCGAAACCAAGTTTGCGTGGGTTAGCATAGCACCTTTGGCTATTCCCGTAGTTCCGCCAGTGTACTGAAGCGCTGCTAAATCCTTCCTCGGATTAATGATTAGTTTCGGAGGTTTGACGCCCTTGTTTTTTTTGAGCATTTCGTTGAAGCAATAGGTTTTTGGTTCCTGTTTAACTATGCTCGGTGAACGGGTTGTCTCAGAAGCGTAGTCTTCTAAACCAGTTATTAGGACTGTCCTTAGTTTAGCTCTCCGCCAAACTTTCTTATTGAGTTGATGCAGCGAATCCAAAGTGACTATTGTTTTTGCACCAGAATCGAGTAGCTGATGCTCGATTTCCCTTTCTTTGCTCAACGGGCTGATAGTTGTTACAACAGCCCCCATTTTGAGAATTCCGAAATAGGCAATCACAAACTGCGGAATGTTGGGAAGAAAAACTGCGACAATGTCACCTTTGCTAATATCGACGCTTGCGAGTGCTGCAGCAAATTCGTCAGAAAGCAAGTTCAAGTCCCTGAAGGTGAGCTCCCTGTTGAAAAAGGCTACACTTGCCTTTTCGGGATATTGTTTTGCCGCTCTCTCTAGAATATCATGCAGCAGAATGCAGTGCTTGATGCTCTTCGGCACGTTTTCGGGCCATGCATTGAACCATGGCTTGTTCCCCGCGGTCATTAGCAACAGGACTCTTATCAATAGTTAGCATAAAAGGTAATAACGCTTTTCAGAAGGTAGTTGGAGAATCTTGTCAGAAAAAGAACAGATTTACTAGGAAAAGCAACGTCAAATGCAAAGGATAGTAAAGATAGAAAGCATACTTTCTTAGTAAGTAAAGATAACTGCTTTCCGAGATGAGTATTTCCATCCTCAAATGGTTTTGAACGTGCAGAAGGATAAGTGGCAGCGCAAGGAGCGAAAATAATTGTGTAGTTGGTGTAACTGAGAGGTTCAAAGCGATAAGTGCAATAATTCCAAGTTCAAGCTTGTGTCTAAGAAGCTTCATACATAACACAGTAAATATTGTGTAGAAAGATCCTTCCATATTAAAGAGAAATGAAAACAGGACTGCCAAAAAAAGGATAACAACGAAAGCAGGCGTTTGCTTTTTGTTGAAGTAGTAAAGAGCAATAGCGCTCAGGAGCAGGGGGAAGAGAATGTTTAGTCGCTCAAATGGCTGCATTTCGAAAGCTAGAAAATATGGAATTTGGGAAACCAGAGCAAACGAAAAGAGTGTTATAAGGTATCTTCTTGGTTTCTCTGTACTTTCAATTCCCAACGTAATAAGGTAAGCAAACAGAGGAAAGGCAATTCTTCCAATAACTCTAAGAACGAAAAGGTCTGGATATAGAATTGCGCCGATGTGATCTACGGTCATTGTTATGATTGCTACGATCTTGAGTACTTCTCTTCCTATATCAAAAGTTCTCACAGATGAAACACAGCTGTCTCACAATAAAACGTTACCGTTTAAGACTATTGAAGCCCCATGTAGACAACAAACCGCCTTCTAGAGAACTAGAAAGGAATTCTGCCTCGGTATTCCTTAGAATACTATGCCACCTCATTTGCTGCCTTACATATGAGAAACGGGAGGAACTGGAGGTCAATTGTTTTCTGCAGATATTCTCAGGTTGCAAGAGTGCAGAAAATGCTTTGATCTCTGCGGAGCTGTTTGAACAAAAAAGAAGCCATGGTGTTTGCCACGAAAAACTTGCAGGGACATGTTCGGCTTTTCTTCTAAAAGACACTACCGGTCTAGATAAGAGTTCAATGGTTTTTAACAAGAAAATGTCTAATTTAGAGGCGTGAATGTACGTTTTCTATTCGAACACAATGGAAAGTTATTTATCCGCCATCATGAGAAAACATGAACCCGTAACATTACGGAGGAAAAACAAATGGCTAAATGCCCAAAATGTGGAGCAGATGCTTCTAAGCCTAAGAAGACCTGGAAAATGGCTGGCCGTCCAGACAAGCAAGGAAAACGCATGCAATTGGAAATCGGGCTTTACGAATGCCCTAAATGTCACGGCACGTTCCGCGAAGTGCTCAGCAAAAAGAAGATCTAAAGCGGTCAATCGTGAAGAGTTAAGAATTACTCTTTAACTTCCTCATTTTTCCCTTTTTTCAAAGCACTAAGTTTTAAAACATCAACCACTTAATGACAAGAGCAATATCAATAGAAGGCGCATCTTTGACAGCAACTCTCAAAAGACTCTGGAAGAACGAATATTTCCAAACAATCGTCGTCATCGGCTTAATCGTTCTCTTAGTTTTTGGGTTTTGGTATGGTTCACAATTAGCCCTCGGGACGTCTTATCCTGCGCTGGCGGTTGTAACAGGAAGCATGTGTATTCCATACGACGGAGGGTGCGATGGATTGTCGGATATTTTCGAGCGAACCCTTCACGTTGGAGATTTGATAATCGTAAAGGGTGTTAACCCTGATGAACTCAACTCTGACTATCCGAACAGCGACATAATCGTTTTCCACAGACCGAACAACCCAGACGAACTCATAGTCCACCGGATTGCATCCAAAGAAGTTGTTGACGGAGCGACATTTTTTTACACAAAGGGTGACGGAAATCCAACTCACAGGTGGCCAAACCCAATCAGTTCAACTGAATATGATCCCTGGGGAGAAGTTTCTGCAAACCAAGTTGTTGGCAAGGTGATTATGCGCATTCCCTATTTGGGTCATGTTGTGCTTTTTATGCGAAACTCGCTCGGGTTGCCTTTGGTTATAGTGCTAATAGTTCTCTTAGTGATTATTGAATTCATCTTGCCCCTATTCAGAGGAAAAAAACCTGAGCAAGAAAAAGAAGTTCAGCCTCAACCATAGGTTTATTTATAGAGTAACTCTCTCTTTTATAGAAGTATTTAAGCTCGGTCAAACAAGAAGGGAAATCAATGCCGAAAGTGAAAGCTGTAATAAGCATCGAAAACGTCGTTGCTTCTGCAACGCTGAATCAGAAAGTTGACTTGAATGCTGTTGTAAAAGGATATCCAGGCGTAGAATATCGTCCTGAACAGTTTCCCGGGCTAGTTTTCAGGTTGAAGAGACCCAAGACGGCTACTCTCATTTTTAATTCTGGAAAAATGGTGTGTACTGGCGCGAAGTCAGAGAAAGAATCGCGTCGGGCAGTCATGAAAGTGATTAAAGAATTGAAGAAGGGCGGAATAATTATCATCAGCAAACCCGAGCTTAAAATACAAAATATTGTGGCTTCAGCGGGATTGGGTGGAATGATAGACTTGGAAAAGGCCGCATATACTCTTGGAAGAACGATGTATGAACCTGAACAGTTCCCAGGGTTAATCTACAGGATGGAGATTCCGAAAGTGGTGATACTCCTGTTTGCAAGCGGAAAACTCGTTTGCACTGGAGCCAAGAGAGAACAAGATGTTTACGATGCAGTTGAAAAACTCCACACGTTATTGGAGGAGAAAAGTTTAATATTCTACGACTGACAACTGAGTCTTCCCGCTATTTTTTTATCTGTTTCAGTATAGTTTTTCGGCTTTCCTCATCAATCGCACCTATTTCGAACAAAGTGACAGCTACTTCGCTCATCTTAAGCAGTGCATGAAGATTTGTACCGTTCTTTTCCAGTTTTTCCCTTCCACCTTCTTCTCTATCTAGAAGCGCTACGGCTTCTCTGACTACACCACCTTCAGCTCTAACGGCCTTTGCAGCTCTATTCAAGGTTAAACCAGTTGTTACTAAGTCGTCGATAAGTAGTACACGGTCTCCAGAAATGAGAATGCCTTCAACACGTCTTTTTCTCCCGTGAAGTCTAACGCCTTTTCGGACATAGAGAAAAGGTTTTCCTAAATTGTAAGCTATTTGAGATGCGAAAGGTATTCCTGCAAGTGGAACGCCTGCGACACGGTCGAAGTTCTTTAGTCCGACCTGGTTAGTTATTTGTTCCGCATAGAAGTCGCAGATTTTTCTGAAGGCATCTGGGAAACTTGGGACCACACGGAGATCTATATAGTAAGGGCTGGCTCTTCCGCTAGTAAGTTTGAAAACTCCGAATTTTAATGCATCAATTTTATGAAGAATTTTGGCTATTTCAACTTTTTTTGTTGTTTCAGTTTTTGTCGCCACTCAAATTCACTTCCTTTTAGTGATTTGGTAAATCTTGTTCAGTTCTGGAATCAAGCAGGTAGTTCTCGGCAAATCTCTCTTCAAGATTTCAGCAAACTTGTTTTGATGAACAGGCAAGTTTGTATGATATGGAACGGCAACTAGAGGTTTAGTCAGGCGCGCAATTTCAAATCCAGTTTCAGGCGAAGAATTTGGAGCTACGCCTACAGTACAGAAGACCAAATCGAATTTCTCTTTTTCCCCAATCAAAGCCAACTCTGGGAACGGGAGACTGTCGGCGGTATGATAAATTTTCACGCCATCTTCACTTGTAAGTATGTAGGTTACGGGAGAGGATGCGGGATGGTTGCACTTTTCTGCTTTAATTAAGACTTCTCCAATTCCGACTTCTTCTCCGGGGCGAATTCGCTTCAGTTTGTCTGTCGGAATGGCATGGTGTATGCTTCTTGTTGAGGTTGGGTCCGCTATGACTATGCAATTCGTGGCCTTTTGGATACTTGCTACTAAGCGTTGGTCCAGATGATCGTAGTGCTCGTGTGTAATCAGTATTGCGTCAACGTTTGGAAAACTGCGGGGTTTAACGTCGACTGGATCAATAACAAGGGTCTTTGACTGTGTCTTAATGAGCACTCCCGCATAATTGTTAAACCACACGAAGAAAACCGAGTTCTTCTCAGGGGTTTTTTCTATTGACATAGCTTACATCCTCGTATGTTTATAATACTACATACTCAAGTCTTAAAGCAGTTGCGTCGGGGAGGGCGATTAAGAATCGGAAACGGTTGACTGCGCTCACAGTGGTTTATTACCGGGACTATGTTGTGCTAACTCATGAAGGGAATCGGCACACTCTTTTTTTGAAAGTTGTCTGCCAATAGAATTTTGTCTACCAGCTGTGGAGGACAATCATTGTGTTGGTTTTCATTATCCCTTCAACGCGACGGATTTTCTCTATGCACTCATTTACTTCTGTCACATTCATGCCGCTAATCACAGCCACTATATCATATTCTCCCGTAACTTCATATGTTGTCTCCACATTGCGAATAGCCCTTATTCTTTCGGAGACCACTTGGGTCGGATAGGATGGATTAGTCGCCAGCAAAGTAATTGCCTCGGCTCCGTCACTTTCACCGACTTTTACAGTAAATTTCCTTATCACACCAGAATCAGCGAGTGTTTTGATTCTTTTCCTGACGGCGCCTTCGGATAGCCCAACTTTCCTGCCAATATAACCATAGGCAGCTCGTCCGTCATCTTTCAGTATTCGCAGTATGTGTCTGTCTGTGTTGTCCACATTTGGTTCCTCGCTTGCATTTGGTTGGATAAAAATTTAACGATTTCGGAAAATGACTTGGATAGGTATTACGATTTCCGCTGTTCCTTGTTCTTTGAAGGACTAGTTTTCGGAGACTCTCAGCGAGTCGATGAGATATTTCTGTTCTAAATGGAACAACAACAGCCTTAGATGTTACATACAAGTCGCAATGTTTAAAAGAAAGACGACTTAATGAAAGAGACATTTCCAACAACAAAATGTGGTAATCAAATGATTAACCAGACTGCAACAGTAGAACCTCAAGAGGTGAAGATAACGAACAAAGCTAAATGTCCCGACTGCGACGCCGAACTCGACGTGCCAGTGGACACTGAAAAAGGAGAAATCCTAAGCTGTCCAGGCTGCGGACTCGAACTCGAAGTCAAGCAGGTAAACGGCGGATGCATTAATCTCCAAGAATTAACCATAGAGGGAGAAGACTGGGGCGAATAACCCACTAATTTCTTCTATGTAATCATGAAAACACCGCCAAATTTCTTTAGTTTAGTTTTTGCAGGATGAACGAAACTGATGAGCATTGCACTCCTTTATGAACGCTCAGAAACGGACGAAATGGGCATAAAACTCACTGCTGAAAAACTTGGCCTAGACCTAAAATTCATTCCATTCCGAAAAATCGCTTTCTCAATCAGCAAGAAAGGGTTCACAGCTAGAACTAGAGGCAGAGATTACACCAATGCAATAAAAGACACAGCAGTTGTTTTGAACCGGGCACAGAGCAAAAATCGTAGACTAATGGCTGCATATCTTATGGAAATGCTCGGCAAAAAAACCATAAACAACAGCCAAATCGAATTCATCTGCTACAGCAAATTTAGAACCCTGCTACATTTCTGGACGCATGACATTCCCATCCCTAAAACAGTTTTTGTTCCCTGTGACTCTGTCGATATCACAAAGAATGGAAAGGAAATCCGCAACGAAGAAGATATAGCTGACCTGTTTCAAGAGGAAATCGCTCCTGGAGATGGCATAATAATCAAACCTGATGCTGGTACCCACGGAAAGCAGATAATGCTGGCCAAAAACCGTCAAGAAATTGTCGTCAACATTCGAGAAACAAAACCGTCAATCATAAATCCTATAGGCGTTGTAGCCCAAGAACTCATACAGAAATGGTTTTACGATTTGAGAATAATAGTTTACAAAGAAAAGGGAAAAGCACCAGTCTGCCATCCAGTAGCTTTGGCGAGAGCTGGTCTCAAAGATTTCCGAACTAACACTTATTTAGGCAATCTAGTTTTTGACTCAAAATTGCCCCTTCAAGTTAGGGAGAAAGCGGTGAAATGTGGCAATGCCATGGGCAAAGAACACGATGCCTGGTTGTTCGCCCTTGATGCAATGATTGATGTTGGTGAAGACAGAATCGCGGATGATGATTATCTGAAATCAGAACTTGACAAGGCAAGTATAGCATTTGAAAAACCTAGAAAGGTCAAAACAGATGAAAAACGACTAAGCGACTTTCAAAGCTGGAACAAAGAGTTGGAAGCTACGTTCCACGACTACATGAGTACAGAACCTTATAATAACGTTAAGAACATAATCGAGGAAAGCGTGGAAAAAGACAAACAGTTCATAGTCTTCCACGAAGCAAATTCCTGCCCAGAGTTCTGGGAACATACCCGATTAATTGCAGGGATCAACTTGGCTGTTCCGCTCTTAAGAGGAGCCGAAAGCTTGGTCTAATCAAAGTAATAAGGTGAAAGAATGTTCAGAATTGGAATCGTCGGCGGTACAGGTTACGTCGGAAGCGAAATCCTGCGTCTGTTGTTACTCCATCCGCAAGTAGAGGTGACCATGGTTACATCACGTCAGACCGCAGGAGAATACGTTTTTAACGTCCATCCGAATCTCCGCGGAATCACCCAACTAAAATTCGTTCCCCTGAGCATTGCCGAAATCCAAAACAACTGTGACCTCGTATTCACGGCAACACCTCACGGAGGATCAATGAATTTGGTCCCGAGACTCTTGGAGACAGGAATAAAAGTCATTGACATGAGTGCAGACTTCCGTCTGAAAGAACCCGGCGCATACGATAAATGGTATGGATGGACGCATACGAACCCAGAGTTGCTTAAAGAAGCAGCATATGGTTTGCCAGAACTCCACCGTGAAGAGATAAAGAAAGCACGACTTGTAGCTTGTCCCGGGTGCATGGCAACTGCTACTATACTTGCACTGGCCCCCTTCGTGAGAGCTGGTTTGGTTGAGAACAATCACATTATCGCTGACTTGAAAGTTGGTTCTTCAGGAGCAGGCAGCAAACCCACGATTGCATCACATCATCCAGAACGGTTTGGCGGTGTTAGACCATACAAAGTTGCAGGACATCGACACATAGCAGAAATAGAACAAGAACTCAACAACCTGTCAAGTGAACCAGTTACAATTTCGTTTACGCCACATGCAGTCAACATGATTCGAGGCATATTAGCCACTATTCACGTATTTCCAAAAGCACCGTTAGCAACCAAAGATATATGGAAGACACTCCGGTCACAATACGAAAACGAGCCGTTTATTCGCTTCGTTAAATACCTGAAAGGAACATATCAGCTTCCTGACCCGAAAATCACCTTGGGCACCAATTTCTGCGACATTGGCTTTGAAATAGATCCTCACGCAAACAGACTTCTGCTGTTCTCAGCCATTGACAACATGGTTAAGGGCGCATCAGGACAAGGCGTCCAGTGCCTAAACATAATGATGGGAATAGAAGAAACGACAGGCATAAAAAGTACAGGCTTCCATCCGATGTGACTATACATGTTGTACGTAGTAAAAATAGGCGGAAGCATACTCAGAGAAGGAGCTTCGTCAGAAATAGTTGCCGATTTAGAGGAATTGGCAAAAGACAACCAAATCGTTCTAGTCCACGGAGGCGGAGTTGAAGTTACCGAAATAGCCTCCAAACTCGGAAAAGAACAAAAATTTGTCATATCACCTGAAGGCTTCAGAAGTCGCTACACCGACAAAGAGACAATTGAGATTTACACCATGGTCATGGCGGGCAAAATTAACAAACAAATAGTCCTGGCTCTCCAGAGCCAAGGTATTCGGACAATAGGTTTGTCCGGGCTGGACGGTTTGCTCTTAGAAGCGGAACGAAAACAAAGACTGATAGTTGTAGATGAGCGCGGACGTAAAAAGGTGATTGACGGAGGATATACTGGAAAGTTGGAAAAAGCTAATGCTGAATTGCTCCAGTTTCTGCTCGAGAAAGGTTACGTGCCTGTGGTTACACCTATAGCGGTAAGCAAAGAGTTTGAACCGTTGAATGTAGATGGTGACAGAACAGCAGCTTTCATCGCAGGCGCTTTGAAGGCAGATCGGCTAGTTTTGCTTACGGACGTACAGGGTTTGATTCTTAAAGGCAAACCAGTTGCAAAAGTGACAGCCGCAGAAGTAAAAGAGCTCCTTAACAGCATCGGTCAGGGAATGAGCACGAAGGTCCACGCTGCATTGGAAGCGCTAAACAAAGGCGTCAAAGAAGTCCTGATCACTTCTGGTAGCGGGAAACTGCCTGTCTCTTCCGCGTTAAAACATGAGTGTGGAACCGTGATTAGTCGTGAATGAACAAGAAATTATCGAAACAGAAAATAGGCTTATGGCTAACGTCTTCGCCAAGAAACCTTTGGTGCTAAACAAAGGCAAAGGCGCAATCGTCTGGGACATAAACGGCAAAGAATACTTGGATTTCACCAGTAGCTACGGCGTCGCCTTGCTGGGTCATTCCCACCCGAAAATAGTAGAAGCAGTCTGCAGACAGGCGGAAAGGCTGATCTCTTGCCACGCTGGATTCTACAACGACGTTCGTACGGAATTCCTGCAAAAACTGGCGGGGATAACACCGAAAGACTTGGACAAGTCCTTTCTTTCCAACAGTGGCGCTGAGTCCATTGAATGCGCCATAAAACTAGCCCGCAAATTCACAGGTAAACCCGAAATAATTTCTCTCATGGGTGCATTCCACGGGAAAACCATGGGTGCACTTTCTGCAACCTGGGATAAGAAATATCGCGAACCCTTCTTGCCCTTGATTCCAGAGTTCAAACATGTTCCACCTGACAACATCAACAAAGTAAGAGAGGCGATCACAGAGAAAACGGCTGCTGTTCTTGTTGAGCCAATTAGAGGGGAAGGTGGGATACGTGTTCCGCCCGACGATTTTCTCCAAGGTCTAAGAGAGGTCTGTGATGAGAAGAACATTCTCTTGATCTTTGATGAGGTGCAAACGGGTTTCGGCCGAACTGGAAAGATGTTTGCTTGCGAACACTGGAAGACTATTCCTGACGTAATGTGCTTGGCTAAGCCAATTGCAGGCGGTTTGCCCATTGGCATAACGGTAGCTAAAGAGCATATAATGTCATCATTGAAAGTCGGACAGCATTCGACCACTTTCAGTGGAAGTCCAATAGTCTGTGCGGCAGGTTGCGCGGCGATAGATGTGTTGCTGGAAGAAAAGCTTGTGGACAGAGCTGCAATGCTGGGCAATTACTTCAAGTCACAGCTTGAAGACTTGCAGGCTAAACATAGAATCATTAAAGAAGTTCGCGGCTTGGGTTTGATGCTGGGCATAGAGCTCAAGTTTGATGTTCTTAACATAATATTGAAATCTATGGAAAGGGGTGTGCTATTCTTGGACGCAGGAAGAACTGTTCTGCGGTTTCTACCGCCCTTAGTGACCGAAAAAGAGCAGATTGACAGAGCGATTAATGTTCTGGATGAAGTAATAGGTAATGAGGAAAATGAGCGATCTAGCGGTACGTTTTCTAACTAACCTGCTGGGCATATACAGTCCTTCAGGAAAAGAAGAATACATAGCCAATTTCTTGGCTGAAGAGATGGTGAAATTAGGGTTTGAAGTTGGAATAGACGCAGTTGGAAACGTAATCGGAGTTGTAGGAGAAGGTCCGCCTGTCATCCTGTTATGCGGACACATGGATACTGTGGCAGGACAAATTCCACTTCGGGTCGAAGAAGACAAAATTTACGCTCGAGGGGCTGTAGATGCTAAGGGACCCCTAGCAGCAATGGTTATGGCCGCAGCTTCAGCTGGCAAAGAATCGGGATTTAAGGGCAAGATCTTGGTTGCAAGCGTTGTTGAGGAAGAAGCCACAAGCCGAGGAGTAAGACACCTGATAACTCAAGGAATAGAAGCTGACTACGCTATATTCGGCGAGCCCAGCGGTGTTGAAAACATTACTATAGGGTATAAGGGGCAAATTCAGTTGAAGATAACTTTGAAAACGCAAACGGGGCATTCTTCTACGCCATGGCTTTACGAGAATGCTCTTGAAAAGTCGTATGAACTTTGGCAGAACATTAAGAACGCGTACTCTTACCCAAGACCAGGTAATCAGGAAAACTCTGAAAGCCCATTCAACGCCGTTACTGCTTGCCTGACTAGAGTGGCTGGCGGAAGAGCAAATTCAGTGATACCTTTTGAAAGTGAGATGTATATTGATATTAGAATTCCTCCTCAACTAACTTCAGTTCAAGTTTTTGAGGAAACACAGAGAATAGTTGCTGAGTATCAAATGAACAACCCGAAGGTTACCGTGAAGGCTGAGGTAAATGATACGGTGGAGCCTTTGGAGGTAAACAAGAGCTCTACCCTTGTCCATGCACTATCTGCAGCTGTTAGAAGCGTGCTAAACAAGCCTGCCACACTATTGCGAAAAACTGGGACTGGTGATATGAACATCCTCGGCAGGGCAATGAACATCCCAATAGTGACTTATGGGCCAGGAGACTCGCATTTAGACCATAGAATAGACGAGCATATAGACATAAATGAGTATTTGGCTAGCATCCAAGTGTACAAGGAAACAATCCTGAAGCTTTCTGAACTGCACAACAGAAAAGAGAATGGAAACATCTCGGAAGCATAAGACCCCTGTATTCTGATAAATTAGACGTTTTGGGGAAGAATAGGCTATTTAGATTTTGTCCAGCTTGAACTCTTCGTGAATAGCTCTGGCAACTGCTTCTCCGTCTCTTTCCTTTACCACAAATGAAATGTTAAGCTCAGAAGAGCCTTGAGCGATCATGCGAATGTTGATACTCTTCCGTGCAACAGTTGTGAATATTCTTGATGCTACACCCAATGTGCCTTTCATATTGGCACCCATTACAGCTACGACAGAGACATCATCTTCAGACGTTACTTCGTTAACCAACCCTCTACCCAACAGCGCAATCTCAAGGTTGCTGATTGCTCTAGCCAAAAGGCCGCGACGTATAACCAATGAAATGTTAGATTCAGAAATTGCGGTTGATATCATCATGATGTTTATGTTGTTTTTTCCGAGCACGTCGAAGACTTGTGCGTAACTTCCTGGGGCGCCAACCATGCTTGCTCCATTGATGTTAATCATAGCTACGTCTCTAATCAGCGCTATTGCCTTCACTGCTTCCTTTGATTTCGTGCTTAGGTTGTTCTGTGATTAGGGTTCCCGGGTTTTCAGGGTGAAATACATTTCTTATTCTAACCGGTATTTTTTCTTTGATGACAGGTTCTAATGCTCTCGGATGCATCGCTTTTGCCCCGAAAATAGCCATCTCTGCTGCTTCTTGATAGGATAGCTCTGGCAGCGTCTTCGCTGAGGGGATAATTTTAGGGTCTGCAGTCATTATTCCATCTACATCTGTCCATATCCAGACTTCGTCAGCTGCAAATGCAACGCCTAAGATAGTTGACGTGTAGTCTGAACCTCCGCGTCCTATTGTCGTTACTACCCCGTCCTGAGTCGCGGCTATGTAACCCGTTACAATAGGAATTACGTTTCTTTCGAGCAAGGGTCCAATTCGTTCTTTTAACTGGTGTACTGTAACATTCATCAGGGGGCTAGCTTCCCCGAAATTTGAGTCAGTTACTATCCCTGCCTCCTTTCCTGTGAACCATTGAGCCTTCAACTTTAAGTTACGGATAGCGCCACAAACAATCGGCGCTGACAATCTTTCTCCGAAGGACAAAACGTAGTCCGTTGATTTTGGTGTGAGTTCGCCGACGTAACATATTCCTGTTAGAACTTTCTCCAGTTCGTCTATTGTCTTTTCGATGGTTTGTTCAACTTCTTTTCGTATTTCATTGTTCCGTATGGCTTTCGAAGCAGCTTCCGAGTGTTTCCTTAGCATTTTAAGTTTGAACTCTCGGACTAGTGTTTCGTTTCCCTTCTTTGCTCCTTCAGCAGCTTCAAAGAGTTCATCAGTTGTGCCATCTAATGCCGAAACTGCAACAACTATTTTGCACCCTTTCTTGGAGCTATCTGCCACCAAGTCTGCGACGTTACGTATTCTTTCCCCAGTAGCAACTGATGTTCCCCCGAATTTCATTACTATTGTTTTCAAGCTTTCAACTCCGAACTGTTACGTGAACACTTTGTTAGCTATACTTAGCCTTATGTCTATTAAGTCTCTTAAGACGGCGCTCGCTGTTTCCATGCCACCTGCACCTTTGCCGACAATGGTTTCTTCTCCTGCAAACTCTGACACGAAGGTAACAGCGTTCAGAACACCTCTGACGCATAAAGGATCATCTTTACAAATTTCTGTCGGTTCAACCGACGCGCCCGCATCTATGGCTCCAACAAGCTTGATCACATTCCCCTTCTTGGATGCTGCCTCAATATCCTGCGAGGTAACGTCTCGGATTCCTTGTACTTTTACGTCTTTCAGTGTGAGCTTTTTGTTCAATATCCAATTTGCCATTATGACAACCTTGCAGGCAGAGTCTGTGCCATCAACGTCCATTGAAGGGTTAGTTTCAGCGTACCCGAGTTTCTGGGCGTTGTCTAATGCTTGCTGGAAACTTGTGTGATTCTCTGCCATTTCCGTGAGAATGTAGTTTGTAGTACCGTTTAAGTACACCCCGTGCAGCAATTATTCTATCGCCTGCGAGGCACTTCTTCGCAAACTCTAGAATCGGAGTCCCTCCACCCACAGTGCCGCTAAATCTCAAGTACACTTTATTGTAGTTGGCCAACTCAGTTAAGGCAGGCAGTGCTAAGGCTAAAGGGCCTTTATTGGTAGTAACAACGTGTTTATTAGTTTTGAAAGCTGTTTTTATGTGCGACAGCCCAGGTTCGCCACTCTTCACGTTGGTGGAAGTAGCTTCGACTACAACCTCAGCCTCTGTAGATTCTATGATTTCCAAAGGAGAGACGTTGGGACGCCCAAAATGTGGATCTGCTGCAACTGTGCCTTTCTTCTTAAGAAATAGCAGTCTTTCCATGTCCAGTCCCTTAGGGTTCACCACCGCTCCACCCTTATCAACAACTGCAACTATTCTGGGGTTTAGACCGTAGTCTCTGAGAGTTTCTGAACGCCGTTTGAGCAGGATGCTAGTCAGACCCTGACCAACGACTCCATATCCGACCACGATTATTCGCATGGCTATCTCCTTGAAACAGTCACAGTTAATGGGGTCTTCAGACCCAGAACTTGTTCGATAGCTTCGATTTCAGCATCAACTTCTATGGGTTTTTCGCTCACTTTCACCGCTGTATCTGGGTCTTTAAGTCCATGACCCGTGGTAACGCACACGATGCACTCATCCTTTGATATTGCCTCGTTGTCTATCAACTTTATCAGACCAGCGATTGATGATGCACTTGCGGGTTCAACAAACAATCCCTCAGTCCTCGCTAACATCTTTTGTGCTTCTAGAATTTCTGCATCCGTCACCTTTTCAGCGATCCCATGTGACTCGCGTATTGCAGTCAGTGCTTTTTTCCAGCTTACAGGGGCTCCAATTCTGATAGCGGTTGCAATGGTTTCAGGTTCGTCAACAGGAATTATCGTGTCGCTTCGAGTCTTGAATGCCTGCACGATAGGCGCTGAACCAGCTGCTTGAATTCCAGTCATAATTGGCAAATCCTCTACGAGTCGAAGGGCGTGAAATTCCTTAAAGCCCTTCCAAATTGCGCTGATATTGCCGGCATTGCCAACTGGAACAATGATGCGGTCTGGCGCTTCTTGACCCAGTTGATTGCAGATTTCATAGCCCAAAGACTTTTGTCCCTCTATCCTGAAGGGGTTAATCGAATTGAGCAAGTAGATACCACCATGTTTTTCGGATAGCCTTAGCACAATATCCAGAGCTTGGTCAAAGTTGCCACGCACTTGTAGAACCTTGGCGCCGTAAATCATGGCCTGAGATAGTTTCCCATATGCAATTTTGCCGGATGGAATTAAGACAGCGCATTGCAGTCCTGCTTTCGCAGCGTAGGCAGCCAATGAAGCGGAAGTGTTACCTGTTGACGCGCAGATAACGGCTTTTACACCAAGTTCCAAAGCTTTTGTGACGCCGACGGTCATACCACGATCCTTGAATGATCCTGTTGGGTTTTCGCCTTCATTTTTCACATAGAGTTGTTTAAGTCCCAACTTTGCGCCCAAGTTCTTGCAGAGATGAAGTCCAGTTCCGCCCTCGTTCAAAGAAACTATTTTTGAGGGGTCACTGATGGGCATAAAATCTCTATATCTCCATACCGAAAGCGGAACGGTTTGCCACCTGTTATTCTTAGCTGCTTTCTCAAGTTCACCATGAGAATACTTTACTTCGAGTAGGTCTCCGCAATCTTTACAGAAATAGACAATCTCATCTATAGGGTAGATTCTTCCACAATTGATGCATTCTTGATGTGCCATTAGTTCATCTCCATTAGTTGGACACCTTTTCCAGGCTTTGTATTGTATGCAGTTGCTTCGAGACCGACAGATTCGAAGCCTTCCTTCATGGCGCGGGCAACCTTGGTTGCGTCTGCTTTCTTTCTGTTTACTATGCCTATCATGGCAGGTCCAGCTCCGCTGATTGCCACACCACACGCGCCAGCTTTCAGCGCGTTGCTCCTAACCTTCTCATAACCTGGAATTAGAAAAACACGTGTGGGTTCCACAACAGCATCCGACATCGAATTACCGATTAGATCCACGTTACCCGTAGCGAAGCCAATTGCCAGGGCTGCTGCCCTGCCAACATTGTGAACGAGCTTATCGATAGAAATCTGCTTAGGAACTACTAATCGAGCTTTCTCGGTCTTGTTCGCTGGAGTTTCCAAGTGTGGATAAGCCACGCATACCTGCATGTCTTCTGGAGCTTCTAGGTTTACTATTTCTAAGGGGTTATAAGACTTGATGACGACGAAGTTTCCGCAAATAGCAGCTGAAACATTGTCAGCGTGTTCGAAGCCTGCTGTGGCAACTTCGCCCTTGGCAGCGAACTGAATAAGATGTCTGTTGTCGAGTTTCAAATCGAATAGGCGGTTCAAGCCATAGGCAACAGCTGCTGCTGAGGCTGCGCTACTGCCTAAACCTATGCCTGGCAAGATGCCCTTTTCAATTCTTATCCTGACACCCGTTTTCAATGAGAACTCGTTCAGGATTTGACGTGCAACTATTTCCGGCGGACTCTTTTCAGGTGCTAAGGTTTTCTTCGCTGACCAGAGACCCGCAATTTCTATTTCTATTCCCTTTGGAATCGGAAGTAATGTCACCTTGTCTTCAGGTTGCTCTAAGGCAAGCCCGAAAACGTCGAATCCAGGACCCATATTGGCGGTTGTTGCTGGAGCCGTGACAACTACTCGACTTGGCGGCATTATTTCATCTCTAAAGCATGAGAATGTCAAACTGTGATTATAAATAATGTTGCCCTTTAAATAAGCTTTCTAACCGGACTCTTACAAATGTTGAAGACTCTTCAGGAGAATTCGAGTGTATCTTAACCAACTATGTTGGATAGAACCTCATAGGTTTTGAGGCTGTCCTTCTTCTCCACAACTATGATGGTCTCGGTCCAGCACGAGATAAACTCTATCATATTGACATTCTGCTCCGCTAGTAATGTTGTCAGAAAAGCGACAACTCCAGGAGTTAGCTTCTAGTTCTTCAGGAGAATGAACCACTATCATTGTGCAATTATCATGCTTGACGAGCGTGCTAACCCTTTCGGGTAATTCGCCTTTATCCAGCAAGTAAACATGTTTGCCTAACAAGTCTACCTTCATTCCACTGCTTGTTTCCAATTCCTTGCTCGTTATTATTACAGCTTTCTTGTCAAAGACTGTTATCCCACTCCGCTTCAGAACTTGCAGAACTCTTTCTTCTCTTTTCTGTTTGTGCTTCTGGAGATCCATCGCGTATCTTCGCAGGGCAGCTTTTACTGCGGGGGTGTTAGATGTTTTAAGTTCTTTTTGAATTTGGCGCGATAATTCGCTTAGGTTAACTATCCCTTTCTCCAAAGCCTCTAGCAAGTATGGTTTATTTCGCAAGTGGTTTCTTACACTTTGAGCTATTGTCATAGTACAATAGTGTATCAATTAGGACGTTTAAGCCTTGTCAAGTTACAAAAAAGTCACAAAGTTTAAGAACACGGCAATTTAGGTATGGGGAACAATTCAATTTCAGAAACTGAGGAACATAATATTGACAGAAAAAATCGTGCTCGCATACTCCGGTGGACTGGATACATCAGTCTTGATAAAATGGCTTCAAGAAAAGTACAGCGCCGAAGTTATTACGGTAACAGTAGATGTTGGACAGCAAGAAGACCAGAAAGAAGTCGCGGAAAAAGCAGAGAAACTCGGGGTTCTAAAACACTATTCAATTGACGCTAAAGACGAGTTCGCATCAGATTATATTTTCCCTGCCATAAAAGCCAACGCCCTGTACGAAGGAAAATACCCTGTAAGTACAAGTTTATCCCGCCCGCTAATTGCAGCGAAAATGGTTGAAATAGCAGAGAAAAACGGCGCTACAGGACTCGCTCACGGTTGCACCGGAAGGGGCAATGATCAAGTACGCTTTGACGTGTCGCTCGGCGCTTTGGCTCCTGAACTAAAAATAATAGCTCCAATCAGGGAGTGGGGCATGACTAGAGAAGAGGAAATAACTTACGCGAAAGCTAATGGAATCCCAGTGTCAACTGCCGCCAAGAAGTACAGCATAGATGCGAGTGTATGGGGCCGGGCAATTGAATGTGGTTTCCTGGAAGATGCCAGTCAAGAACCACCAGAGGATGCTTTTGAGTGGACAGTATCGCCTGAGAAAGCGCCAGACTCGGCTGAGTATGTAACCATAGGATTCGAGGAAGGCATGCCGGTTGCAGTTAACAAAGAAAAACTGAAACCCCTTGCGCTCGTTGAGATGCTGAACAAAACTGCTGGAAAGCATGGTGTAGGTCGTATTGACCACATCGAAGACCGTTTAGTAGGAATCAAATCGCGTGAAGTCTACGAGTGCCCAGCTGCCACCGTGCTGTTGGAAGGTCACAAAGATTTGGAAAAGATGGTGCTGACACGACACGAAGTGTTGTTCAAACAACAGATTGACGCGGAATGGGCTTATCTTACCTATGTGGGTTTGTGGATGGATCCCTTGCGAGAAGACCTTGAAGCGTTCATTAACAAGACGCAGAAAAACGTCACTGGTGAAGTTAGAGTTAAGCTTTACAAGGGCGGGTTACGAGTGGTCGGACGTTCGTCATCCATGTCTCTCTACGATAAGAACCTGGCTAATTACAACATAAGAACCTCGTTTAACCAATCTTACTCTAAAGGTTTCATTGAGCTTTGGGGGCTTCAAACGAGAATGTACAATGCTTTGAAAAATTCCGCTATGACTAGCGAAGCCAAGACTACAAATCCAGCTTAAGAAAAAAAGGCAAGCGAAGAGAGATGTCGAAAGTATTGCGTGGTGGACGGTTGTCCCCTGGTCGGGAAGATGTTACCAAGTTCACTTCATCAGTGAAAGACGATACAAGACTAACCAAAGCTGTTGTAGACATCAACAAAGCTCACGTGGTGATGCTAATTGAGCAGAAGATCATTAAATCGTTCGAAGGAGCAAAGCTTTTGCAGGCTCTTGTCAAGTGCTCCATCATGGAGCTGGATGCTTCTGCTGAGGACGTTCATATGGCAGTAGAAGAAGCAGTTCTCAAGGAGACAAACCCGGAAACGGGCGGAAATCTCCATATCGCTAAGAGTAGAAATGACCAAGTTACCACTGCTATTCGTATGGAGCTGCGCAAAGAGCTACTCAACTTAATGCGTGCATTGGCGCACGTACAGGATCACATTGCCGAAGTGGCGGAGAAACATGTGAAGACAGTCATTCTGGAATACACTCACCTACAACCTGCACAACCCGTAACCTTCGCTCACTATCTTTTATCCTACTACGACGCGCTCGAGCGAGACCTTCAAAGACTTGAAAGTGCATATACTCGAGTCAATCTTTGTCCACTTGGTGCGGGCGCGTTGGCAACAACGAGCTTTCCGATAAACCGAGACCGCACCGCAGAACTTTTGGGTTTCAATGCCGTTCTGGAAAACTCGATTGATGCAGTAGGTAGTCGAGATTTCATAATCGAGACTATTGCGGCACTCACTCTGACTGCGATTAACCTTAGCCGTTTTGCTGAAGACCTGATTATTTGGAGTTCCCCAGATTTCGGAGTGGTTGAGCTTCCAGACGAATTTACAAGTACAAGCAGCATCATGCCACAGAAGAAAAACCCTGAGGTCTTGGAGGTCATCCGTGCTAGAGCTAGCCATGTGTTGGGGCTTTTTGTTACTTCTTCTGCTGCTGTAAAGAGTTTACCCTCAACATACAATCTAGATTTCCAGGAGATTACGCCTAGGCTTTGGGAAGCCACAGAAAATGTGCATGCGTCGCTGGAAATGTTCCACAAGTTGCTTCCCAAACTGAAAGTAATTTCAGACATTTCTGGAAAAGCTAACGCGAGTTTTGTAGCTGCTACCGAATTGGCCAACATTCTTGTTCGCAAGTATGATGTCCCATTTCGAACAGCCCATAAAATAGTTGGTGCCCTCGTCAAGTCGCTAATAGAAAGCGAAATTGACTTTCAAAGAAGCCACGCCCGAACGTCTTACAAAAAATGGCCAAGGAAGTCGCCAATATCAAACTATTTGTTAATGCTGAAGAGTTTGAAAAACTCGCAAACCCGCTTAAGTTGGTTGAAGCATGCAAGGTTAAAGGTGGTCCCGCACCAGTAGAAGTAAAAAGAGCACTGGCTGAACGTGAAAAACAGTTAATCCTCACCAGAGACAATATATCCAAGATGGATAGGGCACTTGACGATGCTGAAAAGAAACTTGATGAAGCTACACAATTTTGTTTTCCTGAATCCCCGCGAAAACGCAAGACTTAAAAATTCAAAATGGTAGGTAGTATAGGGCTTTGGTCCCAGAACATCGTTCCGGCAAGAGTAAGAAAAGCGGTTCTAGTCTTAGAAGACGGCACTTTTTTCGCGGCAAAGGTTTTGGGGCAAACGGAAAGGCTTCAGGCGAAGTTGTGTTTTCAACATCCATGGTTGGATATCCAGAAGCGCTCACTGATCCCTCGTACAATGGGCAGATTCTAAGCCTAACCTATCCGCTCATTGGCAATTATGGTGTTCCACCGTACGACTCGAACGTGGGAATCCCACTTTGCTTTGAGTCAGACCGTATCCAAGTGCGAGCTCTTGCCATACATGAATTGTGTCTGGAGCCGTACCATTGGGCCTCAACGCGGACGCTTGATAAGTGGCTTTCAGACGAAGGCATACCTGGAATCTATGGTATTGACACCAGACGCCTCACCAAAAAGCTCAGAACGCACGGTGTTATGCTTGGGATTGTGAAAGTTTGCGATGTTGGGGAAGAGCCCAATTTCAATGAGCTTTTAGAGCATGCAAAAACCATCCCCGACCCCAATTTGACCGATTTGGTCAGGGAAGTGACTGTGAAAGAACCCATACGCTATGAAGCGGAAGGCAAAAAGACAGTTGTCTTGATTGACTGCGGAGTAAAGTTCGGCATCATACGAAACCTGCTAACACGCGGCATTAGTGTGGTACGAGTCCCATATGATTTCTCGGCAAAAGAAATAATGGATTACCATCCAAGTGGAGTTTTCCTTAGCAATGGTCCAGGTGATCCAAAAAAATGCGTAAAGACTGTAGAAAGTGTTCGAGAAATCGTCGAAAAAGTTCCGTTGATGGGCGTATGCTTAGGCGCTCAAATACTCGCACTGGCAGTTGGTGGCGATACTTACAAACTAAAATATGGCCATCGCTCCCAAAATCAGCCCGCATTGGACCTGAAGACCAATCGCTGCTACATTACAACCCAGAATCATGGCTACGCCATCGACACAGAATGTTTCTGCAAAACACCGCTGGAACCCTGGTTCATAAACGCCAACGACAAAACTATCGAAGGCGTTAAACACAAAACCAAACCTGTTTTTGCGGTGCAGTGGCATCCTGAGGCGTCTCCAGGACCTTATGACACCGAGTTCCTCTTCGATACTTTCGCAAACATGATTGAGGTTGCCTAAAATGCCGAAGTTCGACTGGATACACAAAGTGTTGGTTCTGGGAAGCGGCGCCATAAAAATCGGTGAAGCAGCAGAATTCGACTATTCTGGCAGCCAGTGCCTCAAAGCGCTGAGGGAAGAAGGCATTGAAACCATTCTTGTGAACCCCAACATAGCTACTATCCAAACGGATCCGCGCCTATCAGGCAAAGTATACCTTCTTCCAGTGACGCCAGAATACGTGGAAAAAGTAATTCAGAAAGAGATGCCTGATGGCATCCTCTTAGGCTTCGGCGGGCAAACAGCGCTGAACTGTGGTATCGAACTCGCAAAAAACGGTGTCTTGGAAAAGCACGGCGTGAAGGTTCTGGGAACGCCAGTCAGCGCTATAGAGGACACAGGTGACAGAGAGCGTTTCAGACAGGCAATGCTTAACGCTGGTGTGTCGCCGTTGAAAAGCAAATCTGCAAGCACAGTCAGCGAAGCACTTGAAGTTGCCAGCGAAATCGGCTATCCCGTCATAGTTCGAGTGGCGTATACTCTCGGCGGCAAAGGCGCGGGAGTAGCTCATAACGCTCAGGAGCTAAAGGACATCGTATCTCGCGGCCTGGCACAGAGCAGAATAACCCAAGTGCTCGTGGAAGAGTATGTTGGGCACTGGAAAGAGGTAGAATATGAGGTAATGCGGGACTGCGCAGACAATTGCTTAACTGTCTGCAACATGGAAAACTTTGACCCCATGGGCGTTCATACAGGAGACAGCATCGTCGTAGCGCCCTCACAGACCCTTACAAACCGCGAATACCACCTTATCCGCTCCACATCAATAAATGCCATACGCGCTTTAGGCATAGTCGGCGAATGCAACATCCAATGGGCATTGCACCCGAAGTCAGAGGAATACCGTGTCATAGAGGTCAACTCACGTATGTCGAGAAGCTCAGCGCTCGCCAGCAAAGTCACGGGCTACCCGTTGGCTTACATAGCCACTAAGCTGACGATAGGTTATACGCTCCCAGAGTTGATAAACAAAGTAACAGAAGTTACCACTGCCTGCTTCGAGCCTGCTTTGGACTACATCACGATAAAAATTCCAAGGTGGGACCTGCAGAAATTCAAGAATGCAGATCGCCATGTGGGCCCACAAATGCGTTCCGTCGGCGAAGTAATGGCTATTGGGCGATGCTTTGAAGAGGCTTTGCAGAAGGCGGTGCGGATGTTGGACACGGGCAAGATTGGGCTTGTCTGCAACGAAGAAGACGCGCAGCCCGAGTCGCAGGAGAGCGCTAGGGAAGCGGTCGCAAATCCCACTGACGAGAGACTCTTCGAGCTAGTCAAGGCGTTGAAGATGGGTGTTTCGATAGAGGAAATTTATGATCTTAGCGGAGTCGACCCCTTCTTCCTGCACAAAATCCAGAACATCATCAACATGGAAACGGAACTTCGCACATTGCATCTAAGAGATAGCACCGCTGCAGAGACCGTGCGCGAAGCAAAGCGTCTAGGCTTCTCAGACGAACAGATTGCCTTTTGCACGGGTGCCAATGAGTTTGAAGTGCGTCAATTCCGGAAGACAGCAGGCATCGTTCCTGTTATCAAACAGATAGACACTTTGGCAGCTGAATGGCCAGCAAAGACCAACTATCTCTACCTCACCTACGGTGGAGATGAGGACGACATAGAACTAGTCCAGGGCAAGAGCAAAGTCATCGTGCTGGGTGCAGGGGTCTTTCGTATTGGCTCAAGCGTGGAGTTTGATTGGTGTGCCGTTAACACTATATGGGCTTTGAAGAAAAACGGTATAAAAGAAGCCATAATGATCAACTACAATCCTGAAACAGTTTCAACGGACTACGATGTCTCCGATAAGTTGTACTTTGAAGAGCTTAGCATTGAGAGAATCTTGGACATTTACGAGAAGGAAGATCCTTTGGGAGTCATAACCAGCGTTGGCGGCCAAATCCCGAATAATTTGGCGATGAAGCTGGCTCATTCGGGAGTGAAGCTGCTTGGAACGTCGGCGGAAGACGTAGATGTGGCGGAAGATCGATCAAAGTTCAGTGCGTTGTTGGATCAGTTGGGGATTCCACAGCCGAGGTGGAGCAAACTCACTTCGATTGATGAGGCTAAGATTTTCGCTGAGAAGATAGGCTACCCAGCGATTGTTCGCCCGAGCTATGTGCTGTCAGGTTCAGCGATGCGTGTGGCTTACAACGAGACGGCACTGGAGAATTTTCTGAATTTGGCAGCGAAGGTTTCCCGTGACCATCCCGTGGTGATTTCGAAGTTTGTGGACAAAGCTAGGGAGGTTGAAGTAGACGGAGTCTACGACGGCAATACTTGCTTGATCGGCTCAATTATGGAGCACGTTGAGAATGCTGGTGTTCATAGCGGCGATGCAACAATGAGTATTCCACCGCATACGCTTTCGGTTGAAGTTCAAGAGAAGATTGAGGACGCCACCAAGAAGATAGTGAATGCGCTGAAAATTAAAGGTCCATACAATATTCAATATCTCGTGAAAGACGGGGCAGTATACGTTATCGAATGCAACCTTAGAGCTTCGCGTTCCATGCCTTTTGTGAGCAAGACGCGCGGAATCAACCTAATCGAACTTGCAACGCTGGCTATGCTTGGCAAGAAATTTGAGGAACTTAAGACCTGTGGGCTACCACCTACACCTCACGTGGGCGTGAAAGTGCCCCAGTTCAGTTTCATGCGTTTAAGCGGGGCAGATCCGGTCCTAGGTGTTGAGATGCTGAGCACTGGTGAGGTGGCGTGTTTGGGCATGAATTTTGCTGAGGCTTTCTCTAAGGCTTTGCAGGCTGCGGAGTTTCACATCCCTCCGAAGGGTGGTTCGGTGCTAATAACCATCGGAGGCGAGGAGCCGAAGAGAAGAGTTATACCCATAGCGAGAGCTTTCGAGGAGATGGGCTTCAAGATTTATGCGACAGCGCATACGGCCGACGTGTTGCGTGGCGCAGGCATAAACAGCGTCTCTGTTCTTCACAAGATAAAAGAAGAGAGCGCTTCTCCGAACATTCTGGATTATCTTCAAGAGAGGAAGATTGATCTAGTCATTAACGTGCCGATGGGTAACAAGCAGAAAAGTTACTCTGACGTGCTTACGGATGGATATATTATTCGCAGACAGGCTGTGGAGTTTAACGTTCCTGTGATTACTAATTTGGAATTGGCTTCTGCCCTTGTGGACGTCCTGAAGAAGAAAGGCAATGAGATCGCGGAGATTCGTTCTTTGAATGAGTACATGGATGAGTTACCGTGGAAGCTCTGGTGAGACTATCCCACGTATCAAAAGGTATTAATACGCGGTTAATCCATTCGGTTGGCATTGGTTGGAGGTAAACGAAACTCAAACCCAAACAGAAAACTCGAACCATCGAGGAAATAAATGAGAAAATAAGAAAGGGCGATGCCCAAGTTTTAACCGCTGAAGAAATGAAGCGCCTCGTGGATAGCAGCGGTGTGGAAGTTGCTTTTCGAGAAGTTGATGTGGTAACAACCGGCACTTTTGGAGCGATGTGTTCCTCAGGCGCTATCATAAATGTTGGGCATTCAGATCCGCCTATTAAAATTGAGAAAGCCTGGATCAACGACGTTCCAATCTGTCATCCTGGCGCTGCAGTGGACCTGTATATTGGTGCCACTGCTATGTCGGAAAGACAACCTTTTGAGTACGGCGGAGGGCATTTAATCGAAGACCTAGTTAACGGAAAAGAGGTTGAACTTAGAGCCTCTTCCTATGGTACTGACTGCTACCCAAGGACCCAAATAAAGACCAACCTCACCAAGGACGATTTGAACCAGTTTTACCTGCTAAACTTTCGTAATTGCTATCAACGCTACAATTGTGCCGTGAATGGTCGCGATGAGACAATTTACACGTACATGGGTAAATTGCTTCCGCGGATGAAAAATGCCACTTACTCGGGTGCAGGAGAACTGAATCCACTAATGAATGATCCTGACTACGAGACAATAGGCATTGGAACGCGAATTCTTTTGGGCGGAACACAAGGTTACGTTATCGGGGAAGGAACACAACATGAGGCACAAACCCAAAATGGAACCCTCATGGTCCGCGGAAACGCAAAAAAGATGAGTTCCGAGTTTCTGCGAGGCGCGACTTACTCGCGATACGGTACAACGCTTTATGTTGGACTGGGAATACCTATCCCGATTTTGAATGAGGGGCTAGCAAAGAAAACGGCGATTCGGGATGAAAATATCTTCACCAGTGTTGTTGACTATGGCGTACCGCGAAAGGACCGCCCCAAGCTGGCAAGAGTTAGCTACAAGGAACTAAAGTCGGGCACAATAACCGTGAATGGAAAAGGAATCAGGGTTAGTTCACTTTCGAGCCTAAAAACGGCGAGGAAAGTTGCAGCAACATTGAAAACTTGGATTGAGAATGGCGAGTTCTATTTGTCTGCGCCTGTTGAAAGGCTACCGCTTGACTCCACATTCAAACCAATGAAACAGACTGAGGAGACGTCCTTTGTTGCTAACGTAATGCAAAAAGCGGTTACGTGTAAGGAAGAGGAGGCAATTCAAGCCATAGCCGAGCGAATTGTAACGAAATCTGTCAATCACATAGTAGTAGTTGACTCCACCGAGAAGCTCAAGGGTATAGTGACCTCGTGGGATATTACGCGTGCTTTGGCTCAGGGCAAAAAAGCTCTTGCCGACATTGTAACGCGACGTGTAATAACAGCAAGACTGGACGAGCCTTTGGAGACTGCGTCGAAGCGGATGGCACAACACAACATTTCTGCTTTGCCCGTGATTGATAATGAATCAAGAGTGTTGGGAATTGTCACAGCTGAGGACGTTTCTAAGCTTCTGGGAAGGTGACGACTGAATGGTGCGAATTTTGCTTAGATTCTCAGAGAAGATTGTTGAAGAGCCAATTACGTCGCAGATAGTGCTTGAGTTAAAAGTGCCCATCAACATTATTACTGCACATGTAAATTCGAAGGGCGGCGAGGTCTTAGCAGAAGTACCAGATGAATCCCTTGATAAGATAATTAAAGCGTTCCGCAAACGTGGAGCTACTGTTAGCCTGCCGAAGCTAATCGAAGTTGACAACGAAAAATGCGTCAGCTGTGGTGCTTGTGTTGCATTGTGTCCAGTAGAAGCAATTACAGTAGACAAGGACGCATCAATTGTTTTCAGTAAAGAAAAATGTGTGGGCAGCACGTGCAGCGTATGTGTTGACGCGTGTCCAGCGCGAGCAATAAAATCAGTGAAGCAGAGCAACTCAGAACTTGGGACCGGAAACACGCAAAAATAGTTTGACGGAAACTAGCGATGAAGAAACTGCTCAAAGAGCCTTTCCAGTTTAGGGAAACAAAATGCACAATAATCGCAGATAAACCAGAAGGCATTCAGGCAGCTGGGGAAGCAATTAAAATTCACCGACAACAACTCGAACAATATATTGAAACTCACCCTAAATTTTCATATACACTTGAACCTTTTCCTGCACCAGATGAACCCTTAATAGCCAAACTAATGGCAAAGGCAGCTGAAAGGGCAAATGTTGGGCCCATGGCAGCTGTTGCAGGTGTTCTTGCTGACCTGGCAGTCAAGGATATGCTCAAAGTAGGTTGTGATGTAGCAGTTGTGGAAAACGGAGGGGAAATATCGGCGGTGTCAAAAAAGCCGATAGATGTAGCACTTGCAGCAGGAGATGAACCATTGTCAAGACGTTTTGGTTTCAGATTGACAGAGTTTCCAATTGGGGTTGCAACAAGTTCTGGTCGTTTCAGCCATGCATTAAGTTTTGGCGACGCTGAAGCCGCAACGGTCTTTTGCAGCGACGCAGGATTAGCGGATGCAGCGGCCACCGCAGTAGGGAACATTGTAAAAGGGATTGATCAAAGAATTGCCATCCAACATGGATTAGACAGAGCAATGTCGATACTGGGTGTTGAAGGAGCCCTGGTTGTATATAGAGGGCATGTAGGAACTGCAGGCAAAATTCCCAAAATAATCAGAATAGACTGAGTTGTCGGGGTCTTGCTGAAAAGATTTATTTCAAAGCAAACAGACTAACATAGCCACTGGCCGTGTTTGCTTGGGTGGAACCAAGAATGCCGGGGTAGCCTAGCCTGGCTAGGGCGCCAGACTCATAATCTGGAGTTTGCAAGGGGCAAGCGCCCTCAACCAGAAGTCGCGGGCTCGAATCCCGCCCCCGGCACCAGGTTAGGCAAAATTTCAATACACCTGGTTTGCCATCCCAACTTAACTTAGGTTTTTCTATTCTGGCATTCAGTATCTTTGGCATTGAAATCACAAATCATAAAAGACACGTTAGGTCAACCTCAAGATGCGGGAGCATAGGAATGCCTGAACGTGGTCTTTACGTTGGAAGGTTCCAGCCTTTTCACAAAGGTCATCTGGAAGCAATAAAAGAAGTCTTAGATGAAATTGAAGAACTCGTAATCGTTATTGGAAGCGCGCAGTATAGCCATAACATACACAACCCCTTCACAGCTGGCGAGAGGCTTGTCATGATTCGTCACGCCTTGCAAGAAGCTGGAATAGAACTACTCCAAGCTTTGGATTGTTCCAGTTCCAGATGTCCACTTACATATGCTTTGGGTTTCCGCGTTGGAAGGGTACACCCCTCGCTTCAACGTTGTTTATTCTAATGAGCCACTGACGCGCAGACTGTTTACAGAAGCAGGATATAGAGTGAAGAGCGTAAGGTTTTTCGAGAGAAAAATCTTTACTTCTACTCTCGTACGGGAGAGAATGCTCAAAGACCAGAACTGGACGACACTTGTTCCTAAGAGTGTAGCTGAGTTCATTAATGAGATTGATGGCGTAAACAGATTCCGTGATTTAAACAGAACAGACAAAATCTGAGAGTGCCTCGGAAGCTTTTGAGTATATTGTTGCCATAACATAACCGAGAAGGCAGCCTCGAAATAAGAAAAGAAGAAAACAAGTTTGATTTCTAATCCTAGAATCCGGATCCTATTGGGTTGCGTGGTTTCATTATCTCCCTCAGAAGAACCGTTGCATAACATCCTCTCAGCAAAACAAAATTCAATGTGGCTTCGCACCTCTTTTTGTTGTCAACACTAGCTGAAACTGATTGTAATTTGAAGTCTCGAACTGGAGCAACGACAGCTCGCAATCCGCCTCTTGCCCCCATGCTACGCGCAGAACTAATCTCAAAGTCCTCTGCTCTAATTCCCTCAGCCTCAAGAATCTTCTTCTCTGTTTCTGCCATGCTACCTTGGGAGAGGCGGGGTTTGCGTCCAACGATGGGCAGGGCAACCCGCATTTTTCCATTCTTCAACAAGTAAGAAATATCCGCAAAATTGTCTACACTGACAATTTTAGCCATGTTTACCATGGGCAGGTTTGAACGCTCAACGCCAATTACCCAGTCTCCAACTTCGGCTGCGCTCAAAGGGATTCCTTTTTTGATTCTCGCAGTCAAGAAAAGATTAAACAAGTATGATTGGTAAGCTTGAACAAAAAGCGACTGGAGCTTAGGAGGCAGCCGTTTGAAGGCGCCCACAAAGTCATCTTGCTTCTGGACTAGATGTGAAAGCATCATCCTTTCATATCGAAGCTGTTTGGGAAAGTCTTTCAATGCCTGTTTGAAATCCTGAGTTGCCTCAAGCTCCTTGCGCACTTGCATGGATGCGGGGTGTTCAAAAGAGCTGGGTTTAGCCAGAAATATCATAGCTGCTTCGCCAAAATCTCCTTTGACGAGGGCTTTCCCCACCAAATGCGTTATAGGACGAGTTGTTCCGAAACGTTGGTGCCCAAAGAAATTGGGAATTCCACCGGCAAGCTCAAGCTCTTGGATCGTATCTGCAATCTGTTTTTTGACATCTGATTCTGATTTGCGAATATCCCTTATTTTTATTCTGAAGCTGTTGCCTAATAGGTAATAAGTAGACAATGCTTCGCGGAGGTATCCTACTGGACGAAGCTCTATGTCTTTTACAGTTACATTGGCAGTGTCTGCCATTGAAGCTTGTTCGATTGTTATGTATTGGGCAGTTAGTGCTTTACCGTCTTTTATTCCTGCGATTTGAATTTGATTTTGACTTTTGCATAGTTGCTGGGCTATGTTTTTGACTGCGATGAATGTGTCCCAGCCGCGTTTTACCAAGACACAAAGCAGATATCGCTGTTTTGCAAGCGTCGCTCCCAAAGCGGGTTTCTCTGTGGAATTGTCAATTTGGGCTTTTGAACCATCGACAAGAACCTCTTCTACAACGAAATCGTCAACAGATTGCTTGATGACTCCATTAATGCCTGATGTTTTGGAGGCGTAAACTCCTATACCAAGTAGTTCTTCAAGCTTCGGGACAGACAAATGTGGGCACTCGCCAAAAAACTATAGTAAGGATAGCCTCCCCGTTAGGCGGTCTATTTTTTCCGCAGGTGCGGGGCCAATCCCAAGACAGGTGACCGTGCCTTCAGGTATCTCCGTTAGGCCACGATCAACAATCAAAGCATGAGGCAAACCCAAGTTACCTGCTTCTTCCTCAAGCTCCGAAAGTTCTGTTTCGTCCTTGACCTTAACGGCTATCTTGCGTTGCCCCTCGAACATCCAAGATTCCCACCAGTCCCTGTGGCGTTTCCGGGCTTCCTCCGCTGTAGAAACCGCCGCGTGTCCAGCTTGAGCAGCCAGTTTTCCTTTGCTCAGCTTCAAATCCGAACGAAAAACGAGGACTTGTTTATACTCAAATTCAACCATAATATTTCTTTCCCACCATCTCTACCAGTTTGCTTCCCCGGAGTCTTAAGGGTTTACGGATAAATAAAGCAGCATAAAATATGTTAGAGCAACAAAAACAGAAGGCTTAGTCAAGACTTTTAGAAGTGTCTGTCCCTGAAAGTCTATTTCGTCGACGTTTGCCAATGTTTCGGATAGACCAAATTTCGCGCAGAATCGCAGAACCCTGTCAACTTTCTCGTCTGAAAGTGAATCTAGAAAATGTCTTATCCTTAACATAACATTAAGGTCGAAACCCAAAGTCTCCCTACAACGTTGCTGGTATAACTGGAGAAAAGCTGAGGACACGTCATTCTTCTCTAAAGCCTCATTGATGACTTGCGCTGCGATACGTGCACATGTTAGGCCGAAGATCACCCCTCCTCCTGTGGTTGGTTTAATTTGGGAAGCTGCATCGCCCACGGCTATGAACCCACTTGAAAAGGCTTTGGATATGGTTCCGCCCAAAGATATTGAATGAAATGAGGTTTGAGTGATTTTCGCCCTTCCGAGTTTCTTAGTGGCTCCTGGATGATTCGACATGAGCCACGTTAAGGATTCTTTGGGATTCCCACTTTTTGTTGCGAGCCCTACTTTCGCGGTTCCGTCAAACCTTGGAATAAGCCATGCGTAAAAACCTGGGGCAAACATTTTACCCATATAGACATCAACAGCGTTAAGTTCCATGTCTTTGACGCCTTCCACTTCGGCCTCAACGGTGTAAACAAGGCTGTTACGATTAAATGGCGATAAACCAGCTTGCCTCAGAAGCCTGGAAGAAATGCCTTCAGCATCAACCACAATTTTGGCCGGAACACTCTTCTCTGTGCCGCCACTTTGCTTAACAGTCACGCCTTTAACGACATTATTCTTTACTATTAGGGATTGAACACGAGATTTTAGATGGTAACTTGCTCCAGCAGCTTCAGCTTTTTCTGCTATGAGCTTGTCGAAAGCTTCACGGTTAAGAGAGCAAGTAACCGGCTTTCCGAGGTGAACGGAAAATTTGAAACCTGTTGGAGAATAGAAGTTGGCTTGGGAAAAGGTGTTTTCGAGGATGCTTTCAGGAAGTGGATACAGCCCCAAGTTTTTCAAGCTTCGAATACTGATGTGCCCTGCACAATGCGAGGGCAAGCCGATTTTTTCGTGCTCCTCAAATACTGTAACTTTAGCACCCATCTTAGCCAAGTTTAGTGCTGTGAAGGAGCCTGAAGGTCCGCCCCCGACAACTACAATGTCTTTCATATATTTCGATGATTGCAGGTTGCCCAAAATTGTATTTGGCTTACTGAACAAGTTCTACGCGTCTCTTTCCACGAGACATGGAGGAAATGCGGACTTTACCGCTGACCTCTAACATCAAAAGGATATCGTTGAAATCTTTGTATCCCACGTCTTCAAACTCCTCTTTCAAATCGTCGAAAAGATCATCATCAGTCATATCGCCTTTCTTGTTGAGTATTTCCAGCACTACAAAGTAAGTAGGTCGGGTTTTCCAAGTTCTAATTGCCGGCATCAAGTATTCTCCTTAAGCGACTGGCGTCCCAGGTTTTTGCAGCTGTTTAATCTGTTGCATGAAACTCTTGTACCATTTTTCCATATCTGGAGTGACTGATGGTCTTACTTCTTTTATGGCTTCTTGGAAGTCTTTCATGGTGACTTCTCTGGCAGCTATGTCTCTTCTAAGCGCATGCATAGCGGCTTCTCTACACAGAGATTCAATGTCTGCTCCGGAATAGTATTTTGTCATAATAGCAAGCTGATTAATGTCAACATCTTTTGTAAGTGGCATGTCTTTCGTGTATATTTTGAATATCTGAATCCTGCTGGTTTCGTCTGGCTCTGGAACGTATATCAATCTGTCAAATCTTCCTGGCCTCAGTACTGCTGAGTCTACCATGTCAGGCCTGTTTGTCGCAGCGATGACAACTATGTCTTCCAGTGTGACTATCCCGTCCATTTCTGTGAGTAGTTGACTTATGACTCGCTCTGAGACACCACTGTCCGAGAAGCCTAATCCACGTCTAGGAGTGAGAGAGTCAATCTCGTCGAGGAAAATCACTGCTGGAGCTGCCATACGTGCTTTTCTGAAGACCTCGCGTATAGCCTTTTCTGATTCGCCAACCCATTTAGAAAAGACTTCCGGACCTTTGATAGATATGAAGTTAGCTTCGCTCTCGGTTGCGACCGCCCTCGCCAGCAGCGTTTTTCCACAACCTGGAGGACCATACAGCAGAATGCCCTTCGGAGGTTTTATTCCTAACCTGCTGAAGATTTCCGGGGTTTTCATAGGCCACTCGACGGCTTCCTTAAGACGCTGTTTTACTTCGTCGAGTCCACCCGCATCATCCCAGTGCACGGTCGAGACTTCGATGTAAACTTCCCGCATAGCTGTTGGCGTGACTTCCTTGTAAGCATTGACAAAGTCGTCCATCCGCACATCCATTTTTTCAAGCACTTCGGGCGGTATACGTTCGTCTTCAAGGTTAATCTGCGGCAAATACCTGCGAAGTGCTTTCATGGCAGTTTCCCTGCCTAATGCTGATAAATCGGCGCCTGTGTACCCATGCGTTATTTCTGAGAGTTTCTTGAGGTCAACATCTTCTGCCAATGGCATTCCACGAGTGTGTATTTGAAGCACTTCGTGCCGTCCCTTTTTGTCTGGGACGCCAATTTCGATTTCTCGATCAAATCTTCCTGGTCTCCGCAACGCTGGATCTAGAGCTCCAGGTCGATTTGTGGCGCCAATAACTATAACGTTTCCTCTTCCAGATAGACCATCCATCAAAGCAAGAAGTTGGGCAACCACGCGGCGTTCAACTTCACCGGTGACCTCTTCGCGTTTGGGTGCTATTGCGTCGAGTTCGTCGATGAATATTATGCTAGGGGAGTTCTGCTGTGCTTGCTGAAAGATTTCGCGCAGTCTTGCCTCGGATTCGCCGTAGAATTTACTCATGATTTCTGGACCGTTTATTGAGTAGAAGTTAGCTTCAGACTCGTTGGCTACTGCTCTGGCTAGAAGGGTTTTGCCGCAACCTGGCGGACCATGAAGTAGTACACCCTTTGGTGGCTCTATCCCTAGGCGTTGGAAAAGTTCAGGATGTCTAAGCGGGAGTTCAACCATTTCTCGGACGCGCTGAATTTCCTCATGTAGCCCACCTATGTCTTCATAGGTTGTTCGGGGTAGACCTTTAGACTCTGGTGCTGGTTCGTTCAAGATGGTTAGTCTCGTTTCGGCTGTGACTTTCACTATTCCGTGTGGACGGGTCTTAGTGACGGTAAAAGGAATTGCGTGCCCCAGCATCATCACCAATGTTGTGTCTCCTTCAACAAGTGTGCGTTCCATAAGGCGGTTCCTAACAAAGTTAGTGAAGTCATCATCAACGTTCAATCTCATGTCAACCGGAGCGAGTGTTAGGGCAAGAGCAGTCTTTACTTTTGCCGGACGTACGACAACAAACTCGTTTATGGCTACTCCACTATTTTTCCTTGTGAAGCCATCTATTCTAATTATGTCACGATTTTGGTCTTCGCTGTAGGCTGGCCAAGCTATAGCCGAGGTCGTTCGTTTGTTTATTATCTCTATGACATCGCCTGCGCTTATCCCAAGTTTTTGCATGGTTCGTTGGTCAATGCGTGCTATGCCTCTGCCGACGTCTCTCTGGCGGGCATCTCCAACTCGCAATTGAATTTCACTCAAACAGAATCCTCCTTATGATTGTGATGTTAAACCGGTTGAAACAGAGTTTTGTTCCTATATAAACTTTAAATCGGGCTTGGAAATAATTTTCGAGTTGATACTAGACAGCAAATTTCCTTCTGACATTCGACAATACAATGACGCGTTTTCATCTCTATGAAGACTTGAAAAGCTCTGATGCTTACTAAGCAAAAAGACCAACCGCGGCTGCAATGGAGTCTTGTTATTCAGTTAGAGTCTTGGCATAATCCCATATTTTGTCGCTAACAAAATGGAGGCTTCTTGCCACAGCACCCTTCTTTGTGTTTCTTGCTTTTTCGGCGTCGTAAAGGGTCTCGCATAGAGCAAGCATTTTGCCGTGTTTTTCATCCAAAACCAGAACAAGGTCTCCTTTGAAGAATTCACCTTCTATGCGAACTATGCCTGGCGCCATAATATCGGCTCCCTTGCAAACATAAGGAACCGCGCCCATATCAACAACGATTTTAGGCAATCGATCATATAGTTCCGTGAAAAGAAGCGTCGGTAGAATTTTTTCTTCAAGCCTCTGGAAAATTGGTCTTCCGTTTAGGAGATATATTTTCACAGAATCCGTTTCGGCGATTTCAAATTTGGGTTTCAAACCAATTATATCTTCAATGTTGATTTTCAGCCTTTCAGAAATCTCCCTTACGACAAGTCTAGCTTCCTTGGATCTTATGGAGTATCTTTGCTTTTTTTGTGGCATAGCAGATCTCCCGAAATAGTGTTTTGCGCATTTTCAATGCGTGTTCTTAGGAGATATTAACCTTCTCACTCTCTGTTTTCTGCGAGGGACCGTTTTTCCTTCTAAAGAGTTTCTCAATTATTTTTGCAGTGTCAACCTTCAACAGCAAAATAGTGATGACTATCGTGAGAGTTATGGAGATGACTGCCAGAACTTCTTGGCTTATGAATGGGGAAAAGACTTCTCCCGTCCAGCCTCCCAAGGATGCGCCAATTACAGTTATAATGATTTTGCCTGAAAAGAAAGCTGCAAAGAATTTTGCTGGACTGTACTTCATTAATCCCAGAGGTACAACTACTGGTTCGTCAGGAATTGGCGAGGCAGCGGCAGCGAAGAGCAGAAAGAAAGCCCAGCGCTTAATTTTTTGGGTTTCAGTATCAATGCGTTCTCTGCGTTTTTCGCCTATGTGTTTGCCTATGAAGAAAGTGACCACGTAATGTACACTTTTGGCTAGAGTCGCACCTAGAGCTACCAGAAAGCCCAGTGAAAACGGGTCAGATTGCACCGTTAAAGCGGCTGTGGATGCTATGAAAAGGTTGGATGGACCGGCAAAGGGAACAAGATTTATCAAGAAAGAGCCAACCAACACTCCAATAAGCTCGATAGGTGATGCCATTTTGAAGATCCCGATTTCGATTCTTTTACAGAATAGAAAACGAACAGATTTATAAGTTGAAGGTCATCTCAGATAGCCATTCCCTTTTCGACGGGTGTTCTATATTGGGTCTAGAAAGACGCGAGACACTTCCCTGCAGTGGGTATTCCGTACGAACATGATTGGCTAAGTTATATGATTTGGACAAAACCTGTTTAATACCAATGTCGGGTGTGAGAAGTCAGAACAAAATCGGGTTAATTCTGAGCATACTGCTTACCATCAGACTTAGGGTAAAAACTATTGCTATGATCACAAAATCCTTGGCTAGTATTTCTCCAAGCTGAAACAACTTCTTTGTGTCTGTTTTGTAGTCTTCAAACAACGTAAGTCGTTCTTGAAAAAGGCGGAGTGAAACAAAGACTGCCATGGCTATGAGGGCGATGTAGTATATCCAGCTGAACTTGAAAAGAACCCCGACTAAGAACATGAGTGGAATCATGCTGTAGCCCATGATTATTGTTAGGAAGAGCCCCCGTCTGAAGCCGAGTATTACCGGAATGGTTCGTGATCCGCTGTTGAAGTCGGAAGCGTAGTCTGCCAAGTCCTCCCATAAACTATTGACTGAAGTCGTCACACCCATGAGAAATACTAGTGCCAGCGTGTTGGTTGAGAACGCGTTGAAGAACGCAGCAACTATTAAGACCGGAACAGCACCGACAGTGAAATTCACAACTGGTTTGTAAGCGGTTTTTCTAAATCTAAAGGGCGGAGCCGAATACAACACGCCGAACAAGAGGCCGAAACCAACAAGAAGCACCACATATGGAGACAAGGTGGAGGCGCCCAAAGCTAGCGCTAATACGGTAAATCCACCAGAGACGAACAAACCGAGTTTGCCTAGCTTCTTGGTATACTCAGCTCTAAATGGATCAGAAAGAAGGTCAAGGTCAACGTCGAAAAAGTTGTTTATGGCGTCTGCAGCGCTCCATATAGAGAACGCGATCGCTCCGAGAAAAAGCGCTCTTGACCAAATAATTGACTCTCCCATTAAGAAGGTTGCGCCTACAACGATCATGAACAGCATTAGTCCTCTCTCTACAGAGATGAACTGGGCAAAACCCTTCAAATCTCGAAGCATACCGCATGAAGCAAAAACACATTATATAAAGATTCACCACCGAGAGTGAGATTCCAGCACGATTAACTGTGAAGCAGAAAAAGCCCATCAAATTCTCAGATTTACAACAATCTCAGATCAAGTTATTAAGCGCGAACCTAAAAGTAAAACCTGAAGATGTTTCAGCAGGAGAAAGATGTATGCCCCAGCCCAAGATTGGATTGTCAATGCTCTACTGCTTAGCGGAGCCTTTCAGCAAGATGGTTCAGCGATTAGCTACTGTACGAACACCTTACATTGAAGTTGTTGACGATGGCATTCACGCCTTGAGCAAAAAAAGGGTTGCGATACTCAAGGAAGCGGCAAAATCTAAGTCTATAAAGTACACGGTGCATGCACCTTTTGCCGATATGAACATCGCCTCTCCCTCAAAGCCAATACTAAACGCCACCTTGAGAAGACTTGAAGAGTCACTCACCTTCGCCAACGCTTTGGATGCAAAACTCTGGGTTTTCCACGCAGGCAACCAAACGGGAATCAGCATGTTCTATCCCGGTAAAGAGTGGATACAAAACACTGAAAGCATACGTGTACTTCACAAAATTGCTGAGAATTACGGGGTAAACATTGCTTTGGAAAACTTGCCCAAAAAATACGGTTTCATAATGAGAAATCCAGACGACTTCATCAGATTCTACAGAGAAACAAACCTAAACGACATAGGAATAACCCTTGACATAGGTCATGCAAACTTGGAAGGATATACAGAGCTCTTCTTGAGAAGACTGCCTGACAAGATTGTGCACATGCACCTGAGCGACAACACGGGAGAAAACGATCAGCATCTTGGAATAGGCGACGGGAAAATCGATTGGAACCAGTTTGCGCAAACCCTGAAAGATATTGCATACGACAAGATTTTGGTTGTAGAATCTGTAAAACATGTACAAGAGAGCCTTCAAAAACTGAGGCAGCTACTGGCTTAAGTATCCTCTAATGGCATTTCAATCTCTAAGAAATCCTCGGCGATAGCCACATTTTTGAAACCTTTTTGAGCTTGCTCCAGCAGCAATTTTGCGTCAGGATATCTGGCGCTAATATGAGTTAGAATCAATCGCTTTGCCTTAGCTTTCATGGCTTGCTCAGCGGCTTGACTGGGCGTTGAGTGACCGTCTTGATCAGCCTTTTCCACAAGGGTATCGTCGAGAGTGGCTTCGTGGATAATCAAGTTCGCTCCAGATGCGAACCTCGCAAAGTCTTTGAATGGCCTAGTGTCTCCAGTGTAAACAATTTTTCGCCCCTTGCGATTTGATCCCATGATTTCTTCAGGCTTCACAGTCTTTCCGTTTGCCAATTTGACTTTCTCTCCACGTTGCAGTTTAGACCATATTTCACCCTCTGGAATACCCAGTGCTTTGGCTTTTTCAGGATAGAATTTGCCGGGTCTTTGTTTTTCTATGAACGCGTACGCAAAACTAGACATAACATGGTTTGATTCTGCAGCTTCGATCGTGTATTCCGGTTCTCACAGACGATTCCAGCACTGTAAATTTCGTGGATTTCAACTGGATAGGTCAAGCCGAACTGCAGTGCTTCTTTGACGCTTTTCAGAAAATGCCTTATTCCGTTCGGTCCGTAAACTTGAAGTTTGCTTCGTCTGTCCATTAGAGCCATAGTCTGCATTAATCCAGGCAGACCTAGAACGTGATCGCCGTGCATATGTGAGAGAAATATTTTCATATTCTTATGAAAGCCCGTCTTTGCCATAAGCATCTGACGTTGAACGCCTTCGCCGCAGTCAAACAATATTTGATCATTTTTGCGGCAGACAAGCACAGCTGGTAGATTTCTCTTCAATGTCGGGACGCTACCTGCGGTTCCGAGAAAAATTATGCGCATACTCATAGTTCATCAACCTCATGCTTTCTGGAACACAGCTATCTCACGTGTGAGGGTTCTGTGAACATAAGCGAAGTGTGACTCCAAATGCTTGTACCCCAATTCAGAGCCTATTCTTGCGATGCCTAGAGTTTTTGGCGAAGCTATACAAATTCGTTGTCCTCTTCGAAGCAGAGGATGCGCTGAACTTAGGACCCCTTCAACCAACAGTTTAGTGGTGGACTTCATTGTCGAAGCCGATCGTCCATACGGTGGATCCGTAACTAGGCAATCCAAGCGAGCTAATGGCAGTTTTCTTGAGTCAGCGATGACTAGGCCTTCCTGAGAAATTTTAAAGTGATTGAGGTTTCTACGACAACCCATCGCCATTCGACGCTGGATATCTAGACCTAGAACACGGCAGCCGACGAAGGCAGCTTCAATCATGACGCTTCCTGTTCCGCAAAAAGGATCCAACAAGAGGCTGTCGGCTTTTGCGCATGCTAGATTTACCATACATCGCGCTAGTTTTGAGGGCATTGCTGACGGGTGGAAGAAAGGCCTTTTTCGCGGTCTTCTCTCGGAGTAGGTTTTTGGCTGGATTTCAGTCAGTTTTAAGCCGAATATTAGGAGGTTGCTCGTGAGGATGCCCAGAAAAGTTTTGTCAGGTTTCTTGAGGTTGACTTTTGCTTCCGGTACTTTGCTGAGTATAATTTTGCCGAGTTTTGACTCAAGAGGTACCGTGCCCAATTGGGGCGCGTGTTCTTTTACGCGTTTTATCCGAACCACAAAGCTTTCCCCAGCTTTCAGAATGGTCGTAAAGTCGGTGTTGTTAGCCATTTCCGTTATTGCAGCCTCTTGAACATCACACGAGAAAAGTTCAAGCGCACTCATCATGGTGTAAGCTGACCTTTGGTGGACAGATAGTATACTTTCAATGTCTGCTTCGAGCCTTACTACCTGGTCAAGTTTTTCTTCTATCCTAAACGAAAAGTTTTCTGCTTCAAGTATGGCGGATAGTTCAGCTGCGGGAAGAGTCTCATTTTCACCTGAAAGCAGAAAAAAGAGTTTAGCCACTTTCAAGCGCCTGCAATTCTCTTGCTATTATTGGAGCGAGTGTGACCCGGCTGGTGTTGCTTGGAACGCTATCTGTTCCAACGATTTCTGCCACGCCTGCATCGAGAATTCTCTTTTCAGCATCTCCGATCAACAGTGGATGTACGCAAGACGCGAAGATTTTTGCTGCACCGAGGTCCCGGAGGATTTTTGCTGCACCGACGATTGTGCCGCCTGTGCTGATTATATCATCGAAGATAATAACGACTTCCCCTTTTATGTCGAGGTTCGCAACTGACTGGATTGTTTGTCCAGTGTAACGGTCGCGTTTTTTCTCAAGGTGCCCTGCGTCTCCGCCCAAAATTTTTTGCGCCTGTTCTGCAATGTACATGGCGCCTTTGTCAGGAGCCAAAGCAAAAGCTTTCTTGAAACCCTTTTCGACGAAGTATTGCGCTAGGAGCGGAATGGCGGTCAAGTTTTTGGTTGGAAATGGAAAAAATCTTAGTGCATTTTCAGAATGTATGTTTATTGTGATTAATTCATCAATTCCAGCTGTCTTTAGCATAGCTGCAATAGTTTCGATGCTGATGTTTTCACCTTGAAGAAAAGTCTTGTCTTGACGTGCATAAGCCAAATAGGGAACCACTGCCGTGACTTTTTGCGCCCCATTACTTTTGGCGGCATTAGCGATAAATCCTAACTGCATGAGTCGCGTATCTTGTGGAGGACAAGTCGTTTGTACGATTACTGCATGCTCGCCTTGCACGTCGCCTATTAAGCGAATGTAGGACTCGCCGTCGGGAAAAGTCCTGTGCGAGACGGCAATTTTCTCTATGTTTGCCAGTCTGGCAATTTTTTCGCCTAGTTCTAATGAAGCAGGACCAGGAATAATCTTCATTTTTCTTTCTTGCCTCCCTTAGCCGTACTGAGTGGGTTGGTTGGAGTCTATTTCTACACGAAGAACGCTATTTAACCTTATCATGATACATCTAAGAAAGAGTGATTGTAGAAGAAAACAGTTAAAGTTGCACGTTAGTTTTCATTTTCTGCTTGGCGATTGCGATCCGAGCTTTTCGGAAAGACTTATATTTGTTTGAGCATCATGAAGGAAGACTAAACCAATCATAAAGAGGAAAAAGAGGTTTTCGTTATGGAGTTTTGTCCGGAATGCGGCTCTCTTTTCAAGCAAAGAAAGACTGGAGCCGACAAAGAGAACGACGTTGTGCTGGTTTGCTCAAAGTGTGGGTGCAAACAGCAAGTGGAGGTTGATAAAGTTGAGCCTAAGCCGTGCAAGGTTATCAAACACGATATAAAGCAGTTGGTAACGGTCATAGGTAAAGAGGAACAAAAGATTAACACGATGCCGACGCTTAAGGTGGAGTGCCCCAAATGCGGGAACAATCTGGTATACGTTTGGCAGGTGCAGACCCGTGGTGGCGATGAATCTTCAACTCAGTTCTTCCGTTGCACAAAATGCAGTCACACCTTCAGAGAATACACTTGAAGCCTACTTGTAGATTAACGGGCCTTTTTACCTTGTGATAAGTGCGCGTTCTTAACCGTATGCAATTAATTTCGAGTTTCGATTGAGCAAGCGAGTCTCATTCTAACAGTTGGATTACCAATTACTTCGAAGACGTTCACGCAATTTCTTTGGAAGTTGGCGTTGGTTTGAAGACTTCTGGATTTGGAGGTTTAATAGATCGAGAAAGACAGATGGCTAAACGGGGAATATTTCGAGTAGAGTTTTGGCGATTTTTTCTGCTGCAGCTTGGACCTTCTTTGTCAAGCCTTCCCCAAAATCGGTGTCTTCGGGTTCGACTAAAAGTAAGGCGATCCTTGCACCTGTCATCTTTGTTATATATTCGCAGAATATTCGCAGGGGCAGCATATGTGTGGTTACAGCGGGAACTTCTGCGACGCTCTCAGGGTCGATTAGGCTTATGTCCCCTGGTTCTGATCCTAGAATTGCGGCGTCTATTAGGAGAACGTGTGACGGGTTGAATTCAATCATAGGTTCAAGAAAACTCTCTGGAACGGTTTCGCATTCGATTAGTTGAACATTTTTTGAGATTTTGCCTTCTATGTTTTGAATAATCTTTACGCCTACAAAATCGTCCCTTCGTATGGGGTTCCCTATGCCTGCTATAACGATATTGTTTGCGCCCGTGAACCAGTCTTTCAAGGACTTATGGATTTTAAGGTCAGCCTTTCCCAAGGTAAAACGCCAACTATATAGAAGAATAGGAGCGGAAGAAAAATGGTTCTACCGTTGCAATGTCTTTAAGAGGTTTTTCTGGCTGTCGAAAACTTTTATGGTCATAGGCATTTGTCCGACTGCGAAATGTGTTGCGCATCCGAAGCATGGGTCGTAAGCTCTGAAAGCCATCTCCACCATGTTAAGTGTGCCTTGGTCAACCTTACCGCCGTGTATCAAGCCTTTTGCCGCGTCGCGTATTGACATACATATTGCAGGGTAATTGTTCGTTGTCGCCACGATCATATTCACGTCCTTGACCAATGCATCTTTGTCCAGCACATAATGATGATACAGTGTGCCTCTTGCAGCTTCAACCACTCCGATGCCCTCTCCTGGTTCTCCGGGTTTATTGCGTACGTTTGTGTTCGTTATCTCTGGGTCTTTGGCGAGTTCTACGGCTTTTTCTGCAGCGTAGAGCAACTCGATTAAGCGTGCCCAGTGGAAGGCTAAGGTGCCGTGAACCGGTTTACCTCCTAAAGTGTTGTACATAACCTCATACTCTGCCTGCGCCAATGGTGTCGATAAGCCTTCTGAAGCGTTCAGTCTTCCAAGCGGACCAACTCTGTAGACCCCGCTGTCCACTCCGTATGATAGACCTTTCCAGCCAACTTTTTTCAAGTATGGAAACTTCGCATATGTCCATTCTTCAACGTGTTCGCCGATATGTTCTAAATAGTCTTTGGGTTCAAACTTGGAAAGTTCGTTTCCGTTTGGAGTTACAACTCGGATTTTTCCGTCGTAAAAGTTGACTTTGTTGTGTTCGTCAACCATGCCCATGTAGTAGGTGTTCATCGTGTAAGCGTCGCTCTTTATCATATCCAAGTATTGTTTGTTGCCTAAAACAATTTCATGGAACAGTTTTAGGGAAAGTTTGGCGAAGTCAACACTGGAAGTTGCCATTTTCGTGATTTCTTGGCGACCTTCCTCGCTTAGGGGTTTTGATATGCCTCCAGGTAATCCAGATACTGGATGTGTAGCTTTGCCGCCGAGAATCTCTGTTATCCTCTGTCCGTAAGCTCGGTGTTTAATGACTTCTTTTGCCACATCCATACCTGCTTTCTCTATAACTCCCAAGATGTTTCGTTTTTCAGGTGGTGCATCAGGACCGACTATGAAGTCTGGACCACCCAAGTAGTAAAAGTGGAGAGTGTGGTCGTAGATTATGTAGCCCACGTACATTAGTTCTCGAAGTTTCTTAGCTACCTGTGGAGGATCAACATTGAAAGCAGCGTCTAATGCTTTGACAGAAGCGAAATGGTGTGCTACTGGGCAGACTCCGCAGATTCTTGTTGTGAGTTGGGGCATGAGTTCAGCTTGTCTTCCGACGCAGAATTTTTCGAAGCCTCTCAGTTCGGGGATTTTCAGGTAGGCGTTTTCCACTTCGCCTGCATCGTTGAGGAATATGGAGATGTTTCCGTGGCCTTCGAGTCTTGTGATTGGGTCTATTAGTATTTCTTTCATTTTTGCATCACCTTTCTTCTGAGAATCGATGAGGGTAAAGAGTACATGTAAAAGGTGCCCACAGGGTCTTTAATCTGGCTCATCAATTTTTCAACATCCTGTGCGGACATGTTCTTCTCGTCGTACCCTATTATTGAGGCTAAGGCGGTTATCATCCCTGCGCCAACCTCGGGCTGGTTAGGGGCTGCTCCGCCACATCCGGTGCAAGGCATATCAACTTTGAGACACTGGGCGCCACAGCCGCTGCGGGTGGCTAGACCCATGCAGAGTATGCCTTGCTCGAGTAAACATTTTTCTGGTTCAGGAACCTTGTCGTAGACACGGTATAGTGCATCGATTTTCTTGTTTTCTCGTTTTCGTGGACATTCGTCGCATACGGCTTTGAGAGGTGCAAGCACTGAACCCTTGGGGGGCAACTCGTTTCTTGCAATTGCATCCACAGCATTGATTATTAGTTTAACGGGAGGTGGGCATCCAGGCAAGTAATAGTCGACCTCAACGGTTTGTGCTAGAGTTTTCACTGTGTCGTAAAATTCTGGAATTCTGAGTGTGCCTTCCTTGACTTCGGTCGTGGTTTGGGGCATAGTGCCTTCAGGATTGACAACCGAGTTTTCTTTCAAGTAGACGTACTCGAAAATCTCCTTCTTGTCGGTTAGGTTAGCTAATCCAGGAATGCATCCTTCGTGGGCGCATGAGCCGAAGGCGACAAGTATCTTCGACTTCTGCCTAAGGAGTTTAGCCATGTGCTCTTGTTCCGAGTTTCTAATGGACCCGTTAAAGAAAGTGATGTCAACATAGTTGTCAGGCATGTTCTCCACGTCCTTGTACTTAACGTCCATGGCTACAGGCCAAAAAACGATGTCCGCAATTTTTACTACGTCGAGGATTTTCTCGTTTATATCTAATACGGCTATTTCGCAGCCACCGCAACTTGCAGCCCAGTAAAAGGCTATTTTCAATTTTTCACTCATTTTTTGTTAAGCACCTTCAGTGACGTGTTTTAACAATTTTGAGGCATTGACTCTGAGTTCGTTGAAAGCGAGTTCCTCAGGAGTCAAACCCATGGCTAAACCCAGAAGTTGGGGATAATGCAAAATTGGGATTCCATAGACTTCACTGAACATTTTCTCGATGCGCAATTCATTGGTGTCGTACATTATGTGGCAGAACGGACAGATTGTTATTAAAGCTTCCGCGTCCACCATCTTAACGTGGTTCAGCTTGTCTCTGGCGAGTTGCAAGGCGACTTTGTCGCTGACGCCTACACTTGGGGCACCGCAACACTCTGTTTCGTCCATGTAGTCTAGGCAAGTAGCTCCTGTAGCCTCAATGAGGGTCTTCAGGGTTTGTGGATCTTCTGGGTCATCAAAACCGATGTACTCTTTGGGTCTTAGTATGTGGCATCCGTTGTGTTCAGCAACCTTCAGCATGGTCAGTGGCCTGACAACGGTGCTCTTAATTTTTTCCAGACCCACGTCTTCCATTAGCACTTGAATTAAATGTTTTGTAGTCACTGTTCCTTTGAATTCTAAACCAGACTCTTTCAAGTGACCATTGATCTGCTCTCTTAGCGTTTTGTCTTCTTTCAAAATTTTGTTAACTTTCTTTAAAGTACCGGCGCAGCCAGGGCATAGAGTAATTATGTTCAGTCCTTGTTGCTCTGCCAAAGCCAAGTTTCTTGCAGCGAGGATTAGCATCATTTCATGGCTAACTGGATCTAGGGGTAATCCGCAGCAGTTGAATTCGGGCATCTCAACCAATTCAACGTCCAGTTTGTGGAGAATCTTGCGTGCGGAAATCTCGAAGGCTGACACGCGATATGGAATTGCGCAGCCGAGAAAAATCAGATATTTGCTGCTCACTTTGGTTCACTACCTTTTTTTATGTTTTCTGCGAATTTGACGCCCTTGAGAGCCTTGCGAATGTTCTCGGGATTTCCTTTCGGCAGTGGTGGCAGCCCCACAGTCTCTCGTTTCTTTATTCTTAATTCGGGGATTTTGTAAGCGTAACCTGATTCAAGCACGCTTGCAGCTTGTTCTTTAAACACTACGGGAACGCAGCCTTTTTCTGCAGCCAAGTTCCTTAGAACGCGGATTACACTAGCTACTTCAACATCCTGCGGACAACGGTCTGTGCATGTGAAGCATGCGGCACACAGCCATAGAGTGTCGCTGTTTAGAATTCGGTCTTTAAGGCCGAGTTGAGCCATGCGAATTATTTGTCTTGGTCTGTAAGAGTCGCTGTACCTTGCGACTGGGCAGTCAGAGGTACATGTTCCGCATTGGAAGCACTTGAGAAGTTTTTCACTCCCGTGAATCTTGGAAAGTTCATACTTGAACTTCGGGTCAATTTCCGAAGATTTTATTGGCTCTCTGTTAGGATCTTTGGGAATTACTGTCTCAGTCATTAAACTTGACCTCTGGGTATATTTCCCGACGCAGGATACATGCTTAGATATTCAAAAATCCCATATCAACTACATAAAGTTTGAGTTGGACTCTCGTGGGTTCACCCATAAGTCAAGGCTCAAATTGGAAGTGCATAATCCTTATTATAGTTGCAGTTCTCTCAGTTCAAGCATACAAGATTTTGAAAAGTACGAGATTTTTGAGTATGAAAATGGGGTTAAGGCTTCTTAGCGTACTTTTCTTTCTAAGAGTTTACCTTTGCAGTCTAGGAGTTGCACTTCCAGTGGCATATTTCCGATTGCGTGTGTTGCGCAGCTTAGGCATGGATCAAATGCTCGTATTACCGCTTCAACTCTGTTTAGCATCCCTTCTTGCAGGTGTTTACCTTTCACGTATTTTTGGGCGACTTGAGTAACGGCTTTGTTGAAGGAGAGGTTGTTGTGTTCTGTGGCGATGATCATGTTAGCCCACACTATCAATCCTTGCGGGTCAACTGCGTAGTGGTGTATCAGAGTTCCTCTTGGTGCTTCGGCTACTCCGACGCCTTGGTCGTTGTTGACGAATGCTCTGGAGCTGACGCGTTCTGAGAGGCTATCGGGGTTTTCCAGTATTTCTTTAACGCCTTCGAGACAGAATAGAATCTCGATTAATCGGGCATAGTGGTAGTGAAAAGTGCTTTGGACTATCCCATTTTTGCCGAGTTTCTTGAATTCCTTGAGCTCTTCGTCAGCCAAGGGTGTTCCGCAATGTGAAGATATATTTAGTCTGGCCAGTGGACCGACTCTGTAGTTTCCATCGGGGTAACCCAAGGGTTTGTAGTAAGGAAATTTCATGTAAGACCAGGGTTCAACAGCTTCGCCGATGTACTCGTTATAGGTTGTGGGGTCAAGTTGGTCAGCCACTATTTTGCCCTCTGCATCGACTATTCGGATTTTTCCGTCGTAGTGTTCTAGTCCACCTTTTGCAGTTACCAGTCCCAAGTAGTAGGTGGGAAAGTTGCCGAAGTTTTGCACTTCATCCTTCAGTCTAGGGAGCCAAGTTTTGAACAGCGCAAGGGTATTGATGGTGGTGTCTAAGGCTTCAGGCAGGTTTGACTTGAGGTAGTCGGCTTTCTCCTTGGTGAGGGGCCAGTTTGCGCCCCCGGGGATAACCCATTCGTTGGAGTGTATTCTTTTTCCGGCTACTTTCTCGATGATTTCTTGTCCGAATTTGCGTAGCCTGATGCCTTGCCTAGCCAAGTCAGGCTGTTTCGCTATGAGGCCGAAAACGTTTCTTTCTGCCGGGTCTGAGTCCATTCCTAGTATGAAGTCTGGGAATGACAAGTGGAAGAGGTTCAGCGCGTGTGATTGTATCATTTGACCCATATGCATTAGGCGACGAAGCATGACAGCGGTTGTTGGGGGTTTTACTCCTACTATTGCGTCGCATGCTTTTGCTGATGCCATAAGGTGGCTTACTGGGCAGATGCCGCAGGACCTTGCGGTTATGCCTGGCATTTCGTAGAATGGGCGTCCTTCGCAGAATTTTTCGAAGCCTCTGAAGTCAGTAACGTGGAATCTTGCTTCTTTTACAGAGTCGTCATCGTTTAGGAATATCGTTATTTTTGCGTGTCCTTCAATTCTAGTTACGGGGTTTATCACGATTTTCTTGTTCATTTTGCATCCCTCAACCGTATCTCGATCTGCCTTCCATGTTGGGAGTTCTTCCAGACAATAATTCTGTTAGCACGTAGCTGATTATGTCTGATGGTGGTGGGCATCCTGGGATGTAATAATCGATTTTCACGATTTCGTGAAGCGGACGTACCTTCTTTAGGAGTTTGGGAACATCGTTTGGAATCTGCGGGTTCACGTCAACGTTTTCGATGTAAGCCCTCTGAAGAACCGCTTTGTCACCGTCTTCAAAAGCATTTCGCAATGCAGGCACGTTTCCTGTGACTGCGCAGTCCCCAAACGAAATTAGGATTTTGGATTGTTCTCTTGCCTTCTTTAGCAGGTCAAGTTGTTCTTCGTCTCCGACAGCGCCCTCGATCAGGGTGACGTCGACGTTTTCAGGAAAAACTTTCACGTCAGCGATTGGACTGTAGACTATCTGAACCTTTTTCGCTAAGTCTATTAGTGACTCGTCTAAGTCGAGGAATGACATGTGGCAACCTGAGCAGCCGCTGAGCCACATTGTCGCCATTCTGGTTTTTGCTATTGTTTCCATTTTCTCTGTCTCCTCTCCGTGATAAATTCGGCTATATCCTTGCGCTTGGTGTGAGAAACCGGTTCTCCTTCTATGTAAATGGCACCGACTGGGCAGACTTTTGCGCATTTCCTGCATGATGTGCATGAACAGGAGTTTGCCCAGTGTTCATCAAGATCCATGATTACTTGGGAGTCTTTGCCACGCAGCTTCAAGTCCAGAGTGTGAACGCCTTCTATCTCATCGCAAACCCTCAAACAACGCGTGCATAGTATACACCTGTTTCGGTCGATAACCAGGAAGTCGTGGGTCGAGTCTATTTCGAGGCTGGTCCACTTGCGCTCAAACATGACATGGTCAACTCCAAGCTCGTTCGCCATGGCTTCCAGTTCGCAGTGGTCGTTGGCTATGCATGTTGAACAAATGTGTGTTCTTTCTGAGAGTAGCAGCTGTACCGCCATTTTGCGGTATTCGGTTAGCCTTTCGGATTTAGTTGTGACCTCCATTCCGCTGCTTACTGGTGTGGCACAGGCTGGGAACAGTTTGGGTGAGCCATGGATTTCGACGAGGCAGAGGCGGCATCCAGCGTAGCTTGATAGACCTTCGAGAGCGCAGAGTGTTGGAATGATGATTCCGTTATCTTTGGCTGCTTTGAGTATCATTGTTCCGTCTGGAACTGAGACTTCGACTTCGTCTATCTTGAGTTTGACGTTTGAGTCGCTCAATTATTTTTCCTCCTTGTGCTTTTTGAAGCATTTACCCGCTGGGCATGTCTTGTCCACTATGTGTTTGAGGTATTCGTCTTTGAAGTAGCGCATAGTTGTTATGACTGGGTTGGGGGCTGTTTGACCGAGACCGCACAGACTGGCGTCTCTTATGTAGCCGCTGGCTTTTTCCAGTATTGTCAAATCTTCCAGTTTGCCGTCTCCCCGTGTGATTCCGTCAAATATTTCTTTTATTCTTGCGAGACCTGCCCTGCATGGGGTACATTTGCCGCAGGATTCTTCCACGCAGAAGTCGGTGAAGAATTTTGCAGTGTCTACCATGCATGAATTGTCGTCTATGACTACTATGCCTCCGGAACCCATTATTGCTCCCACCTTTGTTAGCGAATCGTAGTCTATTGGGAGTTCGAGTAGTGTTTCGGGTAGGCAACCTCCTGAGGGACCGCCGACTAGAACTGCTTTGAACTTTTTGTTTTTTGGAACCCCTCCGCCGATGTCAAACACGACTTCTCTCAGAGTTGTTCCCATGGGTACTTCGATGAGTCCAGGGTCGTTTATGTTTCCCGTCAGGGAGAAGCATTTTGTTCCTGTGCATTTTGGTGTTCCGGTTTTGGCGAACCATGAGCCGCCATTCATTACTATTATTGGTATGTTTGCCAGCGTCTCCACGTTTTGTATTAGTGTGGGTTTTCCCCATAGTCCCGAGTTGGCTGGATAGGGTGGTCGGGGGCGGGGCATAGCTCTGCGGCCTTCAACCGAGGCTAAGATGGCGGTTTCTTCGCCTGCCACGAAGGCTCCTGCTCCTAGTCGGAGTTCAACGTCAAATTTGAAGGGTGTTTCAAGAACGCTGTCGCCTAGAAGTGACATGGCTTTTGCCTGTGCCATGGCTTTCTGGAGTGTTTGTATGGCTAATGGGTACTCGGCTCTGATGTAGATGTAGCCTTTCTCAGCTCCGACAGCGTATGCCGCTATGAGCATGCCTTCGAGAATTGCGTGCGGGTCGGCTTCAGCTAGTGTTCTGTTTGCGAAGACACCGGGGTCTCCCTCGTCCAGGTTGGCGACGATGTATTTGGGAGAGTTGTGGGATCTCGCTACTAGCCCCCATTTCATGCCGGTTGGAAAGCCGGCGCCGCCTCGGCCTCTTAGACCGCTGCTGCTGATCTCGTAGATGACGCCTTGCGGGGTCATTGTTGCGAGGCACTTTACTATGCCGGCGTAGCCACCCATTGCTATGTAATCTTGGATTCTTGTTGGGTCGATTTTGCCTGCGTTCCTGAGGACAAGGCGATGTTGTTTCTTGAAGAAGGCTTCGTTTCCATAGAGCATATCTTTAACAGGTAAGCCAAGTACGATGTGGTCTCTCACAATCTGGCGGACTTTGTCGGGAGTAACGCTCTGATATAGGTAGTCGCCAGGTTCGATGACTACTGCGGGACCTGCTGAACAAGTTCCGACACAGCCTGTTCTGGCGACTTTGCATTCTTTTTCCACGCCGAGCTCTTTTACTGCTTCTTCAAAAGCCTTGAGCACTTTGAAGGCTCCGAAGGGAACACATCCGCTTGAGCAGCAGACGTTAATGCGGTACTTGTAGGCTCTTTGGAAGTCGAGTTCATGTTCAGCTATTTTCTGCAGGTCAGACAGCTTCAATCTTGACTCCTCCGAGTACCTGTTTTATTCTTTCGAGTACGATTTCTTTTGTTGCTTTGCCTATTACTTCGTCGTCGACGACGATGTTTGGCGCCATCGCGCATGCGCCGATGCATCGGGTCATGAATAAGGAAAGCTTGCCGTCTGCCGTGGAACCTCCCCGTTTAACTTGGTATTCGCGTTCGACGGCCTGCATTATGTCTTCAACTTCCTTCACGTAGCAGGCTGTGCCTAGGCAGCCTGTGACTACGTGTTCGCCTGGTTTTCTCATTTTGAAGAGGCTGTAGAAGGTTGCGACGCCGAAAACGTGGCTCGGTGGGATGTTGAGAGATCCCGCGACGTCCATAAGCAAGTCCTTGTCAAGGTAGCCGTAGATTTCTTGGGCTTTGTTAAGTATTTCCAAAAGAGCGCTTTCTTGGTGTTTGTGTTCTTTCAGGGTTTTTTCCAACATCAAGCGGCGATTGTCATCTTTAGACAAAAATATCAATCCTCCAATCTAGTTAGTTCTAGCTTAGTCAAACTCTCACCTAGAGTTTTTGAGTTAACTAAGGGGACGCGGAATATAAAAATTGAGATTAAGTATCGAGATTCAGGATTTGCTAGCGCACAATGATTGGGCGGTGCCAAAGGGTTCTAGCCAAGTTCTCTTGGCTTTCATTGCAGAGAAGTGAGGGGTTGCTGTTTTTAGGCGTGTAATCGGGGGTTATTGCGGGGCAGTTTCTGCTGTTGGTTTAGTCGCTTCCTCAATTTTTTCTGGCGGGATTTTTTCGTTCTTTTCTGGTTCAATGACCATGGGAAGGTTTTTGGGTTGAGCGCATTCTATGCGGGTGCTTTCTTCTTTAAGGTTTAGGACACCTTTGACGGTACCGTCGCTTAGGTGTTCGATTTGGAAGCCCATTTTCTTGGTAAGGTTTAAGGCTCTGTAGTTGTCTGGCAGCATTATGACGAAGACTTTTTCGATTCCCATGTCCTTTGCTATTTCGAGGACGTAGTCGACCATTTTTGTTCCTAGTCCGAATCCTTGCCATTTGTCGACGATTACGAAGGCTAGTTCTCCGGTTTTTCCGCCGGGTTCCATGCTGAGTCTGCTTACACCTAGGATCTTCTTGTGGCCGTCCTCGTTGAGTTCGGCGACTATTGCGATTTCTCGGTCGTAGTCGATGTTGCAGTAGCGTACGCGCAGTTCGTGTGGTGTGTCTTTGAGCATTTGGAAGAATCTGTAGCGTATTGATTCTTCTGAGAAGCTTTGGAACATTTCTATCCACATTGGCTCGTCTTCGGGTTTTATTGGTCTGAGCAGGATTTCCTGTCCGTTCTTAAGTGTCCAAAGTGCTTCCTGTTTTTTCGGGTAGGGGCTTATGACCATGTGTTCGTGTGGTTCGAATTTCTTGAAGACTTTTTCTTTGTCGAATGCGATTCTGGCGTCCAGGATAACGGCTTCTTTTTCGTTTATGAGAAGTGGGTTGATGTCGATTTCTTTTATTTGTGGGAAGTCGATGAGTAATTGTGAGAATAGAAGTATTGTTTCTTCTAGGAGTTTCAGGTTTGCTGGTGGGATGTTTCTGTAGCCTTTTAGGAGTTGGTAGACCTTGGTTTCTTCCATCATTCTCTTGATGAGTGTGGTGTTAAGCGGAGGAAGTCCGATGGAGTAGTCTTTGAATAGTTCTACGCCTATTCCGCCCATTCCGAAGAGGACGACTGGTCCGAAGAGAGGGTCGGTTTTTCCGCCTAGTATGATTTCGGTGCCTTTGTTTGTTATCATTTTTTGGACGGTGACACCGATTATTTTTGCGTCTTTGTTGTAGTTTTTAACTCGTTGCATAATCAGGTCGAATGCTTTTCTGACTTCTGCGTCTGAGTGTATGTTGAGGACGACGCCTCCCGCGTCGGTTTTGTGGGTTATTTGAGGTGAAAGGATCTTGAGAACGACGGGATATCCCATTTGGTGTGCGAATGCGACGGCTTCGTCCTGGTTGATGGCGACTTTTGTGGTTGCAATGGGAAAATTATAGTAGTCTAGGAGTTTCTTGGCTTCGTCTTCGTTTAGCAGTTCGCGGTTTTCCATTGCAGCGTTTCGGAGGATAACCATTATTGGCCGTTTCGGAGGTAAAGCGTCCAGGGGGAGCTCTTCAGGTGTCTCGTAAATCATTCCCAGGTTTCGTTCGTATTGGTACATGTACATGTAGGTTTTTATCGCGTTTTCCGGTGTGGAGTATGTTGGGATGTTGTTTGCGTTGAGGATTTGGTTTGCCTCTTCAACCGCGCCGAAGCCCATGAAACTAGTCAGTATTGTCTTGTTCTGGTAGGCTTTGTTTTTCACCATTTCCACGGTGGTTTTGGCTATTGCGATTGGTTCAGATACGGCTTGCTGAGTGAAGATCACAAGGATACCGTCGATGTTATCGTCGTTGAGGCAGGCTTCTACTGCTGCTTGGTAGCGGTCGGCTTTGGCGTCGCCTAAAACGTCGATGGGGTTGCCTCGGCTCCAGAAAGGTGGCAGAACTTTGTCGAGGGCGTCGAGTGTTTTTTGGCTTAGTTTTGCGAGTTTGCCTCCTTTGGCGATTAGGGCGTCGGTGGCCATGATTCCGGGGCCGCCTGCGTTTGTGATTATTGCCAGGTTGGGTCCTTTTGGCAGGGGTTGTGTTCCCAGAACCTCAGCTGCGTTGAACAGGTCTCCGATTTCTTCTACTCGGACTATGCCGGCGCGTTTGAAGGCAGCGTCGTAGATGTCGTCTTCGCCTGAGAGTGAGCCTGTGTGGGATGCCACTGCTTTTGCGCTTTCGCCGAATTTTCCTGCTTTTACGACTATGATGGGTTTGGTTCGGGCGAAGTGTCTTGTAGCGCTCATGAATTTGCGTGCGTCAGTGACTCCTTCCACGTACATTAGTATGCTCTTGGTTTTGGGGTCGGTGCCGAAGTAGTCTATGAGGTCTCCGAAGTCCACGTCAATCATGGAGCCTACTGAGACGAAGTTGCTGAAGCCTATGTTTTCGTGTATTGCCCAGTCTAGGATTGCTGAGCCTAAGGCGCCGCTCTGTGAGAGGAAAGCCACTTTGCCTGGTTTGGGGATTCTGTCGACGAAGGTGGCGTTAAGATTTATTCGGGGCCGGATTATTCCGATGCAGTTAGGACCGATAATTCGAATACCGTACTGCTTCCTGATTTCCAGAAGTCTAGTTTCCAAGGCTTTGCCTTCAGCGCCAATTTCTTTGAATCCTGCTGAAACTATGATTACGCCTTTGACGCCGGCTTTGCCACATTCTTCCACCACTCCGGGAACGGTTTTCGCAGGCGTGGCAATCATGGCTAAATCCACGGTTTCAGGGATTTGCGCTATGTTCTGGTAGGTTTTTACTCCGAGAATCTCGGGTTTGCGTATGTTAACAAAGTAGACTTTTCCAGCATAACCGTGCTGGGTGAAGTTTTTGACGATGGCGTGCCCAACGGAGCCTTCCTCATCACTGGCTCCTATGATGGCTACGCTCTTGGGATTGAAAACGCTGTCAAGGTTTTGAGTAACCATTGGCTGGTAACCTTCCTTGATTTAGCGTCGTGTATTTTGGGAGATTAAAAGGTTATGTACCGTTAGTCAGTCTCCGATTGGGAAATCGACAGCTAATTAACGAGTTAACAAAGAAAAGTAGCTGCTTGTCGGATAGAAGACAGCAGATCTCCGTTTTCTAGTCTTTTACTTTGTTAGGCGTGTTTTGAGTTTGTGATTGGAGGATGTTTTCGGGTTAAATTAGTAGTTGAAAGCCGAGTATGTTTAGCTCGATCCGTAGGATGGTTGATGCGATTAGTACTTCGGCGAGTGATAAGACGGATCCGATTTTTAGGTAGTCCTTTAGGCTTATTCTGACTCCTTTTTTCCGCATGGTTTCTAGCCACATGATTATGGCTAAAGAGCCTAGGGGGAAGAAGTGGGGTCCAAGGTTATTTCCGATGATGTTGGAGAAGATGAGGCTTGTCAGCGCTTGGCCGCTCAAGCCTAATGTGGCAACGGCTTGTTCTATTGCCATTAGTCCTAGAATTGTCATGGGCCAATTGTTCATGAAGCTTGCTCCTATGGTGACTATTAGGCTTGGGGCGAGAACGCCTAGAACGTTTGGAAGCAAGGTTGCCTGTGTGAGGATTGAAGCGAGGTTTTCTACGACGCCTGCTTGTCTTAACCCTTGAACTACGAGGAATATGCCCAACATGAACAGCACTATGTCCCAGTTGATCTCTTTTGCTATGCTTTTCAAACCTTTTCTTTCGCCATTGAGTGAGATTTTGTGGTTTAAGGTTGCTAGGTAGGCAATCAAGAGGAAAAGGGCGCCTGAACAGATGATGAGTGATACTGGAACCCTGTTCCACGAGGCGATGACGTACCCCACGTCGATTGCGATTAGAGTTGCGGCGCTGATTCTGAGAAAACCAGACGTTATGGACTGCGTCCCGTTAGCTAATGTATCGACGAGTTCTGAGGAGTAGGTTTTAGGGATTTTATTCCTGAAGAACCCGTAGAGCAGGAGGAGGCTGCTTGCTGTTGTTGCTATGGCGACGGGTCCCATGAAGATTAGGTGGTCGATGAAGCTGTATTGGAAGAAGTCAGCGCTGACTATGTTTATGGGGTTGCTTGTGATCAAGGGCATGGCTGCGGTGTCGGCTATGAGTCCGGCTGAGAAGAGGTAGGCAAGTCTGCCTTTTGAATCGATCTTTAGTTGGCTGATGATCTCGAGCACTATGGGCGTGAGGATTAGCACGGCGCTGTCGTTGGCGAAGAGAATGCTTACTGTCGCGGTCAGCAGAGACACGTAGAAGAAGAGCCGAACGCCGCTCCCTTTTGCGAGTTTGACTACTCTGATGGCGGCCCATTTGAAGAAACCTGCAGCGTCTAGTGTAACGGATAGGGTGATTATTCCGATGAAGGCGAGTGCGGCGTCCCAAATGTCGAAGAACGATTGCGCGGCTTCGTTTATGGTGATTGTTCCGATGAGAAGTGAGGCTACTGCGCCGATTGCCGCTGCGTATCCCAGTTTTAAGCCTCTGGGGCGCTTGATCATGAGTAATACTGTGACTGCGAATATTATCAGTGAGGCTATGGCAGTGTAGTTCATGAAATGGTGCGCAGCTGGTTTTTTATTCTACCAATCGCCACGTCTCAAGTATAAAAAATGCTTTGTCTAAAAAAACGCAAATTATGTGCAGAGTTGTTATTCTCTGGGTGGGTTGCTATTCTGGCGGTTTTTGCTTTTCGGGTCTCAGGCTTCGTACGGTGGTTCCTGCTCGCCACATTTCGGATTGGCCCATTTCTTTTAGTTCTGCGGCTAGTTTTTGTCTATAGTCTGCTTGGGAGCTTTTGTCTAGGACGATGCGGGTTTCTTCTCCGGACGCGACGAGTTCGTAGAGTGATTCGAAGAGGGGTTTTGTGCCTTCGCGGAATTTTTTGCGCCATCTCAGTGCGCCGATGCGTGCGGTTTCGCTGCAGTTGCAGTACATCCAGTCCATGCCGTTTTCGTCTACTAGTCTGATGAGGCTTTGGGTGAGTTCTTCTACGGTTTCGTTGAAGGCTTCGCTGGGGCTGTGTCCGCGTTCGCGGAGCGTGTCGTATTGGGCTTCCATTATGCCTGCTAGTGCGCCCATCAGTACGCCTCTTTCTCCGGTTAGGTCGCTGTAGACTTCTTTTTCGAATGTTGTTGGGAAGAGGTATCCTGAGCCTATTGCTATGCCGATTGCTTTTACGCGGTTGACTGCTTTTCCGGTGTAGTCTTGGTGTACGGCGAAGCTGCTGTTTATTCCGCTTCCGGCTACAAAGTTTCTCCTGACGGATGTGCCTGAGCCTTTGGGAGCTACTAGTATGACGTCCATGTTTTTCGGCGGAACTACGCCGGTTATGTTTCCGTAGACGATTGAGAAGCCGTGTGAGAAGTATAGGGCGTCGCCTTCTTTGAGGGTAGCTTTTATTGTAGGCCACATTTCTCGTTGTCCCGCGTCGGTGAGGAGGAACATTTTGATTGTTCCGCGGCGCGCGGCTTCTTCCATTGAGAACAGGTTTTCGCCTGGTACCCAGCCGTCTTGCACGGCTTGGTCGTAGTAGGGTTTGTTGAAGCTGGTTTTTTCTTGGCCGATGATTACTTTTATGCCGTTGTCTCTCATGTTGAGTGATTGTGCTCGGCCTTGGATTCCGTATCCGAGCGAGACGACAACTTCGTCTTTTAGGATTTCTCGTGCTTTTTCGACTGTGAACTCTTTTCGTGTTACGACGTTTTCTTTGACGCCGCCAAAGTCTAATTCTACCATTACAATTCCTCAGACCAGACTACCTACTAAACCCAGATAATTAAGAATTTTGTATGGAAACACCCAGATAATTATTTCACTCTACCGCTAGACTTCATGAGCCGAAGGGTTTGCTGGTGCTCTGGGACGCGAAACCTATAGATTTTGGGTATGTAGATTGTGCCAATCAGGTGGTGGAAAATTAGCTTCTCCGCTGTACGGCGGCAAAAACAAGTCTATTGCAACCTTTGTGATACCTGATGTTTCTTCAATTTCTTCTCCTATTTTGAATGCATGCGTCATGTTCCTCACACAAGCGACTATCATTAAGTCATACGGGCCGGTTGCTTTCATGATTGTCGTAACGTTCGGAATTCTGGCTACTTCCTCAGTTACCTTGGAGAGACTGCTTTCGGCGGAAACTCTTACAGCGAAATACACGAAGCCTTCAAACCCAAGCTTCATAAAATCAACTATTATTGTAGGTTGAATCTCGCCTTCTCTTTCGAGTCTTTTGTATCTTCTCATCACGGTATCTGTGGAAAGACCCGTCTCCTTGGCGATCTTTCTGAAAGATGCTCGGGAGTTCTTGGCAAGTGTTTGAATGATTCGCAAATCTACATCATCCATGCTTATCACCAAGCTCTCATGTGGGTTTTGGGTCTAAATTCTGAGGAATATTTCTTATGGCGGTCCAAATCGCTATACTTATGCTTATTACAGCTGGGTGCCGCATCAATGCGTCTTTAATTTGTTGTATTTCTCGAATGCTTCCAGCCAGCACCGTTACTGACACATTGTATGCGCGATTAAGCTTGACGGGGAAGCACCAATAAATTTTCTTGTTTTGAAAGAGGTTGTGAACGTATTTGACAAACGAGTCTACTTCCTGGCTGTTGACCATTATTCCCGAGTCCACTATGCCTTCGACGCCGTGGATGTGTTCTTCGGCTGCAATTACAGTTGAGCCTCTAATTATGCGTGCTTTTTTCAGGCGACTATGACGGTTCTTGATAGTAAGAGTTGATACTTTGCATTCTTTCGCGATTTCCGCAAAACTCGTGCGCGAATTCTTGAGCAGACGCTTAATTATTATGATATCTATTTCATCAATTGCCTTATCGATTACTTTTTTTGTTGCCACCAGAATTCATCACTTGCTAAATCATCTGTTTGCACTGATTTAAGGTCTTCGCGTGAATGTCATTCTTACATTTTAATACTTATTATAGGCTATGCTATTGTTTTATCAGACAAGAAGCCTTTTCTTGCAAGACTTTATAAAGGGCAACTAGAATAATGCGAGCGTACGCAGAAATGTGTATTATAATTTAAGGAGAAAAAGAAAAATTGACAAGAAATAAGACAACTATAACGATTGCTATTTTAGTGTTTGCGATGGCTTTTTCACTATTTGCTTCAAACTCTAACGCGCAACCGGGAGTTACTCTGAGAACCTATCCATTCATTGATGCTGTTCCCAGCCCCGTGGGCGTTGGCGAGGACGTGCTTATCCGTTTCGGCATTCTGCAACAATTGCCGAGCGTCGCAGACGGATATGAGGGTCTGACAATAACCGTTACCAAACCAGACAATACAACCCAGACCCTTGGACCGTTAAAGACAGACTCTACAGGCGGAACCGCTACACTTTACGTACCAAACGCAGTAGGCACATATACACTCAAATTAAATTATCCAGAGCAGGTTTGGAAATGGGGCGCCTTCTTCAACTATGAAGGTGGCAACATGATTTTTGATGGCACAGTGATGCAAGCAAGCACAGACACGGTTAACCTTGTCGTACAGCAAGACCCACTGCCGAAATATCCAGGCCATCCCCTACCCGCGGAGTATTGGACTCGCCCAATTGACCCGCAGCTCAGAGAATGGTACCCTATCTCAGGCAACTGGGTAAGGAGATCTGATAACTCAATCGCCCTCTACAACGACGATGCGCCAGAGACTGCCCACGTACTATGGTCAAAACCTTTAACTACTGGCGGTTTAACTGGCGGCCTCTGGACTGGGGTTCCAGCATCCTCAGAAACAGGAGATGCATATGAAGGCAAATTCCCCGATTCAGTGGTGTTAAACGGAGTCCTCTACTACAACAGGGCTGACTCGCCTCAAAGTGGAATCTATGCAGTAGATTTGCATACCGGAGAAGAACTGTGGTTCAAGAACGGCACAACGCTATCGTTTGGTCAGATCCTCTACTTCAACAGCTGGAACTATGACGGTGTTTTCACCTACATTTGGGAAACAGCTGGGGGATTTGGAACACCTGCAAGATGGAACGCGTACGACCCCTTCACTGGTGAATGGCAGTTGTCATTCGTCGACGTTCCTTCAGGCGTAGCTCAGACCTATGGTCCAAGCGGCGAAATTCTCATCTGGCAAATCGACTATGAGAACAACTGGATGGCTCTTTGGAACTCTACTGCTGCCGGTCAGTCAATCTTCACATTCGAAGGCGACTTTGGAAGCTGGGGCACAGGTTACAATCACGGACAAGAAATAAACGCTTCAACCCCGAAATGCTACTCGTGGAACGTGACGATTCCCGCAGGATTGACAGCTGGGCTTTCATTCTTCTCACCGATACTGAAGGTTTTGCCTGACAGAGTAGTTTCCATGGACTTCAATCGAACAAGGGTGAGAGTCTGGGCTTTAGGTACGACTCCAACCAACAGAGGACAATTGCTATTCGACAAAAGCTGGAATGCACCTGCTGAATGGTTCGAAGGCGCTAATACTCTGCACTATGTTGGCGCAACTGACTATGTTGAAGGCGGCGTTATCGCAATATGGAACAAGGAACTGACGACGCATTATGGCTTCAGCTTAGAAAACGGTAACTACCTGTGGGCCACCGAGAGTGAGCATTGGCTTGACGCTTATGGTTGGGGCAATGCTGAACACACTTGGTACTTTGCCTACGGTAAACTCTTCTCCGTCGGCGTTGGCGGCATAGTATACGCTTATGACCTCGCAACAGGAGACGCAGTGTGGACTTACGAGATGACTGATGCGTACGGTGAACCAGTAACAGGTCAAAGATGGTGGGGCTGGATAACATTGATTGCTGACGGGAAAGTCTATGTAGGCACTTGTGAGCACTCTGCTGAGATGCCAATTCCGCGTGGCGGACCCTTAATATGTCTTGACGCTGAAACAGGCGCTGTGGTCTGGAGGGTTAACGGCATGTACCGTGCTACTCGCTGGGGTGGAAACGCAGTAATGGGCGACAGCATCTACGCAACAATGGACACTTACGACCAGCAAGTTTGGGCTGTAGGTAAAGGTCCAAGCGCAACTTCAGTTACGATACAAGATGATGTTGTCACGCATGGTGACAGTGTTCTAGTGAAAGGCATGGTAACAGACACATCGGCTGGCACAAAGTCTTCCGCATTGACGACTCGTTTTCCAAATGGTGTTCCCGCAGTTTCTGACAATAGTCAGAGCGAATGGATGCTATATGTCTACAAACAGTTTGAATGCCCAACTACTGCATCAGGCGTAGAAGTTGTAATTGAAGTGCTTGATCCTAACAACAACTACTACGAGGTCGGCAGAACAACCAGTGACCTAACAGGCTTCTACAAGTTGGCGTTCACTCCGGAAGTTCCAGGCGAATACACACTCGTAGCCCGATTCGCAGGCTCTAAAGCCTACTGGCCTTCATTCTCAGAAACCGCAATAAACGTGGAAGAAGCACCCGCTGCAACCCCTGAACCAGCAAGTACTCCTACATCATTGGCTGACCAATACATTCTGCCAGGAATAGGCGGAATAATAGCTGCAATCGCAATAGTCGGCGTAGTACTCGCGCTGCTGCTAAGAAAACGCTAAACCTCTTGAAAGCACTAGCTTTCTCTTTCCCCTTTTTTAGTCCCCAATAAACAATCCGAATAACAAACAGCAAAAGGAGAAAGTTGGGGCTGAGTGGGCTCAGGATCAAGTTCACGATGGCTTTGCAGTAGCCATCGAGATTTGCATTTTCCTTTTCTCCTTTCATTTCATTTTCCGGAGCCCCAGCAAACCTCTATTCTTGTCTGACCAAAATCTTCAGAAAAGCAAGTTAATCTTGGATTTTTCATGGTTAATTAAGAATTTTGTATGGAAATTGCTTGGACAATTCCTCTGTCAATTTTAATCGGTTTTCATCTTCGCGCAAGCAGGTATTATCCGTATTTCCGGGTTTCAGTAGTTCTTCAGTTAGTCTAACGTGAATTCTTTATTAGAAGGTGCATGGGACTGGTTGGTATGGAAGAGAGATCCATCAGTCTAATCAACGTTATTCTCATGTTGTTTCTGATTGTTTTTTGGGGAAGCTCTTTTGTGGTTGTTAAGGCGATTCTGAGGGAAGGGTTAGGCCCTGTTGCTATTGCCACTTTCAGGTTCCTTTTGGCTGGTGGACTTTTCTGTCTGGTTCTCCTCTTGAACAGGGCTAGAAACCGAAGTTACAGGGTTCTTGTCGAAAAGAAAGACTTGCCTGTCATTAGTGTTCTGGCTTTTTCAGGCGTCACTGTCTTTTTTATGGCTCAGTATACTGGTATTCAGATGGCGAGTGCTTCGGTTGCATCGATTCTTGTTTGTTTGTTGTCTCCTGTTCTGATTAGCCTGCTCTCAGCCTACTTGTTTAAAGAGAGCCTCTCAAGAACACAGTTTTTCGGCATTGGATTGGCATCTGTTGGCACCTTTGCGGTTGTCGTCGGTGGAACATTGAACCTTCAGGGAAACCTGACTTTCTTTCTTGGAAGTCTCATCTTACTCTCGACTCCTGTGCTCTGGGCAGCGTATACTCTGCTCGGTAAGAAGGTGATGGACAAGTACGATCCATTTCTCATCGTGGCTTACGTGAATATTTTGGGGGGAATTTTTCTTGTTCCCTTTTCTTTGGCCGAAGACTCGTTTAGAAATATCTTTGCTTTGAGTGGCCAAGAGTGGTTAGCGATTCTGTATTTGGCTTTCACATGTTCGCTGCTTGGATACTATATCTGGTTCTACGTGCTTAAGCATTCAAGTGCTGCTTCAACGAGTTCGTTTCTTTTTGCTGAGCCGTTGGTAACAGTGCTGTTTGCTGCTGTGTTCGTCAACGAGGAGATTACGTTTTTTGCGCTTGTGGGAGGCTTGCTCATATTCTTTGGCGTTTTCCTTATCACCAGAAGAAGAAGGACAACGGAATCCGCCCGAAGATCCTGAACGCCTCTTTGGATATGGAGAAGTTGCTAAGTCCTATTCTAATGGGGCTATGGCTCCTAAACGCCTCTTCTTCTATGAGGGATCATCATAAGGAAAATTGGGCGAAGGATTAGTCTGCGGGAAACATCTATAGGCTAGGAAGGCTCAAAATGAGAATTGGGTGCTGAAATGTGAGAGTGTTGCTGAATGATGGTTTAAACGTGGAAGGATTGCGGATTTTTGAGGAAGCTGGAATCGCTACTGACACGAAGAAGAGAAGCCCGAAAGCCCTTGTCCGAGAGATTGGAGATTTTGATGCATTGGTTGTTAGAAGCGCGACTATTGTCACGACGGATGTTATCGAGGCGGGTGTGAGGGGGAATTTGAAGGTTGTGGGGAGAGCGGGCATCGGGTACGATAATATTGACACGGTTGCTGCCTCTCAGAACGGGGTCGTGGTTAAGAATGCTCCGTGGAGCAACATTAACTCGACGGCGGAGTTGGCTCTTGCCCTGATGCTGAATGTTTCAAGGAAACTACCTCAGGCGCATTGTTCTCTTAAGCACGGTGTTTGGAATAAGAAGTCTTTTGAGGGTTTGGAGCTTAGCGGAAAAACGTTGGGCATAATCGGGTGTGGCAGGATTGGACAGCGGCTTGGCGAGTTGGTTTTGGGGTTCCACATGGACGTGGTGGGTTACGATCCTGTGGTCAAGGTTAACTCGAGAATCAAGTTTTTGCCCAAGGAGGAGGTTCTTAGAAGGTCTGATTACATCAGCATCCATGCCAGCGGTAAAGAAGTGGTATTAGGTGAAAAAGAGATTTCGCTGATGAAGCCTACGGCTTTTCTGGTTAACACTTCTAGAGGGTGCATCGTTGATGAGGAAGCCTTGTTTAGCGCTCTCAGGGAAGGGAGAATTGCGGGGACTGCTCTTGACGTTTACGAAACCGAACCCAGAGAGTGAAGGAGACGATTTCAGAAGCAAGCTAAGGGAGTTGGATAATGTTGTTTTTAGTCCTCATTTGGGAGCCTCGACAAAAGAAGCCCAGTTGAAAACGTCGATAGAGATTGCGCAGGCGGTTGCTGATTTTCTTAAGAGGGGAGACTTCTTGGACGCGGTGAATGTGGGTGAGAACATCGAGCTTGAGAGTAGGCCGTTCTATCCGCTGTTTGTTTATCATGATGACAAGCCAGGGATGTTCGCGAAAATAGATAAGGTGCTGGCTGACCATGGAATAAACATAAGGGAGACTCCGTCTAGGCAAATCGGGAATGGCTGCGCGATAGCCGTCTACATCGTTCACCAGAAAGTCGGACAGAAAGTTCTTGACAGCCTAAACAAGCTGGATGGAGTTCACCGAGCCAGCGCATAACAAAAGGACTCTCCGCACGGCAAATGCAGATTCGTCAGTCGCTAACGTGGTTATGCAAGCGGGTATTGATATGCCTGAAACGTTTGACCTGGAATTCGTTGACCGCTGTGAATGGCGTAGATGGCTTGAGGAAAATCATTCTTCCGAGAAGGAGATCTGGGTAATTATTCACAAGAAAAATTCCGGTAACAGAGGATTAAGGTACGAGGAGGCTGTTGAAGAAGCAATTTGTTTCGGCTGGATTGATGGCAAAATGCAGAGCGTAGATGCGGCTAGGTTTCGTCAGAGATTTACGCCCAGAAAAAAAGGAAGTATTTGGTCAAAAAGTAACAGAGATCGAGCTGAAAAGATGATTCGGGAAGAAAAAATGGCACTGGCTGGGTTTGAAGCGGTGTGTGAAGCTAAAGGAAATGGGCGGTGGGACGCTGCGTACTCGTCGAAGGCGGCTCCGACAATTCCTGAGGACCTGGCAGAAGCGCTTAAGAAAAACGAGGTTGCCTGGAAGAATTTCAGCGGGTTTTCGAATTCGACCAAGCTCCAGTATGTCCACTGGGTTAACAATGCGAAAAAGGATGAAACCAGAAGAAAAAGAATAGCCAGCGTGGTATTGAAAGCGGGTTCAGTTGAACTCTAACTGAATGGCTTTTTGCCGATTTTGAGTGAGGGGAGAAATCAAATTTGGCTGAACGAGAGACCGCGGCTCTTTTCTTATTCTTGTGCTTCTAAGTTCTTAATTAGCGCGGCATAGTCTTTGTCTTGGTTTGAGGCGTTTAGGTAGTTCAGGTTGTCTGTTAGTTCTTTGAGTGATGCTATTCCTGTGACGGCTGTGCACACTCCGGGTTGATTAAGAGTGTAGCTTAGGAGTTTGGTTGTTGTGGTTTCTTGTGGAACGGTTATGGTTCTCATTTTCCAGCCTGTTTTGTAAATTGGGATAGTGACTTTCTTTCCTGGCTTGAGCAGTTCTCCGCCGGCGAAGGGTTTCATTGCCACGACGCCTACTCCGAGTCTGCTGCATACTCTCAACGCGTCATTTCTTGCGGCATACATGTGGTTGGCAACGTTGACTTGGTGCATAACGCAGTCTACTGTGCCTGACTCGGCTGCTGACTTGACTACTTCGGGGTCGTGTGTGCTGACTGAAAGGGCTTTGGCGAGTCCTTCTTGTTTTAGTTTTTTCGCGAGGGAGATTATGCCCCTTCGACTGAGTTCTCTCCAGATCCTGAGGTTGGGTACATAGTGAATTGTGAGTACAGGCGCGTAGTCCAGGTTCAGTCTCTCGAGCAGCAGTCTTAGGTGTTTTTCGCATTCGGAAGGGTCACGGCTTCTCTTGTATTTGCCGTTGCTGAGGCATGAGCCAAGATGAAAAGCTAGAATAGCGTTCGCGTTTTCCTTGTGCAAAGCAGCATCTAAACCGTCGATTATGTTTGGGAAAGACCACACGAGGTCGAAGTAGTTTACGCCTTCCCTGAGGGCTAAACTGAGTATGCGGGTGATTTCTTCTGCTGGGACTTTTCTTCAGGTGTTCATTGCCTATGCCTATGATGCTGACTTTTAGACCTGTCTTGCCCAGGTGCCTGTATTCCATGAACTATGAGGTAATGTGCGAATTCTTAAAACTGTTTGTTGTGGAGCTGGGGATGGGAATTGAACCCATATATAGCAGCTCTGCAGGCTGCCGCCTGAACCATTCGGCCACCCCAGCAAGTTGTCTCTAGGGTTGGGACTGACATAAAAATATTGTTGGGTTATCCGGTGGTTTCCTCGGGGGTTTTTGGACTTTCCATGTGCCCTAGCTTTCGCTTAACGCCCTAGTTGTCTATGATTAGAAAATTGTGAAGGTGAGGGAGAAACGGATTTGCGGGTTTATTTCATTTGTTTTGCTCTTGCTTCTTGGAAGAGTTTTTTGACTGCGCCTATTCTTGCTTTTTGTGCTAGTACGTCGCTTGTGACGAGTGTTAGTGCTTCTTCGGGGCACCATTTGACGCATTGGGGTCCGTTGGGGTTGTCCTTGCAGAGGTCGCAGACGTAGACTATTTTGGCTTCTGGGTGCAGCATCATGGCGCCGTAGTCGCAGGCTTCGATGCACCAGCCGCAGCCGTTGCATTTGTCTTTGTCGACTATTATGGTTCCTCTTTCTTCTGATTGTGTGAGGGCGTCTCTTGGGCAGGCGGCGACGCATGCCGGGTCTTCGCAGAGTCTGCATGTGACGGACATGTTGGCTAGTTGGTTGACGCGTACGACTCGGATTCTTGATTTGACTGGGTTGAAGGCTTTTTCTTTTGTCCATGAGCAGGCGTATTCGCAGATTTGGCAGCCTACGCATTTTTCTGGGTCGACTGAGATGAATTTTCTTTCGTGAACCTTGACCATTTTCTTAGGCCTCCTGTTTGGCTTCGACGATGCTTGTTAGGTCGTCCATGCCGAGTTCTTTGAGTTTGGCGGTGGGCGGTACGCCGGCGGCTGTCCATCCGCGTGAACTGTAGTAGTCGTCTAGGAGCAGGTCGAGTTCTTCTTGGCTTACGAAGGCGCCTTTCGCTGGGCCGTCGTCTGGAATGGGTACGTTCATGACTTTCCATGGGAGGGTGTCGTCTTTTCGGGTTAGGCCTTCTCTGATGTTGATGAGTCTGGCGAGGGTGTTTATTCTTTCGGCTGCTTTCTTCATTTCTTCGGGTGGCATGTCGATTCCTGTTACTAGGTTGTAGAGTTTTGCCAGGTCTTGTGTTTCTTTGTAGTAGGTGCCTCTGGAGTTTTTGCAGACTATGAGTGAGTCTATGAGGGCGTAGATGTCTTCCATGTCTTTGACGAGTTTGCCTCTGCCTTTCTCTGCTTTCAGGCGGTCTATTTTGCCTTTGATGTCGATTGTGTAGGTTCCGTGTCTGTCGTGGTCTGCTCCGCGGAAGCTTACGGCGTATCCTAAGGCTGCGGTTTTGAGGCAGCGCAGGTCGTATCCTGTTACTTCTAGGCCTTTGATGTGTTGGGCCAGTTTGTCGGCGCCTTTGCCTATCTTCTGGGCGGCTATTTTGACGCCGTCTGCGAGGACTTCGCCTATTCCTTCGCGGTTGCCCATTTTTGTGAGAATTTGGATGAGTGCTTCGGAGCTTCCGAATTGAGCTTCTGCTCCGTCGAAGTCTTTTTGTGTTAGGATGCCGTTTTCGTAGCAGTCCATTGCGAACGCGACGGTGACGCCTGCGCTTGCCGCGTCCATTCCGTAGTAGTTGCAAAGGGACATGCCTTTTATTATGGCGTCGAGCTTGCTGATTCCGCAGTAGGGTCCCAGCGCCCATAGTGCGTCGTAGTCCAGCCGGGTCATTGTGCCCTTGTAGGGTCCTTCGGGGATGACGACTTCGTGTTCGCATCTCATGGCGCAGGAGTTGCAGCCTATGATTTTGGCTACGTATTTTTCGTTTATGGTTTCGCCGCTTACTTTGTCGGCGTGTTCAAAATGTGCATTGCTGTAGTTGCGTGTTGGCAGGCAATGCAGCGAGTTATTGATTAGGAGGTTTTCGACTGTGCCCAGTGTCCTGTACTTTTGGGTGGCTGGACCTTTCATTCGTTCATGGTATTCTCTGACCATGTCCATGAACTCGTCTGGTTTTGCCGGAACTACGTCGTGGGTTCCTCGGACGGCTATGGCTTTGAGGTTTTTGGAGCCCATGACGGCGCCTAAGCCTGTTCTGCCGGCAGCTCTGGTTTTCTCGTTGATTATGCAGGCGATTTTGGATTGTTTTTCTCCGGCTAAGCCGATTGAGGCTACGCGGACGTAGTAGTCTCCTTGTTCTTCCTTTACGGCTTCTTCGGTTTCGGAGGGTGACTTGCCTGCCAGGTGCGAGGCGTCAAGCAGCTGGACTGAATCGTCGTCGATCCAGAGGTAAACGAGTTTTTCTGATTTGCCGTGAAGAATTATGGCGTCGTACCAGGCTCTTTTCACTTCCGCGCCGAAGGTGCCGTGTGATACGGCTTCGCCGACGGCGTGGGTTTCTGGAGATTTTGCTATGAACGCGTGACCGTTTCCGCCTGTTGGAAACATCGTTCCGGACACGGGACCGACCGCCAGAACAAGCGTGTTTTCTGGGCTTAGTGGGTCAACGCCTGGTTTTGTGTTGTCAAGCCACAGGCGCATGCCTAAGCCGATGCCGCCGATGTACTTTTTGGCGTAATCCTCGTTTAGAAGTTCAATACGGGTTTTTCCCGTGTTCAAGTCAACATGAAGAACTCTACCAGCGTAACCTTGCAAACTTTTGCCTCCATGCTTTTGGAATATTATTAGTCCGATGAAAACTATATTAACTTAATGGGTTCGGGCAAAGACATTCTATATGCAAGTTGTTGGTCGGCTTTACCTCTTTTCTAGGGTGAAAAGTAGCTTTTCGCGTTTGTAAAAACGGAGTGAAGAGAAAGGGATAGAGAGAGTGAAGGTCGGGATTGTGCTATTTTGCAGCTTTCTTTTCTTCTTGGAACAGGTTTCTGACGGCTGATATTCTGGATTTCTGTGCGAGCTGTTGGGCTGTGACGAAGGTTAGTGCTTCTTCGGGGCACCATTTGACGCATTGTGGACCGTCAGGTTGGTCTTTGCAGCTGTTGCAAGTGAAGACTACTCTCTTCTCGGGGTGCATCATCATTGCTCCGAATTCACAGGCGCTAATGCACCATGTGCATCCGTTGCAGGCTTGTTCGTCGACTACTATTGTTCCATCTTCTTCTTGGTGGAGGGCGTCTCTTGGGCAGGCGGCGACGCATGCTGGGTCTTCGCAGTGTCTGCATGTGACTGCTAGGTTGTTGAGTGGTCCTAGGCGTAGGGCGCGGATTCTTGATTTTGTGGGGTTGAAGGTTTTTTCGTTGGTCATTGCGCAGGCGTATTCGCAGACTAGGCAGCCTATGCATTTTTCCGGGTCGGCTGTAACGAATTTTCTGTCTTGTGGTCGCACCATTCTTACGCAGCCTCCTTGTCCGCCTTCTCAGCGATGCTTAGCAAACTCTTCTAACCCTAACTCTTTGAGCTTCTCAACCGTGGGCACGCCGTTGCTGGTCCAGCCTCTTGCTGCGTAGTACTCATCCAAGCCCAACTGTAGTTCTTCATCGCTGACGACGACGCCTTTTGCTGGGCCATCTTCAGGGACGGGACAGTTCTTTATCTTCCACGGTATGGTATCATACTCCCTTGTGCCTTTGCCCTCTCGAATGTTATACAGCCTTGCGAGGTTTTCAATCCTCTCCCCAGCTTTGTCGAGTTCCTTGTCAGTCATCGGAATTCCTGTGGCTAACGTGTAGTAATTCGCTAGGTCTTTCAGCCCATCATAATAGGTACCTCTTGAAAACTTGCACACAATCAGCGAGTCAATAACGTTGTAAACGTGTCCATCGCTCACAATCATTTTGCCCCTGCCCGGTTCAATCTTGAAACGGTTCACTTTGCCCTTAACGTCAGGCGCGTAAGCGCCGTTTCTGAGATGGCAAGCTCCACGGAACGAAACACTGAAGCCCAACGCGGCTGTCTTCAGAGTACGCAAATCATAACCTGGCAATTCCAAGCCTTTGATGTGGCAGGCGTATTTGTATGCGTCTCCACCGATTAGCTCAGCGGCTTTCGCAGTGCCTTCTGCAAGAATGTTGCCCAGCCATCCTTCACGTTTGCCAATCTTGTGGATTATGGCGATTAAAGCTTCAGCGTTGCCGAATCGGAGGTCAATGCCGTCGGTCTGCTCCTTCGTTATTATTCCATGTTCATAGCAATCCATCGCGAATGCGACGACAACGCCGATGGATATGCCATCCATGCCATATTCATTGGTAATCCGCATGGCTTCTATTATAGCGTCAAGACGGTCAACTCCGCATAACGGTCCCATTGACCAGAGGCACTCAAACTCCAAACGTGAAGTTGAGCCTTGATAAGGTCCTTCAGGAACCACAGCGATGTGGTCGCAGCGCATGCCGCACGTTGCGCAGCCAACGATTTTTTTAACGTAATGCTCATTCAAGTATTCGCCACTGACTTTTTGAGCACCTTCAAATTGAGAATTTGTAAAGTTTCTCGTAGCCAAAGCTGAGAGCGCGTTCAGCACCAAAACGTTTTCCGGAGTTCCCAGCGTCTTATACTTCTTTGTTGCGGGTCCTTTCATGCGTTCGTAAATCATCTTTATGAATTCCTTGAACCCGTCAAAGTCTGCGACGTTAACGTCATTTGTTCCTCGAACTGCCACGGCTTTCAGGTTTTTTGAACCCATGACCGCGCCCATGCCTGTTCGTCCAATGGCTCTGAATTCGTCGTTTATTATTGCTGCAAAACGGCAGAGTCTTTCTCCTGCCTCGCCGATTGCTGAAACTCGTATGTAGTAGTCGCCGAGTTCTTCCCTGATTTTCACGTCAGTATTATAGACTGTTTCGTGTGTGAGAAACTCGGCATTCCTGATTTCTACTTTGTCATCGTCGATCCACAAGTATGACAGCTTGTCCGCTTTGCCCGTGATGATAACCGCGTCGTATCCTGCACGTTTTAGGTCGGGACCAAAGAAGCCGTGGGATTCAGCATTGCCGATACCGCCGGTGGCGGGAGATTTGGACACGACGGCGTAGCTGTTACCGCCTGTTGGTCCCAACGTGCCGCTGAGTGGACCAGTTAAATAAATTAAGGGATTATCTGGGTCAAGAGCGTCTGTGCCTGGTTTTGAATTGTCAAAAAGTAAACGTATGCCTAAGCCTATGCCGCCAATGTAATCCTTAGCCATTTTTTCGCTTAGAGGTTCAGTAGAGATTTTTCCTGTTGTGAGATTGACACGGAGAATTTTACCTGCGTAGGAAAACATTATTTGTTCTTCTCCACATGTATGTTTGATTTTATTAGTCGAGTTGTAAGGTATATTAATCTAGTGGCTTTTGGGTTTGGAAAATGATGTTGGTTTATATTGTTGATTCCGTTATGATTTGCGGTGCAAATCGCTTGTTAGTCGTTTTTTAGGGCTTTATGAACTGGATTTGTGCAAAGAAATGATTATATAACTTTCAGAGTATATTTTTGCGTGTTTGACTGGGTCCGGAGTGTGTCATGTTTTGAGAGTGACTGTTGACTATTTGGGCTACATTAAGCAGGCGATAGGGGCTAGGCAGGAAGAAAGTGTTACGTTGGAAGAGGGCGCTCTTGTGCGTGACTTGTTGTGTGTTTTGGCTGAGAAGTATGGCGCGCCTTTCAGGAAGGACGTGTATGACCCTAAAGGCGACGATATGAAGACTAATCATATTTTGTCTGTGAACGGAGTGCTGCTAAATCAGCTTAACGGTGTAGAGACCGAGCTGAAGGATGGGGACCGCGTGGTTGTGTTGCCGGTGGTTACTGGCGGCTAGTGAGCGAAAAAGTTAAGCACTTCAGCGGTGCACTTTTCTGGGAGGTTCAGTGTCTTGGATAGAATTGCTGCGTTGAGGCGGAAAGCGTTCAAAGAAGCAAAGTTTGACGGGTATGTTGTTTTTAACGAGGTCAACTTGACTTACTTCACTGGGTTTTCGGGAGCCAGTGCCCTGTTGATTCCGGAGGATGGCGAAAGTGTGCTCTTTGTTTACGGGACTAATTATGAAATGTGTAAGGCTCAGGGTGCGGGGCTTACGGTAGAGCTTGTTAAGAGTGGCGAGAACTTGATGGATAGGATCGCGCAGCAGGCGAAGGTTTTCGGAGCGAAGCATCTTGCTGTTGACGCTTTGAATGTTGAGGGGTGGCAGGCTCTGGCTAAATCTGTTGGTGACGAAAAAAAGCTTGGGTACGGCAGCGGCTTCGTTCGGGATCTGCGCATGGTGAAAGACAAGAGCGAAATTGAGTTGATGCGCAAGGCCGGCGAACTAGCAAGTTTAGGAGTCAAAGTCGCATATGAGACTGTTGCGCCCGGCGTTGCAGAACGCGAGGTTGCGGCGGAGATCGAGTATGCCATGCGCAAACATGGTTCTGACGGGACCTCTTTCGATACGAGCGTGGCTTCGGGTCCTAACTCGGCGTATCCTCACGGGGGCTGCTCGGATAAGAAGATTCGTGAGGGTGATTTGGTGATTGTTGATTTGGGCGCCAAGTACAGGCTATACAATTCTGACGTGACGAGGACTTTGGTGGCTGGGAAGCCTTCTGAGAAGCAGAAGAAGCTTCACCGAATAGTGCTTGAATCGTATGAGAAGGCGTTTGACGCGATTAAGCCGGGCGTTAAGGCTTGTGAGGTTGATGCTGTTGGCCGAAGAATCGTCGAGGATGCTGGTTACGGCGAGTTTTTTGTGCATGGTTTAGGTCACGGAGTGGGTTTGGAGATTCATGAGCCGCCGACTCTGAGCCGCAGCGGCAAGGAAACTTTGACTGCGGGCAATGTGGTGACGAATGAGCCTGGAATCTACCTTGTCGGTTACGGAGGCGTACGCGTAGAAGACACCGTGTTGGTCACCAAGGCTGGCGCGGAAAAACTAACCCAAGGCCCCTACACGCTGAGCGGGAAGTAGCTGGATAAGATTAAAAAGCGTGTTTGCTTCACTGTCTTCTTGAAGGATGGTTGTTTTGGAAAATCAAGCTGTAATACTTGTCGATATGTTGAATGATTTTGTTTCTGGAAAGCTGAAGGTTGAGAGAACCCTGTACATAATTCCGAACCTTAAGAGGCTGGTTTTGGCTGCTCGCAAACACAACGTGCCGGTTATCTACAGTAACGACGCGCATTATCCTCAGGACGCTGAAGTCATTAACAAGTGGGGAAACCACGCCATAAAAGGCACGCCTGGAGCCGAGGTTATTCCTGAACTTAAGCCTGGCGAAAAAGACTATCAGGTCGAGAAGAGAACCTACAGCGGGTTCTACGAGACTGGGCTGGATCGACTGTTGAGGAGCCTGAACAAGGGCGAAGGAGTCAAAACGGTGATTCTGGGAGGTTTGCACACTCACATGTGTGTTAGGCACACGGCTGCTGATGCTTTCTTTAGGGGATACCACATAATCGTTGCCAAGGACGGTGTTGAAGCTTTCACGCAGGAAGACCACGAGGCAGGCTTAAAGTACCTTGAGAACACGTACAACGCGAAAATAATGACGGTTGACGAGATCATCAAGGGCTTCCATTAGTTTCCTTCGCAGGCGAAAAATTAGTGGTGGGCCCGGCCGGATTTGAACCGGCGATCAACAGATTATGAGTCTGGCGCTCTAGCCGGGCTGAGCCACGGGCCCGTGTTTGCTTTTTCCCTTTATTATTGCTGTTTTAGACGGAATTTAAACGTTTTCTGTTTGCCTATCGCTTAACGCTTAGTGTTTGGTGTTTAGGTGATTAGGCGTTCGTAGTGGTAGAGGTATTCTTGGGCGTAGCCTGCGTATTGGCCGAAGTATTGTCGGCCGAAGGCGTTGAGTTTTTTGTATTGAGAGTCGTTGAGGCTTGCGTTTGTGGCGAGTTTTTGTGCGAGTTCGGTTGGGATGTTGTTGTGTGTAGTGGTTTAGGATGACGCGTTCTACCCATCGGTCGATGGGGAAGGCTTCGAGTTTTTCGAGTGAGAATAGGAGGATGCAGTCGGCTACTTTGGGGCCGACGCCTGGGAGCGTGCAGAGTGCTGTTTTGGCTTGTTCGTATGGCAACTGTTTTAGGCTGTTTAGTTCGAAAGTGTTTTCGAAAATTCGCTTCGAAGTCTCCTTGACGTATTTGGCTCTGTAGCCTAAGCCGCACGCGATCAGGTCTTGGTTTGTGGCGTTGGCTAGTTGTTTTGGTGTTGGGAACGTGTAGAATTCGGTTTCGTCGAGGGTTGTTTTTTGTCCGAATTTTCTTGAAAGGTTGTTGAGCATGTGGTTTATTGCGGGAATGTTCTTGTATGTTGCGCATATGTAGGAGATGAGGCATTCCCACGGGTCTTGTCTTATGATGCGCAGTCCATAGAATTGTTGGAGGGCTTTTCGGATGTGTGGGTCTTTGCCTATTTTGGCGCTGATTTCTTGCAGGTCATCCTCCAGCCCGAAATAGTTTTTGAGGAAGGTTTCGTCGGTGTTTTCGTATTCGAGTTCTGTGTTCAGGTCTGCTTGGCGAACTTTGAGGATTTTGTTTTTGGCTACGCCGTACCACCAGTCTTGTTTTTTGTTCCATCTGAAGACTTGTCCGCAGCACAGCGTGACGTCTAGGTTGAATGGTGCGCATTTGAGTTTCAAGTGTTTTCCTCCGTGAACTGTTCTGGTTTTGGAACGCTTGGTTCGAGTCCTTTTCTCTTTCGTGTTTCTGTGATGATTTTTGCTTCGAGTTTTTCGGGAAGTTTTTCCCAGTGGTGAAGGGTTGATTGCCAGAAGGCTCGGCCTGAAGTTGTTGAACGCATTTCTTGTGATAGGCCGAAGGTTTCGGCGACTGGAATCTGGCTGGTGATTATGGCTTGGGTGCCTTTCTGTTCGAAGCCGCAGACTTTGCCGCGTCTGCTGCTGATTATTCTTGAGCAGTCGCCTGCTAGTTCGGTTGGGGCGGAGATGACGGTTTGGTAGATTGGTTCAAGCAGTCTGGGTTTTGCGGTTAAGAAGGACCCGAAGATTGCCTTGCCTATGCCTCGGGCGATTTCCGATTGACCGCGCTGCTCTAGGTCGCTGCTGAGTTCTGCCTCGGTAAGGTTGATCTTAACTCCTCTTACGGGTTCGCCGCAGAGGGGTCCTGCTTGGCAGGCGAAACGGAACCCTGAGACTATTGAATCCAGAACGTCTCGCAACTGTTGTGTTTTTCCTGTGCAGTCCACGAGTGCGTTTTTGTCCTCGTCCTCTGCAAGCGTTTCGCCAACGTTTTTTGTGTCAGCGCATTCTTGTTCGAGGGATTCGGCGAGGTCTTCTTGGGCGGGTTGTGCTTGTACTGTGAACCTGTTTTGTTTGTTTGGGCTTCTAGCGGTGGCTACTGTTCCTTTTTTTGTGATGGTTTCTTTGTAGACGACTCGGGGTTGAGAGGTTGTGATTCTTGTGTTTTCTAGAAGATCCTTGAGGTGGTTTGTTGCGGTTTCGAGGTGGAGTTCGCCCATGCCGCTTAGGAGGTATTCGCCTGTTTCCCTGTTTACTATGGTGGTCAGGTTTGGGTCTTCTATGGCGAGTTTTTCCATTGCTTCAAGTAGGAACGGGAGGTCTTGGGGGTTTTTGGGTTCGACCGCAACGGTTAGTACGGGTTCTGAGACGTACTTGATTCGCTCGAACGGCACCATGCTCCTCTCTGGTACTCAGAGCTGACTATTGTTTCGCCCGGTTTCGCCTTTTCAATTCCGGTTACAGCGGCTATGTTGCCTGCTGCGATGTGCGTCTACGGGTTCTTTGAAGGAGCCCATGTAGATTGAAACCTGCTTGACCACGCCTTCTGCCTGGGCGTTGACGAGAAAGACTTTGTCTCCGGTTTTTAGTTTGCCTGAGAAGAGTCTTCCGGTTGCGATTGTGCCTTCCTCGGGGTCGGTTTGGACGTTTGTTATGCACATGACCACTGGACCGTTGTCGTCGCAGTTAGTCATGGCTTGTCCGATTCTTGAGTTGATGTTTCCTTTCCAGATTTTTTCTATGCGGTACTTCTGGGCTTCCAGCGGGTTTGGCAGAATCTTAACGGCTGCGTCCAGTATTGCTTTGTGAATCGGAAGCGCCTTCGCAAGTTTCTCGTGCTCGTTCTTGTTGTAGGCGTTTATGATGTCGTTGAATTTTACGCCCTTTTCCTTCGCTGTGGTTAGGGTGAAGCCCCATCTGTGCAGGGCTGAGCCGATGATGACGTTGTCTTTTTTCGGATTTGCCTTCCATTCTTTCTTGAATTGTGGTTCTGCGTGGATTTCTATTAGGTCGTTATAGTTTTGTATGATGCGGTTGAGTTTTTCTTCGATTCGGGTTTGGTTTAGTTTCATTTCGGTGATTAGCCGGTCTGTCTTGTTGATGAAGAGCACCGGGTGGACTCTTTCTTGGAGGGCTTGCTGGACCACGATTTCTGTTTGAGCCATTACCTCTTCTACGGCGTCGACGACTACTATGGCGCCGTCTATGCTGCGTAGGGCTCGTGTGACTTTGCCTGTGAAGTCGACGTGTCCTGGCGTGTCCACCAGGTTGATGATGAAGGCTTGCTCCGCGGTTTGATAGTGGAGGGATATGTTGGCGGACTTTCATTGTTATGCCGCGTCTCTGTTCCTCTTCGAGATAGTCGAGGACTCGGGCGGAGCCCACCATCTTCGGGGATAACAATCCCGTGCCGGCTAATAACGCGTCGGTTAGTGTGGTTTTTCCGTGGTCGATGTGGGCAATTATGCCTAGGTTTCGAATGAGCTTTTTGTTGCTCATTAGTTTTTGAATTTCGGAGACTTGTCTGAACCTTGGCATTTTTCGACCGCCTTCAAAACATTTCTGCTGAAAGTGCGCCCTTCATTAACCTTACTCAATTTCCTCTATGCTGATGAGGGACTAAATTTCTTTCCAACTGCAATTTCTCTTGCTGAGCTGGGAATTGCGAACTCAACTTTTAATGGTTTTCCCGAGTTCATCAGGCTCACTATTCTCGTCAGCGGATTAGCAACCGGTCTTCTTACTCGACGCTATCAGTGTAGAGTGAAAAAAATACTTGGAACTACACTATATTGATGTGAGTGTACCGTTCAAGAATGAGTACCCTTGGAGAGTTCAAAGCTAAGCTGGAGGCTATCAAACCAATTCTTAGAGAGCGTTACAAAGTGGAGACTATTGGCATATTCGGTTCTTACTCCCGTGGAGAACAAACAAGAAGTAGTGACATAGACATTTTGGTTACATTCTCGGAGTCGATTGGCGTCTACAGGTTCATTGAAGTGCAGGAATTCATTAGGAAAAAGTTAGGTGTGAAGGTAGATTTGGTTCAGAAAGGGGCTCTGCTGCCCTTAATGAAAGATCAGATATTAAATGAGATTGTGCAAGTATGAGGAAGGACTTCAAGGTTTATGTCGCTCAGATTCTTGAAGCTATCTCCGAAATAGAAGAGTTCTCAGAGACTTAGCCTTACTTCAGAAGATTCTCGAAGAAGAATAGAAAGCATCTTTGCGATCTGACTTCAGTTTTTTCTGCTTTTCTTTAGCTATTTCATCTTTGGTCTCTTGAGTCGCGTATAGCCTTCACGATTTCTTTGCTGGGGATCTTGCTTAGCAGTTTTTTCATCTCGTCGATAGCTTGGGTCAACTCTTTTGTTTCGTGTTTTTTGATTTCGCTGGCGCTCTTTTTGGAAGGGCGCACCACAAGAGTATAGGTGAATATGGCTATGTAGAATAGGCTGGGGATTATGAGTAGTGTTGGGAGGGCGTATTCGGGTCCTCGGCCTACTGCTAGCAGGGGTCCTATGGTGGCTCCGAGGGGTAGGAGTAGGAGTATTCTGTAGTTGCTGGTGGTGATTCTTTGCAGGTCTCTTGTTTTTAGCATGAGGGCTAATGAAGATTATGAAGAGAATCAGTTCCAAAGTGACGCTGAAAGACCCGCTGACATACACGTCTAGTGCGCCGTATTCTCTTGTTGAGAGGGGCCATAGGAGTTGGGTGCCGCCGATGAGGTCGCCTATCATTGAGTGGGAAGCGAGTGCGACGGCGTATGGTAAGGCTGTTTTTCTGTAGTAGATTAGGAAGGGGGTCATGAGGATGGCGATTGTGATTAGTGAGTGTGTTGGTCCTCTGTGGTCGAGGAATCTGAGGAGCAGGTCGACGTCGGGGATGACAGAGGCCGTGAGCAGCAGGGTCATGTTTAGTTGAATGTGTAGTGGTTTGGCGATTGCTTTTCCGGTGAGGTAGCCTAAGGCGAAGTGGCCGATAGCGAACATCCATTATGCCCCTGAATTATCCTTTCAATTACGAGAAGAGACTATTAAACTGGTTCGTTATCTGCGCCTTGTTTGAGAGAACGTGTTTGGGTTTTAGAGGCTTTTTTTCCAGCCGCATGTGAGGCAGTTTGCCAGTCTCATCTTTGAGTCGATGGCTAGTTTTCCGCTGCATACTGGGCACTTCAAGTTCTCAACCTCTTGTTGACTTCAGAATTGGTTGTGTACTTAAGAGGCGTATTCTGAAGAACACAATATTATTTTTGGCAAAACATGGCTCGGGTGCTCGGGTGGTTGGTGGAAGAGGTCGGATAGAAAACAATAAAGGAACTCTGGCGATAATGTATTTTCACGTTCCAGCTGTTATGAGTGTGGTTTACCTTGAAAGAACCCGATGAACAGAGCAACCGGCAATCTTTGAAGAAAATGTCGGATGAGGGTGTTGGGGGTTTGTTTTGAGGTTTTTTCTGCCAAGAGTCTTGTGGAAGGCGGACAGGATGGTGGCGTGGTTAGCTGCCTTGTTGGCTGCGGGTTTAGAGAGGGGGTTGTTTGATTGTGCCGTCGTGGTGCAGCGAGGGAAGGGTTATCGGGCTGAGGCTGTCGTGGCTGAGACTGTTGATGGCGTGTTGAAGGCGAGGGGGACGAAGTATCTGCGGGTGAACACAGCTGCCAAGTTGAGGGGTCTGGTTGAGGCGGGTAGGCGGAGGGTCGCGGTTGTTGGCACTCCCTGTCAGGTCCGAGCGACGAGAAAGCTGCAGAGCAAGTCTTGGTGAGAATTGTCCGGGTTTGGAGTTGACGCTGATTGGGCTGTTCTGTTTTGAAGCGTTCAACTACGAGAAGCTCAGGGAGGAGATGCTGAGGCTGTTGGGGGTTGATTTGGATGGGGCTGAGAGGACGCAGATTCGCAAGGGCAAGTTTATTGTGCGGGTAGACGGAAAAGACAGCGGGGTCAGCGTGAAAGATTTGAAGGCTGCGGTCGAGAAGGGGTGCAGTCGGTGTTCGGATTTCACGGCTGAGTGCTCGGATGTTTCGGTTGGTTCGGTGGGCAGCGAGGAAGGCTACTCCACTGTGATCGTCAGGTCGCCGTTGGGGCAGAGACTCTTGGAGAATCTGGAGTTGAACAGGGGAAACGTTAGAAAGGAAGAGATTGTCAAGTTGGCGTCTCTCAAGAAGAAACGTGCGCTAAACTCTTAGCTTTGAATGCGTAGGAGTGATGCTTATGAAGATTCGATCGGGGGCAACGGTTCTTTTTCAGGGTGACAGCATCACCGACGCGGGCAGAGACTACTGGGATCTGGGTGATCTCGGGGCTGGTTACGCGGCTATGGTGGCGGAATGGTTTTCTGCTAAACACCCTAAAGCTGATGTAGTGTTTCTGAATCGCGGGGTAAGCGCAGATAGAATCAGAGATCTGAAAGAACGCTGGCAGGAGGATTGTTTGAGCCTGAAGCCTGATGTTGTCTCGATTCTGGTTGGAATAAATGACGCGTTTGGAGGGTTGTTTTGGAACGAGCCTGCATCTGTAGAAAGCTTCGAAGCGGACTACGTAAGCATCCTTGAGCTAACCCGAGGGAACCTTGACGCTCAGTTAGTTTTGATGGAGCCTTTTTTGCTGCCGGTTTCGAAAGAGGTGATGCCTTTAATGGAGGATGTTGATTTGAGGATCAGAGTGGTTGGAAAGTTGGCTAAGGAGTTTGGGGCTGTTCTGGTTCCTTTGGGTTCGATTTTCGCGGAAGCGGCGAAGCGAGCGGCGCCGGAGTTTTGGTCGCTGGATGGAGTTCATCCGACGCAGGCTGGGCACGAATTGATAGCGAGGTCCTGGCTCAACAGCATAGAATCATTCTGAAGCCTTAACATTCTTCAGTTCATTTCACACTTTACGCCAATCAGAAAGGCTTGACTCAAAGTCTACTGGGTTTTCTCTAAACGCTTTCCGGAGGAGGTTTGATGGCTGACCGAATCACTATTGTTTTTTCTTTGCAGGTTATGATTACCTTGTTTCCTATGAGATACTTGTCTCGCCATTCCTTAGGCAGAGTGATTCGTCCTCTTTTGTCGATAGTTACTATTCTGTATTGCAACTGGAATCATCAAGTATTGTGTGTGTTTCTGATGTATAAGTAGCTGGTCAGTTCGATTTGGATTTTGAAAGTGGTTTTTTGGGCTGTACTGCTTTCTGTCTTTTATGCTTCCTTTTGACTGAACTTGTGCAGTTCTCTATAAATTCGTGTTGCATACATTCTACAAGGCGTTGGAGGGGAGGGACCGGAACTTTGAGAGCGCCAGCCACGGTCGCTTTAGAGGACTTGAGGAAAGAGCCGTACGCATCTGATACTGTGTTATCCCAGAGCTAGCGAGGCTGAGCTGGAGAGCCGGGTTGGTGAGCTTGGGGGTTTGGGTGTTGAGGCTGTGGAGTTTTCTGGGAAGGGCAGTGCTTCTAACGTGCCTGTCTTAGGCAAAGGCTATGTTGGCATAGTCGTCGTTGCGCATTTGAATGGGCAGAGGGTGGCTTTGAAGATGCGGCGAATAGACGCTGACAGGGTAAGCTTGCAGCACGAGGCTGAGATGCTCGCGAAAGCTAATTCGGTGCAGGTTGGACCGAAACTGGTCAGACAGCAGCAATAATTTTCTTTTGATGCAGCTCATCGAGGGCGACTTGCTACCGGTATGGCTTGAAAAGAATAGACAGAAGGAGGACTGTTCGCAGTGTGCTGGCGAATATTTTGGGGCAGTGTTGGCGCTTGGACTCGATTGGTTTGGATCATGGTGAACTCAGCAAGGCGCCAAAGCACCTGATTGTTGATGGGGCAGAACAACCTTGGATTTTTGATTTTGAAACAGCGAGCGATACTCGAAAGCCGGCAAACATCACAGCTGTATGCCAATATCTTTTCCTTGGAGGTGGCGCTGTTGCCAAGTCGGTTAAGAACGAATTGGGGGAAAGAGATGCTGACCGAATCAAGGAAGCATTGAGGTTTTACAAAAAGGAGCGAACACCTGAGAGTTTTTGTCGCGTGATGCAGGTTTGTGAGTTGGTTCCAGAATGTCAAGATTCGGATGAAGGGTTTCTCAAGAAAGCTTAAATGCTATTTGTCTCAATTATAGCTGGGCAGGGGGAGAGTCTTGGGAAGGTTGCTTAGGGTAAAGGAGGCTAATAATAGAATGTTTAGCGCGCTAGTCCGCTAGTAAACAGAAGAGAACTTTACAGTTTTTGGTTTTACCAGCTCTAGTTTGTGTTTGGATAGTTGGATGGATACTTTACTGGTTGGGTCTTAGGTAGCACGCGGGCATTGGCGCGCGTTTTGCTAAAATAAGAAAGAGCGTGTTGCATGCGGGATGTTTTAGATCCAGGTTGTTTTTATTTCTTTGATTTGTTTGAAGTGGGGGTCGTCTGAGATGCATGTCGCGTTGAGTATAGATGCTGTGGCGGCTATCATGCTGTCGCCCATTGTGAGGTTGTATTTGTGTCGTAGTTCGGCTGAGATTTGGGCGGTTTGGTCGTCGACTGGGACTATTCGAAAGTCCTTCTTTAGCAGTGCCGCGCGTAGTTTGGCGGTTTCTTGTCCTTCGCGTGTGAGTGAGAGCTTGTAGACTTCGTGAAGTGCTATTGTTGAGACGTATTTTTTCTTGCGTTTTCTTTCTTGTTTTATTTTGTTGCGCAGGTTTTCTTGTTTTGAGTAGAAGAACTCGATGAAGAAGCTTGAGTCGTAGACTGCGCTACTCATCCATATCCCTGAGTTTGCCGAGGAGGTTTTTCATTTCTTCTGCGGTGGCATACTTTGATCCGGTTCCTATTAGGTCCCATATTGTTTTTTTGGGTTTGAGGAGTATGCCTTCTTCTGTTTCGATTACTTCGAGTCTTGTTCCTTCTTCTATTTTGAATTTCTTGCGCAGGTAGGAAGGTATTGTTGTCTGACCTTTTCTTGTTACTACTACTTCATTTTCCATCTTTTTCAACGTACTACATTGTCATGTGTACTACCTTTTTAAGTCTTTCCCAATCAAACACAGAAGATTCACGTTCTGTGAGAGGTTTTCTGTGAAAGGAAAACAGATGGAAATCCTGCAGAAAGAGAGTTGTTTTTCTTCTTCTCGGGCGGGTTTGGCCAAAAGTTTTTCTCTTGTTGTCGAACAACAGTTTAGTTGAGGGTTTATGAAGAAAAAGAATTTGAAGGAAAAGGAGAAAAAGCCCGGACAGAAAAAGTCTGCTGTGGAAGACAGCCCGTACTATGAAGGAGACGTTTAGCTCCGACTTCGTTTTTCAAACCAGCAAAATCAGCGATTTCAAGGTTCGAGTTTAGGGTTTACGTGCCGTCTTTAATAGTTTGAACCCCTTAGGTTCTATTTGGGCCTGATGCTGCATGCAGAAGCGCATTATCATCATGGGTGCCGCCGGCAGGGATTTTCACAATTTCAATGTTTACTTCAGAAGCAACCGTGACTATAAGGTTGTGGGGTTTACGGCTGCGCAGATTCCTGGGATTCAGTGCAGGGTTTACCCGCCTGAACTTGCTGGTGAAGCGTATCCGGATGGCATACCGATCTACTCTGAAGAGGAACTTCCGAATCTGATTAGGGAATTACAGGTTGATCAGGTTTTCTTTGCTTACAGCGACATTTCGAATCAGGATGTGATGCGTAAGGCGTCTTTGGTTTTGTCTTGTGGCGCTGATTTTTCTTTGCTGGGTTGCGAGTCGACCATGCTTGAAGCGAGGGTGCCTGTGATTTCGGTTTGTGCGGTTCGGACGGGGGCGGGGAAGAGTCAGACCTCGCGGCAGATCGTCAGGATTCTCAAGGCGAAGGGCGTTGCGGGTTGTGGTTGTTAGGCATCCGATGCCGTATGGCGATTTGAAGAGGCAGATTGTGCAGCGTTTTGCCTCTCGCAAAGACCTTGACGATTCCGGGTGCACTATTGAGGAGCGGGAGGAGTATGAGCCACATATTGACGCTGGCAGCGTTGTTTATGCGGGTGCTGATTATGAGCGGGTTCTGAGGGAGGCTGAGAAGGAGGCGGATGTGATAGTTTGGGATGGCGGCAACAATGATTTGCCGTTCTTCAAGCCGAGTTTGCATGTGGTGGTTGTTGATCCGCACAGGGCGGGAGACGAGTTGACCTATTACCCCAGCGAGGTTAACCTGCGGCTGGCAGATGTTGTGGTTGTTAACAAGGTTGACACGGCAGACCCTTCGAAGGTGGAGCTGGTGAAGGCTAATGTGAAATCTGTTAATCCGGGTGCGCTGGTTTTGGATGCGGCTTCGCCGATAACTGTGGATGAGCCTGAGTTGGTTAGGGGTAAGCGGGTTTTGGTTGTTGAGGATGGTCCGACGGTGACGCATGGCAACATGAAGTTCGGCGCCGCGACGCTTGCCGCAGAAAAGTTTGGGGCAAAAGAAATCGTAGATCCTAAGCCTTACGCTGTTGGCTCTATAAGGGAGACTTATAGGCTGTATCCGCATCTGGGCAAGGTTCTTCCCGCGGTTGGCTACAGCGAAAAACAAGTAGCGGAGCTCAGAGAAACCATTGATGCTGTTCCCTGCGATGTGGTCCTGGTCGGCACGCCGGTTGATTTGAGAAGAATTATGCGTTTGAACAAGCCTGTTGTGAGGGTTAGATACGAGCTTGTGGTGCTGGGACCAGTCAGCCTCGAAAAAGTAGTGGACGATTTTCTTGAAGAGAATAAGAAAACTGGCTGTCGGTGATTATTTGGTTTTCAAGCCTAAAGGTTTCAATCGCTGGAAATGTTCATCATTTGTCTGAAGGGTCAGGTTGTGGGCTATTGCTAAGGCACCTATGAGAAGATCGGCGTCAGGCAAAGATTTTCCTTCTCTCTTTAGTTTGCAGTAGATGTCGCAGTATGTTTCTATGGTGATGTTGTCAATGTTTACAACCGAGAAACTCTCTTCTAGCAAATGCTTGACTGTTTTCCTTTTGTTGCTTTCTATGCCTCGTAGGACTTCAATGAGTGTCAGGGGCGAGATTGCGCCTGGACTGTATCTTTTTTGTTTGAGCATCTCGATGATTGTGCCTGTGTCGAGAAGGTTCATTTGAAGGTGAATTTCTCCCTGAATTCTTCGCTTGATTCAGTCATCGACTCCAGGTCTTCAGCGGTAAGGAGTTGAGTGCTTCTTCGAAGGCTTTTTTGCTTTTCAGCAGCTGACGCTCTATGTATAGTTCGAGGAGGAAGTCTCCCCATTCTTTGTTGCCTTTGGCTTTTTCGAGGCGTTTCTTTACGTTTTGGGGAACGGATATTGTCGCGTATTTGCTCATGCATAACGTCGTAGTTACATAACTATATAGCTATTGTGCCTCAGTTTAGCGTGGGCTGCCGGTTTTTTCTGATTTTTCTGGCTCTTCGGACGGATGTTTGGTATCTTTCTAGTTCTTGTTTGGATACGACCCAGTTTCGTCCTTGCTTGTATGCGCCTAGTTGTCCTTTTCTGGCGATGAGGCTGAGATATTCCTGAGAGTACGGTGTGATTTTGCTGGCCTCGGCGAGTGTGAGCATTTCGGGTTCTTCTATGGCGTTAAGGTACATGTCTAGTGCTCTTTCGACGCATCTTGCTATGAAGTTCACGAAGCTTGCCGTGTTTCCGAGGTCTGCTTCCGTGAGCGTTTTGAGGTATTTTGGGCGGTCAAGTTTCGGAATCATCACTATGAATGGATATTTGTGCTTCATGAGCAGCGCGTTCATCAGCAGCCTGGCGGTTCTTCCGTTTCCTTCTGAAAACGGATGTATTCGTACGAAGTTGTGATGGAATGTGGCTGCGAGTTCGATTGGCGTGAGTTCGTCAGGATTTCCTTGTAGCCAATTGAGGAGTTCTTGCATTTTGGGTTTGACTTCTATGCTGGGTGGTGGTGTGAAAGTGGCTCCGGTTATTCTTACTCCCGCTGTTCGATATTGTCCGGCGTCTTCTGTGATGTTTGACATCAGTTGTTTGTGGAGCTGGAGAATTGCTTCTTCGGTTAGTTCGTTTTTTGAGGCGGCGAGTCTTTCGATGAACTCGATTGCTTGCGGATGGTTTTTTGCTTCGAGTGTTTCTGTTATGCTTTTTCCGTTGACTGTTAAGCCTTCTTCGATGACCAGCTGGGTTTCTCGCAGGGTCAGCGTGTTTCCTTCGATGGCGTTGGAGTTGTAGGTGTATTCGATCATCATTTGTTTTTTCAGTCTTGCAACGAGCGCTGGAGGGAGAGGTCTTGATTGGTCTAGTTTTATCTTTTTTTCAAGAATTCTCTGGTGAATTTTCCTGTTAATCAGTGACATCATCATCACGTGTTCAAATTTACATTATTTACCGATACTAAAATAGTATCGGATAGATAACAAATTGCGCTTATCCGATATTATTACATATCGGTTATTGATGAGGCGGGATTGCATCAGCTTTTTTTGCGTGCTTGTTAAGGGCGAACTTGTCGGAGTGCATGAGGGTTTAATCTTGAATAGTTGAATCGTGAGTATCATAATCATGCTTCAACTATTTTGCTGCAGACAAAGAGAACTCCAGTTCCTAAAGGAGCTGCAAAACAAGTGTGTCATCTGTGAGGATGTTTAAGTTTTGATGGATGGAGAAGAGTTGGGCAGTTACGCTCAGCCTGTAAGAAAGGCTGGGGCGAAACTGTTGTTTTCCTCGGGGTTTATGTGGCGTTTTTGGCGTTCACAGCTTTGTGTCTGCCTCTTTGCTACTGGCTTGTCTGGGTTTTGTTGGCGGCGGCTGGTTTGGTATATAGGTAAGCTATTTAAATACTGTTAATTACCGATGTATCGGTAACAGTCGAGGCAACATGGCGCGCGCTATTGAAGCAGCAGAGAAGCTCATAGAGAAGGTTGCGCATCATGATGTATGATCCTGCTGAAACCAGAACTTCACACAACAGCTGCAGGCAATCATGCGTGGTTTGTTTTATTTCTTGTAATCTTAGTGTAAAATTTAGTATTCACTAAGAAAATACGAAAAAAATATAATGGTGTTGCGTTACAGTAATTATTGCGCAGGAAGATGACAGATGTGAAGAGCAGCCTAGAAGCGTATGTTTCCAGAGAGTTGGTGCGTGTCTTTAAGGGATATACTCTTGTTGCCGCAAACGAGAAGCTTCCAGGCCGCATTGAGATTGACTTCCACTTTAAGGCTGATGATGGCAAGGACGTTTTCGTTGACGTAGTGTCGCGTAGGATAGATCGGTCGATGCTGGGCAGAATTCTTAATCTCCACTCATCTATTTCCAATATTGTTCCCTCTCCAGAGAAGTTTGAGCTGGTAATAGTCGGTTCGGATGTGGCGTTGCCGTTGAGAAAGGAGTTGGGGCGGTTTCATGTTAGGCTTGTCACTTTTGACGAGTTGGGAATAACTCAAAAAAGACTGAGAGGCATCGGCGAGAGTCAGAGGCAAATGCAGCTTCGCAGGTTGTCTCCTGATGAGGCAAGACTTGTGGCTAGATGGGAATCTGAAAAGAAGACGATTGTTCGAGTCGCTGATGTTCAAGGCGTCTTAGATCGCGGCCTTGATTATGCATATGTTTTACTTCATAATTTGGAGAAGAAACGGTGGCTTGAAAGGATTGAGGCGGGCGTTTACCAGTTTGTTCCTTCTGCTTATGGTCTTTATCCAAACAGGGTTCCTCCTGCCAACGCGTTCGCCGTGGGCGGTGCCTTTGTAGACCCGTATTACTTCAGTTATTATACTTCGAATAGTCATTTTGGCTTTACCACTCAGATGCCGTTCACCTATTTTGTTGCTACGACTAAGAAGAAGGCGGGTGTTGAGTGGCAGAATGCCAATTTCAAGTTTGTTACGCTTTCAAGCAGGAAGTTTTTTGGTTATCGAACCGTAAGGGTTTTTGATGCAGAGGTTTGCATGGCTGAACCTGAAAAATCTATTGTGGATTCGTTTGATAAGCCGCGTTATGCGGGGGGGATAGAGCAGCTTGCTAGGATTGTTTGGAGGGGGTTTCCTCAGGTGAACCGTGAGCGGCTGGTGGATTATGCGTTGAGAATGAAATCGCATTCTTTGGTCCAGCGTCTAGGGGTTTGTTGTTTGTTTTCTGGAGAAAGAGAATCTCTTGGAGCCGTTGTCTTCGCATCTTAAGATGTTGCTGAAAAGCCATGTGGGAAACGCAACGGTTTATCTTGACAGGCGCAGACCCAGAAAGGGGACGTTTTATGGGGATTGGAAGTTAATAAACAACGTTTCGGAAGAGCATTTGTTAAGTGAAATTGAGGTGGGGTGACGCTGTCTGTTAGAGAGAAAGTTTGTTGAGTTCTATGCTAGGTCTTCAGGGGTGCCTTTGGATGTGGCTGAGAGAGATGTCGTGCTCACTTATGTCTTGAAGATTCTTTCTAAAGACGCATTTGAGAGTTTAGTTTTCAAAGGAGGAACTTGCTTGAAAAAGGTGTTCTTTGGAGGAAGCGGTAGATTCTCAATGGATTTGGATTTTACTAGTGCTGGTTTTCCAGTGGCTGAGCTCCGGGAGACTCTTGGCAACTTGTTTGAAGATAGGCAGCATTATGGCATAAGATTCAAGATCTTGGAGGAAAACGTGAGCAAGGGCGTTGGAGCGAAGGAGCAGTCTTACCTAGCCAGAGTCAGTTACGCTCACGGATGGAATTCTTCAGAGTTCACGGTAGAAGTCAGTTACAGGGAGAACCCCATTCTGGAGCCGCTTGAAACTAATCTGCTAAACGAGATGTATTTCAAGTATTTGGAGTTCCCAAGCTTTTCCGTAAGATGTTTGCAGAGGGAAGAATTGTTAGCAGAGAAATTGAGGGCTGCTTTTCAGAGAATTCGAGGCCGAGACTTGTATGACCTCTACTTGTTTTCAGGAAAAACCTTTGACAAAGTCAGAACCAAGAAGCTAGTTGTACTCAAGTGCTGGAATGTGCGTGAGCCTTTCGATCCGGATGTATTGCTTGAGAAGATTTCTAGAGGCGAATACGACTGGGAAGACCTTCAAAGACTAGTGAGAAGAAAAGGCTTACCTTCGGAGGCAACAGTCGTTAGAAAAGTAATTGCAGGATACTCATTTCTCAGTAACCTGGATAGCGACCTTCTTAGGATAGTCAAGGACTCAAGAGCGCATAAAGAGGCAATCGTTTGTGGCGAGTTTCGCGAAAAGGGTTTAGTTCTTCCAAGGTTGATAGATCGAAGGGTACGACGGTTTCGCATGTTCCTGCTGGAGGGTGCTTATGAAATGTGCGCCGTGCGCGCTTGTTTTAAATACGTTAGGATATAGGACTAGACCTGGACAGGAGCGTGGCGGGCTATGGCTGAGAAGGGTTTGTTTGAGGGGGAGGTTAAGGTTGAGGGTCACCTGATTGACTCGTTGATTCTTACGAGGATTTATGATAGGATTATTGAGTTGGGCGGTGATTTTGAGACGTTGGAGGTTAGGCTTGGGAAGCACAAGTCTGACACGAGTTTTGTTAGGATGCTTGTTAGGGGAAGCAGCGTTGAGAATTTGGGGGATATTTTGGAGGAGATACATGCGCTTGGGGCGGTGTCGATTGAGGCTGCCGAGGCTGTTTTGGTGGCTGCTCCGGCTGATATGGTTTTTCCTGATAATTTTTATTCTACGACGAATAGTCCGACGCGGGTTTTCTTTGGGGGCGAGTGGTTGGATGTTGAGGGCACCATGATGGATAAGGTCATAGTCGTCGACCCTGTTGGGAGGAGGGCTTTTTGCAGGCCGATCCGGGAGGTCAGGAAGGGCGACTTGATTGTTGTGGGTGAGTCGGGTGTGGTTGTTAGGCCTCCTGAGAGGAGCAGGGAGAGCACGGGCATCTTCAAGTTCATGAGCAGCGGTTCTTCGAGTGAGAAGCCTGCGCCTGCCGTGATTAGGCAGATAGCCGTTGACCTTCATAATGTGAAGCGGGCCGGCGGGAAAGTGGCTGTTGTGGCTGGGCCGGCGGTTGTGCATACGGGCGCGGCTGGTTCTCTTGCCTATCTTGTTCGGGAAGGTTACGTGGATGTGTTGTTGTCGGGTAACGCTTTGGCGGTTCACGATGTGGAAGCGGATGTGTTGAAGACGTCTCTGGGAATTAGGCTTGATGAGGGTGTGGCTGATGTTAGGGGGTGCCGCAACCATATCGTGGCGATAAACGAGGTCTACAAGGCCGGCGGCCTAAGCGCGGCGGTGGAGAAGGGTGTGCTCAAGAGCGGCATAATCTTTGAGTGCGTCAAGAAGGGTGTCCCGTTTGTTTTGGCTGGTTCTATCCGGGATGATGGCCCATTACCAGACGTTATTACGGATGTTGTGGTGGCGCAGCAGGAGTACAAGAAGCATCTGAAGGGTGTAACGATGGTTTTGATGTTGGCTTCGACTTTGCATGCGATAGCCGTGGGAAACATGCTGCCTTCAACCGTCAAGCTTGTCTGTGTTGATATTAATCCTGCTTCTGTGACGAAGCTGCTGGATAGGGGCTCGACCCAGGCGGTAGGCGTGGTCTCGGATATAGGCACGTTGCTGCCGTTGCTGGCTGAGGAAATCGGGAAGCTGGGCGATTGTAGGCAGCGCGCTCCTTTAAAAGTAGAATCCTTATGAGTTGATAATCGCTCTTCTTTCTTTTAGACGTGCAAGTGCCTCTTCCCATTGTCATCGGTAAAGAAAACAAGTGGTTCGTCGCTTCCTGTCCCCTCTTGGATATTGCTACCCAAGGAAAAACAGAAAAAGAAGCCAAGGAAAACTGGCAGACCTCGTAAGCGAGTACCTCAATGACCCAGACACTCAAAAGCCATCTATGGAAGATCTGATGTCTCTCTCATTAACCAACATCGCTGTAAAAATACCTGAGGAAATTCTCCATGGCAGCTTCGGCCACTATCGCAGCTAAAAGTATTGAAATCTTGCGTTCTCACGGTTTTGCGCGTGCTGCCTTAATCTGGGTCAGAGCATCTTGGAAAAGTCGTCGTACACTTTGCTTCTGTGTCCGATGAAAAGAATGATTACTTGATTTTCTTCAGGGTTTATTTGGTAGATTACTCGATAGTCGCCTATTCGGGTGCTCCAGAAGTTTGATTGGCTGAAGGGGTTTTCCGATTTTGTCTGGGTTTTCGCGGAGCTGTTTTGCGCGTTCGATTATTCTGTCTTGAACGTTTTTTTCTGTTTTGTTTAGCTCTTTTGCTGCTTTGGGATGCAGCAGAACGGTGAATGTCACTCTATATCCTCTATTCTGACGAGGTTTTCGGGGTGTTTTTTTGCTTCTTCGCTTCGTTTCATGAGCATGTTGAAGAAGTTGATTGTTTTTTCGCGTTCTTCGTAGTACGTGATGATTGATTTTATGGCGTCGCTTCGGTTTTTGAAGCGGCCTTCAGCTACCCATTTGTCTATTTCTTCTAGGGTTTTTTGTGGTAGTCGGAGTTGAACCTGGGCCAAGCAGTTCACCGTAAACAATACTGTTTACAAAACCTTTAAACATTTCTAGTTTTCGCATTCCTGGCGCGCGCGGGAAGCAAAACGATTGCACTTAGTGCACGCGGGCACGAGTCTTATGGTTGCCAAAAGCGCGCTATGCTTCCTTCCATGTCGCGCTCAAACTTTCTCATGTCTTCTTTGCTATGCTATCTCATATCTTTTGCACAAACACCGTCACAGCAGTGGGGCCAACAGCTGACCAATTCTCTTGTATACATGCATGCTTATTAACTTGTATACTAATATATTCTGTTGGTAAACCAGCTTGAGTGAAACAACAACCATCAGGGTTTCAAAGAAAACCGCCGAAGCGCTTGAACGTCTGCGAGCCAAGCTTAACGCTGGAAGCTTAGACGAGACAATACAGTCTCTCGTCAAAAAGCAACGAAAGTCAGTCATAGAAAAAGCGTTCAGTCTCGACCATGGAAAAATCAAACCGTTCTCGGAGGGAGACCGCGGCGAAGATCGTGATTGACGCCTACGCCTGGATAGAGTTTTTCATAGGCAGCGAAAAAGGGCGCAGAGTCAAGGAGCTCTTAGAAAACGCTGACGAAATCTATACGCCCGGAACTGTCCTAGCGGAGATTGCCCGCAAGTATATCCGAGAGGGAGCTGACGAAAAGACAGTTGAAGCAAGGTTGCAGGCTGTTGCCTCAGCATCCAACATCGCCCATTTGGATGTCGGAGCTTCCTTGGAGGCTGCAAAATGCTATTCGGAGCTGACAGCCACCGCAAAGAAGTCAAGGCTGAACACTCCAAGCCTGTTTGACGCCATAGTGCTGGGAACAGGCAGGTCATTAGGGTCGAAAATCGTCACTGGCGATGAACACTTCAAGAACTTGCCCGAGACAATCTGGGTAGGCGCACCCGCATAGGTTTTGCAATGCTGAAGTTGCCTTCCGCTACTAGACTACGCTATGTCTTCTGTACAAACAATGTGACTGCGGTTAGCGCGCTGTGCCTCCTATCCAATGTAGGTGAGTCTTCCTTCAACTTCGCGGCTTATGTTTTGGTGGTTGCGAAGGTACTCTTCCAGCATGTGCTGTATCGATGTGGAGACCACTTTGGATCTTCCAGACTCCAACAGGTCAGTGTTTGTCAAGTTCAGGTTTGCTTCCGAATTCTTGAAGTGGTAACCTTGCAGGCATATGTTGTACAATTCAGAGTTTGACACTTCTTGGTTGTCAATCCTTAGGGATGTCAATTGTCTGCTCGCGTTGTCGTAGGTCGCTCGGACCCTGCTGTTTACTTGGTAGCATTCACCTTCTCCGTTGCGGTTGGTCGGGTGCATTACGTGTGCGAATATTCTGTTCAGTTTTTCTCCGTTTATGGCAAATCTTGTGAGCGCATCGTCGTATGGAAAGCAGCTTGACAAATCTTTCAGGGTGACTATTGGTCCCATTTCTTGGGTGCGGATGGAGCCGCTTCCAATCATCATGACGTCGCATTCTGCTAGTTCTGCCAATGAGTCCGCGATTAGGTTTCCAAGGGAGGTTTCGATCTCCCGTTTCGGATGGGTATGTTTTTTGGAGAGTTTTGAGATTATGGTGTTGTATTTTCGGTCTACTGTTTCTTGAAATGAGGCTATGTATTGGCTGAGTTGGAGGTCTGGTTCGGCTAGGTTCTCGTCTATTGGTATGAGTTGCCATTTGTATTCCGTGATGCTGTTTGTGTCGTCGTCCACGGTGATTTCGAATTGGCCGATTTGGTCGGTTCCTACGCCTGCTTGGACGATTAATACGTTGTTTTCGACTGCGGGCTTGTCTAGTACCGTGTGTGAGTGTCCCCCGATGATCATGTCGACTCCCCATTCGGGTTTCAAGAGTTTCGCTAGTTCGATGTCTGAGTCGAAGCCGATGTGGGTGAGCAGAATTGTCAGGTCGATATCGTCATTTTTGTATGCGTTGCAGATTTTTCCGACTTCGTTGCTGGCTTCTTCAAGAGTTACGAAGCTGCTTATGAGTTCGTCTCGTTTTATGGAGTCCATGACTTTTTCTGTGATGATGCCTATGAAGAGAATGGTGAAGCCTGCTTTGTTTAGTGTCAGGTAGGGTCGCATCAGTCGTTTGTTGTATTTTTTTACGTACAAGTTGGCGTTGACGATTGGGAAGTTAGCCATTTTTTCAAGGAACAATAGATGTGGCAAGCCGTAGTCGAATTCATGGTTGCCTAATGAGACCACGTCAGGGGATAGGTAGTTCATTATCTCCATGGTTGAGATGCCCTTGTACTCAGAATCGATCAGTGAGCCCTGCACCATGTCGCCGGAGATCAGGTATAGCACGTTTTCTTCTTTGTTTCGAACCTTGTTTATGTAGCCTGAGAGGAGCGCTAGTCCTCCTGTTAACTTCCCGCCTCCTGTTTGGACTTCGGCTAGGAAGTCGCCGTGCATGTCGTTTGAGTGAAGAATAGTGAATTTCTTTGTTTTCATTTCATTCTACTCCGTTTTGGACCAGTGCCTTGACCCGTGCTGTTGAGGTGTGCCTGGAAAACGTTTTGATATGGTAGCACCTGCACTTACTTTCGGTTGTTTGGTTAAGAACTATGCTGGAACATTGCTATAGACGAATATTCTATTGCTTGTCGCATTTTTGTTTTTTATGGAGCTATGCCGATTCAAGATTTGAGCCCGCACCGGCAAGCAACAAGGGGCATTTTCTTCTGTGTTTGCTCTTCTAGTTTGCGTGTAAATTTAGGTTTTTTAGCGCATGCTGATCTGCTGTTAAAACATAAGGAGAAAAATAAGAGGAAAAGCGCCTAACAGCGCATTCTAATCTTGTTCATTGAAGTCTGGTGCCGCATTCGCCGCAGAAGCTTGTGCCTGCAGGGTTTTTGGCTCCGCATTTGGGACACACCGCCAAGCCGAGGGGTGCTCCGCAGTTGTTGCAGAATTTGCCTGATCCCGCTGGTTTGCCGCACACAGGGCAGATGGTTTGTCTCTGCGTTATCTCTCCCGTGTATACCTGTGTTTTTTCGGCTTTTTGTCTGATGTCTGTTACCATTTTTTCTGCTCTTGCAGCGGCGACTTCGGTGCTTTCTCTTGGAGCGTCGTCTGTGCATAGGCCTTCTTGCTCGTTCCAGTCGTTTTCGCAGACGTATTTGTGGCATCTTGGGCATCGGTGGAAGTGTCCTTTGGCTTCGTTTTGGGCGAGTTCAAACGCTTGTTCGTGCTCTTTATGCCATTCCGGTGTCATCCCTTGGAAGCGTTGACTCATGGCGTCTGCTCCTCTTTCGAGGGTGTAGCCTCCGCTGCGCCCGGCTAATTCTGATCCTATTGAGGCGACTTGGCCTAGACCTCTCCAGAATCCTCTTTTCTTGTAGGTTTTGCTTTGGATGAAGCTTGTTTTGTAGCCGTCGTTGCATATGTCGCAATTGAAGGTGAATTGGAAGCCGGCGTCGGTGCTGTTGTCTTCGTAGTTTCGTGTGAAAGGTTGAAGTGGCATGTTTCTCATTTCCCCTTTATGTTTAGAGGTTTACCGCATTTTATGCATTTCTCTCCCAGAGGTGCCTGCTCGGTTTTGCATTTTTGGCAAACGATGGTTAGTCTTCTATTGCAGTTTTGGCAGTAGTCTCCGAAGAATGTGGGTTTTCCGCAGTGTGGACAGTCTATCTGGAGGGATAGACCGCAGTGGCTGCATCTGACTTGTCCTGTTTCGATGGGGTTTCGGCATTTGGGGCATCGTTGGGGTCCGACTGGGTTGACTTTGCCGCAGAAGGGGCATACGTTGTCGTCTGCGGAGACGAGTTTTCCGCAGTATTTGCAGGGGTGTTTATATCCTGGCAATTACGTGTCTCCTTTTCTTCCATTTTTCCGTGCTATCCAAGCTTTTAGTGTTGAAAGCTAATAAGCTTGTGACGTCGCTCTTCCACTGTTCCGTAGACAGGTGGATTGCTCTTCCGATGAACAGGCTCCTCAAGGTCTTGAGTGAAGGCATTTTTGCGATGGCAAACCGGTACTTAACGTATTTGGGACTTGTTAGCTGGTTTTCGGAGAGGAATATGGGTTCTCTTCGGAAGTTTACGTCGACCATGGCTCGTTCGATGTTTTCGGTAAAACGGTCCAGTTCTCTTTCCAAGTCTTCGTCTTTGGCTTGTGAGTACTCTTTTCTGTCCATTATCCTGAAAAAGTAGGTTGCTCCCTTAGTGGCTGATGTCTGATCGCCGTCGATAGGTTGCTCTGTCTCCTCTTCAAGTGCGAAGGTTTCTGTCTTTGTTTGCGGTTCGTTTTCTTGTTTACCGATTTGG
>CAVRFW010000002.1:0-116010 GCA_963720565.1 Candidatus Bathyarchaeota archaeon | reverse complement strand
ATCTTTCCCTGAATAACACTTTGCTATTTCCTCGAAAATTTGCGATTTGAATACTATTGTTCTATATGAAGAGAATATTTCAATTCGCATCGAAGGTGCACGCCACCCTGTCCTTTTCTATTTAGACAACGTTCACCACTTCAAATCCTTCTACGATTTGATCAAAGTCCGCAGTAATTTTCACTTATCCTGATTAGCGCTTCTAACTAAGCTCTGAAAACAAATAATGAAATTGTTTTCGTTCTTTTGGCTTCTATCTTGTTGATTAGTTAGGCTCCCTTTCGTTGAAATATGGCAAGACTTTTTCGCCTATATATTTGATTTTTTCAGGGAATGAGTGAGTTACCAGTTCAACGTGTGTTGCACCAGAACGGAAGTACTCCTCGATTCTTTCGATGATATCATCTGGTGAGGAAACAATGGTATAGTTGTCTTTGATGATTTCATCACTCACTGTGATAGACATTTCTTGTATTTTCTTTGGGCTAGTCTCTGAAAAAGACCCCTTAGCCAGGAAACCCGCATTCCCCGACTTTCTAATTTCCTCAACTCCATTATCTCCGTCAGCAAAATGAAGCAAGACCTCAACCGTTTTCTCCATTCCTGAGGGATCTCTCCCAACCGCCCTTGCAGACTCCTCAAAGACCGGGAAAATCACATCTCGACAAACCTCAGGCGTGTTTATCGTCACGATGTGGTCTCCGTAAACTCCCGCGTAACGCGCAGCTTTTCTTCCCTGAGCAGCAAAATAAACCGGAATCTTGGTCTTGGGTTTGGTGTACAGATAAAAGTTTTCAGCCTTGAAGTATTTTCCCTGATGAGTAAACTCCACTTCGCTCTCCCACATTCTTCTCATCAAAACCACCGCCTCAGAAAGCCTTTCAATTCTCTCCCGCCATCGGGGCCAATGACCCGAAAAGAAATTCGCTTCACTAATTGCTTCACCCGAGCCAACACCGAGCAAAAACCGTCCCAGGATACATGTTATCTAAGGTCGCAGAAGCTTGGCCAACAATCAACGGGTGATATCTGCCTCCAATGGGCGAAGTAACCATCGGACCAACCTTAATCCTCTTCTGTCCTTTCCAGAGCTGAGGGCATAACAGACCAAACATACGCAGACTTGTTCTGGCTATGTACCCAAGGCACCAAATGGTCACCGAACCACACAGCATAGAAACCACATTTTTCCGCAACAACCGCACATTCAACGAAACGCATCGGGTCGTTGTATCCTTCTCCCAAATTAACGCTAATCTTCAACAAAACAAGAAACCTCTAACCTGCTGATTCCGCCAAATTTCTTACAGAGACAAATGTCAACGTAGCCATATAATACGATTTCTGCATCCACGCTAAATCCCAGCTAACTCTTTCCTTTCGCCAGTCGCTTCTACACATTTCAAATTTGAACTTTCGAAGTCCTGCTCAGCCTCACCTCGCCAAACAAGCTGCCGACACTCATGCATACTTTAGGTCTAAACACAATCCAACTCAACGGTTTTCATCGGTAGGTTGCATGCTATGTGCAGGAAATCTGCGGAAACCTGCACAGTAAAGACCCCAACCAATCGTCCAGATTACCACCATTAGAGGCATGATCAAAACCATTATTAACCTATTCTGCTTTCGCATGAATTCCACTGAACCAAATTCGCTATTAATGCTTTCTAACATGCAGGTATATTGCTAATTAATACTCACGATTATACAGCATAAAAAGACAGTGAAGAGCTACCGAATAGCGTGTTGATTTAGACTGATCAAAGATTTTGTCTAAGCATAGCCGCTGATTAAAATTTGAACTGAAAATGTTGTGATATCCGTTATGCTTTCCGATACGGCAAGACTCAATGTTGCGGTTGTCACTTCGCCTGCGCCTAGCTTTGTGTTTTCTCTATTCCAAACCAAAGTTAGAGGACCATTAGCTCCTGCAGGACTCCAGCCTGTCGTGGTCATGCTGAGCGAAATCTCAGCGCTTCCTGTGTTCTTGACGTAAATCGTTCTATTTACAGTATCTCCGGGTGAAAGGTCTCCCCAATCTAGTGAACCCAGGCTCTGACTGCAGGCATAATCTGAATAGACACCCACGTTGAGGGCTCTAATGCTTCCTGAGGAAGACAGAGCTCGGTTGGTTAAGGGTGCTGCTTCGCTTATGCTTACAACGCCTGCTGTTGCATAGGTCAAGACCAATCCTAAGGCTGCAATTGCGATTACTGTCACGGCGGAGATTTTTTGAAACATTTTTTTCTTCACCTAGGAGTATTCATAATCCGATATATTGAGTATTAATAAACATTATTGTTCATGAGCACTACAGAACTACAAATCCCACAGTGCCAAAGCGTTATACTCCCGAAAAAAGAAAGAAAACAACGCCAACATCGCTCAGCCCAAACCCAGCTCTCTTCATAGTCAACCCTTTTTTCTACAATGCCTTTGTGAAATTTGCCACAATCCGTGGATGTCAAAAGCCTATTTTTCTTTCAATCTCAAACCCGAATTGCCATGATAAGATTAAAATAATTGGAAGAACAGTTGTCTTAACGAAATCACTAAAATTTAAGAGAATAAATAGAAAAGAGGAAGGATAGACAAATGAGCAAAAGCGAAAAACCCCACTTAAACCTCGTAATCATGGGGCACGTTGACCACGGCAAATCCACAACGACAGGACACTTACTCTACCTAGCAGGCGCAATCGACGAAAGAACAATCAAAGCTTACCAAGAAGAAGCCGAAAAAATGGGCAAAGGCACATTCGCCTTCGCATGGGTACTTGACAATCTAAAGGAAGAACGCGAAAGAGGAGTAACAATAGACCTCCGATTCCTCAAATTCGAAACCAAAAAATACAACTACACAGTCATAGACGCTCCAGGACACAGAGACTTCGTCAAAAACATGATCACGGGAGCAAGCCAAGCAGACGCAGCTGTGCTATTCTGCTCAGCCAAAAAAGGCGAATTCGAAGCAGGCATAGGTCCAGGCGGACAAACACGCGAACACGCATTCCTAGCCTTTACACTAGGCGTACGACAAGTAATAGTTGCCGTCAACAAAATGGACGATATCTCAGTAAACTGGAGCAAAGAACGATACGAAGAGATCAAGAACGAAGTATCACGAATGCTCAAAATGGTCGGCTTCAAAGTAGAAAAAGTCAATTTCATCCCCGTCTCAGGATGGAAAGGCGACAACCTTCTCAAGAAAAGCGAAAACATGCCTTGGTACACAGGTCCAACACTGATCGAAGGATTAGACCTTCTCGAAGTGCCTGCCAAACCAACAAACAAACCCCTGCGCGTTCCAATTCAAGACATATACACAATCACTGGAATCGGCACAGTTCCCGTCGGCAGAGTAGAAACAGGAATACTCAAAGCAGGACAAACAGTTGTCTTCATGCCGTCAAACAAAACTGGAGAAGTCAAATCAATGGAAATGCACCACACCCAAATTCCAATCGCAGAACCAGGAGACAACATAGGCATGAACGTACGCGGCGTAGGCAAAAACAGACATCCACCGCGGAGACGTCGCAGGAACAGTCGACAACCCACCGACAGTAGCCAAAGAATTCATCGGACAAATCATCGTAATCTACCACCCAACAGCCATCGCAGCAGGATACACACCAGTTCTCCACTACCACACCGGACAAATAGCCTGCAGGTTCATCGAACTCATCAAGAAAATCGACCCGCGAACAGGACAAGTGGTTGAAGAAAAACCAAGCTACCTGAAAACTGGCGACGCTGCCTGGGTAAGAATGGAACCATTGCATCCTATAGCTGTAGAAACATACACTGACTTTCCAGAACTCGGTCGATTCGCCGTCAGAGACATGGGCACGACAGTCGCAGCTGGGGTTATTAAAGAAATAACCAAAAAGGGACCATAAATCCCACCTATTTTTTTGTATCAGTGCAAAGAATAAAGAAACAACCAGACATAATTTCTGTTCGAACGCCAACTTCATTCAGCGAAGATTCTTTCGCGTTTGAAACAGTTTGGCCACATTCTAAACAACAACTATTCTGCTCCCAGTTTTTCGAACATCGTGTCACCGCGAATGAACATTCAGTGAACGGCTACTAGTACGCTGTAATTCTGTTTTCGCATAGTTGATGCTTAACTCTCAAATTCTCGAGGGTGATTAGGAACTAAAGACTAAGAAAAGAACAAAAATCATCTAGTCTAAATTCCAGATGAACCATGCCCGATAGAGCGTAACGTGGAATAGTGTAAAAGGAAAAAAAAGAGTTGGAGATAGGTTAGCTAAACCTGTGTTGCTGAATCTTCTACTTAGACTTTTTGAGGATTATCAAGATTGCAGTTGCTGCAGCCGCAAAGATGACTCCGATTATCGCAACGGCGTATAGTGCTCCAGTTGGCAAAGTGCTCGGTGTCGGCGCTGGTGTTGCTGTTGGTTCTGGTGTTGGTGTTGGTTCTGGTGTTGCTGTTGGTTCTGGTGTTGCTGTTGGTTCTGGTGTTGCTGTTGGTTCTGGTGTGGGTGTCGGGGTTGGCGTTGGAGCTGTTAATGTGACGTCGTATTGGCTGCTGACAACCCAATTGTTTGAAGTATCATTGGCATAGAATATAACTGATACAACTGTTCCTGAATTATTGTTCCATGTCCCACTGAAAGTTGCTGCGAAGCTTAGACTGTCGCTGGCATCTATGGCTGTTTGGTTAACCCATGTTCCCGCGTTATTCCAGCTGGGTATCACGTAGTCAATTCCCACTTCGTCCGTTACTGTCGCGCTTAAGACAACCTCAGCTCCAGCCTCGGTGTTACTTGCAGAAATCGTGCCAATCGTTGGACTGGTGCTGTCTATGGGGCCTGTCCAGGTCGTTGATGCAACTACACAGTCCGATAGTATCCTAACAGGATAACTCGCTCCAGTAGCGTAACCGCCGAAGAATACGGTTTCGATAGATAGGTCATCATTTGTTATGTTGGTCAAGTTGATTGTTGGCGCATTTTCTCTTATGTAGGTGCCGTCTTCAGCTATCCAAACGGATACTTGCCCTGTTCCTGAAGGTCCAGATTTAACCATTATTTCAACGTAATACCAAGTATCAGCCTTTATTTCAACCGCAGTGGAATACTCAGTACTCTCAATAGTATTATTGTAGTATTTTACTTTCCAACGATAGTCTGTGCCATCATTACCAATTGCTATAGTTCCTAGATGTGCTGTACGGGGATCGTCCATTATGCCAAACAGGTCTAGTTCGGCTCCTGCTGGGAGGCAAAGCTGAAACCTGGATGTATTCTCTGTGGTATATGGTGGTCTCAGTGCGTACTAAAGTGCAGTGAGCAAATGCGTATGTGTTCAGGGTGCTGCTTAAGGAACAGTTTGCTGCATAGACGCCGTCATATACTGTGGTTGTAGATATTTCCATTGTGCTGCCGGAAGCAGTTAGTGTGCCCGCCCAGGAGGAGTAATCTCCTGATTCATAGTTGTCTTCAAAAAGAGTCTCAGCGTAGACGTAGTGTGTTGATGCAAACAATAGAGTGCTTGCTACGATTAGAGTCAGGATAGTCGCTATGAATGGTTTTTCTTTGTTCATTTTTTGTTTCTACTCCATTTTGAGCATTTAAGTTGCCAAAACAAAATATAAGGTTTATTGAGACTTAATATATGATTAGCTTGTGATTAGCTGCTGAAATAGCTGAATTACACGATTATGCAACATCCCAAAAAGCAGCAAACTCACACAAAACCATCTCTGAAACACAGAGTCGCGTCTGAAGCGAACAGTGTTGAAAAGGAAAGATTTCACGAACACATAAGCAAAATCACTAATGCAATGGCTGGGCACTTGCATTGACCGCGAAAACCTTGAACAAAGGCAATACTAGCCGTGTTTTGAATCGCTTCAGAAAAACGAAAGTGAGATAAAACAGCAACGTGGAAACACAACTCAGGAGTTGAGCCAATGTCAGGAACCGAAACCTTGTTCCATACTTGAAAGAGAAAAAGAAAAACGAGGAGAATCCGACTATTGTCGTTGACTGTCGAGAAGCCAGCACAGCAACTAAGATTGTTAAAGGTTTAGTTGAGCGAGGTGTAAACGTAAAGACTGAGGCCCTTGAAAAGGGCGATTACATACTATCCGACCAATGTGCGGTTGAGAGAAAAACCGTCAACGATTTTGTTTACACACTTACCCGTCGGTATCTCTTTGAGCAGTTATTCAGGCTCAAAGACGCATACCCGAAAGCGTTGATTCTCTTGGAGGGGTATTTGCCAATTATCTACAAATTCAGCCACATCCAACCAGCGGCAGTTTGGGGCGCCATGTTCAACCTGGCCAAGAATGGCATTGCAATAGTAAACACGGCATCACAAAAGGAGACAGTTGACTTTCTTTATGTTGCTGCTCGGCAAGAACAAATAGTCGAAAAAAGAACGCCAATAGTTCACGCTTTCAAGAAAATAGACACAATAGCTGAAGCGCAAGTGTACTTCATAGCCAGTCTACCCAATGTTGGGCGAGAGAAAGCAACCGCCATCCTGAGGTCCTATCAGACACCGCTAAACGCCGTCATTAACGTGAACGATTGGGCCAAGACAGTTTATGGACTGGGACCTGTAATAACCAACAAGGTTAAAGAGGTTTTGAACGCTCCCTACAAAGAATGAACTCCAACCCGATTCTGTTCTTGTTAGGGAGGCTAAAGCATAGCGGGTCACAATGGCAGCAAATACCTGATGCTCAAATTCACACCTAATCTGCATTGAGAGGCAAGATTAAAAAGCTGCGGTTATTCTGAGATCATGGTTAGCAACCATCAGAAAAACTTACTCACTTGTTATTGAAATCGCAATTTTAACGGTTTCGACTTGGTAAACCAAAAAACTTTACGCTCGCGTCAGCGAGTTTTTTGACGTGACTAACGAGTTGAAAAAACAAATTGCAAACCATAAAAAATGGTGAAGAAAAGATCATTTTACAGTCTTTCTGTTGACTACAATATTGAGAAATTTGACATAAAGTATATTAGCACCGCAACTTTCATCAAGATAAAAGACTGAAAGAGAAGGCTAATGCAATGTCTAGAAAAGTCAATTATAGTTTTGGCTATAACTCTGTTGAGCTCAATGTTGCTACTGAACGTTTCATATGCGCAGGATACAACCCCGCCTACAGGTTCAATTGTTGTTAATGCTGGGGCTTCATACACGTCTTCCGAGTCCGTAACGTTGACTCTGACTTATGCTGATAATGGGTCTGGCGTGGATGCAGTAAGGTACACTAACAATCACGACTGGGGCTCCGAACCTTGGGAGACTCCTACAGCCACCAAATCTTGGAATTTGACATCAGGGGACGGTGCGAAGTACGTAAGCTACCAGATCAGGGATAATGCAGGGTTGATAAGCAATTTCTGGGATGCCATCGTGCTGGATACTGCTGCGCCTACTGGTTCTATTCGTAATCAATGATGGTGAAGCCTCTACAACCTCAATAACTGTGACACTGACACTAACATATCAAGACGCAGGCTCTGGCGTAGATAAGGTAAGGTATACTAAACAATAACATCTGGGGCTCTGAAGCTCTGGGAGTCTCCTACAGCGACCAAGGAGTGGAATTTGACGTCTGGAGGCGGCATGAAATATGTTAGTTACCAGATTAGGGACAGTTCCGGGCAAGATAAGCACCTCATACTGGGATACAATTAACCTTTGATAGTTCCCACGGTTGCTGCCCCAACGTTTAATCCTGCGGGTGGCAACTATTCTTCGCCTCAGAATGTGACTCTTAGCTGCTCTACTGACGGCGCAACCATAAGGTATACTGTTGATGGTTCTGAGCCTTCATCATCGTCAACCGTGTATTCAAGTCCCATCGCGGTGGGTTCTACAATGGTGATTAAGGCTAAGGCTTTCAAGACCGGTATGACGGACAGTGATACTGCCACGGCAACGTACAACATCAACATTCCTCCCAAGGTTGCCACTCCAACATTCAGTCCTGTGGGCGGCATCTATTCTTCAGCACAAAATGTGACCATCCGCTGTTCAACTGTCGGCGCAATCGTAAGGTATACTGTTGATGGTTCTGAGCCTTCGTCATGCGTCAACCGTGTATTCAGATCCCATCGAGGTCGAATTCTACGATGATGATTAAGGCTAAGGCTTTCAAAGATGGCATGACGGACAGTGAACAGCCACAGCAACATACAACATCAATATTCCAGGAAAGGTTGCGACTCCAACATTCTTCCCTGGAAGCGGCACCTACACTTCAGTCACAGAATGTTGTAATAAGCTGCTCTACTGCTGACGTGATCATAAGGTACACTGTTGATGGTTCTGAGCCTTCGTCATTCGTCAACTGTGTATTCTGGTCCCATCGGTGTGAGCTCTACGACGATGATTAAGGCTAAGGCTTTCAGGGATGGCATGACGGATAGTGATACATCAACTGCAACATACACCGTTTAACTAGAACGCCACCCTCCAAGTGCGTATACCTCCAGAAGTCTTGTACGCTGCCATTATCATCGTGGTCGCAGCCATAGTTGGAGTAGTAATACTGCTGCTCAGAAAATCAAAATCCACATCGCCGCTGAGGCATTCCACGACGAAACCCAAACTAACAAACGCTGAGAGCAGTTCAAACAAGCAAGATAATGCTGATGTTTGTCTCGATCTCTACTTAAATGTGGGATAGCTTCCACACTTTTTTTGGCAACTTCTACCAAACGATTTAGGGATATTTGATGTTCATCCTAAACTGAGAAACACTTGTCAAATTGGCGCCTTGATGATGTTGCTTGCCTCAACATGCTATTGTATTCTTGTGTCGTTGTCTTTGGTCGAAGTTGTTTTTGCAACTTCAGTTTTGTCATTCAATGTTAGCGCACGTTGTTTCCGAAATCGGTTAAAAGTAGTTATGAGCCTTATTTTACCTTTTAGTGGTTCAATTTCTGCTTAATTGTACGAGAACCTGCCGGCTGTTTGAAGGCTGCATAAAGACGCGAATGCCTGCTGGTCACCAAAATATCATGATTCTGTTGCTATCATTTTAAGACTGTATTTGACACGCTGACAAGGCCATGGTGTACCTATGTGGTTCATATTTAGTGAAGAAAAAAAGAGAGATTCTGTTGGCTGTCAAATAAGTAAGCTAACTATTTCTCAATTTCGAATACTGCCCACTCCTGACATGAGGGGCATTTATGCTCGAGTAAATCGCCTTTTTTCAAGTGCTGCAATGTCATTGGCAAATTCATCGTCATCAAAGAACAATGAGTATGGTTCTTCCGCATTTCGAACAAGTGGATTTCAATCTCGCCACCTTATCGCCTCCTCCATAGCCCTTCTTCACTGTTGGAAATACGATATCAAGCCTTAAGCTTAAGTAGCTTTCTCCATTTACGTAAGTCGCGCGCTTGTTGACAATCAGGTAGCAAAACCAGAGAGTTAATGAGAAAATTCTGCTTCAGAGTGTTTTGCCGAAGACGTATCCGAAGTACACTACTGCCATAACACTCATTCCCACTTCACGGCAACTATGAATAGATTCGGTTCTACGCAAATTATGCCACCGTACACCACAACATGATAAAAAACATAAATCATGAGGAAGACAGCACTGCCTAAACAGGACAAACCGAGTACGTGAAAAACTTTACTTCTCGCTAACATTGCTCTACCCACCCTTTCTTTGTGAAGGCAACACAAGTGATGAGTAAACCTGAGAAACTACTGTTCGGTGACACTTTCGTCTTGCATTTTCTTTTCTGGATAAAGTTAACACTCGCTTTCTCCAATTTGCAATGTAGCCAAGAACGGCTTTTAAGATTTCTGGAACTATTCTTCTAGTAGTAATACCCCATAACTCTAGATGACTTTTCACCACTGGTGACCTCCCAGAATTTCTAACTTCACAAGAAAGGGTTTCTGCTGTTTCGCTTAATAGAAGCAAGATTGAACCCAATCTATTGCACAAGATTCTCGCAATGGTGAAGAAATGCCTATTTCGACGCGAGCACAGCATATTGAAGGAATAAGTCTTAAATCTGAGCATGTTGAAGATAGCTTGAGCAGAAGGCAAAGGGAACTAAAGACATGGTCAACAAAATTGTCATAGGACTGGGTGTATTGTTGGCAATCATTGCGATTGCCTTTGTAGGCACAATAATCAGCTATAACGGTACAGTTCAAAACAAAGACAGGCAAATATCATTGCTGAATACACAGATTAGCGACCTACAAGATCAAGTCACAAGCCTACAGGCTCAAGTCACCAATCTTCAAACCCAACTCGACAACCTGCAGTACACGCAAGTCCAAGTATCTGGTACAATCACTATCATACAAGATGGAACAATCTATTTCAACAGTATGGATGGCAAAGTACAAACTAGTAGTCCATTCACCGCGGGAAGATACAGCGCAACGCTTGTAGGCGGGCAGTCTTATAATGTCGATATTACGTGGGAATTCCCCGGAGGCGTGACGGGCGAAAACTACACTCTGTATGTTCCAGCTGGCGCAACAACATTCACAGCCGACTTCTAACCGACCCAACCCAAAGAGGCGGAAAAAAGCAAAGAAAGCCGATAGAGCTGTATGCTCGTCGATATCATTCATAATGCTTATTTTAGTGATTGGCAATTCAAGATAGAACCCTTAAACACGAAACCACGGTATGGGGCTGTCGGCTAGTTTGGTCCAGGCTTGTAGCCTCGGGCGCTATAGACCCCGGTTCAAATCCGGGCAGCCCCACTATCCACGGCACACACACTGACTAAATGCTGGAAACCTACGGTTTCCCCACCTTCACCCTTTTCTGATAAAATACCCCTCTTTTTAGATCAGCGCACACCTATACAAAAGAAGAAACAGAATAAGAAACATGCAACCACAAACAAGAATCAAGCGCGCGCTCGAAATTTCAGGATTTGAGAAAAGCCGTGTTATAAAAAATCTTCTCTGTCGGTTCGCCTTGCAACAGCTGTGAATTTTGGAAAATTAATTTCGAACCTAGAGTTGAGCCAATTCTCAACGGAAGAGCCAGAGTAGAATATGGCTACTTATACAGAAAAATCAGAGAAGCATGCTAACCACTGAGCGCACGCATCGACTCTTGCCCTGCGGGGTTTCGCTTGTTCCAGTCAAGCGAAAGGTTTATTGTCGTCACAGGACAGCAAGAGGGATAGGTAGAGACTAAGAAAACACTCATGTCGTTCAAACGGAATTGTTGCTGGGAGAGTTTGAAACTTCAAAGTCAATGAAGTTAATTCTGTTAACGAATTCTATGACATGCGAAACAAGTGGAACCAAGTTCTCAATAAGAGTAGCGACAACACACTTTTCTTAAGTTGGGAGAGAATGGCTCCTGGCGTCAAGTACCTGGAACAAGGAAGCACACTCAAAATCTTATGCGCAACTGACGGCGAAGAAATTTTGGGGATTGCTCCACTCAAGAAATCTAACCATTTCTTCAAGGGACATTTAATTTACAGTGTGATAGAGTCACTCTACTTTAGAGCGCCCGGAATTTTGTTGGCAAAAAGAAAGGCTGAATGCTTGAATATGTTCCTAGCCCATCTGTATGGCCAAAAAGATTGGGATTTTCTATATTTTAACGATGTTCCAGAGACTTTCTCGATAGTTGATTTGCTCAGAAAGAGTTCTCACTCTATTCCTGACCTCGAGGTAAGAGAAGGAGATGTTTCTCCTTACTTGACGATTCCTGGCTCGTTGGATGAGCTTTTTAGAGGTTTGCACGTCAAATTTCGGAAGAATCTGCTAAGGTGTATGAGAAAACTTGAACGGGAACATGGAAAAGTGGTGCTTAAAGACTATTACGAACTAGGGTCGCTTGAGGAGATGATGCAGAACTCTTTTGACATGCACGAAAAAAGGTGGATTTCTAGGGGTGAACCTGGCATATTTGGAAAAAAGTGGAAACGTGATATGTTCATGTATGAAGCCAAACTTTTTTCAGAGATCAATTGCCTTAGGTTGCGTTTTTTAGTGGTAAATGATAAGCCAATTGCAGTCTTTTATGGTTTTGAGTATGAAAAAGTACTGTATTATCTTATGAGCGGTTTAGATCCTGCTTATGCATCCTGCAGCCCTAGCAATTTGCTGGTTTTGAAGACTTTGGAGAGATGCATCGAGGAGAACATCAGAGAACTTAATTTCTTTGGGGGCTATACGTCTTACAAGTTTGATTGGTGCCAGAAGTATAGGAGAAATTTTACATTTAGATTTGTCAATAGGAAACTGTCTTCCAGAGCACTCAATCTGGAAATGCGCATCGCAGGAAAACTTGACTTCAATAGACTCTTGGCAAAAGTCATCTAGTTTTAGAGCCCATCAGATTTTTTCTAACTTCGGATACTGCGTCCAAGTTCTCCCCTCAACTTCTGCTGATTCTCGTTATTCAAAACCAAATGCTTTAACCGAAAACTTCGCGTACTCAGCTTCCTCATCGTACCAGTGCTATCAGTGTTTATCCGGCAAATTCTGACAACCGTCATCTATTGTTCACCTTGATTCCCATGGCTCTTTTGCCTTCGGAGAGGAAAGTAAGCACGCATTTCGATCCAGTCTCAATAAGGCAGAATCACAAATCCTACTGTGATTATTCCATCACTTTACGGAATTACATCCTCTTTGAAGAACATAGAGAAGGATTTAAGATCTTTTATTCAACCAAAACGCGCGATTCCTTTTTCCTGTGTGTGCCCACTATCCACGGTCTTATATCATCGGGAGATAGGACTTAATAGTTTTCGGTGTTTCGGTTCGCTCTTGGTTAGTATGGAAGCTTTAAAAGGTAGCTATTTCTTCTTGGTTTTTGTATGAAGTATTCTCTCAAAATAGGTTCTGTTTGGGGATTTCCAGTTGAGTTGCATGTCACTTTTCTACTGCTGATGGTTGCGGTTTTCGTTCTCTATTATCCTGCACTGTACCTTTTCGTACTGATGTTGTTCCTCTTCGTCTTCGTGGTTTTTCATGAACTGGCACATTCGGTTGTCGCGAGACACTATGGTATCAAAGTTCGCAAAATTGTTCTCTACCCGATCGGTGGAGTTTCAGAAATCGAAGAAGTTCCTGAAAACCCCGCAATAGAATGGAGATTGGCATTTGCTGGTCCGATAGTGAGTTTTCTAATAGGTGGTGTTCTTTTCGGATTGAGCCGGCTGTTTCCTCTGGATGTACCCGTAGAGACTTTGGCACCCTCATTTGTTACAGCTGGAAGTCTCATTCTTGATTTGGCAATGTTAAACCTTGTTTTGGGAGCATTTAACCTGATTCCTGCTTTTCCAATGGATGGCGGCAGAGTTTTTCGAGCTTTGCTCGCTGAAAGAATGAAGTATTCAGACGCTACAAAATACGCTGCCCATGTAGGCAGGATTTTCGGAATAGGCATGGTCATAGTCGGCTTTTTCTACAATTTCTTGCTCATCCTAGTAGGCGTCTTCATCTACATAGGTGCGAGCGAAGAGGCAGAACAGACCATTGTATCAACTAATCTGGCAGGCGTTAGAGTAAGAGATGTTATGCTCTCAGAAATAGGGGCTGTACGGCCTGAGGCCTCGCTTGCGGAGGCAGTGGAAGTAATGTTCAAAGCACGTTATCACGATGCATTGGTTGAAAAAGACGGCGTCTACCAGGGCATCGTAGGATGGGACGAGATCATGAAAATAAATCCGGAACAAAGAACCAATTTAACAGTTGGACAGATGCCCTTGAAACGCCCGCTAGTCTTCGAAGATGAATCCATACTTGAAGCTTACAAAGTAATGAAACGAGAACACGTCGACCTTCTGCCGGTAGCTGAAAGAAAGACGTCTGACAAGATAGTAGGTGTTTTAACCAGTGAAAGTGTTGCCCAAGCCTACGAAAAAGCAAAAAGCTAGCTACAGCAAATCGCCCCAGAATTCCAGTTAAGTGTTTTCGAAAATTTTTTCTCTTCAATGTCATGGCAGGTACTGAATGTTGTTACTGATGAAAGCCCATTCAGCATCTGTTTCTGTTCGGGCAAAAGTGAGGGAAGCTTGAATCAATTATGTGACGGCCACTTTGATTTGTTTCGGTTTTTCTTTATTGGAAGCAGAATAGGCTTATTTTCTACCATGAGAGTCTGTTTGCATGTTTCGTGTAGAAAGAATGGCGCCTGAAGATTTTCCTTTCGCCGTTCAGCTCTCAAATACGATGAACTGGAAAATGACGGTTGAGGATTTTGAATTAGCGATGGCTCTTGAGCCTGAGGGATGCTTTCTTCTTCTTCAGGGTTCGAAGCGTGTAGGAATTGCCACAACCGTCAGTTTCGGGAAAGTAGGCTGGCTTGGTAACTTGATCGTAAGAGAAGACTGCAGAAGAAAGAATGCCGGAGGGCTTCTGGTGAACTGTGCTTTAGACTATCTGAAATGTAAAGGAGTGGGTACGATAGGACTCTATGCCTACACCCATTTGGTCGCTTTCTACGAGCATTTCGGTTTCAAACTTGACAAGGATTTTTCCGTGTTGCAAGGAGAACCGGTTTCTCCTACACCGAAAAATCCTTTAGAAAGAATTCAGGAAAAGTTTGTTCCCAGTCGTAATAGCTTTTGACAGCAAATGTTTCGGGGCAAATCGAGCAAAGCTCTTGGAGTCGATATTTTTCAGTGGGAAAAACCTGTGCTATGGTTTGATTGACAACGAAGAAGTCAAAGGTTTTGCAGCGGCGAAACTGTATGATAGAATGGCAGAGATAGGTCCTTTAGTGTGCAAGGCAAACGGTGTTGATGACGCTAAACTTCTTCTCGGAAACCTTCTGGCCAAATTGCCCGGGTTTAAAGTCTCTATATGTGTACCCAGAAACGAGAACTGAGCTTCTAAATCACCTCTTTGCCTCAGGGTTTCAAGAGGATTTCAACGTTTCAAGAATGTTTTTAGGTCCGAAAGTGACCGCAAAATGCATATACAGCCCTGAGTCTCTGGAAAGAGGCTGACACTGTTTGACAGATGATTTGTGCCTTTCGATCGTGCAAGATTTCTTAGAGACCTCGTGGTCATGTGTGAAAGAATTAGTTGCTAGACTTCAAACCCATGGTCAGGACAGAAGCAGAAAACCGCTTTCCTTTTTTAGGTTCAAGACCGGTCGGAGAGAAAACGTGACCTTTGATGGAAATAACTTCTTCATAAGAGGTTCAATCGAGTATTCAAATCCACAGTTGACCGTGGAGGAAGTCCAAGGAATAATCGGTGCTCGCCTGCTTGAAACCTGCAGCAACTACTTCAAAGACTACGGATTACATGAGCCCGATGCTCGAGATTTATCGCAGCTTTGCGAATTGCTGAAAAAACCGTCTGAGGGACCTGCTGTGGCTTTTTTGCTTAACACTGATGACATAGAAGCGGACAGGTATTCTCTCAACCCCCTGCGTCAATCAATTGTGGAAAGCGGGCAAAGTGCGTTTTCAGTTGCCTACGTCAAAACAGATTTGCTTGACTTGGATCCGCAGTTCATGAAAAAGTACGAAGGAACTCTGGTTTCGCGAGAAGAGGCAGAACTCGTAAGTGAATATCTCAAAGCCCATACGGGTTCTTATCTGGATTTGATTGACTCTGTAAAATACGAGCAGCTGGGAAAATACTCGGAAGCTTTCGGCATTGACCTATTGCTTCCTGCCTTGAGAATGCCCCTTGAGACTTTGAAGCAAGAAGGTAAGGAAGGCTTGCTGCATTGCTTGATCAGTCAAATTCACAAGGACTATGACACGATAAGCCAAGCCTACTCGTGTATGGGAAGGAGTATGGCAAAAAGAACAACTTTGTTGACGGTTCCTCATTCGAAAAAAGGCTACGGCTCCAAACGCGCTGCTAGAGGGAGACTTCATTTTGAAGGTGCAAGACTGCTGAGTGCGGATGTCAAATACAAGAATACCCTACTTTATCCAAATTCTGTTGACCCTAATGATGTTAGCATAGCTCAGGCTGAAGACGAATTTTCGGTTTCAGGCGAGAAACTAGCTGATTATGATTTCCAGGAGACGCCGTCTTCGCCTCAGTTTTTCATCTATTCCTTGGGCTCACCTGAGAATGCTGTGTTATTGCATGGCATCGGAGTTTACTCCGCACCGAAGCTGCTTCAAAGCTACATGTCCTTTCATGAAGCTGTCAGAAAGGGAGACATGATTAAGTGCTTGGCAGGTAGGCACACTGTTACAGAAGAGGTTCCTCTGCAATTCAACCTCTCACCCGGAGACATGTGGGTTCATCCAAAGCATCGTAACATAGACGCGAGTTTGGGCACAGTTGGGGACCTCTCAGATTTGGCTCGGCTTGGCATGAAGATAGAGTCAGTTTCACCTTTAGAGTAGGAGACGGTGTTATCGTGCCTGGACTGGAAACATTGGTTTTTAGAACGTTACGCTTGCTTGGACGGCTTCCTCTAAACGCCCTTGTCAGTTTGGGAGCTTCAACGCGGGCATTCGCGGATTACTTCAAGGGCTTCGAAGATGTGGCTGTGGTTAGAGCCCTCTTTGGAGAGAAAACCATGGAAGTTCTTCGTAACCTCAAGGTGGATGTAACGTGGTTTGGCAGTTACATGTTTGTCAACAGCGCCAATGGGCACTTGGTAGTGTCAGGACGTTATTTGCATGACGGAGACAGGGTGGACATCTACTTAGACCTTATCCATGAGTTGTGCCATGTCCGGCAGCTGATGGATGGAAAGGAGCTTTTCGATGACCAATACGATTATGTCGATAGACCAACAGAAATTGAAGCCTACCAATACACGGTTAAAGAAGCAAGGCGCCTTGGCTTCGCCGATGAGAGAATCTGTCAGTACCTTAAGACTGAATGGATAGGCGCTGAAGAATTGAAACGCTTAGCGAAGGCAGTCAACGTTTCATGCTGTTAAAGCCTTTGCCTCACGATATACCTGTAGCATTTTTCGGGCGCAAATATCCCAAGAAAAGTTACCTGTGACAAACTCGCGTCCTTTTCCTCCCATTCTCTCTCTTAGAGACCGGTCAGACAGAAGCTTCAGAAGCGCGTTTGACAGTTCGAGGCTGTCTGGTTTTGTTAGCAATCCGGTCTGCCCCTCCAAAATGGCCTCTGGAACTCCGCCTACATTGAATGCGACAACAGGTTTTGCAGTTGCCTGTGCCTCCAACAACGCTATGCCCTGTCCTTCCTGGATTGATGGAAGAACAAAAACGTCTGCACAGTTATACAATGAGGGCAATACGTTTTCGTTTACATCGCCTAGGAAAACGAACTTTTCCGAAAGGTTCAATCTGTCTGCAAAGCTCATGAGATGTTTTCTTAGCGGTCCATCTCCGACAATCACGAATGCTGTTTCATCAATTTGCTTTGTAATATAACTGGCGGCTTCAATCAGGTATGGGAGACCCTTTCGAGGTATTAGTCTGCCCACGAAAAGCACGCAGAGTTTGCCTTCTATGCCGATTTGGCGTTTGATGTTTTCTAGGCCGTTGAACGGCTTGAATTTCTTAGTGTCCACTCCGTTTGGCACTACTCTTGTTTTCGTCTGATCTATGCCATAGAATTGACTTGCTTTTCTTGAGGAGTATTTACTTACAGTCACGGTCAAGTCGGCGTTAATGGCGGTTTCTTTTTCAACCTTAGCAAGTTGTTTCATCATTCGGTTAGCGATTCTTGCACGTAGCGTCATGGAGCCGCTTTGAAATGATTGTGCATATTCATCGGCGAGAACACCATGGATCGTATGTACAATTGTTTTCTTGAGGTGCCTTCTCCGCGCTGTCTTCATGAAGCCGTAGCCGCTCACTGTGTGCATTTCGTATACATCTGCCTCAATCGTTCCTGCAGCATCGGAAAGGGTCCGGTTGAAGAACCAGTTATCCATTGGAAAAAGTGTGTCCGTGGAGAAACACGGGACTATGGTTATTCCTTCCATAGAAAATGGCTTTTTGAAACCTGCTTTTGTACCAGCGTAGACTGTGGTGGCTACGTTATCCTGCAGTATCTTGGCGGTTTCCAATATGCGCCTTTCCACACCCCCAAAGTACAGGTGCGGTGGCTGAGTGTTAAAGACGCCTAAGCTTATCTTGGTCAAATTCTTTCATCTGCCGATGTCGTTGCCGGTTAACGATTACCTCATAGACTCATTCGACTTGTTTTTATGTTTACATGTTAATTATGGTTGAGTTTGTCAGCTATACCTTGTTTGCATACCTTGTTAATCTGTTTGGCATTTAAGTCCAATGTGTATCAATGCTATGATGATTTGAAGCTTAAGGCTTTTATATACTGTCTCGATGTATTTGCGATGTACTGGGATTCAACGTGACTGCCAAATCTGAACCAAACTCTGCCAGCAATTTGCTCGGAGATTACAAACCGCTTGAACTGGAAAAGGAAATCCGGATATTCTGGGAGAAAAACCAGATTCGCGACAAACTGGAGCTCCTGGAACGTGAGAATAAGGGTTTGCTAGGCTATGTTGAGGGCCCTCCGACATTGAACGGTATTCCCCACATCGGTCATGCCCGGGGGCGAGTGATGAAGGACATTCGCTACCGATGGAAGACTATGCAGGGTTATTACATGCCTTTCTGGGCGGGTTGGGACTGTCAAGGTTTGCCCGTGGAGCTTGAAGTTGAGAAGCTTCTGGGTGTGAAAAACAAGCGGGAGCTTCTGGAGCGCGTCGGGCAGGAGCGTTTTATCGAGGAGTGCAAGAAAGTCATAATGCGTTACTATCGTGAATGGGCTGAAGCTGACAATCGCCTGGGCATTTTCATTAATCAAAAGAAAGCGTACTGGACGTATCTTGACGATTACATCGAGAGAGAATGGCAATACCTGAAACGTGCCTGGGAGCAGGATCTGCTTGAAGAAGGACATTACGTCGTTGCTTATTGTCCAGGATGCCAGACTTCACTGAGCAGCGCTGAAGTGGGCTATGAAGGCTCGTATAAGGAAGTGGAAGATCCCTCTCTGTACTTCAAATTTAGAAAGGCAGACAGCGAGAACGAGTATTTCTTGGTCTGGACGACTATGCCTTTCACGATAATCACGGACACGATGTTGGCTGTTAAGCCTGATGCTGAGTATTCAAAGGTGCGTGTTGGCGAGGAATTCTGGATAATTGTTCGCCAGCGCGTAGAACCGGTCATGAAGGAACTGGGCATATCAAAATATGAAATCGTTGAAGCCCAGACTGGAAAAAGTCTCGAAGGAACACATTACGATTACCCGCTCAAAGACATGATTCCCAAGCAGCAGGAACTGGAAGCTATGAACGCGCTTGTGCACACTGTCATCGGTGAAGACTTCGTGGATGTCAACACTGCAACGGGCGTGGTTCATCTTTCGCCTGGAAACGGTGAAGAAGATTTTTGGGCTGCTCAGAGACGAAAAGTGCCGGTTTTCGCACCTTTTGATGACGAGGTAAAGTTTACCCAAGACGCGGGCTTGTTTAGCGGCGTTTTCGCCAGAGACGCGGATTACATGGTTGTCGACGAACTGCGTAACAGAAACGCCTTTGTCGAGGTCAAAAAAGTCAAGCACGAGTATCCTACATGCTGGCGTTCCCACCACAAGCTAGTGTGGCTAGCCAGGAAGGAGTATTTCTTGAGAACAGACAAGATAAACTCCAAAGTACTTGAGGCAGCGGAAAAAATCAAGTATTACTTTGATGAGCCAAAGAACCGCTTCATATCTTTCCTCAGAGAAGGCAAACCCTGGTGCATTTCGCGCGAACGCGTCTGGGGGGCACCATTACCTGTTTGGAAATGCGAAAAATGCGGCGAGAAAAAACTTGTAGCAAGCAAAAAAGAATTGGTTGAAGAAGCCTCAGAACCAGTGCCTGAAAATTTCGAGTTACACAAGCCATGGGTTGACCGCATAAAACTTAGGTGCTCAAAATGTGGCGGTTGGATGCTAAGAGAGGACTTTGTTTTGGATACATGGCATAACAGCGGCGCTTCACCTTATGCCCGGTTTTCAGACAGAGAATTCGAGAATTTTGTGCCAGTAGACTTCCTCACTGAAGGTATAGACCAAACGAGGGGATGGGCTAACTCGCTTCTGCTGGAACATGTAATACTGACGGGGAAGAACGAGGGTCCTTATCGCGCTTTCTTGTTCCAGGGTCTAACCCAAGATGCCCGAGGCAGAAAGATGAGCAAGAGCTTGGGCAACGTACTGGAGACAAACAAGCTTCTGGACAAGAGTTCGGCGGATCTTAGCCGATTTTACCTTATGAGAAAATGTTCTCCCATAGATTTCATGAATTTTGATATGCAAGAACTCAATCGTCGACCCTACCAGGTACTTTCTACGCTCTATCATTTGAGCAGGTTTTTCCTTCAAAATGCCGAATTCGACGAGTTTTCTCCCGATAGATACTGTTTCGCGGGAAACAAAGTATTGTTAGACAGAACTTTGATTGAGTTGCAGCCTGCAGATAGGTGGATGCTTTCTGTGCTGCAGGAGAAGATAGAGGAGTGCACACTAAAGCTGGAGCAATGCGAGTTCAACGCTGCAGTTGCCATTCTGGAGAATTTTGTGATTGAAACATTGAGCAGGCTTTATGTGCCCATGGTTCGGAAAGAGCTCTGGACTGATGATCCTGATACTCTGGAAAGGCGGCATGTCATCTACTCTTTGCTGCATTACACGTTGCGGACAATGACTTTGTTGTTCAATCCCATCACCCCTTTTCTCAGCGAGGCGTTGCACCAAAAAGTCTACAGAGAACTTGATCCGAAACTTCCAGAGTCAATAAATATGGAGTCTTGGCCCGTTCCGAACGAGAAGCTTCGAGACAAAGACTTAGAAGCACAGTTTGAGGTCTTGCTCAAATGCGTCTCACTAGTTTACGCCGCTAGGCAACAGGCTAAGCTTAAACGCAGATGGCCATTGGCAAACGTCGTAGTGGTCGCTCCGGAGAAGACACTAGAGGCAATTAGAAACGCCGAGACCTTGTTTTTGGAGCAAACCAACGTCAAGGCAGTTGAATACGCTGGAAAGGTGCCTGACTATGTAGGGGGCGAGAACTGGGTATCAGCCAAAGACGACGACGTGTTCGTGTTTGTAAACCGGCAACGCGACGAAACGTTGCTTGGTCAAGGAATAATGCGGGATTTAGCTCGTCGTGTTCAAGCATTGAGGAAAGAGCTGGGTTTCGTGCCGACCGAAGTGCTTGATGGGGTTCACATAGCCGAGCTTGATGCTGAAAGTCGAGATCTCACAGAGTCTTACTTGAATGAGATGGCTGGGCTTGTTCGTACCAAGAAGGTGTATTTGCATGACGATCGCGCGACAGTTAAAGCTGATTGGCACGAGTCAGAACTTGATGGAAAAAGAATTTACATAAGCATCCACTAAGTACTCGACGGTGCAGTTTTGGCTGAAGAGAAAGAAATTAGGTAAGGCCTCAAATGTCCATTTTGCCCCTGCGTGTTTCTCACCCAAACCGACTTGCAGAAGCACTTGACCTGTTTTGGCAATGTAAAGCAGGAACACGAGGAATGTCATAGAAAGACGCATGACAGAGTTGAACATGGTTCATTCGGCGGATAATAGCACACACTTTAGTTAATATGATTGCTGACCTGAAATCAGAAAGGTTCGCGTTTGTCAAAGCGACGGCATAGTGGTTAGAGCTTGTTTTGCTGTCAATCATAATGCTTCCAAGGGGGTATGAGCGCAAGCACACGCAAAAGAACGGAAGAACCAGACAACTTTGCATTCTGAACCCACAAAAGCATGTTCCAGCCAGGCCCGTGTGGCTATTTCTTATTAGTTGTAGTTGTCCTTGCATTTTGCAGTCGTGGAACAAGCTGTTTTGGGCTGGTTTCTTTAAACAACGCTTAATTATCTTGCAGATTGCGTCTGCAAATGTCACAAGACGACACCTCGCGTCTGTGTTTGTCAGAGGTTATGGGTGTTGCCGCTATCCGAGAAAGTCAAGTTCAAGACCGTGTTGCAGAAGGGAAACCGCATCCAAATCCCCAAAAAAGTCCGCTGGCGATTCAAAATGGACACAGAACAGCTTCTAAACGTCACCGTGAACGCCGTCAACACCTACACTGGCGGGTGGCAGAGCTTCTACGCTAAAATGGGCAAAGACGGACGCATAACCATCCCCAAGCTTCAACGACTCCTGCTCACAGAAGACGAATACGCCCGTTATGTTCTAGATGTAATTCTCGAGCCTGCATAGTGGCATATTCGCTAAGTAGTTTCCAGGGAATTTACTAGCATGTGCTTAGTCAAGAAGCGGTCGGTTTCCGAGTGTTAGTGAGTTAGTTAGGACTTGATTGCCTCTGACTACCACCACTTCAATTGTCTGACCAGGCAGTGTATTTTCTTCTAGATAACTTGACATGTCATCCAGATTTCTAATTCGAATATCATCAATCTCGATAATCACGTCTCCACCTATCACCACGTTCTGTCCTCCGGCTACGACTTGTTCAGTTCCCTCTTTCAGTCCAGCGTTGGCGGCAGGTCCGCCGTTAGCAACTTCCACGATCAGCCAACCATAAGTAACATCTAAGTCCATTGCCTGTGCAATTTCGTAAGTCATGTCTATTCCCGATGCACCTATTGTGGAATGCTTGTTGTATGACCCGTCTAGAATTAGAGAGCCTATTTCCCTCAACACAGTGCTGGACGGAATTGCAAACCCCAGCCCTTGAGAGTCGCTCACTATTGCAGTCGTTATTCCCACAACTTGACCCTGATAGTTAACGAGTGGACCTCCAGAGTTGCCTGAGTTTATTGGTGCGCTGGTTTGTATGACGTTCGCGATAGGGTAACCACCGGATAGATCCTCAGTTATCGTTCTCCCCAGCGCGCTTACTATGCCTGTGGTCATCGAACCAGTTAATCCATAGGGGCTCCCTACGGCAATTAACGGGTCACCGACCTTTAGAGTTGACGAACTTACCATTTCAAGGGGGCTGAACTCGCTTTCTGGAGCACTTGTTGAAAGCACTGCTAAATCTGCGTATGGATCAGATCCGAGCACTTCAGCCGCATAACCATTTCCGTTTGTGAATGTTACAGTTATGTTAGTTGTGTCTTCCACCACGTGATTGTTGGTTATGACCACCATCTGCCCCTCGTAGTTGTATACGAAACCTGAACCCTGCACTTGAGAATAGTATGCTCGATGGAACATATCATAGGAAATTGTCAACCCGCGAATCACAACGACGGAGTCTTTGATTTGAGTGTAAAGTTGGGCAAGTGAAGCGCTGTCGCCTACAATGTAAGTTCCGTTTGATTCGTTGGAATCCAGCGCTGATTGGAGAGTTGAAACCTGTTCTTGAAGAGCTAATACTTCCTGTTTCAAGCTGTCGATGTTTTGTGAAACAAGTAGGTTACCTACAGAATATCCTATGAGACTTCCGCCTATTAGGCTGAGCACAATGGCAATAGTCACGAAAATAGTTGATGAGTGTGTTTTCTTAGGAATTTGGTTAGTTTCCATGTTGCCATCTCTTCTCAAGTTTTTTTGAATGACGAACAAACTTCGTCGCGTATGCTTATATCCCCGCTGTTTCTTGCAGCTAGATTGGTGTCACTATATTTGCCCATTGATCTAGGTCTCCTCTCTTCAGCGATTTGCTTTCCAAACATCAGAAAATGTTCATTAATAGTTTAAAAGAATATACCCAATTTTCTCCCAAATTTGATATGCAAGCTAAAATGGATGGTGTCGCGAAAACATTTTCAAGTTTTAGTCGCTGAAACACTGTCGAATGAGAACCAGTGGTCCTTCTCTGTTGATTTAGTTGATTTTAGATGTAGGTCGAGGTTCGGGAGACATGTTTATAATGCTATTAACAGTAAACTTTCAAGGAATCTCGATATGCACGGAGAAGGCTGAATGTCTGCAAATACCCGTTCGCTGAGGCATTTGCTTGGATGGTTGATTGCTGGTACCCGTGGTGGTCCGACCCGTGCGAGAATTGTCGAAATTCTTAAAGAAACACCGCAGAATGCAAACCAGCTTGCAACTTCAATGAAGTTAGACTACAAGACTGTGAGGCATCATCTCACGGTTTTGGAGAAGAACAGGATAATTTCATCCATTGGCGACAAATATGGTGCCACATATTTTCTTTCTCAGATGATGGAGGAGAACTACGCGTTGTTTGAGGAGATTCTGAACAAATTATGGAAAAAGTAGAAAAAGGAGAGAAAACAATGGAACCTCGTATGAATAGGAACATCAAGATTTGGTTGGTAGTAATCTCAACGTTGGCAGCGATAGCGATTTTAGCGGCTTTTTGGGCTTCTTCCGTGTTTCCATCCTCATTATTCCCTCAACGTCCCCAACCTCCGGAGGGAGTTCGTTTCGATTTCGAGTTTTTCTATATAGCGCAAACGGTACTTTCCACGGTTAATGTGGCTCTCTTGTGCTACCTTCTTACTACTTACGTCGACATATACAGGAAAACCAAGTCACAGTTCACTTTGGGCTTGATTCTTTTTTCCTTGGTCTTCCTCTTGAGAACATTAACCGCCAATCCATTGTTCATGTCGATGTTCGGTTTCATGGCGTTTGGTCTGGGGCCATTTGCCCTGTTGCCGGATCTCTTTGAGTTCTTGGCATTGACCGTTCTGCTTTATCTGAGCGTGAAATACTAGAGAAGAGCTGTGGGTAGTACGCTTAATAAAACAGCAACGATTTAGGTATCTTAGAGTGCTGATTTTTTATGGATAATGAAGTCAACAGACCGAGAGCAAACAGGCTGATACATGAGAAGAGTCCATATTTGCTTCAACATGCGCACAATCCTGTAGACTGGTATCCATGGAGTGACGAGGCGTTCGAGCTGGCTAAGAAAGAAGACAAACCAGTTTTCGTATCCATAGGCTATTCGACCTGCCACTGGTGTCACGTTATGGAGAAAGAGTGCTTCAATGACGAAGAAGTGGCGAATTTGATGAACCAGTCGTTTGTTTGCGTGAAGGTTGACAGAGAAGAACGCCCAGACTTGGATGGTGCTTACATGGCTGTCTGCCAGCGGATAGGTCGAAGTTGCGGGTGGCCTCTCAACATAGTGATGACGCCAGACAAAAACCCGTTTCTCACTGTGAGTTATGTCCCCAAAAACAGCAAGTTTGGCTTGATTGGAATGTTAGATCTTATCCCTCAGATTGAACAAGTTTGGAAAACGCGTCGAGAGGATTTGGAAAACTTCGGCAGGAGCATAATGCGAAGCCTCGAAACTATGGGCGATCATTCTTCCCAAGGGGATTTGGACAAGCAGGTTCTGGACAATGCATACGAATGGCTTTCTCAAAACTTTGATAAAGAGAACGGCGGATTCGGTCAGGCTCCCAAGTTTCCATCGCCTCATAACTTGATTTTCCTCATGAGATATTGGAACAGAACAAAGGAGAAAACGGCATTAACAATGGCGGAGAAGACTTTACGCGCAATGCGGTTGGGAGGCATTTTTGATCAGGTGGGCTTCGGCTTTCACAGGTACTCCACGGACGCAGAATGGCGTGTCCCTCACTTCGAAAAGATGCTTTATGATCAAGCGATGTTAGCTTTGGCTTATGTTGAAGCGTACTGGGCAACAGGCGCTTTGAAGTTTAAGGTTACGGTAAAAGAGGTTTTGGAGTACGTAATGAGAGATATGACTTCTTCTGAAGGCGGCTTCTACTCGGCTGAAGATGCGGATTCTGAGGGTGAAGAGGGCAAGTTCTACCTGTGGACAGAGGAAGAGGTCCGGAACTCCTTGTTGCCTGAAGACGCTGATTTGGCGGTTAGGCTTTTTAGCATTCGGTCTGAAGGAAACTATGTTGAACCTGGCAAGAAGCGAACAGGTTTAAACATTTTACACTGGGAAAAATCGTTAGAGCAGGTCGCCCGAGAATCACAACTAACAGTTGATGAAACCATTCATAGTTTAGGTAGAATATGCACAAGACTTTTCGAAGCTAGAAAGAAGCGGGTTCATCCATTGAAGGACGACAAGGTTCTTGCTGACTGGAACGGCTTAATGATTGCTGCGATGGCGAAAGCCAGTCGGGTCTTCGCTGAACAAAAGTATTTGCAGACTGCTGTCAAAGCCTCGGATTTTGTTCTAAACAAGATGAGGGACAAACGCGGGATGCTGCTGCATCGTTATGCTCAGGGCAATAGCGAGATAGAGGGCTTCTTGGATGATTACGCGTTTTTGGTGTGGGGCCTTATCGAAGTTTATGAAGCTTCTTTCGATGATAAGATTTTGCTGACAGCAATTGAGCTGTCCAATGCAGATGATTGCACGGTTTTGGGATGAAAAGGACGGTGGCTTCTACTTCACCGCGAAGAACGCAAAGGATGCTGTGCTAAGGAGGAAAGAATTGCATGATGGCGCCCTGCCTTCAGGTAATTCAGTGGCTCTTCTGGATTTGTTGCGCTTGGAACGTTTAACTGGCGATGCATCATTTGGTGAGAAGGCTATTAGAATGCTCAAGTCCTTCTCCGGTGAAATAGCTCGAGCTCCGGCAGCACACACATTTATGCTTGTAGGTTTGGAGTTTGCCTTGGGTCCAGCATACAATGTTGTCCTGGTGGGTGAGGTCCAAGAAAGCAGCACGCTGTCGATGATTGAGGCATTACGGCTACATTACATACCTCATCTAACAGTTTCTATTAGAAAACCCAGTTCTCCCGGTTTGGGTTACGAGAAAATTGGCGACAAAGCAACTGCATACGTGTGTCGTGGTCAAACCTGCATGCCTCCAACAAACAACGCTGTAAAGATGTTAGACCTCCTTGATCTTCCGCGAAAGGGTTGAGATATGGCAATCATTTGCTATTGAGAAAATGAATTGATTCTCTGATAGTCTCAAGAACACCTGAAACGTTTATTGTAGCTAAGATACAACAAATATTGTCCGAAATAAAGAGATATTGTTGGCGTTTGAAGAATGATGAAAGTTATACAAGTCTTACTTGAATCAAGCTTTTGCTGACGGAGAACTTGAACGTTGAAGGGTGTCTATGTGCTGATAATCAACGTCAAGAAGGATACATTGGTGACTGTGGGCGCTTTGGGCGAGATTAGTTTTACGCGTGGATTATACGCTTATGTTGGGTCAGCACAGTCTAATCTTGAGCGGCGAATAAAACGTCACCTCAAGAAGAAGAAACCGCTCTTTTGGCACATTGACTACTTGCTGGATAGTGGTGCTGCAGAAATACTGAAAGTGTTTGCAAAAGAAGCAGATAGAACCGAGGAGTGTACCATTGCTAGGATGCTGAAGGGAGAAGGAGAAGCGATTGAAGGCTTCGGCTCCTCCGACTGCAATTGCATAAGCCACTTGGTTCGCATAAGAGATTTCAAATTCTTACAGAATTCTATGTTCATGTTCTATGCAAGAGACGCTGTTCATTGATGAAAGACTGGAAACTGGCATTACTCTTGAAAGATTCCTCCAAATGTGATTGAGATCATAGCGCGCTTTAGCGCAGTCTCGCATACTTCAAGCGCTCTGCAAACTAGGCTATTACTAAATCCTACCCAGTTTTACAGTTGTCCAATGACGCTAACCATAAATCCTTCAGGCGCGTTTAGTAACTCGATCTAAATCAAAATGGAGAGAATGACGTGATTTACACAACGAAAAAAATTGTGCTTTTCGCTTTTGTGGCCATCATATTAATTGCAGGGTTGTATTCAGCGCTTACTTTTCCGAGAAATCTCGCAGAACTGGAGGTTTCTTTTTCGATAGGTGCAGAAGAAGAACAGAAAGAGTTTGAATTGCCAATTTTGCATGATAAAACTCAAGTTGAGGTTGTCATAAGTAGCGGTTCTGCTCTTTGGAGCGCCAGCATAACTGACGTTAACGGAACCAAAATTTGGGAGCATGCCAAAGCGCAAGGGGACCAGACAGTTTACACTAGTGATTGGATAACTTTGCCAAGCGGAAGCTACAACTTCACCTTTGGAGCATTGGGGCTTGGGGGACTACAGGCAAACGTTAAAGTCACTTCTAAAGGCGGGTTCTGGTAAACCCGAGAATTTGCGCTGAATATTGTTAGACATAACCTGAATGAGAAGACTAATCTTGGTGATTCTTCGATCCTTGATGATTCGTGATTACGCAAGTCTATGTTTTTTCGCCTTTGAAGGTGGACTATCCCATGCTTTCTCGAAATCCTCGGGCGACATGAATTCCGCGTTGGCCAGTCTTTGTCTGAAAGCATCTCGTGCACATGGTTCACTCATGTGGGCTCTGTAAACAGCAATAAGCAGGGAAACGGTCATTCCAGTGGAAAAAGGTTTTCTTGTTAAGGAGGCCATTTCTTCTTGGATAGTTGTCAAATCATTATAAACAGTTTCTGGAAGAACAACAGTCTTAGTCAAATCTACCACAATCCATAAGCAACAAAGAGCTACAGTATATTTGTTGCCAGACTATATTTTCTTATCTGCTGCAACCGAAGTCGCCGTCGTTTGCTATTAGTTCTCTGAAGCTTGTCCGGTTTGTTTCCTGTGAATGTTGGACCTGCTAGCTGGATATTTCAATTCAAAATAGAAATCACTTAAGAATATTTTCATGATGCTGGAGACTTCTTGATACCGAAAATACCGTGTGTAATGCAGCATTATTCTTTTATATTGAATGCGTATTCTCTTTTAAAAACGTGAATCGACGGGCCGGTAGATCAGTCTGGTATGATCGCCGCCTTCGCAAGGCGGAAGCCGCGGGTTCAAATCCCGCTCGGTCCACTTTTGTTGTTCTCATTTACTTCAAGAGGATACGAAGATAGGTTTGTTTACGGCAAATGCTTGAATTTGGCTTTTGTTTTTGGTAGCGATATTTTGAACTTGACTTGGGCAAATAACAAAAAAGAGGGTTTGGTTAAGCTTCTTATTTTATTTGTCGTACCAATATACTGAGAATTTCGTAGAGCATTCTGTGTTATTGCATTCGAGATCCTGTACAATCACGTTGGCTATTCCTTCGTCTTCTTTGGGTTTATCTCGGGACCAAAACGGGTGGGAACTGTCTGGTCTGGTAACCTGCAGCGGTTTTGCGCACTTCGGGCAGCGGACAACCACTTTTCCCATACACATAAACTTACCATCCCAGTTATTGTTAAGTGTTTTTTTGGATTTATTCTTTTGCCAATCAGAAACGCAGATAGCCACTTCATAGGGCTACTCTAGTTACGATTTTTCTGGGAAACAAAACGTTTTGTTTGGCTGTGAAGCTCGCTGGTTTTGAGCATGCAATTCAACCTCTGTTTTCGAATCCTAATTAGGTTTAGGTCTCATTTGTCCATGCTATGCCTATGGTGAGTCCTCTCCTTGGCAAAGCATAATAGTCCCTTACTACAAAATGAACTGCGAGTGAAAAAATGACAACAGAAAACGGTTTGCAGATTGACGTGAATCACTGGCTCTACAGGTTGATTGCGCTAATTATTGACAGCATAATAATCGCCATTCCAGTATACCTGATATTCTTTTCGCTCCTCTTTGCTGGCTCATTGTGGCTAATTGGATATGGATCTTGGCTATTGTTCCCATTCCTTCTAGGACTAATTGAAGTGCTTTACTTTGCTATCCTTGACGTCTACTGGGGTGCTACAATAGGCAAAAGAGTCTTAGGCTTGCAAGTTCAGATGGCAAATGGAGGTAAAGTTGATTTTGGAAAAGCATTTCTCCGCAACATCAGCAAGATTTATCCGCTTTTCCTATTTCTCGACTGGCTAATCGGCGTAGTTACACCTGGAGCTGACAGAAGACAGAAATACACCGACCGCATGGCAGGCACAACAGTTGTTCAAGGGAAACAGCCTTTTGCTCCTGTTACTACTGCCACAGCGTAGAGCACACAGATTTCAACAAAGCAGACTCCCCATTTTTCTTTTGTTCTGCCAAATCTTCATCTAACTAAACTACAATGAGATTGCTTGTAGACGTTCAGCTTGTTTTCATTTTCTCAATGAGAATTGTATGGTTTATTCAGGAAAGCAGATTGAGAAGAACTATGCCGAGACTGCTTTTTTCAAAGAGAACCTTGACCAGAACTATTAGCTTATATCAAAAAGCCTATATGCTCAATATCGTTTCCTACCGAAAAATGAATAGATTCGTGATTTGAATGGATATCCTGACTGTTACGCTAATTGCAGTTGGTTTGGCGATGGATGCTTTTGCGGTTTCGATAGCAAGAGGGATATCTGGTTGAAGGTCATAAGCGGAAAAATGCTCTTGTTGTTGCCTCGTTCTTCGGCTCTTTTCAAATGATTATGCCCGTGATTGGATGGTTTGCAGGTCTTGGGCTGGAAGAGCTGATCCAGTGGATTGATCACTGGATAGCTTTTGCCCTGTTGGTTTTTATTGGTGCAAAGATGATTCATGATTCTGTTGGAAAGGACGAACAGCATGGAGAAAGCAAACTCGGTTTGCGTGCTTTGCTCACATTATCCATTGCGACTAGTATTGACGCCTTGATGGTTGGTTTGAGTTTCGCATTTCTACAAACAGCTATTCTTGTTCCTATTGTTGTTATTGGAATTGTAACCTTTTCTCTCTCTTACGGGGGATTTTTGTTTGGTAACATCATCGGAGAATATTTTGGAAACAAAATAAAGGCAATAGGTGGAATAATCCTAATCGCTATTGGAATAAAGATTCTCCTTGAACATTTGCTTTTATGATTTCTCTTGTCTCTACAAATTAGCGCATCATAGATACAGTGGCTTGTATCTTAGAAAAGAAGTTTCGATGAGAGAAACTTGCCTGATTCTGAGTGGCCAAGTTTTAATTACAGGCTTTGCCTATGCATTTAGCTGAAAAATTATGAATAAAAGGCTCGTCTTGATTACAACCGCAGTCATTTCTGCCATGGTGATCATGGCAGTATGGCTTCTGCTTCCGAAACTGCAGCCTGAACCGGACTTTCTTCTCAGATAGTTTTGAGAAAGGTTTTAGCGATTGGACCCTTGATTCTCAAGTTCCTGAAGACCCTAATAATCCAGACGAAACAGTAGCGTGGAAGATTGAGCGCACATCAGACAACAGTTTTTCCGGTGACTATTCTGTTTTATTTCAAATCGACGGAAGACAGGATGACGGAACCATATGGTTAGAGCGAAAGCTAAAATTTCAGCCAAATTCTGCAAAGATAGTTACCTTGTCATTTCAATTGTGGAGTCCATCTGAAAGCTTCAACACCATAGCAGAGGTTGTGGCCTATATAGGTGAAGACAACTCCGAAGTTGAAGACGATTTCCATGTCTTGGGCGCTGCCGATCAAGTAGCAGGGTGGAAAGCATACAGTCTTTCAGTCGGAATCAACACAGGCAGTCTAGGCGAGGTTTTTGTTGCTTTCGGAATTTCGGTTAGATGGGAGACTGAGATGTCCTATTTTGCTGATAGTGTAGAAATAACTGCAAGATGATTAGCCTGTGAGATTTTAGATATATTTCCGCAAACTCTTATAAGTCCTTAAATCGCTTGTGAATACTTCTTGTTGCGCCACGGGGGAGAAGAGTGCAGTTTGAGCTGAAGGCGCCTTTTGAACCTTCACCGGGTCAAGAGGCAGCAGTGCAGAAGATCGTTGAGGACTTCTCAAGGAAGCAAAAACAAACACTGCTGGGAATCACAGGCTGCGGCAAAACCTTTGTTATGGCAAATGTGATTAATCGTTTGCAGAAACCTACTCTCATAATAGCGCATAACAAAACGTTGGCCGCGCAGCTCTATGCTGAACTCAAGGCGCTTTTTCCAAATAATCGTGTCGAGTATTTCATAAGCTTCTACGATTATTACCAGCCAGAGTCCTATCTCCCGACAACTGACACTTACATCGAAAAGGACTCCAGCGTGAACGAACAAATTGAGAAAATGCGTATGCACGCGGTATCCAGCATCGTAAGTCGCGAAGACACAATCATTGTTTCCAGTATTAGCTGCATCTACAGCCTTGGGAATCCTGAAGACTACAAAACAATGGCTGTCACTTTGGAGTTAGGAGAAGAAGTCAATCGTCAAAACCTCATACATTCGCTAATCGATATGCAGTACGAGCGTAATGATTCTTTTCTTGAACCGGGCAGGTTTCGTGTAAGAGGAGACACTGTGGATGTGGTTCCAGCCTACGAGAACGATATCATTCGTGTCGAGCTTGAAATGGGAAGAGTCAGGCAAATCAAGGAGGTTGAGGCGTTGACAGGTGACACGAAGCTCGTGGTCGATAGGGTTACGCTTTATCCAGCCCGTCAATATGTGGTTCCTGAGGAAAAACAGCAGCGTGCACTCGGAAAAATAAAGCAAGAGCTCGTCCATAGGCTTGAAGAACTTCCACCGCTAGAAGCGCAACGTCTCAAACAAAGAACCAACTACGATTTAGAAATGATCAATGAAATAGGTTTTTGTGCGGGAATCGAGAATTACAGTCGGCATTTCGACGGACGCAACCCGGGTGAACCGCCTTTCGTTCTCATTGACTACTTCCCGAAAGATTATCTTCTCATAATCGACGAGAGTCACCAGACTATCCCTCAGTCCCGAGCAATGTACAATGGCGACTATGCACGAAAGAAAAATCTAGTTGACTATGGCTTTCGCCTCCCCAGCGCGTTCGACAATCGCCCCCTCAAGTTCGAAGAATTCGAAAAAAAGATGGGCAAAACCCTCTTTGTTTCAGCCACTCCAGCCGAATACGAACTAGAAAAGAGTGGCCCGCCAGTAGAAGTCATCACGCGCCCTACAGGTCTGCTTGACCCTGAAGTAGAACTACATAGCATTGAAGGACAGATGCAGCACCTCATGCAAGAGGCAAAGAAAACGATTGATAAGGGTGACCGCATATTGATTACGACACTCACGAAGCGTATGGCTGAGGACCTGTCGAATTATCTTGCCAAAGAGGGCTTCCGAGTAAGGTATCTTCACTCCGAAATTGAAAGCCTTGACCGCATAGAACTTGTCCGCCAACTCCGCGTAGGAGAATTCGATATCCTAGTGGGCATCAATCTACTTCGGGAAGGTTTGGACATTCCGGAAGTGGCTACCATATTCATCTTAGACGCAGACAAAGAAGGCTTCCTGAGAGACGAACGCAGTCTCATCCAAACAATAGGGCGGGCAGCACGAAACGTCAATGGCCGAGTAGTACTCTATGCTGACGTGAAAACTCGATCGATTAAGCGCGCTGTGGAAATCACCAAATACCGTCGCAAGTTCCAGATGCGTTTCAACAGTGTTCACGGGATAACACCTCGAACGATAGTGAAAGGTGTTTCCCACAAGGAGGGCAAGATAAGAGGTGCTAAGCACCTTGCTGTGTCAGACATTCATAACCAGATTGTTGAGTTTGATGCTCGAATGAAAGAGGCTGCTGAAAAATTGGATTTCGAGAAAGCGATCGAGTTCAGAGATGCAATCGCGGAACTGACACGGACTCTTGATCTTAAAGAGAAGCGGAACAGCACCCCCATCGAGAAGACACGTATGGGATAAAAAAGTTCTAATGCTTAGGTTGTTACACGGTAGGATTCATCAAAAAATAATTTGGGGATGAGGGTAGCGATGCGGGACACGATTTCTGTCAAGGGCGCTCGAGAGCATAATCTCAAAAACATAGATGTGGAACTGCCACGAAACAAGCTAATCGTTATCACTGGTCTTTCAGGTTCAGGGAAGTCTACCTTGGCTTTTGACACTATTTACGCTGAAGGCCAAAGGAGATACGTCGAAAGCCTCAGTGCCTACGCTAGGCAATTCTTGGGTTTAATGGACAAACCCGATGTGGATTCTATAGATGGTTTGTCTCCTGCTATTTCAATAGAGCAAAAAAGCACAAGCAAGAATCCCCGTTCGACCGTCGGAACAGTCACGGAGATTTATGACTATCTTCGGTTGCTCTTCGCCAGGATAGGAACGCACCATTGTCCAAAGTGCGGAAGCGCTATACATCCTCGAAGTCCTGAAAACATAGCCAATCTAGTAATGGCAACTGAAAAAGGCAAGGCGCTGATTTTTCTAGCTCCTGTTATTAGGGGAATGAAAGGAACTCATGAACAAGTATTTGATGATTTGAAGAAAGAAGGATTTACCAAAATCAGGGTAGACCAGCAGATCTACCAGTCCGAGTCTGTTAAAGAGGAAGTTAAGCTTGTAAGGTACGAAAAGCATTGGATCGAAGCGGTCGTAGACACTGTTAAAATCGGGGATGAGGAGCGCTCTCGAATTGTGGAAGCCGTGGAGCAGTCCCTGCTAGTTGGCAAAGGGACTATGATAGTCATTGATGCGGAAAACGCGGTTGCAGATAAGAAAAAGGAAATGACGCGTTTTGAAGATGAGGCTGTGTTAAGCACTTTTGGTGCTTGTCCCAATCATCCCGAAATCGTCTTTGAAAGTCTTGAACCGCGCATGTTTTCGTTCAACTCTCCTTTCGGTGCTTGTCCATCGTGTCATGGGTTGGGCGAAATCACCGAGGTCTCTGAAGACCTAATCGTGCCGGACAGAAGCAAGTCGATTATGGATGGTGCTTTAGCGGTTTACGGAAGGATGGACCTAAGTTGGCGTGCACAGCAACTGGCCATGGTAGGAAAGAGGCACGGGTTTGACGTTTTTACCCCGATAAAGGATTTCACTGAAAAGCAACTTGCAGTACTTCTTTACGGGGATAAAGAGCCCATTAATGGGAACTGGTCAAACGGAGCCAACATGTGGATGCGCGAGGGTTGGGAAGGTGTTATTCCTCAAACGATGAGGCTCTATCGCCAAACTGAGAGTGAGTGGCGAAAAGAAGAAATTGAGAAGTTCATGAAGTCCAGTCCTTGCAATTCCTGCAATGGGAAACGCTTGAAACCAGTTGTGCTTGCGGTGCATATTCTAGAACAAGAACATCATCGACGTTACGGATCTGTCGATTGAACAGGCGGTGGATTTCTTCGCCAATTTGCCTTCTCAGCTGAACGAGAAAGAGACTGATAATCGCCAAGCAGGTACTCAAGGAAATCAACGAGCGATTAGGCTTCCTGAAGAATGTTGGCTTGGGATACCTTTCACTTTCTAGGGCTGCTAGGACGCTTTCAGGAGGTGAAGCCCAGAGAATTCGGCTAGCTACGCAAATTGGCAGCAACCTCATGGGTGTCCTGTACATCCTTGACGAGCCTAGTATAGGGCTTCACCAAAGGGATAATGCCAAACTCATCAGCACTCTGCATCGGCTTCGGAATCTAGGTAATACTTTGATTGTGGTGGAGCATGATGAAGAAACCATACGGAGTGCAGACTATGTTGTGGATATGGGTCCTGGGGCAGGGGTCCACGGTGGACACATAGTATCTGCAGGTGTTCCGGAAGAAATCATGAAGAACCGAAAAAGTATCACTGGCAAATACCTTTCAGGCGAGTTAAGAATTGAGGTGCCTGAGGAGAGGCGGAAACCTTGTGGTTTTATCACGATTACTGGGGCAAAAGAGAACAATCTGAAGAACCTTACTGTCAATCTTCCTTTGGGAGTACTATGTGGAATTGCAGGTGTTTCAGGGTCGGGGAAGAGCACACTGATGAATCAGACTGTTATGCCCGTGTTAAGGGAGATGTTCGGTGAGAGAATTGACAAAATTGGTAAGCACGAAACCATCAGTGTTCCAAGATTCGTAAACAACGTCATAGTCATCGACCAGGACCCCATTGGAAGAACACCGCGTAGTAACCCTGCAACATACACTAAACTCTTCGACGAAATAAGGCGGATTTTCGCTTCTACAAAAGAAGCCAAGACGCGCGGCTACAACCCGGGACGATTCAGTTTCAACGTGAAAGGAGGAAGATGTGAAACTTGTCAAGGCGACGGTGTGCTTCGAATCGAGATGAACTTTCTTCCCGACGTCTATGTGCAATGCAGTGACTGTAAGGGTAAACGTTACAATACGGAAACGCTCAGTGTTCTGTACAAGGGAAAGAACATTGCAGAAGTATTGGATATGACGGTAGAAGAGGCAGCCCAATTTTTCGAGAACATACCTCTGCTTGCCAGGAAACTGCAGACACTTCTCGATGTCGGTTTAGGCTACATAAAACTTGGGCAGAGTTCAACCACGCTTTCAGGAGGCGAAAGCCAACGCATCAAAATAACTCGTGAACTCAGCAAGCACAAATCTGGTCATGTTGTCTACATGCTTGATGAGCCGACAACAGGTCTTCATTTTGACGATGCTAAGAGGTTAATAGCGGTATTGAACAGGCTTGTTGCGAAGGGAAACACGGTGTATGTCATAGAGCACAACTTGGACGTGATAAAGAGCTGTGACCACATAATCGATTTGGGTCCTGAAGGCGGAGAATCTGGTGGAGAAATTCTCGCGCAGGGCACACCTGAAGAGGTTGCTGGAAACATACACTCATACACTGGTTGCTTCTTGCGAAGAGTACTCCAACTAGGTCTTTCGAGAGCAAGTGGTGTGGCGGAGCCTTCCAGTTGATACCTCTAGTCAATCCTTCAGAATTCAAGAGCGCCAGCATCCCTGCAAATCCAGGAGTCTACCTGTTCAAGGATGAAAAAGAAGAAGTGCTCTACATCGGGAAGGCGAAAAACCTCCGTTCCCGCGTCCGAACATATTTCTCCGAATCTGAACAGCCGGCCAAGACTAGGCATCTTGTATCTAGAGTCCGCTGTATTGATTGGATTGTTGTGAACAATGAGGTTGAAGCCCTTCTGCTCGAGAACAAGCTTGTCAAACAGCACATGCCTAAGTACAACATCAATCTCAAAGACGCAAAGACGTTTGCTTACATTGCCCTAACCAGAGAAGACTTTCCCAGAATATTGACCAGCAGGAAGATCTCCCGGAAACTGGAGTCGTTTGGACCCTACACAGACGGTTTCACAAGACAAGATTTGCAGAGGCTCGTTGTTAGAATTTTCAAGCTCCGGGTCTGCAAGAAATTTCCGAAGAGAGCATGCCTCAACTTTCACATTGGTCTTTGCACTGCACCGTGTGTAGGAAATGTCACTAATGTACAATACGCAGAACAGGTTGAGTTGGCTCGCTTCTTCTTGAATGGCAATTATGAGAAAACCATGGAGATTCTTCTCCTGCAGATGAACATTGCTTCTAAAGAGCAGAAATTCGAGCGTGCTCTTGAATTGCGCAATCAAATTGCCTCCATTAGGCTTCTCACGGAGCGTCAGATAGTGGACAACGAGAGACGGTTTGATCAGGATGTTTTAGCTTTCAGACGGTTCGGAGAGAAGGTTCTTGCGGTTCAAATGGGCATAAGAAAAGGTGTACTGCTTGGGAAAAAGGAGTTTTCCATGGATTTGCAGCCACAGGTCGAACAAGACTTCTTGAAGGCTTTCTACTCCGTGAATCAGATTCCAAGGGAAATTTTGCTAAATACGCAATGCTGGGTGGATTTTTCAGAGAAGAAGGCTTTGGAGGAGTTTCTTTCTTCGAAGAGGCGTGGGAATGTTACTCTGACTGTTCCCAAAAGAGGCGACAAACACGGATTAATCAAGCTTGTTGAGAAAAACATTGAATCCGCTTTGGATGAGGACAGTGCTTTGGTTGATTTGCAGACTGCCCTTAGTCTTCCATTACTTCCCCGCGTAATTGAATGCTTTGATGTCTCCAACTTGGGAGTTGAGCACGTCGTCGCAGGCATGGTGCGATTTACAGACAGCCAAACCAGATAAACGCAACTACCGCAGGTTCAGAATCAAGACTGCTCCGGGGCAGGACGATTTCGCAAGCATCAACGAAATAGTAACAAGGAGATACAAACGCCTTCTAGACGAGAAAGCTTCATTGCCGGACTTGATAATCGTTGACGGTGGCCATGGGCAAGTATCCGCAGCGAAAAAAGCTCTGCAAAAGCTTGGATTGCAACTTCCTCTGATTGGCTTGGCGAAAGAACGTGAGGAGATCTACTTGCCTGATGACGCTTTGCCACACAAGTTTGACTCAAAAAGTCGAATGATGCTTCTGGTTAGGCAGATAAGGGACGCCACGCATGGCTACGCCTTGGGATACAACAAGAAGCGACGAGAGATGAAAATAAGAAACGAGTTCCAACCCGAGTTGGGTGGGAAAAGCGAAAAAGGCGGTTTTGATAAGATCTCGCTAAACTCAGAGATGGTTTCAACTGTAAACATCACGTTTATTTGTGACTTGAAAGATAATCCGAAGACTGGTGAAAAAAGACTTGGATGTAGGAGAGTATGCGCAAAAACAGAAGTCTCCGATGAGGGAGATTATTCAGCGGTTAAGAAGTATTATTCTTAAGACCTTCCCGACTATCAAAGAAGAGGTTAAAATGGGGGTGCCTTGGTATGAAGGCAAATTCTATGTAGTTGCTCTAAGAGACCACGTGAACCTGGGATTTTCAGTGAAAGGCTTGTCGGAGAACCATATGGCGTTGCTCGAAGGTAAAGGCAAGATAATGAGGCACGTCAAGTTTTATTCGCTAGAGGATGTGGACGAGGCCAAAATTGTGAAACTGCTGAAGATTTTGCCTGAAAGAAGCACAGATTATGAAATGTGATGCTCAGTCGCTTGCCAAAACCCGCTCTGCAGGAACTGATTTCAGTTCTCGCTGAAAAAGTTAATACATTAGATAGCCAGGTTTTTGCTGGGCTTCTGGTTAACGCTTTTATTTAGTTCATGCCAAATATGATTACCGATGGTTCTATGTCCGAAGCGATAGTCAGCACGCTTGGAAACGTCGTAAAGGCCGCCATTGTCTTATTCATTATTGTGGATCCTTTTGGAAACGTTCCTATTTTTATGGGACTAACCGAGAAATTGACTGATGCTGAACGCAGGAAAATTTTTAACACAGCTATCATTGTTGGAATAGCCCTTCTGCTTGTGTTTGCCTTTACCGGTCAAGAAATATTTCTTATTTTTGGAATCTCGATTAACAGTTTTCAAGTTGCTGGTGGGCTTCTCCTCTTGATTACGTCGATGAAAATTCTGGTTTCGGGTTCACTTTACGAGAGTACTGAGTCGGTGGAGGGTCTTGGAGCAGTTCCCATTGCCATGCCTCTTCTTGTGGGTCCGGGTGCCATAACCACGACAATACTTAACTTTCAGACCTATGGCATTCTCGTTTCAATTGTTTCAGTCTTGATTGTTATGCTTTTCACTTGGCTCATCTTGCGATATATCAATCCAATCTACAAGGTATTAGGTAAAACAGGATCAGTGGTTATTGCGCGAGTCATGTCTCTTTTGCTAGCGGCTATAGCCGTTCAATTCATTCTGCTTGGGATAGCGCACTACTTGGCAACTATTCAATAAACACGATGGACAAAATCATCAATTTCTTACTCACTTTCAATGCAAACTCTCGCTAGTTAGTATGTGTTTTTATTAGTTTCCTTGTTATGAAAAGATTTAGTAACTTCCATTGCCATACCGCTGCGTGTGAGGTGTTTGCGGATGTCAGATGAAGAGTACGTTGAAGACGATGAAGGTTGGGATGAAGAAGGAGACGAATGGTGAGAGCAAACCTTTTGTTTCGGCTGGGTTAACTTGCTATTTACCTTCGCTTCTTTTATTCAGGAATTTCTTTGTTTGCGCATATTGATTATTTGAAGTCTGCTTTTTCCTATTTGGGCACGCTCTAAGCATTATTCGTTTCCCATTCTTCAAGAAGCTTGGCAGTAGCATTTGCTCCTACGGTGTTGGCAAACTTGTAGAACCAGGTTCTCCCGCTTGTTCTGTGCTGAACCAGGCCTTCCTCTTCTAGCATTTCCAGATGTTTCAGTGCAAGTCTATGGTCTGTTCTCAACTTTCGGTGAGACGCGAAGTGTTCATTTGTCCGTATGTGAATAGCAGTTTGAAAATTTTTATTCTCATTTTTGAGCTGAAAACCTCTTTCACACTCAACAGACTTCACCGCTTGCGGGAAAAATGAGGGGAGTTTGGCGTTTTCCTTGTTTTCCACTCAGAAAACAAGAGACAATGCGGGAGAGACAGATGTTGTGCGTTGGACTCTTTTCTGGGGATGGCAAGACTCGCAAACTCGTGGACAACATAAGCTTGGAGGGTTTAAAAGAGGAGCGAGCAAACGACTGACCCAGACTGAGCAGAGGTTAGTTAAAGTGAAAACATGCTTGCATTTGTTTTCTTTATCGTTCACAAAACATATTAAGTGAAATGTCGCTGGAAATGTTTTGAAGAGATAAGAACGAGTGGTGCAGTTGGCTGCTGATATCCCGGTAATTATTTTGCTGAGCGCTCTAGCGGGTTTAGGAACGGCTCTAGGCGGACTCGTAGTTCTTGTAAGAAAACCTGGGGAGCGCCTTTTTGTTTTCTTGATAGGTTTGGCTGCTGGTTTGATGATAATGCTTTCGTTTATGGAACTTATGTTTGACTCCTTGAGAATATCCGGTTTGTTTCAAGTAGCCGTGGGTTTTATTGCGGGCACTGTCTTGCTTTTCGTCTTGGATTTTCTTTTGCCCCACACACACATAGTGCGTGAAAAAGGAGCTATTGATGCGAAAATGCTTAGGAAAGGCACGTTGATTGCCATCGGCATAACTTTACATAATTTTCCGGAGGGTATCGCTGTCGCTTCAGGGTATTTCTTTTCCCCGGAAATTGGCTTAATAATAGCCGTGGCAATTGCGCTGCATAACGTACCTGAAGGTATAGCCATAGCTTTGCCTCTTCGTATGAGCGGAACTTCAAGGCGGTCCGCGTTTCGAATTGCTTTGCTTGCAGGGTTGGCAGAACCATTGGGGGCGGTGGTTGCGGCTTTGCTTCTTACTGTTATGCCCGGATTGGTCCCATTTGCCTTGTCTTTCGCGGCAGGAGTGATGGTATTTATCACTGTGGACGAGCTGATTCCAATAGCTCATGAGCATGGGCACGAACATTTGACTTCTTTCGGATTAATCGTGGGTTTCATTCTAACTCTTGGTTTACTTGCCATAATTAGCTGAGGAACATGTTCCGAACACGCGTTAGGAATGCAGATGTTTCCTATGCATTTTTTGCGGTTGCAGACTTGATTTTGGTTTGGATTAAGGTTCAATTTGGAGAAGATTACTTAACGATAGGCGAGGTATACGCATCTTACTGCGCACGCTAATCGAGATATCCACATCTTGAAATGGAATATTGCTGGATTTGAAGCAACTGTTAACGGATTTCCTGCCTTGAACGCGTATCAATAGCACACGCGTTTTGCGATGCAATGAGGATATCTAACACGATATGACCCCAGTTTCACATTCCAGTTGACTGGTTATCGAAGTAGATAATATGATTCTTGGAACTACCCGCTCCTGAATCGTAAGACATTTCAATCTAAAGACTATTGTAGTGTCGTTATGGGAATACCAGAACAGGTTTGTCCAAGGTGCCGTTATGATTTGGGGAGGCTACTTTACTGTACTCCACTAGAGGACCATGAGTATTTCTGCCCTAGCTGTGGTATGAAGATTCAGGCGAAATGCAAAGTATGCGGAAATTGGACAGTTATGATAGAACGTTACTGCTCCAAATGCGGAGCAAAGAATCCTTTGTTTTTCAAGCTCTGAGTGCAAGCCTTGAGAATCTTCAAGGCATTTGCCATTTGAACGATTACCAAGTCGTGGGATCGAGTGTTACTATACCCATATGATGCACCTAGAAATCTCGTTCATTTCCAAAAAAACTTGCTTTGCATGCATAGCGGTTGGACCAAAAACAATAACTAGTTTGCACCCAATAATTATTGCAGAGTTGAGAGATATGACTGTTGTGAAAATAATTGAGCTGATAGGTAGCTCTCAAACCAACTGGGAAGACGCTGTTAAGAATGCGTTAGCAGAAGCTGCAAGGACCGTTGACAACATCAAGTCTATCTATGTGAAAAGCTGCAAAGCAGTTATTGAGAAAAACAAAATCGTTGAATACAGGGCAAACGTGAAAATTGCATTCGTTGTAGAAAGAAAGAAATAAACTTGGTTTTGGGTGGTTTCATTTCCAGTCTCGTCTTCCACCTTTTTTTGGAAGCTTAGCCCGCAGGTTTGCTAAATCAAGTTTTGCGGAGCCAATGATGATTTTCTTTGCTATCGTCTAGTAGTTCAGTTTGCATCCATAGAGTTCCAAATATCGTTTCCATGTTCGGTTTGAGAAACCTATAAACATCTGCGACTCTTCCAAGTTTGTTGAACCCTGCCTTGTGGAAAAATCGAATGGCCTCAACATTTCTTGCAACTGGCGAAACGTTTAAGCTAATTCCGATCGTGCGTGCCTCAGCAATGACTTTTTCTAATAGTTTGGTTCCTACTCCCTTGTTTCTGTGTGCCTTTGTGACTATGAGGGGTTCTATTTCTGCCTCGTAGCCAGAGACGTCAAGTCCAGTTAGTCCGACAACTTCCGAGTCTATTATGGCAATCCAAATTCTTGCAGGTCCAACCTTGTTCAGATATTTGTCAAAATATTCTTCCGGATGTTCGCCGCCGATTGTTGGCTCTTGGTAGATTTCTCTGTGGCGCTCGGTCAGCTCTCTCCAGAGCAAGCGGCAGGCTTCCTTATCGATGTCTCGATAGTTACGTATTTTGATTGCTGATTTCATTTTCTTCTTTCCTTGGAGTGCGCCAGCTGGGAATTATATATTTGCTGTTGCTATTATGTTCAGCGTGAGTTCTAGCTTGAACGAAAAAAATGACCGGAACCTGGCGGCGCCATGTTGTCTCTATTGTGGTGTCTGTGTTGATTTTTTGAAGCGCGAGAGCTGCCACGGCTGCAGCTGCATGTGCGGATCGTGTGCGAGTTTGGAACATCGTGAAAACTGTGACATTCACCGATGTTGCGTGGAGGAAAAGGGCTTTGATACTTGCAAGGAGTGCGACGAATTGCCCTGCTCAAAACTAATTCAGTTCTGCTACAGTCCCATCTGGCTTCACCATATGCCTGCGATAGAGAATCTTAAAAGACAGAAGGCTATTGGGACCGAAAAATGGCTTAATGAGCAACAAGAGATTTGGAGTAACAAATGGTATCTGGAGCGATGGCTGTGGTTGCAGAAAGAATGCGAAGGCAGATTGCAACGATTCAAAGAGGAAAATCGAAAAACATAGGTTTTTCATGCTCTTTGAGTAGCCATCTGCTTTTGTTTTCAAAATAATCTTCTATAGGCAAAATTTTAACGTTCTATCTCTTGAACCATGTTGATTATGCATCTGAAGCAAAAGCTTTTAGTACAACCAATTCTCAAAAGGAAACTGTGGTTTCAATGCCGCCAAAATTCCAAATGTTTAAAGATGCTGCAGAGAAATTTCGTTTTCGGGTTTTAGCTGAAAATGGTGAAATTGTAGCTGCCAGCGAAGCTTACGAAGCTTACGCAAACTGCATTAAGGGTATCAATAGCGTCAAGAAGAACTGTGATTCAGAAATAGAAGACCTAACAATTAACGATCGAAAAGTTTTGCATCCAAAATACCAAATATTCAAAGACGCAGCTGAAAAGTACAGGTTCCATTTGAAAGCTTCAAACGGAGAAATAATCGCTGCAAGCGAAGGATACGAAACAAAAGATAGCGCTTTAACTGGAATTAACGTTGTAAAGAGAAGCGGTAACGCGGAAATTGATGATTCAGCAGTAATCGGAATGACAATGGAAGAACCCGTGATCTCTCGCGAAGTCAAACAACGCGCAAAATCCACAAAAGCAAAAATGGCAAAAGTAAGAACTTCTGTGCCTGAGGTTGAGGTTCCTGAGGTAAAGTTGCCTGAGGTTGAGGTTCCTGAGGTAAAGTTGCCTGAGGTTGAGGTTCCTGAGGTAAAGTTGCCTGAGGTTGAGGTTCCTGAGGTAAAGTTGCCTGAGGTTGAGGTTCCTGAGGTAAAGTTGCCTGAGGTTGAGGTTCCTGAGGTAAAGTTGCCTGAGGTTGAGGTTCCTGAGGTTTGCCTAAAGCTGAAACGAAGGACGGTCTATTCCAGACTGTTTCGGTTCAACCTGTTGGCGTGGGTGTCTCTAAGGTGAAAGGTGATTTAGCTGAAGCCAAACCCAAAGGTGTGTCGGTTCTGAAGGAGCTTCTGATTAGCTTTGTTGGTCTGGTGATTGCTCTCGTGCTGAGTGCTTTGGCGTTAGGGATTGCGAATTGGGGAATAGGCTTCTTTGGCATAACCGGGGACTGGGCTAGGGCTGCGGCTATAGTGGCTGTGGCGATAGTGATTGGCCCTACAATTGCAGCGTTCGCAACCAAGAAGTACTTCTAATTGCAGCTTTAGTAAACTACACCTTCTTTTTTCTTCTTTTCAATAACTTGTTCGCATGGTTTTTTGATGAGCTGAGGTATGTATCTGCTTTTTGCATGTACGCATACTGTACATGCGTACAACAGACTGTATGTCGACATAGGTAATATTTCATGTGAGAAAGCATGATTATTATATGTTAATACATGAGATACTGTTCAACAGCAAACGGGAAGAAAAAGAACATGGAACTGCACAATCTCATCTACAGCATACTTCCGTCCGAGAAAAGAGAGCAACTCATAAACAAGAAAAACGTCAAAATTATCAACGAGTTCCTTAAGGAAAGAAAAAAGCTGCAAACAGCAAAAGATAACGACATAGCCCGCCTACGCCAGCTCCGCAAGGACAGATCGATTAACACAAGCATGTATCATCGTTTGAAACATGTAATGATAATAACACATGAGCAAAAACGAATCGAACTGATAGAGTCAATTACAAAGAAAACTGCAAAGAATGGAACTTCTGTCAAGATCCCCCACGTTCAGTTATCAGAAGACGACCAAATACAAGAGTTGGATGTTCAAAGCATCAACCAAGCAAGTGAAGACTAAAGCAGTGGAGGTTAGAGAGGAAAAATGTCGCCAGGACTTTTGAAGAAAAGTCGTAAGGTTCAAGACGAAAACGAGGATAAAGCGAATTCTTTACAAGCAGTTCCTTTAATCGATGCAACCGCTGAGAAGTTTGTAGATGAAGAGAATTCGCTTTCTGCTTTGGAAGCGATAAAAGAAGAAGAGAGACAACTTGCAGCAGAGAAAAGACAGTTAATCGAGACTTTCGAACAATTACAGCTCAAGTCCGACGCAATTGCTGACAAAAAGCGCTATCTCCTAGAAGAAATGGAAAAGAACATCTCGTTTAAGCAACAAAAAAACAAAAAAGAATCCATCCTTCAACTCTTCCAAATTGAAACCGGCGGATCCAGTTTCAACGATGGCTTAGTTTTCACCGTGATGGCAGAAGACAATGTTTGGGCTGAAGGATTGGTACGTGAATGGCTCCAATGCTACGGCAAAGAAACCGACAAGGTTGACAAGATTCGAGCAGTCGTTTCCCGCGATGTCAGAGCGATAATCAATGTGGGAACCAAACTCCTAACCGCATAAGATCTTTCCCAAAATCTTTTGTTTCAAATGTGCGAAGTTACTTTCCCTTCGCCGTTCATGCATAACACCCGTGTTTACCGAAAATGTTCAAGGATACACAAAACGTTGTGCAGTGTCAAATGTGGGTACTGCTGAGCATGGCTTTGTCGTTTTTCTCTCAGGCCTTCTCGGTTTCAGCGAGTTCTCGAAGGAGAGAGAAACCAGTTAAGTGTATTTGACTTGTGCAGTTGCAGCATCGAATCACAAGCTCTTCCAATCCATGATGGCTGAACGCTGTTTCCAGAATAGCGTAAGTCTTTTCGCTGCAATCGTCAGGAGACATCGAGGTTCCGCATTTTGGGCATGTGAAGTCTCCCTCTCCTTCTATTTTGGTTAGATCCAAATTATAGGCGCGTGTTTGCTTCATTATGTTTGCCTCTTCTTCTACTATTTTGATTCCTTCTAATTGCTTCATTCTGCACTCAAAAGCTATTAATCACTTTTCCAGATTTATTACCAAATTCATGCCATATTGCAGCAAACTCAGTTAAGAGAAAATGATTCGCGCTTCTTGTTTTCAGAATTTTCCAGGAGCAACGCGCGCTATTACATCATTTCTTTTTCCGCTTGGCTTAGTTGGTGTTTTGCTTTCAAAAGTCTCTCGTATAGAATTGCAATCTTTGGGGCGTTCTTCCTGACAACTGCCTTCAACAGGTCTCCTTCTATTTCAGCTACTTCCAACCGCTGATAATAATCCAAGGTTTCTTTGAAGTGTGCCAACACAATTTTGCCCGTCAGTATCGGATGGTTGTTTGTGACGTTGCTTCTGGAAAGCGTATTCCATGTTCAAGCTCCACTTCCAATCCTATACGGAAGTTCTCAACGGATATCTTCATGTCTTTTGTCTCAAGTTCCGCTAGTACAGCTTCAGCCTCTTGAAGAGTTACCTCGGCTTTCTCCAACATTGTCCAATCTCTAATCTTTAGTGCTTGACAAATCTTCTTCACTTCTTCTACTGAAACATATTCGGAAGCTTCATGCTGAATCACAATTTGAGAATTGACTTTTGGCGCTTAAAATTTGTGGAGAAACCGTAAGTACTGGCTTGTTCATATGGAAAGCGCATATACAGCACGCTTTTGAGCAGGGAGATTGGTGTATATAGAGAGACTGCTTGTTATGGTGTGCCCATGAAGACTTTGAATTCTTCAACGGTGCGGGGTTGCAGGACGTAATTTGATCTGCGTTCCCCGATTGTTGAGCGAGGTTTTGGTCCGTAGTCATGTCCTGGGAAAACCTCTATTTCGTCTCCGAGTCTCATTAGTTTGTTGAATAAGCTGTTGTGTAGTTTTGCGGAGTCGCCACCTGCCATATCGGTTCTGCCGCATTCGCCGATGAATAACGTATCTCCTGTTAACATTTTTTTTCCTTCCACGAGAAGACATATTCCATCAGGAGTATGCCCTGGTGTATGGATTACCTTGATTTTGACTAAGCCGACCCTAATCTCATCTCCGTCCTCAACGGTGACGTCTGGATTGTTCCTGGACAACTTGTGAGCAATGGTTTTGACGCCGAACTTGAAGCGCAGTTCCTCGTTGCCAGCGGTGTGGTCAGAATGTCCATGAGTGTTAATCAAGTATTTCAGGTGCAGTTTTTCTGTTATTAAAATTCGTGTTATTTCTCCGGCGTTGTAACTTGAATCAACGACAACCGCTTCTCGTGTTTCTTCATCTGCAATAATGTATGAGAAGTTGTCTCCGTGTTGTTGTAACTGTTTGAAGTACATGTGGTCTCAACTTGAAATTTCAGGATTCTTCCTTAAAAACGTATTCGAGCCAACTTGAAACTCAGGAAATTTGGAAAACCGTGTTTCTTCAGGAGTCGCTTGGGCTAATTGTGCTGAAAAGGTTGGGGTGAAGTGAGTAATGCTTATGTTGTGATACTGCAAATTGGGTTTAGAAGGTGAGTTCTTCTTGGGTACCATGGTGACGAAGGCAAATGGTTCGAGACAGTTGTTTGACAAAAACAAGATTGTGAAGACTTGCATGAGGATGGGCGCAACAAGGCGAGATGCATTTGAGGTTGCGGACAAGATTGAGAAGAGGCTTTACGACGGAATTTCGACGGCTAAGATTTTGCAGATGCTTTTCCAATTTATGCGCAAATACAAACCTCACGTCAGCCAGATCTACGATTTGAGAAAGGGCTTAAGCTTGATGGCTTCGAAGCCGGAATTCGAGATATTTGTTCAGAATCTTTTGTCTCACAATGGGTTCGAGGTTAGTTCGAACCGAATATTGAAAGGGAAATGTGTTGAACATGAGGTTGATGGCATCGCAAAAAAGAATGACGTCACCTACTTGGTTGAAGCAAAACACCACGTAAATTATCATCACTTCACCGGACTGGATGAGAGTCGAATAGCCCGGGCTGTGTTGGAAGATGTGACGGAAGGTTATGATCTTGGAAGAGGCAACTTGAAAATTGACAAAGCCATGATTGTCACCAACACGAAGTACTCTGACTATGCCACGCAGTATGGCGTTTGTAAGGGTATTCTTCAGATAGGCTGGAGCACGCCCACAAACCTTAGTTTGCAGAGCATGATTGAGGAAAAAAACCTGTACCCTCTGAGCTGCGTCAGAGGCCTAAACATTGATACCAGATTGCACTTGGCTGATTCTGGAATGGTTCTTATAAACCAGATTACGGAAGAAGATTCGTTGGTGCTGGCGAGAAAACTGGCTTGTCTCTTGAGGTTATTAATAAATTAAGAGCGAAGTTGGAACCCATCGACTTTTCACATTACTAACCACACGCTTACTTCCTACTCCAACGTCTACTCCGAACCTTACTCCTTCTCCAGCGCCCATACCTACACCGATATACTCTACTCCTGCACCGACAGCTAATCCCGCGCCGACTGAAGTTCCGACTTCTCCAACTCCAATGCCAAACCCATTGCAATCTCCATCACCTTCTGTTTTACCTTCATCATCGTCTGAACCAAAAATATGTCCACCGAACCTCTGCCTCCGGAAGTCTTCTGCCCCATAACAGTCATATGTGCAGCGGGTGTTGTTAACATGGCTTTGTTTGTCCTCAGAAGACATAAGAAATAAGCAAGAACTGGCCATTGATTAAGATGTTAGTCTTCTTGGCGGCTGAAGACTAAACAGAGTTGCGTTTAATTTTGGGAAAATTTTCTGTTAGTTCTATTTTATTTCAGAACAACGATGCGCGTTGCGGCGAAGAAAATTTCATAATCCATATTAACTGTGTCTGGCTTTATGTCTGGAAGATGGCGGAGAATATTGAATAGAAGAACGGTTTCTAAAATAGCCTTAGCCTTGTTGCTGTTATGTGCCTTCACTTTGTTCTTTGAAGTCAGGTTGCAGGTAGTGTTTGCTCAACTCACTGGTTCTGTCGTAATCAATAATGGCGATACATATACGCACTTCGTCGGACGTGACTTTAACGCTTGACGGCGGAAGGCTCTCTCTTGGTGGAGTATGCCCGGTATAGTAACGATGTCCTTTGGCGTAATGACAATGAGGGGTGGGAAGCCTTCCCAGAAACCAAAACCAAGGCTTGGACTTTGTCGTCTGGTGATGGCGGCAAGAGGGTCTACTATCAGTTTGCTGACTATTTTGGCGAGATATCTGATGTGTATTCAGATACTATAGTGCTGGATACTGTTCTCCCAACGGGTTCTATTGTGATTAACGGTGGTGAAGCGTTTACGACTTCTGCTTCTGTGTCTTTGGCGTTGACCGGATTTGATTTGACGTCGGGAGTTAATCAAGTTCGATTGAGTAATACCGGGAGTTGGGCGTCTGATACTGAAGGTTGGGAGAGTTTTTCGTCGCCTAAGTCTTGGACTCTGTCTTCTGGTGACGGTTTCAAAAACGTTTTTTGTCAATTGAAGGATGGCGCTGGTTCGGTTTCTGTATTGTATACAGACTCTATAGGTTTGGATACTTCTGTCCCCACCGGTTCAATTGTGATTAATGATGGCGATGCCTTCACCGCTTCAACATCTGTTACTCTATCTCTTACTGCGAACGATCCGACATCTGGGGTTTATCAGGTTAGGTATAGCAATGATGGTGTTTGGGACACTGAACCTTGGGAGGATTTTTCGTCGACCAAGGCCTGGTCCTTGTTGTCTGGTGACGATGATAAGACGGTTTATTATCAGATTAGCGATCGTGCTGGTTTGGCTTCCGCGTATTCTGATACTATTGGCTTAGATACTGTTTCGCCCACGGGTTCTATTGTGGTTAATGACGGTGACGCTTTTACGACATCTGTTTCCGTGTCTTTGACGTTGACTGCGGCTGATTCGATGTCAGGCGTGTTTCGGGTTAGGTATAGCAATGATGGTTTTTGGGACACTGAGGACTGGGAGAGTTTTTCGTCCGCTAAGTCGTGGACGCTTTCGTCTGGTAACGGAGAAAAAACAGTTTATTACCAGGTTAGAGATAACGCGGGGCTTAACAGCTCAACATTCTCGGATATTATCACTCTAAGCACGCTTGCTCCAACCGGTTCTATCGTCATCAATAATGATGCTGATTCTACGACTTCGGAGTCGGTGATGTTGACTTTGACTTACACAGATCCTTTCTTGCCCGTTTCTCAGGTGAGATATAGTAACGATGGCATGTGGGATAGTGAGGGGTGGGAATCTCCATCGGGAACAAAAGAGTGGGTTTTGACTTCTGGTAATGGGACGAAGACAGTTTACTATCAAATTAGGAACAGCTTGGGTTCGGTTTCTGACACATTTTCTGACACTATTACTTTAGACACAGCGGAGCCTATTATTACTCCTACGCCTGGGCCTTCAGAAACGCCTTCAGATTCACCTACTCCTTCGCCAGAACCAACGAGGAACAATTCGGGTACGATACCGCCCGAGGCTTTCTATGCTACTGCAGCCATTGGAATCGCTTCAATTGCTGCTATAGTTTTTGTAGCTCTTAAGAGACCGAAAAGCAGTCAAGACGCTGACAATTTTGCGACAGCATAGACCTTCATATTTGGGTTGCAGTTTTTGGGTGTCTTGTGGCCGAGCTGGATTGGTTGGGGGCGGCGTTGGTCTATCTGCTGTATTTGCCGTACTTTGCCCATATGAATCCGAAAACTACGACTGCTATTAATAGAAATATCATAGAATATATTCCTATGTTGAACATGTTTGACCATGTGTTCATGGGGTAGGGGCCTCCTCCTTGCTCCTTGTATTATATGCGTGTCGAAGGCGGTTTTAAAGGGATATTTCGGTTTAGTACTATATCGGAAGATACGATAAGCTACTTCAAGAATAACTGCTTTATTAATACTTCCTATAGAGTGTTTCAAGGAAAAACCAAATGATAAACCCCTTCAAACGAAAAAACCGTTCCATGAAAAACTGGCGCTCGCGGGCGTGGTTAATCGACCCGAGAAAAACAACAATAACAATTCTTGATCGAGACATAGCCTACGGGGTATTTTCCGTCAACGAACTTGAATCAGACTGCGCAGACCGGTAACTCACGCTTGAAGGCTTAAAGACCAGGAAGTGGCCGAATCACTTGGGCTAAAGATGTGGAAGTATAATGCTAGAAGATTTAGAATACACGGCAATAAGGGAGTATTGTCTAAACACATCCAGGAAACCGAAGAAGAAACAAGTGGAACCCGAACAGGCTTCAGTGTATCTAAAGTTGAAGAATCGAAAAAGGTCAGCAAACCACAGAGTTTGAGGTGAATTGCACTTTGACTAAGTGTTCATGTGGTAGAGACTCTAACGTATTCGAAAACGGAAGAACAGAATGCATAGACTGCTATTTGAAGCGTAAGACAAGGCTCTAAGCCGTCGTATTGGTTCAAAATCAGCAGATTTCCTTTTCCAAATTTTTAGTCTTCAGCGACAGTCTCTTCTCTCCAGTTGCAGTTCTTATCCGAAAAATCGCATTTACCGATTACAATGAAAGCCGTTTTGTATGTGTGGAAGTTTAATAACTGGACAGCGTAACCTATTCAGAATGGGGGCAAAGCAAGATTGAAGTTCAGAGGACTTATTGTAATCGTTTACGTCATCGCCTTATTAATCGCAATTATTAGCGTTTTGTCCGTTCTTCTAGGCGAGTGGCAGTCTATGAGTCTGGGACAAACACTTGCACTTGGCTTTTCCCTGCTGATTGGTTTCTGCGGGGTTCTATTAGCCTACTTTGTCTACTTGGACGGCAAGGTTTTGTCAGCTTTGCAAGGGAAATCCCGCAATGAGAAGCTTGAAGACAGCAGGCAAAAACGTGGCGAACATGAATTGGCCTTTACCATGGCCCATGTTAAGGTTGACCAGCTCGAACGCCCCCAATATGGAGAATTGAAAAGTAGGTCAGTCAGCAACAAGAAGAGAATGGTGAAAGACATAGTCTCCGAGGCTCAGACACTTGCCGAGCAAGAATATCTCGAAATAACAAGTGCCAGTGACGTATCCGCCGAGATAATGGAAAAACTCGCAGAGAAACTTGGTTCTAGCTTCAAGGTGTCGCAGGGGTCCTCTTCGGGAAAAGGAAGCGTCTTGTACGTTGAAAGAGTACGACTTGCATAATCGCGGGCGCTGTGCAGCGTGCTCTGGGGAATGGGGCTCAAGAGATATCTGAAACTCCCGATACAGATGTCTTGGGCTACGGGGCAACTGCCTAATTCTACAGAAGATCACGCGCTAACCGGCAAGTCTCTGAGTTTGAGTAGATCTTTTGCTCTTGTTTTCTATAAGAGAATTCTACATATGTCATAAACACCAAAGCCCTTTCTATTATTGGGTTCATCGAGGAGGGAGAGATGAGGCGAGCACGTTAAGAGTCAGGATGTATCCTAGCTTGGCGCTTTTTTTTATGGGATACTTGGATTGGCTGACGACCATAGTCGGAATTGCCTATTTCGGGGCTGTTGAGGTCAACCCGTTTTTCGCGGAGCTAACCAGGACAAACTTGGTAGCTTTTACTGCGGTGAAACTTGCGACCACGGTGTTTGTGGGTTTACTGTACTATTTCGGGGAAAGGATGCTCCAAGGATTGAAGGACAAAAATAGTGAATCTTCTTCTTTTGTTCGCACTACGCTCAGAGTGGGATATACGATTGCTGCAATGGTTCTTTTGATGACTATTCTGAACAATATACTCGTGGTTTCCCATTCTCTCTAATGTTTTGTACAACTGGTTAAGCTTCGTTTTTAAGTGTTCTTTGCCCATCGAGGGACTATTCTGAACATTTCGATTTTGGCTGAATTAACATATCGTGTTTGGAAATAACCGGTAATATTCAGCTTGCAATGAATTAGTTTTAGCTTGTAACCCGTGGTATCCTTTGGAAGGTTAGCGTTGATGGCTGTTAGAAATTATGTTGTGGTTCTTCAAGAAATGGAACGTTTAGTGTTGGATGAATGCAATAGTCATAGAAGGGGGTATGGTCTTCCTTCGCTAATGTTTAGTGAAGACTGTGAAATGGAGAAATGTAGCAAGGATTGTCCTCTCTTGACGCTCGACACAAGTAGCTAGTTTCCAAGGAGATAAACAAAATTTGAGATGCCCTCTGTGCTTCAGGGAATTGGGGATTAATGCCAAGAGCAGGCTAGTGAATTGTACCTCGTGCGGTTGGTTTAGGGTTACTGATTTAACAGAGACCGAGGCGGGGAAAACAACACGTCTGAAAGACTTTATGTAGACGCAAGCAACTTTTAATTTAGCGTGGCTTGGCGAGTGCTTTCATGTTATTTCTGGTTCTAGCGGTGAGGTACGTAAATGTCAAGGTATTCGCGTGAGGCAGGATATTTCTTCCGCAAATCTCATTTTTTTAAACAGCTGTGAGGATGAAACAGGAAGGTTTGGTCTTAGTCAGCTCGAAACAGCGTCAGCGGTTTTGAGGCGTCCCTCTTTGACTCTTTCTTTACTTCCGTTTCGTCGTAGTCTTCTGCGTTTTCATTTTTTTTGGAATACTTGGAATCCAGAAGAACGAAGTGAGTGTCTCCGTCGAGCAAATCAACCTTAACGACTTGTAAACGCTTCATGGTTCATCTTTCCCGACTATTACCTTGACTGTGGAGACTTAAACTTGTTTGATATTTTCTTAGTCAGCTGGTTTTCAACAAAGGTGAAAGTTGCTGAATTAGTGTTAATACTTGGGCGTGTTTTTTGAGTTTTTGAAATCCTCTTAGAGGATTCTTCAGAGAGTTTGGTTAATAAACAGGTTGCGTGCTCGCATCCAAGAATTGCTGAAAACGTGTTATGGAGAAATTGTGTTAACTTGACCTGTTGAATTGCCTTATTTTGGTCACACTCAGAATATGACAATTTTGCCAACTATTTCTAATTTGATGTATTGTGCTGCATCCCAAATTCCACAATTTCCTCACTAATTCAAGTAGAATCGGTTTGTCTAATGGAAACTGGACTGTGCATTTTGATTGTTTGAAGGGGACAATTCCTTTTTGAAAGCTGCGATCGCTGAGGGCGTTGGGTAGAAGCCAATGTGGTTTTAGAAAGCTGCGAAATGTACCAGCGCGCGTACCAGGTTGCCGTTGAGCGAAAATGTAGGTATCCCGTATCTTATCGTCTCTTCAGCTTTGGGTGCTGTTTTCTTGATCACCCATCTCAGTTCTTCTAGAATATCTCTAACATCTTTGGGTAACTTGGAGATGTATTCGTGAATGATTGTGGACTGGTTCTATTTAGTTTGTATCCTAAAACAACTCCGCTTCGGCTTTTTACCTAACCAATGACTGGAAGCTAAGGGTTTGTGATTGATGCTCGACTATTACTAGCTTCCTGTAATTCAAGCATTAACGCACACCAGGAAGGTGCCGAAAGAAAAGCGTTTAGAGCATTGAAAAGACTGTTAAAGCATAAAGTGCCAATTGCATGACTTATCGTTGTAAAAAAACCTTTCATTAACGTGAAAGAAGAAGAAGCAAGACTGGCGCTTCCAACAACAATAGTGTCGTGATTATTCCTGATTGCGGTTGCTCCTCTGATTCGAGGAAAACGTAGGTTCTTGACAGCGGAAATAAGCTCAATTGTGTAAGCGCTTATTTCGCAATTGCGACTCGGACTGTTGACCCGAGTTTAGGCAGCTCAAACGACTTATGGAAGAATCTTTGCCCCATTTTCCCAGAGAAGTCTAAAAACGTGTCTACTCTGACTATTTTTGGATGCGCTATGTTTACAATGCTTCTTTTCCAGTGGGGAGCCGAACGGCTATTAATGTGTGTTTCGTCATAGTCTCCGATTATTCTTTTCACGTATTTCTCAACGGTTCCGTTAGGAGTGGTGCAGACCAGGGCTCCGGCGCATATTCTGAGCATTTGCATTAGTGCGCTCTCAGGAGACTCAAGATGCTCTAGAACGTCAAAGCAGGTTACCAAGTCGAAGCTTCCTTCTTTGAAGGGAAGGTTTGCCTGGGCGTCGCATACCACGAAGTCTCCGTTTTTATTTTTTTGCGCTTGCTGGACCCCCCATTTTGACAAGTCAATTGCAACGGTTCGATATCCCAACTGTGACAGCACTTGGGAGGAATACCCGCATGCGCAGCCTACATCTAGGGCAGTTCGGTTTGTTCCTTTGAGGAGGTTTATGTCGATCACTCTGGATGCCCAGTCCAACACTTTTAAGACGTGACTTTTGATTACTTTCTCTCTGGTCATGTACCTTTTGTAGTCGAAATACTCTTTTTCAAATTCCAATGTGGAGCCAACCTTGGCAGCAGGCGCTGGGATACATCCTTTTTGTCGTTACCCACATTAAAATGTATTAGCGCAGAAACGACGTTTCGCGAATTTTGCATCCTGGCGACCGCCAGAATCTGTCCTCTTGTTCTCTTAGCGTCTTTTTGACGTATGCTTATAGGAGATCGATTGTTCTCGTGTGTGTGTGCTCTGGAGGGATAGTTGTTTTTCTGTTGGACTGGTTAGCAACAATATTTATTAACACTCAATATTGCAGATACCAAACTGGTGCGCGCGTGCTCAAAATCCCCCTTGTCTCCTGCACGATCCTGGCTTCAACGACCTTTGCGTGCCGACGCGCGCGCACTTTAACATTAGAGAGAGGTGAACAAATTGGTGGACTACGTTAGGGGAAGCGACTATGACAAGTGGCACTGGTGCGAGAACTGCACACAATACCCTCTATACATCTACCAGAAAATCTCCACGAAACCACTTTCCGGGCTCTGTGAGCAATGTAAGACGAAGGAAGAAAACGAAACCTGTCAATGTGAAAAGCTTGAAGGAACAATACCTGGTCCTAAGCTACGAAGGCAGATTCCGGAATTTAGCTATAGCGTGTAGCATGTTGCAGGTTGAGAAAGACTGGATCGCACGGTTCTCAATGGAGGTTACAGCGGTTTTCGTTAGCTGCGAGGGTTATTCTTGATTAAGACTTCAACTTCATAAATGTAAAGAAAGATGAGGTGCCTATCTGCTAGGCATGAAAACTGCAGCAGTGTTTGTGGCTTCGTTCTTGATTCTTGTGGGGATTACTTTAGTGCTGCCTGGTTTTCCTCCTGCCCAATTGCTTCTAAGGTATTTTGGTTTCCCCCAGGTGATGGGTCTTATTTTTGGGTTTTCTGTCGCCTCTCTTGTAACCAGTGTCTTGAACGGACTGTTATGGGCTATCATTGCCGCGTCTGTTTTCGGCGTGGTTCGTTACTCAGGAGATCGCGAACCGCTTCCGCCTATGCCTAAGTCTCCTAATTTATCAACTCCTCCACCTGAGGCGAAACCTGTTGATCCGCGCACAGAGACGATACCTCCAGCACTAACGGTGGTTCCCGCAGCGATGAAGAACCCGCCAAGTGTTGTGACGACAGGAAGTCAGCTCCGGTTGGAACAAGACGTTGAAATAGTGGACGGTATTGGGCCGACGTATGGTGCTTTGCTAAGAATTTCAGGAATACACTCGGTCAATGACTTGCTCAGAGTCTGTGCTACGGAGCGTAGGCGACAAGAATTAGCTGATCGGGTTGGTGTGCCCTACACGACGCTGCTTAGGTGGGTGTATCGTGGAGATTTGCTTAGAGTGAGAGGTGTAGGAAGAAAATACGCCACACTTCTAGAGTCGGCAGGAGTTAACTCGGTCTCTGATCTTTCAACGAGAAATCCTCGCTATCTTTCTCAGACTTTGAGAAAAGTTAACAGCGAGAGACGCCTGGTTAGGCGGACTCCTCCTTCTGAGACAGTCGAAATCTGGGTAAACACCGCCAGAACCCTTCAGGCTATCGTCAAGTAAGATTCGGGTGAGAAATGAAGGTTTTGGTGACGCTGGCGCTCTCACCTAATTCTTACCTGCTCAAACTCCGATATCGCAATTTATGATGACGTTCTAGTAGCGCGGTTGTCACGTAACTTTAAATAAAATGCTCGACTGAATTAGCAGTAAATAAGCAAATGGGATTCTTATGGCAAAAAAAAATACGCAAATCTCGGGAGAGTTGTTGACTTTGCTCATCGACGCGACAGGCAGAGAAATGAAGGTTTCAATGCAGTACATGATGCAGCACACGCTCCACATTGGGGGAGACTCATCTATTTTGAAAGCCGCAGGCTTTGTGGCCAGTCACAGGTCCATTTTTCTTCCAGGGAAATCCCTGAAGAAGATAGCCATTACCGAGATGCGGCATGCGGAAGCGATTGCAGAGAGAGTTTCTAACCTGGGAGGAGAACCGCCCACCAAAGTGTCTCCTCTCGTTCTTGGGAAAACTGTTGCGGATATACTGCAGATAGATAAGGCGGAAGAAGAGTTCGCAATTAATCTTTACAAACAAATAATAGCCACAGCAAAGAAAGAAGACGACTACATAACAGAGAAACTTTTTGTGCGGATCTTGTCCGATGAAGAGGAACATCATCGCATTTTCGAAAGTCTACTAACGGAAACAAAGTAGGACACGTCAGTGCCTTAGCCTCATTCTTCGCTTTCAGATTGAGCTTCTTTTTTCCAATTCATCTAGTTTAGGTAGACGCCGCTTGGGTTTATCTGATTCTGTGCTCATACATGTTCGAATGCAGATGGAGAATTTGGCGGTCGTTGGTGCGGGTATTGGAGGTTGTTGTGCTGCATATTTTGCACGCAAACGTCTTCCAGGCGTAAAGGTGACTATCTATGATTCTCAGGACAGAATAGGCGGCAGGATCCTGACACATAAATCCTCCGGGGTAGCTCTTGAGTTGGGAGCAGCCTTCTTCAATGGCTTCAACAGGACACTTTTAGACATTGTGAAAGCTGAGAGGCTCAAGATCACCGCCATCGAAGAGCGCAGGGATTTCGGAGTGTGGAACGGTTCAGAATTCGTTTTTAGGTCAAACAAGCAGGAATTTGCCACTAGCCTCAAGCTTGTGGCAAAGTACAGACTCAGTTTGGGGAAAGTTTTCCTTCTTCTAAGGAAAGTAAAAAGACAAGTTGATAGACTATACCGAGAAGAACTTGAGAACCCTGCTGATATAAGTGAACTTCTTAAGTCCGCAGGCCTGGACGAATGGCACAAAAAGTCCTTTTCTGAAGTCTTAATTGAGAGAGGTGTAAGCCAAGCATTCATCGATGAAATTGTAGCCCCCATCACAAGGATCATATATTCACAGAACGCGGAATTAGGAGGATTCGCAGGGATTTCGTCCTTAATTGGAGTCTACTCCGGCGAAATATACAGTTTGGCTGATGGCAACAACACTCTGCCAGTTCATCTTGCAGAGGCATCTGATGCAGCGATTAAGCTGGGGCGAAAAGTTGAAGTGATAGAAAAGACGCCCAAAGGAAATTACAAGGTGTATACTGAGGAAGGCATGACGGTTTTCGAAAGCGTGATTATCGCAACACCTCTAGATCTTGCGGACATAAAGTTTGATGGCTTGTCCATGGACGGTTGGGAGCCTCAGCCTTATCGAGCCGTTTACAGGCGGGTTATGCGTGGCGTTCTTGACCCGGACTACTTTGGTCTGAAAAACGCTGCAGAGCTTCCATCTATTGTATTGACTACGAAAGACGCAGATCCAATAACTCACTACAACATCCAAAAATCAAGCGATGGAGAGTCACTGGTAACGGTTTCCTCGCCAAAACCCCTCGATCACAACATATTTGGCGGCATCTTCAAGAATGGAGAAGTCCCTGTTATAGAGCACTGCTGGAAAGCCGCTTACCCAATATTCAAACCCGTAACCAAGTTGCCTCCGACCCGCATGGATGAACGGCTAATATATGTCAACGCCATAGAGCCGTCGGTCTCAAGCATGGAAACCTCCGCCCTGTCAGCTTCAAACGCGATACGAATGCTCGGAGAAAAATGAGGCGCTTTGTCGAGTGAAACGACAACGCGAGCAAATTATTTGTGAGCGCGCCTGGACGGATTTTAAACCATTTTAAGCCATTTTTGGAACAAGCATGAGCTCTATAGCTAGCAGGGCATTTCGGTTTTTCCTGAGTTTAAAGAAAAGGTTAAGTTGTTTGGAAATTAAAACAAAACAAGGATTGTAGATGAGCGACCTTGAGAGCCGATTGACTCGCCTTCTGAAAAGTGATTCGTATTTAACTCCTTTTTCGAGTCAGATTCGACATCGGTTGGAGCGTATTGAACAAACAGAGCTGCGGCTCACTCAGTCGCGAATGACTCTGGCAGATTTTGCGTCTGGCCATGAATATTTTGGTCTGCATTTCCAACGCGGCGAATGGGTTTTTCGTGAATGGGCGCCAAACGCTACTGCGATTTATCTGATAGGGGACATGAGCAAATGGCAGGTTAGCAGAGAATTTGAGCTGGAAAAGATCAACGGGTCTGGTGTCTGGGAAATTCGCTTGGCTGCAGATAAAATGGCTCATGGTGACTTGTATCGGCTTCGTGTTTGCTGGTCGGGGGGTGAGGGGGATCGCATTCCTGCTTATGCTCGACGGGTTGTGCAAGATCCGAAAACTTTGATTTTCAATGCCCAAGTGTGGCTGCCTCCGAAGGCTTATCGTTGGAAAACTCGTTTCAAAAGACCTGAAGAAGTCCCGTTAATCTATGAAGCACACGTTGGTATGGCGCAGGAGGAAGAGAAGATTGGTTCCTTTCGTGAATTTACTTTCGGGGTGCTTCCGCGCATTGTTGATGCAGGTTACAACGTGTTGCAGTTGATGGCCATTCAGGAACATCCCTACTACGGTTCATTTGGGTATCAGGTGTCAAACTTTTTCGCTCCTTCATCGCGGTACGGAACGCCGGAGGATTTGAAACTCTTAATTGATACAGCTCACAGCCATGGACTTGCCGTTTTTATGGATTTGGTCCATTCTCACTCCGTGTCCAACGAGGTTGAGGGATTAAGTTGCTTCGACGGGACATTGTATCAGTATTTTCATGAAGGTCCTGCGTGGAAAACACAAGGCCTGGGATTCACGCTGCTTCGATTATTACAAGCCAGAGGTTCTGCATTTTTTGCTTTCGAACTGTCGATATTGGCTAGATGAATTCCGATTTGATGGTTTTCGGTTCGACGGCGTCACTAGTATGCTTTATCTCGAACATGGTCTCAGTCGAGTGTTCACTTCATACAGGGATTACTTTGACGGCGGCGTGGATGAAGATGCATTGGCCTATTTGGCTCTGGCAAACCGGGTGATTCACAGTGTTCAGCCAGACGCCGTTACCATAGCCGAAGATGTCAGCGGGATGCCGGGTTTAGCGGTTCCTCAGAATGAGGGCGGGTTCGGTTTTGACTATCGCTTTGCAATGGGGGTGCCTGACTACTGGATTCGTTTAACGAAGGATTATGAAGATGAGACATGGCCCACTGGTGATCTTTGGTTTGAACTCACAAACTCTAGGAAAGACGAGAAAACTATTAGTTACGCTGAATCTCACGACCAAGCGTTAGTGGGAGATCAGACACTTATCTTTCGACTGATTGGCGAAGACATGTACCATCACATGCAGATTGGTGACGACAACCCAAGGGTGTCGCGGGGAATGGCGTTGCACAAGATGATCCGTTTGATAACTCTGGCCACGGCTAGCAATGGTTACCTGAATTTCATGGGCAACGAGTTCGGTCACCCGGACTGGATAGATTTCCCCCGAGAAGGAAATAACTGGTCTTTCAAGCATGCACGTCGACAATGGCATCTTGCAGATGACCCCAACCTGAAGTATCATCTGCTATCCATGTTTGACCGTGACATGATCGCAATGGCTAAGACAAAGCGGCTCCTTGAATCGTCAGTCCCGCAGCTTCTGCATGAAAACTTCGTTGACAAAGTCATTATCTTCAAGAGGGCTGATTTGATTTTCGCCTTTAACTTTAATCCTCACAAATCCTTCACTGATTATCGGTTTGAGGCTCCTCCTGGAAAATACTGGATGATTCTGGACTGTGACGCCCCAAAGTATGGGGGGCACGGTCGGCTGATACCCGAGCAAGTCCACTTCACTCTCGTGAACGATACTGAGGCACGAAGGCGAAATATGCTTAGTCTCTATCTGCCCGCTCGCTCCGCTTTCGTCCTATGTCCAGCTATGGAAGAACAGTTGCGGTAGTTTTTCTTGTTCAGCAGACTGCAGACATCCTGAAGAATGAAGCAAGGTCGAGCTTTTTGGACAAGTGCGCACTGCACAAAAAAAGGGATTTGCAAGGGACTTCTCCACCTAGAAAAAGGGGTCAATCAAATCCCACGCTGCAAGAGAAGCGCTACAACCCTATTAACTTAAAAAGGGTTTCTTCTCAACTAAACTGCACGTGTCTTGACAATGCTGAGGATTTCTTTTCTCAAGTCCTCAGCGGATAATCCCTGCATTATGTTGTTCATTTGCTCGGCAAGCCTTGTTTCATTAAAGGTGTCTTTTATCCATTGTTGGAAGTCTTTCCGTTGAAAATGGAAAGTTATCGATTCTACTGGAATAGTTTGTAGCATCGCGGCGAACTCGTTGAGATTAGTAGCGGTTACTCCAGTGTAGCTTCCAACGGCTGTGTAGAATTGAAAGCCGCTTTCGAAGGGTACAGTTGTAAGAGACTTTGCTCTGGTAGTTTTCACGATTAGTCTGTTTTTGCCTTGAACTTTTTTTGTCATGGTTGAAACACTTCCGCCTCAAATGTCGTCATCGTTATTAAGTCTATTGCGTGAATTTGAACAAAGAAGGAGATTTTAACGCGTTAGATTAGAGTTGAGTATTGTACATATTCAACTTTGCCTTATCTCGAATGTCAACCAGGCGACCTATTTTGAAGGCTATACGCGTTTACAGTTTTCTTTTTCGTTGTAGGTAGCAGTCGATGCATTCTGTTTTGCCGCGTTCGAACACGTTAGCGTTTTTGCCGCATGAACATTGAGCCAATTTTCAGAGTCCCTCAACTTCCGATTAATTTTTTTGGTTTTCTTGCTTGTCTAGAAAGCGACGACTATGTATGTCGCGTACTCCTTTTAAATTCGACTATTTAGTCTCCGTAGCCTAGATGATGTTTCCATGAACACGGGTGGATATGTTGCAGTATTAGGCGCGCTAGTCTGCTCTATCAAGAATTGAAGAAAGGCAGCTTGCTTTAGACTGTGTTCTTGGCAGTGAGTTCAGATTGTTGACTCGGTGCACGAGCATGTGCCCGATCCTGCAGTACGTTAATTGATCCGGTTCTCCCTAGGCGCAGTTGCCTCTCGCCTCTAAACGTTGATACTGAGGCATTTTTAATCTGTATTGTGTCACCTTCGGCGAAGGAGGTTGCTTGCTCATTCCAGAGGCAGAGTTTGACTTTTCCCGTTTCGTCCGCTATCCAGACGTTGGTTACTGTAGCGCTGTTCCCGTGACGTGTTCGAACCGACGATGCTTCAGGGCGTTCCAGCACTTCGGCCTCTACGTTAACTCTTTTCATACCGTGCCGCAGGTCCTGAACCATGATACAAAGGTGCGACCCACAATCTTGTCTGGACAATTGTTTGCGTACGGTATCTGTGTTCATCCAAGACTCAAAGCATATGTTTTTCCTCTGGAGGAATTCTTCAGGTGCTCGAAACTGTACAACGATCTTACCGTATTCTGTTATCAGGAAGATAGCTTCTTTGTCAACACTGCCACGATATTGGACTGTTAAGTTTGCGCAGGAGGATTCGCTGGTTATTCTGGCTGAAACTAATGCCTTGTAGAGTTCTCCGAGGTATACTCTGTGCTTTACTGAGAGGAAAGCGAGATTCTCGATTATTGTTGGTTTTTTTTGGTTCAAATATTTCCTTTCCATTTTTTGGTTGCTAGAACTTTCTTGAAAAAGTATTCCTGTCAGACTAGGTTTGACTGTTTCTAGAAGAATCCCAACAGTCTTTGTGCTAGTGAGATGCTGCATATATAGGTTAGTTGCTAAAAAGGGGGTTTTTCCATGGACTATGGCTTTTTGTCATATTTTGAAATGTTGGACAGGCGCGGGATGCTACCCTTGAGTATTGTAGCCTCCGAAGCTTATTGCCAGAAACGCGGCATAAAGAGCCAAGAATAATGCGCCTTCTCTCCAACTTATTTTTCCGCTGCCCAAGAAATACCATAGAAACAGATTTACAATAAGCGACGATAGAGCCAAATTCGAGAACGCAGCAATATTGACGTTTAGCGGAGAGGCAATCAAGGCTACACCAAGGATTAGCGTGATGTTGATGAAACCGCTGCCGACAATGTTGCCAAGCGCCAAATCAAAAAAGCCTTTGCGGGCGGAACTGATGCTTGTGGCTAATTCAGGTATGCTTGTTCCGAAAGCAATTATCGTGGCGCCTATTACGACTGGTGGTATTCCGACGTTGACAGCGAGGGTAGTGGCTGATTCAACAATGAAGAATGCAGTTGCAATTACTAATGTGGCGCCAACCAGTGCGAATAGTGCGTAGTTTCGGAGTTTGCTTCTATCAGAAGAGGAGGGATTTGGTGCCAATGTTTTGTTGGCTCTTGCCAATTGAATCATGTAAACAACGAAGATGGTGACCAAGATTACGCCAATGAATCGGCTTGCATATCCGATGTAGAGCAAAGCGACTGGTATGATTGATGCGATGAAAAGTCCGAATTGGAGGTTTCCCATTTCCTCCTTGGCCAAGTTTATGATGTAACCTGAGAAGTCAGTGTGTCCTACAACCATTATGATAATGCATATGCCCAGAATCAAGGCGATATTTACTATGTTGGAGCCTAATACGTTTCCTATTGAGACTCCGACGTTTTCAGGATTTGCAACTGCGAAGATGGCGACACTGAGTTCAGGCAGAGAGGTGGAGAAACCTACTAGGATAAAACCAACGGTTGTTTTTCCAAAACCTGTTATATCCGAGACTTTGACTGAATTCCTTATCGTTATCTCGCTGCCTATTACCAAGAGAAGGATAGAAATAAGTAAGATGAGTGCGTTGGCAACTGCTCCCAACTGTTCAAATATTTCAATATCACCTTCTTTACTCTGCTTGAGAAATGCTCCTTATAATATTTATGAACACAGCAGTAGCAACGGGGCAGAGTGATTTGGCGATTATTCAGGGGCGGTCCTTTCTATTTCTTTTTTCTGTGTTTTGAAGGGAGAAAAGCTTGTATTTCCAAGCCTAATCGATTTTTGACATGTTCCTTATTGAAGCATACTGTTGATTTGAAAACTTGATTCATATACTATATCGTAAATCTTGCTATTCGTTGATGATAAATGCAGATAGTAAGAACCCAAGAATCCATCTCTTCAAGTCAGCTTGTTATAGCAGCTTTGAATGAAGAACAGGGCATCGGTCTAACCATAGCCGAAATGAAAGACATCCTAGGCGATATACCGACGCTTGTTGTTGACGGAAAGAGCACGGACAAAACCGTGCAGCTGGCGAAAAATATGGGTGCAACCATCCTAACCCAGAATGGCACAGGCAAAGGCGACGCCCTCGCAAAAGCCCTGGAAAACTTGGATCCAAACGTCAGCTATATGGTTCTCACAGATGCAGATTACACTTACCCTGCCAAGTATGTTCCGGGCATGATAAAGATCTTAGATGAGAACCCAAAAGTCGGCATGGTCTGCGGCAACAGATTCAACGGAAACGTTGACAAGAAAGCGCTCTATCGTATATTCCACTTGGGAAACAAGTTGCTAGCATTTGCACATAAAACCTTAAACGGAGTTGCACTTGAAGACCCCTTGACGGGACTTCGTGTCATACGAACTGACATTCTGCGAGAATGGCGCATAGAATCCAAAGGGTTTGACATCGAAGTTGAACTTAACAATTTTGTTCAGAAAAAAGGTTACACTACCCAGGAAATTCTGATAGAATACAGGGCAAGATTAGGTGAAAAGAAGCTCAAAGCAAGACACGGCTTCGCCATACTTAAGCGAATACTAAAAGACATCAACTAAACGGATCACTACAAAACTTTCCAACAAAAAGAGTAACTGAAAAAGACTGAAAGTTGAAGCAAAATGACCCTTAAAACTACAACGGAAATTCGCGCACTTCTGAGCAAAGCCAAACTAAATTTTAAGTCAGTGGAGAACGAGGCATTGAACGCTTATCTTCCGAGGCTGTTCCAATTCTGTCCCTTCTCAGAAGACATTTGCACAACAAAACAGTGCATAGAATGCGAAGTCTTCAAAAACTCCAATAAGAAATAGAGTTTTGAATCGAAAACAGAGCGCGTTGAGAAGGGCTGAATTTTTATTCTAAATGGAGCTATGTTCATAAGCTTCGCTGCCATTCAAGAATTAAGCATGAAAAAGAGAAGCGAATGGGAACTGTTCTTCGATGGGCACGCTCGAAAATACATGAATGAACCCTTCACGAGAAGCACCGTTGAAGAAGTAGCATTCATACTTGAAGAACTAAAACCCAAGCTGAACAGCAGCATTTTGGACGTCGGGTGTGGCACTGGTCGGCACTCTATTGAACTCGCAAAAAAAGGTTTCAAAGTAACAGGCGTCGATATTTCTTCTGGAATGCTTGCTGAAGCGAGGAAGGCAGCAAGAAAAGCCCGCGTTAAAGTCAGTTGGATACGCGCCGATGCATCTGTGTTTAGGTCAAAAACGAGATTTGACGCGGCCTTGTGCCTCTGTGAAGGAGCCTTTGGGCTTCTGGGGTCAGCTGATCATCCGATTGAGCATGACCTTGCCATTCTTCGCAACATCAATGCAGCGCTCAAGATACGAGCCAAAATGATTCTGACAACCCCGAATGGATTCGAGAAAATCCGCAAATACTCTCAGGAAGAAGTCAAACGTGGAAAATTTGATCCGTTGACGATGGTTGAAAACTTTGTTATGGAATGGGATACTCCTTCTGGCAGAAAAGAGGTTGAGGTTAGGGAGCGCGGGTATGTTCCGACGGAACTCACTCTGCTTTTCAATCAAGCTGGCTTCAAAGTTGTGCACATCTGGGGTGGCACAGCTGGAAACTGGCAACGTCAACCGATTGACCTCGACGAGATCGAGGTTATGGTTGTCGCTAGAAAACAACAAAACCTAACCATTTAGTTTGGCAATTCGTGAAGAGCGGGGTCAATTGAGTGAGGAAACACGTGTTGTTTCTCAAGATTCTCAGTCATCAAATCGTTCATTAAACGTGTAAAATAGACTAGATTTGATTTGAAATGCCTGAGAACAAATCTAGTCGTTCTACCTGAAGTTTACTTGATAGTTGTTTGGATGGCAATCAACATTCTTATCATGCTAATGATGTTGCCAGAAGAATACATGGATCCGAACAACTGGATAGAACTTATGTTGTGGGTGTCATCGATTGGGGGTTTGTTATCAATGAAGAAGTGGGGAGTTGCCCTCGCGACATTCACACTATGCTACACTCTGAGCACGAGCGTAGGATTCTTATCTACTATCAAATTTGGCTAAACACCGTCCGTTTCATAAACATCCCCCCTATCCTCTACATGTTCAAAAGCATATTCGAAGGAAAATTCAAATAACCACTACCAAGCTCTATGAAAACCTTGATGTAGTCTCTCTTTATTTGTCTCACCTTTGCATTTTTTCTACTTTCTAAGAGCGCTTCTCGCCGAATGTTTAAGAAAATAAGGGAGACAAAGACTAGCGCGCTCCTTGTTTCTGTGCTTCGCTTTGGCGACTCGGTAGTGCGCGTAAGTTAAATCCAAATAGGCCAATTATATGTTGAGGGAGAAAGAATGAGGAAGTGCGGATTGTGTGGAGAAGAAATTAAGGATGGAAAATATTTCACGATTTATCAGTGTAAGGGCACTGAAAGCAGGCTCGTGCTGGTGGTCTGTTCAAAAGATTTTAGTGATGAGAGATACCGAGAAATCATTACCAAAATCTCAAGTATCTGACTGTTCTTAGCCAGCTTCTGCTCGTTCAGATTTCTCTAATCTGGATTTTTAATCTTGTACAGAAATGAACAAAATTTAAGTTACCCAAAAGCAAGAGTGATTTTTGCGGGGAGCGACGTGTCCTTAGGGACAGGTTGCTCTCTTGCCCTTAACTTCTGATCTCCAAACGTACACAAAGAAATAACTGCTAACAGGATCATAAATTTCAGGTGGGATCAACGGTTAAGAGCCAGTGTTTAGCGCGTTCTCTCCAGGCTTTAACCGCTCTAGAATTGCCTTTAGTAACTTGTTTTCGAACAATCATAAAGAATCATGTAATTAACATTAGTCTCTGGATATAGGTGTTATGTCCAAACCGTAAGCTTGGATAAACATCCCAGAATAGTCACCTGAAACCAGAGCGCTTCTTGAAAAACCCGAACAAAAAAGGAGGTATGCACTGACTTTTCCATAAACCCGGCTAATGTTTGTTTTAGTGGAGCCGGGCGCTTAAAGCTTGCAACTCCGTTTTCGTCTTTTTTCTCAACAAGTTTGAGGCAAAGATGTAATCATAAATATGCGGACGGCGACAAGTGTAGCGGTGTTAAAGGGGTGGATAAGCGGGATTTTCTGAAGTGGAGCCAGAAATATGACAAAGACCAGGGGTGGCTTGTTCAGGTGGAAAGGGAGTTGGGCGCAAGGTTTCGGCGATTGAAGGTTATGTCGAAAGCTGATTTGGCTGACGTGGTTGAGTGGAAGTTCAACGATGATGAGGCGAAGAAGATTCGGGTTCTGGAGTTGGTGGCTAGGAATGATGAGGCTTCGGTGAGGTTGGCTTCGAGTCAGGCTTTCAATTTGCCCGTTGATGATAGCGCGTTCAGGATGAATTGCCTCATGATGTTGGAGGGCGTTAGCCCCGTTTTGGCGAGTGTGATTCTTGCGTTTTTTGACCCGAAACAATATGGAGTTTTTGACGTGTACGCGTGGCGGGCTTTATTGGGGAATGAGGCATCTAACCTTTTTTCAACCACGAACTACTTGAAGTTGGTGTTAGCTCTCAGAAAAACAGCGGCTAAGCACAACCTTGGCGTGAGGACAGTGGAGAAGGCACTGGTCAAGAAGAAGCTGGAAGAATCAGGGGTAATTGGAAACCGTTCTCAGAGAAAAAGTGGGCGATCTGCGGCGAAACCGAAGACGCGGATTAAGAAAAAGTAAGGAAGCACAAAAGAGGAAAAAAGAACTAAGACGCGTTGACATTCGTTTTCTCTAGAGTTATTTGCAGAGCGCGAGTTAACGTATTTCTATTCTTTCTCAATTTCCGGCGTTGCACCTTGGATTTCTGGAGAGTTGCCGTAGAACAACAGTGGCAGCCCAACGAGCGGCAGAGACATAGCCCATAGATCCAAGTTGTGGCCAAGAATCCAGGCGTACCATGTGCCCCATCCTCCGACGCTGTCTAGGAAAATCCACATGACATAGTTCAAGCCGAAATAAAGTCCGACAAGCGTTACGATTACGCCCACGGTGTGGAGGTTAAGCTCTTTGAGGGTTTCGGTTCCTATGGATTTCTTAGTGAAGTACGCTGAATACACTGCTATCAGTAACAGGCCGACAGTGGAGAAGAGGAAGATGAACATGTTTGACGGATAAAGAAGAATGTAGTCCAAGCCCTTTTCGGCTAAAGCGGCTGCCCAGAGGCCAGTGTTGTTCAACCAGAAGACGAAAACGTAAAGAGTGCCTGTAATCAATCCCCATTTTATGGCGTTTTTCGTAGGTTTGTTCGGGTTTAACTCAAAAAATAACTTGATCAAAGCGCCAACTAGCACTATGGATTGTAGAAAGCAAGGCAGAGTGGTTGTAATCGTCATCATAAACAAATCGCCGTAACCTAGAGCTGGGTTCGCGGATGCTGCGAGTCCCCAAAAGCCAGACATGAAAAAGCTCAGAAACCAGTAACCCGCTTCAAAAAGCAATGCGAACCTTACTGCCATCAATGCCTCGGGTTTGGAGAGATCCTTTCTGAACATGTAAAATAGAACTGTGACTACCGCGATGAATCCTGCCGCTGCTCTGAAACTCATACCTATGCCTCCTGGCACGTCGGTTATGAGTATGAAAAAAATCTCGAGAGGTCCTCTGTTGATTATGCCGTTGGCGGTTTCATAGAGCATGTACGAAAACAACGCTATGGAAACTAGGAGAAGACCGACTCTGAGCGGCCAGTTTCTATTTTTGTCAGCCAAATTCTTTCACCGCAGCTTACAATTTAGGGTTTGGATGAACTGAGTATATTATGGTTGCGGTTGTCGAGTTTTTTGTTTCTAGCAAGCAATCTTATAAAGAGACTATGCTGTAATATTGAAGTAGTTGAAGACTAGTAACAGAGAGGGCGATACGGTTGAAGAAAAACAGGTTAGCCTTGTTCGTGTTTTTAGCTCAAGGGATAGGCGCGGTGTTTTACGCCATCTTTTTAGCATCCTATGCTCTCGCTCTTCCTTCAAACCGGGTTCTACATGGAGAACCAATCTTCAGAACACCTCTTTCGATATTTGGAGCATTATTCCTGTTGGCGACAATTGCATTGCTGATATTGTCTTTCGTAGTCAAACCCAAAGAACACGCTCGCTGAGTCTTTCGATTGATAATTACTGTTCGGTGGCAAAGCACTAGTCTGACTATTGTTTTTGAAAGTCGAGCATTAGGATCTCTGAATTGGTTTGGGACACGGAAAATTTGATTTAATCGTACTCCTAACAATATTTTATGCATAATGCTTAAGATGCTCGAGGCGCTAACAACCCATTAACGTAACAATCTGTGGAGAGTATCTTCAATTAGTCCAAAGAAAAGAACCCCTAGAAACGCCAAGAACAAACGTGGCAAAAGAGATTGCCCAGTCACAATAGGTAACGAATACGAAGTAGAAGTAATCCAAATGAGCCCGAACGGGGAAGGCATAGCCCGAGTCAAAGGATTCCCGGTGCTTGTCGGCGATGTTAAATTGGGAGACCACGTGAAAGTCAAAATAACCTACGTGGACTCAGTCAGTGCCGATGCAGAAATAGCAAGCAGCGAATAGCAGCCTCTCCCATCGTTCGGGGTACGTCATTCCAAAGACTCGCCACTAACCTGCGCGTTTGTTTGTTCTTTAGCTGCCCTGAATGATTATGGTGCAGTTTGTTTCTTTCAGATTAGTGCTTGAATATCTTATTCTACATGGAAATTGGCGACTGTGAAGAAGATTGAAAAAGACCAAGATACAATTTTTTAATCGGGTTCTGAACGAATAGGCGCTTTCATGAGGCACACTAAAATACTCCGATTTGTATACTCTCAAAACAGCATGTGCAATGCTGGGCAGGTGCTAAAGATTGGCGAAAAAAACAAAATTGAAGGCAAAAGGAAAAAGATATTACCAGAATACGCATGGGACAGTTTGCCGGGTAAGACTTAGTCCCAAACTTAGACGAATGGAACAGCAGAGAAAGATACTCAGAACAATGGATAGTAACGTGCCCTAGTACGCTTCTTTAGGTAGCCCTCAGAATTCGCGAGTACGATTGGGCAACGCCTGCGGCATAGTGATTAGCTATTTCTCTTCAGAGTCTGTTACCCCTTTCTGGTTTGTCTGGACTGTAGAGTTCCTCCGAACATGTTTTTGTCCTCTTGCAAGTTTATCGTGCATCTTTGCAGGATCTCTGATTTGTTTTGGGGCAAGTTACAATTATCTTTGAGGGTGATTGTTCCTAAACTCGGCACTGCGCGGCGGAAAAAAAAGAAAGGTGTTTTTAGATGTGTTCTCAAGAAAAACTGTCGAGCTTTTTTCCCTTCTTATTGGCTATCCACCAGATGAGTCCTATGACAATTCCAGGAATTCCGAAGATGATTATGATCCACATTAGCACCGAAAGAAAAGAAGACACAAGATAGTCAAGTGTCCAAGTGGCAACAGCAACATTCCAGTTTCCATCAGTATAAACCTTGATTAAGAACGCAATCCAAACCAACAGCGATATTGCGCCTCCCCCTCCGCTTGTCGAGCGCGAGCGTTTGCCTGAGAAATGATGTTCTTTCTTTTCTTCTTCAGGTAGCCTTTTCCACCATAACCACCCTGCTACTGCTGCAATGATTACTGGGATTCCGATGATTAGAACTTCCCAGAAAATCAAATGCAACAGAAAAGTCACCATATTTCCCATTGTCCATAGACCCAATTTCGCAGGTACCATTCCAGTTGATTGAGCATTCCCTATGAACCACAAGAGTACAAGAACAGCGCTGACAGCTGCCAAAACAGCCACTACTACAAATACAGCAGCCATTTTCCAGTGCTTCATGAGGAACTTCTTCCAACCCTTGGAACCATTTTCTGATTCAGTTACAGCAATCATTGTTTTCTCTCCTTCCAAATCTACGGCAATACTGGTACTTGGTATTTGTTTTATAACTATAACAGTCTTTGTGTGCCTGGGACGCTTGAATGGAAGGGGCAAGCAAGATGTTAGGAGTTGAGAATATTACACTCCATGAAGGTGGAGTAAAGATAAATGAGTTGCTTTAAGCTGAAGGTTTGTTAAAACGTCTCTTTTGCGCTTGCACTCTGGCATGCTAATCCTGTTTTGTTTTTGCACCTATTGTGTCGATGATGAATGCCGAGGGGAATCTCATCTTACGTTAGAGTTTTAATACTATTGCGCCTATTTTGATAGTATGCAGACCGCATTAACTCTCGAAGTATTTGTTGGCTTAGGAGAGACCTTTGAAGTATGAAGTGCGCGGATTGCCGAGAAGAAATATTGCAGAAAGACCCGCAGAAATGTCCCTATTGTGGGAGTAGAAAATTTGTTTCCAAGGAGGAAGAGGTTCCGGGTATTCTTGCAGAAATCAAGGAATTGGAGAAAGCTGGTGTGTATGAGGAAGCAGCTCTGAAGTATGAGGAGCTTGAAATGTGGGACAAAGCTAAAGAAATCAGAGACTTGAACATGGGAAGAGTTGTCTCAGTCAATATGGCATGTCCTCATTGTGGAGACTTGCAGCCGTTTTCTTCAAAAAGCAATGAGGCAAAATGCAGACACTGCAGCAAGAACTACGTGATCCCGAAAAAGGTTCTTGAGTTGTTCTGAAGTCATTTCAGGCTTTGTGTTGTTGGTTCAAATCAGAACCAGGTTTTATCCGTGCGCGAGCTATATCTGAACCACGCAGAAGAGGTTGCCGTCAGGATCCTCTAACACGATGAAGTCGTCTTCAGGGTCATAAGTCTGGGGGTGGCGGTTTGCTCCTATTTTGAGCAGTCTATTCACCTCGTCTTCTTGGTTTTCAGCGTAGAGGTCGAGATGCAAGCGCGGATTCTTGCCTAGTTGCCAAACGCTCCTTATCAGCTGCCAAATCCAAAGAAATGTTTGGGCTTCTTCCTTCAGGATCCCGCAGAATGACCCAGCCATTCTTTGCAGGCTGTGTGGGAACGTAGTGAAGTGCCTCTTGCCAGAACGCCATCATTTTGTTGAAGTCTCTGCATTTAACAACGATAGAGCCTATTTTCATTTTTGCATCCTCAATTCTAACTTCGTTTACATTCGATAAGAATCTTGTGATTAGCTGCGAAATGGTTCTTTTTCGTCGTGCCTTGAGAGTGACTAGCAATGCTTCGCCGCCTGCATTGTTTGCTGCTTTTTTCGAGACAGCGACGTAATATCGCCTATCTCTTGTTTTCTTTATAGTATTAGGGTAGCGTGACACCTCTACTTGATTGAGAATTCAAAACAATCCCCTGTTTTTCCTTGAATAGGCTTCTACGCTGAAAACACACAAAAGCATTGTTCAATGTTTTGCACTACATTGTTCTTTGGAGAGAGCTAAATACACGTCTAACCCTTACATTGTTGGTCCTGATATGAACAAGGTGGCTTTTGCACTGATAATCATATTGGCGTTTCTACCATTGGCAGCGGCTGGACCCCAGTTTATCGAATCGACAGCCGCCCCTCAAAATCATGTCACCATTACTATCAAGACTGACGGAAGCATAGAGGGAACGGACAAGATTCAACGTGACATAGACACTTACTTGTTCAATGGAAGCATTACTGGCTCAATTATTGTAGAAAGAGACAACATAATAATTGATGGGGCAGGCAATATTTTGCTAGCAGAAAGCGACAACGGGGTAGGAGTCGATATCCGCAACAGAAAAAACGTGACAATAGTAAATCTGGTTATCACAGGCTTCCTAGGTAGATGTGGAATTCTTCTCGTTAGCTCTGCAGACTGCAACATAATTAGGAATAAGTTCAATGACAACTTCATCAGCATTGAAATGACCGGAAATTCTTCACGTAACAAGATTGCAGAAAACCTCATCCAGAATTGTGGAGTTGGAATGGAGATCTACAGTGTCCGTCCAGGCTCTGATAACGCTATTTTGGAAAATGAAGTTGTAAACAGCAGCGTTGGTATGCAGATTAAAAATTTCGTAAACACCAGCATTGTGGGAAACAGAATAATTTCAAATACTTTTGGTCTGGGTTTGGGAGTAGGTTCGGATAGCATAGCGAAAAACAACATGATGATCAATAATACCTATGGCTTTCGCGCCTTCAATGTCGAGGCGGTCAATGTTGACGTTGACACATCTAACACAGTGAACGAGAAACCAATTATATACTGGGTTAATGAACACGACAAGACTGTTCCAGATGGTGTCTGCTACGTTGCCATCATAAGATGCACGGGCATAACGGTAAATAACCTTGATCTCGGCGGAAACCTCGAAGGCGTATTCTTAGGCTCGTCCACAAACTCAACGATCACGAATAACAAGCTCTCAGAATGCTTATTCGGCATCAATCTTGACGCATCCTCTAACAACACGATAAGCGGAAACACCATAACCAGAAATGAAAACGGCATTCAATTACGCTGGAGCTCTCTTAACAATAATATCTGGGGAAACGACATAACCGCAAACACTGTTACGGGCGTTTACTTAGCTGACTCTGCTGAGAACAAGATATTGGAGAACAACATAGCCAACAGCGAAAGAGGTGTATACACTGAATACTGTGGAACCAACATTATTCACCACAACAACTTTGTAAACAACACTAAACAATGGAGTGACGTTGGTTTTGCGCCTTGGTCGATACCTCTGACGATTTCAATAAGTGTTTGGGATGACGGCAAACAAGGCAACTACTGGAACGACTACACTGGTACTGACTCGAATGGCGATGGAATAGGAGACACACCTTACATAGTGGGTACGAATAACACGGATCGTTACCCGCTTCTAAAATCTGTTGCAATTCCGAGGGTTCCTGGCGACGAGGAAACAACTAAGCAGCCTTTCCCAACAACATATTTTTTCGCGTCATTAGTTGCCGCAACTTCAGTTGGTTTGGGGTTGTTTGTTCTCTTTAGGAAACGAAATAGGCTTAAGGCGACCTTAACCAGTTTGCGCTTTTGGTTTTGGCTCAACAGCAACAAAGTTACAGTTTGAGTTGGTCTTCAACTCGACTTTTCAGGGGATATCCTTTCCACCTTTACAATTGCTCTGCTGACACCAGCAAGAGGAGGCAACAGATGTGATAGTGTTTGTTCAGCTGTGCAACGTCTGACTATGCCCTTAGAACTAATTTGAAACCATCCATCTTTGTCTCTTTGAAAAGACTGCAGCACTCTTCCATCTTTATTAAGAAATTTTATTATACATTCATCGTTTCTCATGAGCTCACCATCTGAACCACATTTCCCTTGGTTCGCACGCATTTGTCTATTGCTTAAAATTTAAGTTTTGGGTTTGGGATTAAGACTTCATCCAAACCCGCGTATTGGTTGCAGGCGATCCCTTTGAGATACAGTCTATCGACAAGGGAACCCCTTAATTTATTTCGTATATCAAAACACGGGTAGAACCAAATAAATCTTGAGTCTTCGGTGTCATCTCAAATTCTTAAGGGGCTGAAGCCCCATTATTTAGGTGGTTGTTGAAAAATACTGTCAGTCTTGGTCTTCCCCCAAAAAACAATAATTTGAAATACACAAAACAGAAATCTCAGAACACAACGTTTAGTATCAATATTCGGTGGTTGAGTATTGAGTGAGTCAGAGGAAGAAATCTACTCAACGATGTTTGCTTCCTTAAAACATCCCACGCGTCGCAAAATCCTTCGCATGCTATATCAGAAACCTATGACGTTTTCAGGTATGCTCGAAGAACTGGGAGTCAGCAGCTCGCATTTGACATATTATCTTGAAAGCCTCGGAGAGTTATTGGTTAAGGCCGAGGACGGAGCGTACAAGTTGTCCAATTTCGGCGAAGCATCTGTGAACACAATGAGGACCGTTGAGGAAGCTCCTGCTATTAAAGAAAAACACCGTTTTCTCTCGCCTATGCGTTGGAAATCTATCCTGGGTTTGCTAACTGCTGCTATATTGATTCTGGCGAGTTTCTCTTATCTACAATTTAACTTTCTAAATCAACTGTCTGCCGAGCACAACGAACTAGAGTTGAAGTATGACCAGTTATTATCTTGGAGTGCAGGGGCAAACAATGCAATTTCTTTTCTCCGTGACGTCGTTCAAATCGACGTTGAGAAGTACCAAGCAACTCTGCTAAGCAACACGGTGGAGCAACGTGCAAATTTAGGCGGGATAGTTGAGCAAATTCTCCGGTATTCACTCACGACTAGCGAGAGCAAGATTGATGTGGTTTTCAGATTGAGAAGCGGCAGATTATCGATGTACCAAATCATATTGCTTGAAGGAGTGCCAATATACGCTGAACCTCAACCATACAATGTTGTGGATTCTGCGAAGGGGTTGCTTCAGAGATTGATATTCTACTCAGGAAGCCCCGAATATTTAGAAGATATGAGCAGTACGCTTGCTTCAGTTAACGTAACACAAAACTTCGAACTGACCGTAGGCAACATAAAACTAAACGTTTCGCTAGCAGAAGGCGACGGAGAAATACTTTGGATGTACACCGAAAACGATGTGGATTTTTCAGTAAAAAGCTTGAGCTTGGTTTACGAGGACGGCGTTTTAGAACAACTTGTTGACGGCTGGTTCCTATTCCAAGCTGGTAGTACAAAGGTCGATATATCTAGAGAAGAAGCCATCGAAATTGCGAGAGAATACTTGAAAAGCTACAGTTGGACAGTCAACGGGACAGAAGTATCTGACTTTACAGTTTTAAACGAACCTATTTTAGCCGTATTCCATCCAACACCTAGGGATGAACCATTGGTATTGGTTCCGTATTGGTTCGTGACTCTGTATCTCGACCACGCATATCCTGGCGGAGTAACCCGTTTAGGCGTGGGATTGTGGGCAGATACTGGACAAGTTTCCCAAGTCAAAATGTTAAGTGGATAGGCACAGTAAAGCATCTAGCGCGCATCTTCTTTGAGCAGGTCATTGCCGTAAAACGCAGGCAAATGCTTTGGCTATTTAATATTTAAACTAATTTGCTACATGTGAATAGAGGTGATTCTAATGGCTGATGCACGTGCACGTATCGTAGCTGAACATGGGAGGAATAGTGTTTGAAACCACCCAGCCACCGGGCGCTCACTGAAGTTGCTTTCGACCTGTTGGACGAGATGAAAGTCTTTTTTCTCGACCATCACCAGAAAAGAGAAATAGCGAACGAGTCAGAGGCCACCGATTATTACATGGACCTGGAGTTTGTTGATGTTGGAGGCAGCTTTGGCTCGGGAGGTCGTGATAACCCCCACGAAGATGAAGCGTGGACTGTTGATGATAAACCTCACAAAAGAGCGCGCGTGCTCGAAGAAGACTATTTCTTCACCTCTTTCAACCATTACATTGACATAAAGAAAGGACCTGGATTGTTTGACGACTTTGATGGTTATAGCTACAGATTTGGATCGGCTTCAAGAGACGAGTATCAAGAAGCAGGTGATGCCGCACCGGATTCCAGGGTTCAACTTCTATCAAGGATAGCTCGCGAATTTGGTGTGTCCGTCAAAGTGGACCAGGGTATAAACTGGTGGTTCAATGATGAATACGTTCATGCTCCAGGTCAAGATTGGTACCAGGACTGTTCTCCGTCTGTAACGCGATACTCTTTTTTTGGTGACAAAGGCATTTACGGTAGCATTGAAGAAGAAGCAAAGGCTAGATTCCCTTTAGCTAATTCAGTTGGAAAAGAGGGGATGGGTATTCCTTATAGCGTTTTCATGCCTGTAGACAACATGGCTCGATTCTATTTCAATAGATTTCTATCAGAACTGACACCTAAGTATTTGGGTCCGGTAATGCATGCTGTTCAAGATGCAAGTATTCCGCATCATGCTGCTGGGTTATGTGGAAACTGGCATGGCGAATATGAAAAGGAATTGGAAGACAGACTATTGGTTTGGAAGAATGACCAACGATTTCTGGACGATGCCAAATCGTTGTTTTCGCAATGGTGGAGTGCGGATGATACGCCTCATCAATGGTTGGGTAGTGCTGATTGGAACAGAGTGCCCCGGATAAACTGGAAAATCGAGACGTTAGTGACTTGGATCGCCCTTAATGCATATAACGAGTATGATTCTGTCTATGACCATTTTAGAAATGGTTATGTGAGCAATGAACAAAGTGTGAAAGAACTAACCAAAAAAGCAACAGCCATGAGCATGCTGGTGCTATGCAAAGCATTTGGTCACAAGCTAAATAGCCCTCACGCGCGCGCTGAAGAAAGGAAGCCTTGAAAAAGCGCGGTTAAGGGGTGTCTCAGCTTAGGTGGCCTCCTTGCAACAATGATTATTAGTTTGAAATTGGTTGTGTTGTTGTAAATGAAGTTGTAGGGAGGCGGTCTGTGTGCACGATGCAGCTGTGGGTGTTGGGAATGCTGTTTCGGCTGGTCTGGGTTTAGGTTTAGGGCTTGTTCTTGCTCCGTACATGTTTCTGGCGATGAATTCGTCTGGTAGAGTCATCAAGACGGTGATAGTTTGCTTGAGTTGCGGGGGCAAGAACGATGAGACTTTCAAGTTTTGTGGGCATTGCGGGCGTGCATTGTATCCGCCGCCGCGAGTTCAATGTCCAAAATGTGGCGTAACTGTGCCTGGTATGAGGTTCTGTGAGAGCTGCGGCGTCAAACTCAAGGAATAGAACGAGTTACGCGTCTTCTTCTGCTTAGCCTATTTGGCTGGCTAGCTTTAGGATTTCAGTGGTCAAGGCTTTTTATGTTATGCAATGAGTTATGTCCGCTTCTGCGCGTGCTTAGTGTGCCAGATGACGGCGTTTCTTCTTTTTCTGCAATTTGCCCAGATTGTTTATTTGTTCGGTTGGATAGTAGTAGGGAAGCGTATTGTAGGCGCTTGAACCGGTCGTTTTTGATTTTGACCCTTTTCTTTTTTCGGAGCGAGTAAGTTTATGCCATAGACGTTTTAGCCTAATCACTACTCAGCACCTGCTTTATTATCGGTTAGCGCTTCATTTAAGTTGCCTCTCTGCAGAGACTGCCTAGGTTTTCAGCGAGTTGCATTTGCCAGTTCCGTGGCGTAAAGCGCTTTACGAGTAGCTTGCTTGGCGTCTTATTTTACAATTAGCACTGGGCATGGCGTATTTTTAAGTACGCCTTCGCTAACGCTTCCAATGAAGATTTTCTTTATTGTACCAAGTCCTCTTGCGCCCATCACGATTAGGTCGAAGTTCCCTTCTTTGGATTTTCTCACTATTTCCCCGACCGCGTCTCCCCCTGCAAGTTCGGTTTCTACCGGGATGTTTTCAGATTTCACTTTGGCTTCGGCTTCCGATAGGGTTTTCTTGCCGAAGTTGTGGGCAGATTGAATCGCCATTTGGGCAAGCCCGGCGGATGTCGCGTCGGGAACTGTAGCGGTCGTGTGCATCGTTAATTCAGGGCTCGTGGCGGGTATGACGGTGACGTGGTATACTGTGAGGAGGGTGAGTTTGCTGTTGAGTTGCTTTGCGATTTGGATCGCAGTTTCCAGGGCACGAGCTGAATGCTCTGAACCATCCAGGGGGACTAGAATATTCTGGAAAATCATTCTCTGTTCACTGGAAGATAATAGCTCGGGGGGATTATTAAATCTGCGATGAAACGCTTCGTTGAGGTCTGTCTGGCGTAAACATAACGCAGCAAGTACTGTGCCTTTGAGCTAAGGACTGATGGAAAATTTAGGTCCTTGTTTAGTTTTGGTTTTCTGGTGTTTGGCTGTTGGATTCGTCCCTAGCGCGTGCTCTACTGAAAAGAAAAGTTAACTTCTGAGTGAAGTTCGGTTCTCGAAAAACCTTAAGAACGCGAAAATATAGTGGAATAACCATGAAAAATGAAGTGAGTGTTAAGGAAGAGTTGGAGAAGGTCACTGCAGAAATTGCTAGATTAGAGCGTTGCAAGAAAGTTCTAGAAGATACTCTAGCTTTTGAGTTTCTGAGGCGTAAGTAAGCCAATTCTGAAATGCGCTTTTTTCGCGGGTGCTAAACCACTTCTACAATCTCTGAGGGCTAAAGCCTCACATTCTGTGGAGCCAAGTAGGGACGTAGATAGCCTCGCAAGATTGGCACTAATAACATTCAAAGGTTTATTGGAAATTCTCAATATTCTTATGCTTACTTTTTCGCATGAAATCAGGAGGCGAAATCACGGGTGAAACCTGACAGAAAGGCCAAACACGGAAGGTCATGCTTACGCATCTGGAAGACAAGAAGAAGGGCACACTAGAGATTTTAGCTTTTCATGAAAAGGGAACTAAATGTTGCCCGATGAGATATCCGTTTCAGTTCCGCAATTATTTGTGAGCACCCGCTATTTTGCAGCCACAGAGACGGAGTTTCTTTTTGGTCATTTCTTTGTCTCGGCATGTAAGTTACATTCTTGCTTTTTTTCTCTTAATTGGCACTCGTCGCAAAGGTCATGATCTGGTCGCTTAGAGCGTCTTTGGTCAATGTAGCGGGGGTATTGCGTGCAGTTCTTACACCAATGCCATCTGTCAGGAGGGGCTCCTTTAACATACTCCACCATAACATACTCCACTAAATCCTCACCATCCCAAAACAGTAACTATGTCAACAGTAATATTTCTCAGTTTCCCCTGTTGGAAATTCAGGTACTCACTTTAGCTAGCGCATATTGAGAGCAAATTCGATGACTGCTTACACGCGCGATTGCCATACCCCAGAAAAATGCGCTGTTGTGATAGCGCTTCCCTAAAGGAAAAGAAGTGATGTGGGCAGCTAAATGTTTACTAATCTGGAAACGCGTTGCTTCTTTCCACCCACACTGAATACCTGGACGAGGACATAACTTGGATAGTCGCGCAGTGAGATTTGGAAGAAAACTTCTTAGTCTGGCATTGATTTTCAATTCACTTCTGAGCATCACGTATGCAGTCGGGCTGTTAACTGGCTACCACGTGTACGGGTGGACACTCTATCTTCCCTTCTTGGTTGACGGGGCATTCTTTTGGGTGCTGATCATAGCTTCGATTGTTAACATTTTTCCATCCGCGACCATAGGTCAAGTTAAGATTGGGAGGTTGTGGTTCCATCACTATATCTACGGTCTCTTTGTCTTGGCGCTGGCTGCTGTCTTTGCGATCGTGTTCACGTCAGTTCCGCTCCTGCGTCTCTTCACAATAACAACAACTGACCCTGCCGTAAGTGTCTGTCGCTTCTTCATTCTTGGAGGACTAACCCTTGTGTTGGATGATCTTCCTGATTTATCCAAGGGTCTCGCGAGCTTTCTGTCTCTATTGAAGTTGAAGGTGTACCAGCAGAGGAATATGATGCATCTATTCCAGTATGTCCTGGGTCTTCTTTGCTTCTATTTGTTTGCAGCGGTCCTGTGTTATGTAGTCCAGACCCCTCAGGAAGCTACACCTGCGAACATCATTCTGTCTGGCACTCTGCTTGTAACATGGCTTGTCTCGTTTGGTGTTGCTGGAAAGAAGATGTGGTTGCATATCACGGCGGAAAATACCTCGTTCTAGGGTTATTTTGGATATTGATTTAAGATTAAACTAGCACCCGCTTAGGGGTACTGCTGCAGGCACTTGTTGGATTAACGTGTCTGTGAAAGTTTTTTATGTCCTGCTATTGTAGAAGGTACTGGGGGATTGGGTTGGGAGCTAAGGAACTGGTTTTCCGTATTCAAGTTTCAGCCTTCATCGTACTACTGCTTGGAGTTGTCTTTTTAGTCGAAATTGGATATTGTGAAGAGGCGCCTGTGTGGTATGTGCACGATGCAATTTACCCTTCTCTTGATTCGGTGAGGTGGTTTGAAGAGGGGTCAATTGCTGCTCCTCCGGATTGGATTGCGGATGGTTCATGGGTCATGGCTTCGATGCGTCAGAGTCTGGTTTCGGAGAACGACATTTTTGTCTCTACTTATGAGAAGATTGATTGGGCGATTGTGCAGCCGTATGTGAACGATTTGTATGACGCTGATTTCGGTTCTTTTGGTGAATTCGATAGGGCTCTTCGCGACGACCCAAGTCTGTGGCTTGAGATGTCATGGGAAATTGACACCGAGTGGTATGGCGTGACTCCGGCGAGAACCAAGCTCGAGACCAGCTTCGATCAAACTACTTCAGAGGCTGAGTTGTGGATCTGGTTCCATATTACACAAATTCCGGAATACGTTGTAAGCGATAAGAAACTTGAAGCTTGGTTGACTGGGTTTGAACTGACGCCTATCTCTATTGGCAGTTTGGAACGCTGGGAGTTCTCTGAAGATTGGAGTTCAACAGGAACAAACTACGAGCTGCGTTTTGAAGCTCCCGCTTATCTGCTTTCGCAGCAAGCTAACAATTTCACTTTTAGAATTGATGTCTCGTCTTACTATCAGGGTTACACCTTTGATGTCCGACAAATAATTGATGTAAATATGCCGGCTAATACAGAAGTCAAAGAAGCCGCTCCATACAGTAAATATAGTTCTATAGCGAACGTGGCAACCTTTGTGATTGAAACAGGAGACGTTTATCCGGAATCATACGTGGTCATCAGCGGTTCGCCATCAAAATCTATCGGGCAGGCTTTTCTTGAGGCAACGAGCAATTGGGCCTTAACACCCACGGGTTGGGCAGCGATCGGCACAGTAATTGTGTTGAGTTTAACTGGAATTCGAGGCAGAACAGTATGGAAGCGAACCAAGATGTATCATCGTTTGTACAAGAGTATGGTGACTCTGTATGAACTTAATCACGGAGATCGAGCGAAATTCACTGATGAATTGCAGGTTGTCTCGGTTTCAGTCTTTAAGATGTTGGTTCAGGATCAGATAACGGAGGACCAGTTTGAGAATCTTTTGGAGCTGCGTGATGACCTTCTGGAAAGGGTGAGCAACCCTGAATCATCCCTTTCCTAGACGTTTAGGTTTTTGAAGGCAAGGCATATTCTGGTGTGGTCTCGAGAGAGCGCGACTTAAAATTTATAAGACAAATGCTTGCTATCGAATTAAGTGGAGGAACGTAGTATTGTCTAAATCCGAAAAGAAAGCAATGACCAAGGACCGTCTAATTGATATGCAGGTTATCGACGGCGAAGGGAACATTGTTGGAAAGGTTCTGGATATCGCTTTTGTTGTAGGAAAGGTGGGTATGAAACTGATTGTGGAGACAAAGAAAGGGGAAAACACTGAACTCCCATGGGACGACATCCAGGCTGCCGGTGACTTCGTGCTGTTAAAGCCTTCAAGCGGCCCTGCTCCCTCCGTGGCAGGTCAACCATCCGGGAGTCAGCCGTCTCAACAGCAGATTTGCCCTACTTGCGGAGAACCTTTAACTTGGATTCCCCAATATCAGCGTTGGTACTGCTACAAAGACGGCAAATACGTTTGATGTGGGCAATGAAGAGATAGCTATCTCCTCGATTTTTGTTTGACCCCATTTTCTCTTTTCGTAACTCTGTCAAAAACAGGGTCTATTAACGCGCCCTTTCAAGCGACAATTGCTTGTTTTGACTACAGCCATCCTTTTCTTCTAAAAAAGAAGAACGTTGCAGCAACTATAGTAACAGCTAGAAGAATCACCATAAAGTAACCATACGGCCAGTAGACTTCAGGCATCACCGTGAAATTCATTCCGTACCAACCGACAAGCACCGTTAGAGGCACACCAATCGTGGAAATAACTGCTAAGAACCTCATGGTCTCGTTTATTTTGTTGCTAAATGAAGAACTGTAAATGTTTAAGGAGCCCATGTTGATTTCGAGCAGATTGTCGATTCTGTCTAGCGTCCTCAAAGTGTGATCGTATATGTCTCTTATGAAAACCTCTGTTTCTTTCCCGACTAATTGACAGTTTTTGGTTGCGAGGTGGCATACCACGTCGCTTTGTGGTCTTAATAGTCGCCGTACAAGGAGCAGGTTGGTTCTGTTCATGTGAATAAGTTTGAGCACGTTCCTGGAGGGGGGCTCTTTCAGAACATCGTGACCCAATATGGTTTCTGTTTCCTCCGCTTCTCTGACGTGGTCTTCGAGGCTGTCGACTATTTCGTCTAGGATGGCGTGAAGGAGAAATGATGCTGAACTCTTAATGTTAGGTTGTTTTCCTTTCTTGAGGTTTTCCATAATGCTGTCCAAGAGAGGCATGGGCTCTTTGTGTATTGTGACAAGGAAATTTTCTCCTAGAAATATGCCTAGTTGAGGACCTTCAGCGTACATCCCATCTCTTTCTATTACCATTCTGCTTATGAGGAAGAGAGTTTGCTCGTATTCTTCTATCTTGGGTCTTTGTCGGATGTTTACGCAATCTTCAAGTGCTAAGGGATGAAGGGTCAGGTTTTTCTCTAGAGGAGAGAGTTCCGCGACTCTGTCATATTCTGAAACGTCGATCCAGAGGACGGAATCCTTGTTATGTGACCACAAGACATCGTCAAAAGAGCTAAAAGTGCATGTACTCAGAGTTGTTGTGGAGTATTGGGTGATTGTCAGTTTCAGAGCGGTCACCGCGAGCTAAGATTGTACTGGTGCCGGTGGCGGTGGAGGAGGCGGTGGGAAAGTTGCTGGGCGTGTATAACTAACTGGTTCTTGCACCGGGCTCAAGAAATCTTGGAAGTTGAAGTGCCCTCCAAGGAGATCTCTGAGTATTATTGCGAAGGGCAGGAAAATCGCTAGCACATCAATGATGACGATGACGAAGGCACCCAGACCGCTTAGCGCGAGGGCTACGGTGTTCCAGACAATATGGTTGCACAAACCCAGCAGGAAGAACAGAAATGGCAGCCATGAAGGGGTACCTCGGTTGTTCTTTCTTTGAGAGAACATAACAAAAATGCCGATGCCGACGAATGCTGACCATAAAACGTGCATGAACGGGACGCTGATCCAACGTGATGCGATGAGTTCAGCAACAAGCCCAGTGGAAATAACTTGGTTGTTCACTACTTGTCCGCTGATTGACGCGTATGAAATGGTGTAGATTATGTTTTCGGCGATGGAGAAGCCTATCCCAATTGAGGCTCCCAACAAGGCTCCGTGGCGGCGGCTTGGAATTGTCTTCCAGATGAAAACCGCTACGATTAGTATGCTTAGAGCTTTAAATATTTCCTCGGTGATTGGCGCGATTAGGGCTAAAAGAGCCCAGCTCGCGGCGGGCATGCCCGTTGCTAGTTGTAGAACAAATGATAGAGCCAAACTCAGTGTCGCGCCTAGAATTAGGCCGATGACTGCGCCCTTCTTTAGAACGGCAAGGGGGATGCCTTTTGCGCCTTGTTCTAGAATGGTCAGGTTCTTTCTGATACCTACGAGCAGGCGTGTTTCAGGGCCATGAAACCCTTTCTTTGCCATTGTTCCTGATGGAGGAGGCGGAGGCGGAATAGGATAATTTTGATGTGTCAAATTTATCCACAATCACTGTTCAGGAAGAAGTGCGTTTAAGCTTTTCGAAAAGAGTAAGCGGAGATATGCAAAGCCTACAATAGACCCAGGTTAGCACCACATGGTTCACCCAGCTAGCAATGTAGAAAAAAGTTTTTGGGGTTCAGGCTTTAAACATACTTCTGGTCAACTGGGCAATACCATCTTTGATACTGTTGGACGAAGGTCAAAGCTCCTCCGCAAGTTGGGCAAGTCGGCGTTGTTCCAGAGGGCGGTGGAGGCGGAGGCGAAGCTTCTCTCCTTTGGACTCTAGCTCGATAATCTCTTCTTAGAGCTGACACACCCATGACGCTTATGAGCCATCCAATGAGTGCTATGATTGCCCCTACAATGGCGAAAGCTATGTGTACAATAGCCAGTACCGACATCAACGATCCTACCAGCAGCAGAACGAAACCCCAAAAAATAGTGTCTAAACCATCTTGCGAGAACATCTGAAATGACATATTTATGCCTCAATTCAAATGGTTTTGCTCTTAGTATATAAATTTTTCATAGATGGTTTTTTAGGCGAAGCTGACGTATTTTTTTCAAATATTGCCTCAAACTTTTCAGCAAGGTGGGTTATTCCCGACGCGCGCGGTGACGGATCAAGATGAATACTACCAGTTCTTGAAGAATGTCATTTCAAAAGAAAAAGGCATTGAAAACACTAGCTCGATAATCTCGCTAAAACAAGTTAAAACTGAATTCGTGCAACTACAATCAAACAAACAAAGAAGAAACTGGCAAAAAAACCTGGAACATCTGCAGTCAGCAGGCATGTTTAATCCTAAGGAGATTAAATGCGCACGTTTTTCCTTCTTCTTCCGCTCGTCTTGGCAAGTTTTGAAGTTGTTTCCGTGCGGAGGAATCGAATCAGGAATTTGCGGTAACCTCAAAAAGAGACAATAAGTGGTATGCGTCTGTGCTATTTCTTCCGTCTTTTAAGCATTATAAGGGCAATGGCAACTATGGCTGCTATTCCGATGATGCCAAAGGAGATGAAAGCTTCCGGGGTAATTTTGTTTGTTGCTGTTTCTGTTGGTTCAGGCGTTGGGGTTGGTGTTTGGGTTGGCGTTGGAGTTGGGCTTGTTGTTGGTGTTGGAGAAGGTGATGGCGTGGGAGTGGGTTCAGCTGTTGGGGTTGGTGTTGTTGGTGTGGGTGTTGGGGTAGGAGAATCGGTTGGTGCGGGTGTGGGTGTTGGGGTTGGTCGGGTAGGTGTTGGTGGGGTGTGGGTGTCGGGGTTGGAGTTGGACCGGGTAAATTGATTGTGTAGGTGGCTGAGGCCGAGTAGCTCTCGGTCATTTCGTCTTTGTAGGCTGTGGCTTTTATCGTGGTTGTATGGCTTACCGTGATTGGACCCGAGTACAAGGTGGATGAAGCTGTGGGCGTGCTTCCGTCTGTCGTGTATCTAATGTTTGCCGCAATGGTTTCGCAGCTGAGCGTTACATTTTGGATTTCGGTGTATGTGCCGGCAGTGGGATTGAAGGTTGGGGTGGCAGCGCGTGCTCTAAGATTAAAGGTCGCGTTTTTCCATTCGCTATATTGTCCCACGCCGTCTTTTGCTCTGACCGAGATCGTGTATTCGCCGGGCGCATCTTCTTCTCCAAACTGCATGGTGAGTGCTGAGGTTGTCGATGTTTGGGTTACGTCGTTTACTTTCCACTCGTAGGTAATCGAATCGCCGTCGGCGTCGGTGGCCGAGGTGGTGAAAGAGTAGACAACGTTGTAGTATCCGCTTGAGGGTCCCGAAGGATTACTCAAAACAGGAAGTTGATCGATTATCTGGTATCTGTAATAATGTGTTACGTCTCCTTGTTGGGCTGAACCGGTGATCCATTGGTTGAAGGTTGACCCTGGAAACGCTACTTGCACCGTTATGGAAGACTCGTAATCGTAGCCGGGTCCGTCATCTTCTCCGGCCCAGCATTTAAAATGGGTGCTTGTTGTAATGGTCCACTCACAGTGCAAATTGAAGTCGGCATAGTTGCCACTCGAAACCGAAATCTCCACGTTTGTCATGTAAGGTACTTCTTCTGCGTCGGTAATCTTGAAAAACCACTCGCCAGGGTCGTCTGGGTCGTGGGCGTCGTGTATTAATGCTCTATAATATTCTGCTTCGATTTTGTGGTTGCTGCCAACGGTTGCTTTAGCTTCTGGGGTTTGAGTACCTAGAAGTGTAGCAGCTACAATCAGCATCGTAAGAATTGTGAGCGCAGCTGTCTTCTTTCCATAGGGATTGTTCAAGATTTCTTTCTTCATTTCACTTTTTCTCCTATCTCTCTATTTATTTCTTTTATCTCTTTAGGATTATGATGGTTATGGCTGTAATGATTGCTACTCCGATGATGGCAATAGCGTAGAAGCCTTGGGGAGGAAAGTAGTATGTTTCTGTCTCTGGTTGGGGTGACGGGGTTTGCGTTGGAGTTGGTGTGGGTGTTGGAGTCGGCGTTGGAGTGGGGTTGGTTGTTGGTGTTGGAGAAGGAGTGGGCGTCGGGCTGCCTGTAGGCGATGGCGTGGGAGTTGGAGTGGGTTCAGTTGTGGGAGTTGGCGTGGGAGTTGGTTCACCTGTTGGAGTCGGTGTTGGTGTCGGAGTGGGAGTAGGTGCAACCGTTGGAGTAGGCGTCGGCGTTGGGCCTACTATGTTGATGGTGTATGTTGCAGAGGCTACGTCGCTGTCTGTCATGTCCGTCTTTGAATGCTTTGGCCTTAATCGTAATCGTGGAGCTAACCGGTATGGGACTGGACGTACACGGTTGATGAGGTTGTTGGTGTAGTGCCGTCTGTTGTGTATCTTATTGTTGCGTCGCTGGTTGTGCAGCTTATGGTGACACTCTGTGTTGAGGAGTATGTGCCACCAGATGGATAGAATGTTGGGGCTACAATTTTGGACTGGATGGTGTATGTTGCAGAGGCTACGTCGCTGTCTGTCATGTCGGTTTTGAATGCTTTGGCTTTGATCGTGGTTGTGGAGCGCACCAGTATGGGATTGGAGTACGCTGTTGACGAGGTTGTAGGGTTAGTGCCGTCTGTTGTGTATCTTATTGTTGCGTCGCTGGTTGTGCAGCTGAGGGTCACGCTCTGGGGCAAGGCGTAGGTTCCGGCGGGAGGATTAATTGTTGGTGTTGCGATTTTGAGCTTGATGGTGTACGTTGCAGAGGCTACGTCGCTGTCTGTCATTCCGTCTTTGAAGCTTTGGCCTTAATCGTAATCGTTGAACTAACCGGTATGGGACTGGAGTACACTGTTGATGAGGTTGTTGGTGTAGTGCCGTCTGTTGTGTATCTTATTGTTGCGTCGCTGGTTGTGCAGCTGAGGGTCACGCTCTGAGGTAAAGAATACGTGCCAGCGTCAGGATCGAATGTGGGCGTTGCAATCTTGGGCTTGATGGTGTATTCTGCTGAGGCCGTTTCGCTGTCTGTCATGTCGGTTTTGAATGCTTTGGCTTTGATGGTGGTTGTGGAGCTTACTTGGACGGGATTAGCGTACGGGGTCGATGATGCTGTAGGGTTGGTGCCGTCTGTTGTGTATCTTATTGTTGCGTCGGAGGTAGCGCAGCTGAGCACTACATGTTGAGGAGAAGAATATGTGCCAGCGCAGGACTAAAGGTTGGAGTTGCAACGAGCGGGCGCGTGCGAAGATCAAAGGAAGCTTCTTTCCAAGAGCTAAATTCTCCAGAGCGTCCTTTGCTCTCACGGAGATTGTGTGGTCGCCGGATGCTTCGTCTGTAAATCGGTAAGTGAGTGTTGAGCTTGTTGATGGTTGAGTTGTGCCATCTACTTTCCATTCGTAAGTGACCGAGTCGCCGTCGGCGTCAGAGGCTGAGGCAGAAAACACGTGATCCACGTCGTAGTAGCCGTTTGAGGGTCCTGTGAGAGAATCCAAAACGGGAAGGCGATTTTCCATCCGATATCTGTAGTAATGCGTTACGTCTCCCTTGCGGGTTGAATCGGTGACCCAGTCGTTCAGGTTAGTTCCCGGAAGCGCAATGGACACGGTTATGGAAGATTCGTAATCCAGCCCATCAGTGTCCATTTCCCAAGCCGAGCATTCAAAGGTGGTGTCGGCTCCAACAAGCCAATCAACACTTAAATCGAAGTCGGCATATGCATCGTTGCCAACTTGTATTTCGTCTGTTTCGTAATATGTTCCTGCTGGACTTGTGATTTTGAAATGCCACTCCCCATCCGAGGACTGGTCATGGCGATTACTTATTAATGCTCTATAGTACCCTGCGTCGATTCTGTGGTTGTCGCCGACAGCTGCTTTGACTTCTGGTACTTGTGTGGAAAGAGCGGTGGCGAACAGAATCAGAATGGCAAGTATTGTAAGTACAGCCATCTTCTTTGCGCAAGAGCCCTCCAAATGTTTCTCGTTCAATCTAACTTCTCTCCCTTCTCTCCTTTAGAAGAAGCAAGAATGATATTTTTTGCGTTTGCTATAAGCCTTTGCTGAACACAAATATAGAAAAACATATCCGAAGTTCTACATCGCTAAAAAATCGACCGACAATTTACACCAAGCATTGATTTTTGAGATCGAAGTTGCACGCCGTCTCTTTTCACTTTTTCATTGGCTTTTCAGATTCTTTCATGTTAGCAAGCAGCTGGTCAAGATTCCTACCGCACAACACCCAAAAGAGGAAGAACCCATGTCTTTGGTCTTGAATTGAGCGCGTGCAGTTGAAACCTAAACTTAGAGCAGAGCGCACCAAGTCTCGGAATGTTGAAACGAAAATGTTAAAGCTGTTTTGATAGGTTTCTGTGGTCAAGGTAGGCGAGGATTATCAGCAGCACAGTCCATGATATGAAAACTAAGTGGGCGCCTCCTATGAAAATTGGATGTGAGACTATCCTATTGATGATCGAAACTACAATGAGGAAAATGGAGCCCATTTTGTTTCTTCGAATGACCCAGACTAACGCAATAAGGTTTAGAACCACAAAAACAGCAGCATTGGCGACTGCTATTGTGTAGTCAACAGCCAAGGTGAAGCGAGCATTAGGATTGGCTCCTAAAGGCGGGTTTACGATCCACAGCGCAATTGAGGCAATTTCGCCAATAATTGTTAGTGTGGTTAGAACCACCAAAATCTTATGCGTTGAGTCTTGCATGGCGGAATTAAATGGGGGTACTGTGATAAAAACTTAAGTTTTGAACTTGACGTAGCGGGCTTCTTGGACTGTTTGGAGTGAAAAATGAGAAATGGAGACTGTAATTAGAAAAGGTTCAGAAATGAGCTTTTTGTAGAATTCAGCCACTACCGAAGCTTGTTGCCAGAAATATTAAGTAAACAACGAGCAGGATTATTCCTTCACGCCTACGTACTTTCGCATTCTGCACTATGTAGGTTAACATAATGGTGGACAGTAATGAAAAGAAAACTAAGGCAGAGAAAGCCGAAATGTTCACGTTAACAGGAGATATCAGGAAAGTCAAGCCCAAAATCAAAGTTATGTTTAGGAAACAACTTCCTATGACGTTTCCAAGAGCAAGGTCCAAAAACCCTTTTCTCACAGAAGATATGCTTGTTGCAAGTTCTGGAACGCTGGTTCCAAAAGCTACTATAGTGCCTCCAATAATTACTGAGGGAATTCCTGCACTTAACGCCAAAAAAGACGCTGACTCCACAATAACATAGGCACAGGCTACAACTCCAATAATCCCAAAGACAGATTTTGCAGCATATTTTCCAAGTTCATGTTTTTCTGCTTCATCAGATATTTCTTCTACAGTTCCTTTTTTCTTAGCAAGCTCGTATGTATTGTAAACAAAGAGGGCTACAAGAAAGACTCCTACTATTTGGCTTGCATAGCCCATAAAAAGCAAAATCAAAGGAACCAGTGATGAAACAAGTAATCCAAAATTCAGGCTCCCCACTTCATCGCTGGCCATCTTGGTGAAGAATCCTGCACTCTCAGGATATTTCATCGCCATTATGATGAAGCCTATTCCTAGTATTAGGCATATGTTTGCCACGTTTGACCCTAGAACGTTGCCAACCGAAATGCCAATTGCCTGTGGGTTCCAAATGGCAAATACGGCAACGAAAAGCTCTGGAAGAGAGGTTGAAAAGGCGACAAGTAGGAAACCGATTTTTGTCTTTCCCAAGCCGGTTACACTTGCCAAGTTAACTGAATTTGTGATTGTCAGGTTGCTGGCCTTCATTAGAAGGACCAATGAGGCGATAAGAACGGCTATGTTCCCTGCTATTCCTAGTGGCTCTAACACCCCTTTAAATCCCCTTTTGTTTATCAGCTGGTACTTTGCCAAGTTATAAACCATTACTAAAATTGGAGATTGGTTCTTCCAACTTGCCGCGCGCTCTAATGTGCTGAAGGCAGAAGAAAAAATAAACCCCCTATCTTTGCTTTTGTCATTGACTTGAAGTTTCTGTTGTGAAAAAGGCGTATCCTTATTAACTCCATATTATTGTTGAGCTGTCAATGTCGTTTAACGGTGAAAAGAGTTCGCAAGCAGATATTGGTCATGATTTTGCGGATTTTGTTTCAAAATTCGTTTCTCCCCCGACCATTGCCATAGTAGCGGCTGTTTGTTTTTCTCTGTGGTCGCCTATTGGCCTAGGTTTGCTTTATCCTCCTTTGAGCATTCTGCTCTGTTTTTCTCTGCTTGCTTTCTGTCCCTTTTTGCCAGTGCTCTTTTTTTACAGAAAGAAAGTTGTTGATTTGTACGTTTCAAAGAAAGAGTCGAGAACGCCGTTTTTTCTGATAGCGATAGCCCTTTATTCTATTGCGGCGGCAGTTTTCTTTGCTACAAACACCAAAATACTGTTTCTGCTTGCTTTGTGTTACACGTTTGTAACGGTAATTCTTTTGCTTGTTAACAGGTTCTGGAAGGTGAGTGTTCATTCTGCTGGCGTGGCAGGTCCCGTTTTTGCACTTATTTTTGTGTTCGGCGTCATTGTTTTGCCTTTGTCCCTGCTCATTGTGTTGGTGAGTTGGTCTAAGAATAAGGTTGAAGAAGCACACGTTCATGCAAACTCTTGCGGGGTCGCTAATTCCAGTTGCAGTTGGACTCGTGGTTTACCCTGTGCTTTATCAGATAGTTTGACAGCGCTTCGGGAAGCGCGCGAAAGTAGCCATGTCGCGCCAGAAATCTTTACTTGAAATTCCTAAACTTCTTAAGCCGAAAAAGCCACACGTTAATTTACACAGCGCTATTGTCGGTTGTTCCGGCATCTTCATAGCTGTTAGGTTGGGTAGCAAGGAATTATCCTGCTATCCCTAACCTTCCTGCCCAATAGCGCGCTGAGATAGAAAAATGACTAAGAGAAAGAAGTGTCGTCTCTGCGGTTGCAAGCTAGCAAGAAAAGACGTTGAGCGATACCGCATGATAGCTTCAGAAGGTGCGAGCATAAGTGATCCAGTTTGTCCTAGCTGTTTACTGAGCAAAACATTATTTGGAAACGCGACGGCGCACTAGTCTAATCGCGAAGTTCCTCTATGGTTCCTGAAGTATAGCAACAATCTATCCTCAAAACCGGAAACAAGTTTTGCCCAAGTGAGCGAGCATCCACTGGGAGTGTTATGTTCTTATAGCTTCACTCTTGTCTTTTATCGGATTGGTGTTTGGGGTTTGCCAGGGCTTAGTGATCCTTTGCGTGTGAGGGGTGTTACTTTTAGGAATCGCATTGCTTTACCCCCGATGCAGAGTGGTCGGGCAACCCTTGAGGGTGCTGTGACAAGTAGGCTTGTTAACTTTTACGTTGTGCGCTGTGGCTCATTGGGTTTGCCGATTGTTGAGCACGCATATGTTTCTATGGTTGGGAAGTTGGGTGCGAAGCAACTGGGGATTTATGATGATGCTCTAATCCCTGGTTTATGCAGGCTTGCGAGTTCGATTCATGGGGTTGGCGCTCCTGCTGTTTTGCAGATTGCTCATGCTGGATGCATCGCGAACAAAACAATCATCAACTGTGAGCCAGTTGGGCCTTCGGCACGTGACAAGAGCCGCGCGTTGCAGGTGGCGGAGTTGGAGTCCGTGGCTGAAGAGTTTGCTTTGGCTGCTGGACGAGCGGTGAAGGCGGGTTTCGACGGGGTTGAGCTTCACGGGGCGCATGGTTACTTGCTTAACCAGTTCTTCTCGCCGCTCTTTAACAAGCGGCAAGACGAGTTCGGCGGCTCATTGGAGAATAGAATTCGTTTTCCTCTGGTGGTTGTTGAGAGAGTCCGTGAAGCACTGGACGGTAGGCTTTTGCTTTACAGGTTGGGCGCAGATGACTTAGATCCGGACGGAATAAGCATAGAAGAGTCTGCTAGCGTTCGCGGTAAAGCTTGAGCAGGCGGGAGTTGACGTGATTGATGTGTCTGGCGGTATGTGCGGGTCTGACCCCAAGCAGCTTCGGCGCGTGAAAGGCTATTTTGTCCCGCAGGCAAGTCAGATCAAGCAGGCAGTCAAGGTTCCCGTCATAGGCGTAGGGCGAATAACACAGGCTGAACAGGCTGGCAAGCTTGTGCGCGACGGGTTAGTTGATTTGGTGGCGGTAGGTCGAGCTTTTCTGAAGGACCCGAGGTGGGCTGAGAAAGCCCTCTACGCTACTAGATAGCGGCTCAGTGTGCTTTTTTAAGCCTGTTCAGAGTTTAACAGTAGCATAAAACCAACATTAATGGATTATCGCTTAGGTAACCCAAGGCAATACAGAAACCAACCTACAAGCCCGGCAATGATCAAAAACGGCGCGAACAGCAGCCTAATAGGCACGGGCGTTAATCTTTTTTTGTTTACCTTCAATCCTTTCCTTCTCCAAGATATGACTAAGATTGTGTTAAGAAATAACTGTTTTTGAGAACCCAAATTCACCATTTTAGTAAATTGCGCTTCGCAACAGTTTTAACACGGGCGGTCTGGCGTTTGAAGAGGAGGGCATAGGCTGTGATACATTGGGTTGTGGTCAGGTAATGATGAGAATGACTCCTATTACCGTGATTGCTATGCTTGTCGCCAGCTTGAGCGACAGATTCTCTTGTTGCTTTAAGACCAGAAAAGAAAACAGGATAACGAATAATGGTTCAAGAGAGAGCAAGGGCATAACAATTGAAACTGCTTCTATGCTCAAGGCGTAAAACGATAGGATCCAGGATATTGCTTGCCCGACTCCGGCTATCCAGAAGAGCCTTAGGTCTTTTCGCAGTGAAAGGTTGCTTCGCGATGTTTTCCGGGCAGCAAAAATCACGAAGTACGGTATTAATGCGAAGCAGTTGGCGATTGCCACTCCCAGAATTGGGGCGTTGGAGATGTTCAAGGCTGTCTTCATAATGATGGCAGATGAACCGTATGTTAGCCCTCCTAATATTGGGAAAATCCAGTCTTTGAAGCTGCTGTTCACGCAAGAGTTGTTTCGGCAACTAATTTCTATGAGAATTACTCCCGAGGCGATAGTGGCTACTCCGATCCAGTTTGGAGCTGTCAGGAGTTCATTCAGAAAGAGAACGGCGAAAAAGGCGCTGTAAATTGGGTACACGGAGAACACTGATGAGTTGACAGATGGTCCGAGCTTCTTTAGGCCGCTGTAGTAGAAGAGCCTGACCAATCCAGGCATCAATAATCCTCCTCCTGCGAATAGTAGTATGCCTTCTATGTTGAGTGTTGAGAAGTCAGTGAGTACAGCTGCAAATGGTAGAATAACGATTAGGCCGGTGAGGGAGATTATCAGGCTGACTGCAACCGTGTTTGTTTCTTTTGAGTTTTTTCCAACTAAAATGATGGCGACAGCTGACACTGTTGCGGAGAACATTGCAAGTGCGATTCCAATCATGGCTCTCAAGGGTGTTATCTGAAGTATTAAAACCCCGTCTTCCTGGAGGGGCAGAATATGTTTGTAGTGGGGCTTTCCTGCTCCCAAGTATTCGCGCTTGTTCTATTACTAAGGTTGCGGATAGCGAGACGCGATTGCATCATTTAGGTGTGGGCTCATCGTAGTAACCGGTGCCATGTCGAGCTGGGGAGACATTCTGAGCCTTGGTCGAAATTGAATATTGTGCGTCCCTTCGAGAAACTCATGATGAAACGGCATTTCTTGCACATCATCCAAATGATTTTGTGGGAGCTAACACCCGACTTACTGTCCATCTATCCTTCTTGCTTCTCAAAATCTGTGTTTTAACATAAGGGACACACAAGTTGTCGTGTTACTGACAAAAATATCACCTTTCAATGAAGTGCACGAGACAACTTTTTATGACTTATGACGAGGGTCAGCGAATGCCTAATTAGTCAAGTCTGGCATTCAAGCAATGAAAAAAACAAAGAGAGGTGAAGCTCTAATGGCGGAAAAAAAGTGCAGACAATGTGGTAGTCTATTAACGCCTAACCAGTATCAGTTCTGTTCTGATAAATGCTGGGATGAATGGATAGCGAAATCGCACTAGGTCTAAGTCACTTCTCTCTCCTCTCCAGCTTTACTCTTCTGTCGAAGAAATTCGTAGCTTTTCCTGGGCCTTTTTCCGAACATAATTAAACTGGATTTGCGCTTGAGTTCAACGACGAACCCGTTTCTATTTTTAGTTTTCAGAGCGGTTTCGACAATTCATATATACATTTAGTGCTGTTTTTCCATTTTGAAAGAGGTGAATTCATGGAAGGAATAGAGTATTTTTACAAGCTGTATAGGGGTCTGCCTCGTGGTGGACCAGGTGATAACCAGTCAACTCGAAAAGCATTTTCATATCTGAAGAATTTGCCAGTTGAACCGTACATTCTTGATATCGGATGCGGCCCGGGAATGCAGACTCTCGAGTTGGCAAGAATTACCCAGGGTAGAATTGTCGCCTTGGATAACTTTAAGCCATTTCTAGATAATCCTAATGCAAAACGCAGTCAAGCAAGGAGTAGACAAACGGATTTTTCCAACAAGTCAATCGATGCTTGAAATGGACTTCAAGGATAACTCATTTGACGTTATCTGGTCAGAAGGAGCCCTTTACCAGATGGGATTTCAAAATGGCCTAAAAAAATGTTATCAACTCCTGAAGAGCGGGGGATATTTGGCAGTGACTGAGGGAGTATTATTAACGTCGAATCCTCCAGCAGAGGCGAAGAAGTTTTGAGAGGATTATCCTGACGTAAAAGACGTAAAGGCCAATATCGCTCTCATACGAAGCGAAAACTATCATTTGCTGGCTCATTTTACCTTGTCGAAACTAGCTTGGATAGACAATTACTATTCTCCGCTTGGAAAAACGGATAGCAGAATTGAAGAAGAAATACCCCAACAACAAAACTGCTTTGCAGGTGCTTAAGAATTCAGAAAAAGAGATTGAAACCTACAAAGCAAATTCAGACGATATTGGGTATGAATTTTTCGTGATGCAGAAAAAGTAAAAACGAAAAATGCAGGAATTTGAACCTATCGTCAAGTGAATATACCCCGGCAAATCTCTCTTTTCCTCTTAGTCTTTAGCTGAAGTTTTTCTTAGTTGTTAGGTGAGGTTTTGTTTGAGGTTTGACCCTTATTCGCCTCGGGTGTCGTTTCGATTGCATTCTGCTTTTGGTCGATATTCTCTTCTTTTGGTTCGTTGTTTGTGGTGTTTCTCGCATTCTTTTACTCGTACCAACATCCACTCGTTTTCTTCGTAAACACATCCGCAGAGCAAAGTCTTAGTAACCAAGGATTTCCACCGCCATGCAAGTGTATCCTGACTATACAAAGCACTTGGGTGCTTATGAGAATAGTGATTCAAAAACTTTGGTCAAGGCATTGAAGGCGTGGTGGATTACACGCAAGGAGATCCGCTACTCACAGTGCTTTTCTGGGCTGAAGTGCGTGATTAGTCTGCTTCGCAATCTCGATTAGACACTTGCAAAGTGTACTTGACTGAAATGGTGAATTTGGGTTCTCAAAAACAGTTATTTTTCTCCAAAACCACACAGTAGAGTCAGAGAGTGATGGAGAGGGGTAAACACAAGAAATAAAATATTGATCTCCTCGATTTTTCACCACCCATGACCTTCTCCCCCCTCTCCTCTCTCGCAGCAATTACTTGGGGCATAGGTCGAAGCTGGCTTTTTGCAGGTTTTAGAGCATCCATGGAGGGCGCGTTTAGGCAAGCGGAAGGATTTGGGTTAGTTGGTTGAAGTACGAAAGAACTGTCCTTGCTTTAGGAGTTGCAGCGTAGAAAATTCTCTTCTTGACTTCTCTTTCTTCGACAAGTTTCTTGTCAAGTAGGTCACACATGATGGCCTTTAGGGGATTGTTGTTGATCTTTGTTCTCAATGTTAGACGAGCCATTGGCATTGGTCCACTGCTTGCAAGGGCCTCAATTGTGTCAACGTAGAGCTCCAGTTTGGATCTTCTTCCTTTCATGTAGACCGAGAACCGAATCTGTTTTCAAAGAATAAAATGCTTGTTTTTTATTGCTAATGTTTCCAAATATAGATCATCAGCAAAATGTTCTATGCTTGGCGCTCATTGGGGCAAATGTAGATGTTTCTCGCTCAATTCTCTTTCTTGACCAAGACTGCCTCTTAGCTGAACACACTTTTTTAATATCAGAACAGTCTATTCCAATAGGGGGAGAAGCCGAGTGGAACTCCGTGTGGACTTGGGCGATTTGCAGAGCGAAAAAGAGCGCCTGTCCAGTTTTCTGCAGTTGAAACTTAAAGTTAATGTTGTGCCGGTTGGTGACAAGCTGAGCGTTAAATCAGAAAAGTTGTATGCACAGGAGCTGCAGCGGGTAGTGACCAAGTTTGTTTACCACCGAAACCTCAACAGTACTCATTGGGTTTCGGTTGAAGGGTCAACCGTTAAGATTAATAGGTTCAAAGGTGCTGCCAAGAAAAAAGAAAAGGGCAAGAAAGACACGCTTCACCAAACGGCTATACAAAGCTGGGGACTGTAAAACACGGAATGCAAAACGCTTAAAAAGTAACCTTATTAGCCGACGATTAGCTTCCTAGAGAATAATGAACGAGCGCGCTCTTCATTCAGAAACAAAAAAAGTCTACTCGCTTCCAGGAGATCAATTTGAGGTTAAACTAGACAACTATGTCGTTGACATATTGAGAGGAAATCTAGTCATCGAAGTACAAACCAAAAATTTTTCAGCCATTAAAGGGAAACTCGAAGCGCTCACTAAAAAACATAGAGTCAGATTAGTCTATCCTCTGACGGAAAAGAAATGGATAATCTACCTTACAAAAGAAAACCTGGTCATAAGTAGACGTAAATCCCCAAAGAAAGGAAGACTAATAGACTTGTTTCGCGAGCTGGTCATGATCTCACATGTTGTTGGAGATGAAAACTTTTCTCTGGAAGTACTTCTAATCGATGAAGAAGAGGTAAGGTGCAACGATGGAAAAGGAAGCTGGAGAAGAAGAGGCGTTAGCATCAAAGAAAGAAGACTATTGCAGGTAAACAGTCGAATCCTATTCCAAAGCAAGACCGATTATCTTAAAATATTGCCCGACAGCCTAAATCAAGTTTTTACCAACAAAGAACTATCTAAATTAGCCAAGATCCCATTAAGAACTGCGCGGCAAATAACGTACTGTCTGAGAAAAAGCGAGGCTATTCTATTGGCTCCAAAAAGGGGAAGGGAACTGGCCTTTCAGCTCATCCCGAAAGTCGAAAAGAAAATCGGATAAACTGTTTTCTGCCGTCAGCTATCACTACGCCAGTTCTGACATGAATTGGAATTTAATAGTAGCATTCGACAATATGCTCTATTGGAGGGTAAAAAAAGAATGGACCCACTAGAGATAGTACTGATTGCTTTTGCAGCACTCGTTGTCTTCTACATAACCACATTAGGATTCTACATAGTTAAGCAATGGGAAAAAGTCGCTGTCCTCAGATTCGGAAAAATCACTAAAATCGCCAGCACCGGGATAAACTTCAAAGTTCCCTTTGTTGACACGCTCTATCGAGTTGACATGCGAATGCAAACCTTAGACTTGAAAGGGCAGTCTGCAATAACCAAGGACAGCATTTCAGTTGGCTTGGACGCAGTTGTTTTCATGAAAGTGGAAAACCCTGAGAAAGTAATTTTGAATGTCGTGAACTACAAAGAAGCCGTAACGAAATATGCGCAAACATCGATGAGAAACATAGTTGGGCAATACAAGCTTGACGAGTTGTTGTCTAGTCGAGACAAGATCGCTGCTTCTATAAAGAGTATAATTGACGAGTTGGCGCAGCAATGGGGGATCGATATAGCGAGAACTGAGTTGCAGGAGATTAATTTGCCGCAGAACATGCAGCGGGCTTTTGCTGTTCAGGCTGAGTCGGAGCGCGAGTCCAGGGCAATTGTTATCAAGTCTGGGGCTGAGTTGGAGGCTGCTTCAAACCTTCAGAAAGCAGCCGCGATCTTGGCCGAAAATGACGCTTTGCAGTTGAGAATTTTGGAGACTATCAAACAGGTTAGCAAGGACCAGAGCAACACGATCATCTTTGCGTTACCGGCGGAGACTCTGAAGAAAGTTGGCGCAGGAGGGTTAGCGGCCATGGCTTCGATAAATAGTAGCGACGCAAGAAAACGAGCGCAAAAACAACGAGAGCAACCGGAAGAGACAGAAGAAGCTTAGGCTACAGCTTTTCCCTTTTTTTGTTTAATCAGCCAGATGCATAATTTTTGAAAGGCGAATTGCGTGCGCTTTAGCTTTGGAGTTCTTCTTGTATTTCCTGTTCGGGGTATCCTGCGGCGTTGACTACCATGGGAGTAGCTTCCGATTCTTCACCTGATTCTTCTGCCAGGGACCCGTAGGCTGACGGCGATTGCGGTTTTCGAACCTCTGCAAGTCTTGTCTGTTCTTTGGTCACAATAAAGTCAAACATTTTTTTTATGTCCTGCAATGTTGCCTTCTCTTCGGAAAAGGATGCCCGGCTTGCTACTAAACGATGGGGGTAATAATAAAGTGCGAACAAGCGTTCATCTTCTGATTGCGTTGTTGATGTTTCCTCTTTGATTTCCAACCAAGTCATTTTTTCGCGTTCAAAAATAAGCTTCAGCTTGCCAGCGAGTGCTAAGTCAGCATCAGTGAAAACTTGTTTTCCTTGTTTTTCTTTGGAAGTCTTCAAGGTAGTGGCGTATGCTATCGGAGTGTAGAAGTATGCCTCGCCTTTTCGTGGTTGCACGAACGTTACATTCTCAATCTGTCTTTTGCTTTTTCCAAACATTTTAGTTCGTATGAACAGTGGTTAGCGTGTGCTTTTTATGAATTATGAATTTAGAAAACAGGTTTAGCGTGCTAGACTGTTATGTGGTTATTGGAGGTAGGGGAAGCCTTCTCCTTTCTCCTCGTTTCTCCCCGATGAAACCAAGCAGTAGCGCACTAGGTTTTAGAATTGCTCAAGCAACGCGTAATCTGTCTCTGAGCCGATGATTGTCAGTTTAGTTTTTTTCGGGTCGATTAGCATTGCCTTTGCGTGCCATTTTTTGGTTGCTTGACCTTTTTTTGCTCTGAATCTGAACATGCCTTGGTTTTCCCCTTGTTGTTTTGGGTATGGCTGTTTTGCTTTAATAGTCGTGTTCTCACATCGTAATATTCCAGATGTACAACAGGTATGCAACACGCGCAAAAACAAAACGCGGGCGAGCAAAAATAATATGAACCTCAAACACCTAACATCTGTTTATGGTAAAGAGTAAATTAAAGACTGTGGACGAAATTTTAGGCAGTCTCGAACTGGAAAAGAAAGCGATAACTGAAAAGTTTCGTGGCATAGTGAAAAATACAATTCCTGATGCGACTGAGATTGTTAGGCGTGGGAGAATAACGTACGTTTTGAATAATAGAGACTTCTTGTCGATAAGACCTGCCCAGTCTCACGTTGACTTGCTGTTTTTATGTGGAGCGAAATGTGCGTCACATCTTTTGAAGGGAAGTGGTACGAGAAGGGACTTGAGGCATGTTGAGGTAAGAAACATGGACGATTTTAATGAATCCGAACTTGTTAGACTACTCAAAGAGGCGGAGAGAATAGCCTAGCGAAGAGCCCGCATCGGAGTCATTGCGCTAGAACATCTTATGATATTAAGTGAATAATTGGTAGATGAATGTAGCCTAGTGGTAATAAATGAGGGCGATTTTTTTGGATTTGCCCTTAAACAGTCCCGCGTTGTATATCGCGTACAGATACTGGCTCAAGAATTCTTTGTGTTTCGGTTGAGGGCTTATTGATTGCTTCCAACTCTGACTTGTATTCGTCTCTGGTTGTGAAGCAGTCAAATTCTACTATGTCAGAGAGTTCTTTTCGCGTTTTTGTTTCCTTCATTGCGGAGAATCCTAAGGGCAATAGTGATATTAGTCGCCATTCTTTGGGAATGTCTAGTATTTCTTTGAGTTTTCTTTCGGTGGAGTGCTTCTCGTCATGGAGGGAGAAAACTCCGATCCAGCTTGTGCTCAATTCTATGCTTTGGGCCGCTAGAGCCATGTTCTGAGTTGCTGTTGTCCCGTCTTCGATAAAGTGGAAGGGGTCTTTCTCCGGGTTAACGCAGACGGCAATGACAGTGGGGGCTTCCTTTACGGCTAAACTGAAGAATGTTGAGACGGCGCTGCTCATTCTTTCCTTTTTTTCCTGGTCCTTTACTACTATGAATCTCCAAGGCTGCACATTTGTCCATGAGGGTGCCCACCTGCCCGCCTCCAAAACCGCGTTTACTTTCTCATTTTCTATCGGAGTCGAATTGAACCGGACGTTGCTTCTTCGGTCTCTGATTGCTTTAAGAACTGGATTGATCATAATCCCGCCAAATTTGAATATCCACATCTGAAATAAAAAGGACACGCCTTGGTTGGCAAATTTCAAAATGAGGCGTAAGCCCATTGAAATGCTCGAGATGATCGCAACATGATTGGAGAAATGTAAAAGAAGAACCTTTCATTTCATATGGCTTTGGCAACTACGATTAGGTTGTTGAGGATAGTGATTAAGAGAACCGTTGTGGCAATTACATATCCCGCTCTAAGGGTAAGACGAGCGCGCAGAAAGGATTTGCTGGTTTTGTCTTTTAATCTTTGAAGCATTTTCTCTCCCTGATAGGCCAACAAGCCCACGAATATCGCTGTCGTGAGTTTTACAGCCGTAAACGCCGCGAGGTTTGTTACGGTTAACTGCGCCATCAACGGGTTGCTTTCCACAGCTCCGAAATAGGCGATTCCAATTATGGTCGTCAGCCAATCCAAGTATCCCATGAAAAAGAGCGCCAAGCTAGGATAAGGCTTGACTTTTAGCGTGGTAGCCTCCTCCCTTTCTAGTCAACAGTTTGCAACTGAGTATTAACTGGTTATTTCCGATTGCGACATGTTTATCCTGCAAAACTATGTGGTCATTCGCACGCTCTCTCTCGCTACCACTTTTGTCGTGACGACTTGGTTATGATGAAAGAAAATGGAGGCGGTAAATCAGGGAATTGCAGAGTCAAAGATGTTAGTCAGAAAGCAAGGCACCAGTTGCATCTAAGGTCTTATGCACTTAAGAGAGGACATTTCGTCGTTCCTAATGCCATAGCTTTCCACCCAATCATACACGCCAGGTCCGAATTCGTCATCATACGCGTTCAGGTAGTTTGCGTCTCTATACAGTTTCCATACTCCCTTCAATATTACAAATGAAGAAACAGCGTCGTTAAACGATGCGTCTTCAGGGTGTCTCAAATCGGGCTCTTCAGTGAAAATATGCCTGTGACCGCCCCGCATGTTTCTGGCAAGATAAACTACGATTTCTCCCATTGCTGGTTTTCCAGTTCTCAACTCTTTCACCTCCTTTCAGGTTTATTTGCACATCTTCTCTTAGGTGCAGTCTGTATTTAAATTCCAGCCAGTAATACGCCAATCACTTTCACAGAACTCTCCGGAGTGCATTAGGGTCTTTCATGTAACCGGTTTTTTATTTTCGGGCAGTTGCTCAGATTTTTATGGAGAGCGTAGACTTATCTCGGCTTTGTGATTCTTGTGGAAGAAGCATAGGTGGAGGTTACGGTTTTTGTTACAAATGCAAGATTTACTTGTGCTTTTTTTGTCAACTGCAATTGATGGAGCATCTTAAGGTTTACCCGGTTGCATGCCCTATGTGCAAAGGGAAAATTTGGAGTGGGTCTGAAAGGAAAGAGCTCGAAGAAGAGATTATTCGGAATCACAAGGAAAGAAAAGGAAAGGAGAGGGGCTAGTTTATCTGTGCCTCCATTTCTCTTTGTCAGAAATGATGTGTCTTGATGGTTTAACGCGTCTCAAGATATAATACGGAATCGAAATATCCCTTTAAAACCGCTTTCGACACGCATATCCCATGAGGAGAATGGATGGAGCCCCTACCCCACATAAAAACGGAGTGATTAATCTGGATAAGAAACAGTATGTGTCTCTCTTTGTAACTTTCTTGGTGATTTCCGTTACCACAACCTTGCTGGCAATAAATGCTTTGCACGACTTAGGATTCATCTAAAATCCAATCGCGCAAAAGCATCAACTAAGTGGCGTTTGCTCCCTGCCGTGGCTGCTCCTATGAAGAACGATTTCTCAAAGCTCAGGTTCACAGTTACCTTAGTGAATTCTTCCGGGCATTCATAAATTAGCTAGCGCACATTGCGGGATAGGAGTAATAATAGCGCTTCCCATTTTCAAAAAATCTTAAATTGAGAAAAGCCCTAATCGAATCTTGATGTTATGACAAAATGTCCGAACTGTCAAAATGAAATTGACAAACCCAACAAGAAGTGGCAATACAGCCAGTTTACCGTTAACGCCTACATATGCGACAAATGCAAAACCAAATTCAGAGATTACTCAAGGCAGGGAAAACACAGTTTCACTCTGCAGTTCAAAAAAGAACGATACCGAAAAGTGCGCTAATTCACCAATTAACTATCAAACTCTGCCCAATGAAGCTTCTCTTCTCAATAGACGCTAGCTAAGGCTTGTTTAAGTTTTGCACCTCGGAGATTTGGCTGATCCAGTCTGAAAGCGATATTTCATTGGTGTTTCCAAATGGTTTAGCTGTTACAATGCCCCGTTGGGCAAAGCGAGCTATGATTCGATGAGTCTGAAGTCTGTTTAGACCTGCTTCTTTTCCGATGTACTTCTGCAGGTATGTTCCCTTGTGTACGCGCAGAACGTTTAGGACTTTTTGTTCTTCAGGGGTCATTGTCTTCAACAGTACCTCGCACGCAATCGGATTGGAATTTGAATCGGTTACTGCCTTGCTGCCGGTATCAATGGAGTCAGCAACGGTTTGAACCTGCTCAGTCTTTGGCGGTGCACATGTACGCTTGGAAGATCTGATCTCTGGGAATACTAGATAAAAGGAAACGCCTATAACTGAGAGAATGACTGCCGCGATCAATCCAACAGGAATCAACCACAAATATGCTGAGCTGCCAGTTCCTCCCATCATTCCACCTCTGTCTATCATCCCTTCCCACATCTGCCCCATCCAGCTTGACTGATAGTAGGCTTGAGATGTTATCGCTAGATACCAGCTCACACTAACAAGAATGAGGAGAACACCTATTGCTATCGTTAGAACGAGAATGAAAAGTTTCAACCTTTCCATAACTAGTTACCCTGTAGGCAGTGAATTAAAGGTTACTCGCCATAGCCTGACTTAGTTTCATTGGGTTCCATGGTCAAAACTGTTTCAAAGAACTGTTTCAGTTTTGTTTCAGCCAACCTCTATACAACTCGGAAGCCTTTAGGTTTGCAGAGGTGAATTGAATGAGAACCCTGAAAATAATTGGAATCGTAATCTTAGCAGTCACAGCTGTCGCATTGGCAACAGCCACAGTCTTCGCTTACATGGCTAGGCCAGGATACTACGCTCCGAACACGATATCTGCTGGAACATACCCGAACAATCCTATTGGATCGCCATCTTATGGGTCACCAACCTATGGTGTCTACTATGGTGGAATAATGGGAGGTCGCGGAATGATGAGCGGAAGAAGTTGCGGAGGCATGAGAACAGGTTATGGCTACGGTACACCAACCTACACTAATCCACCATCTGCGAATCCACTGGACATTAATACTGCAGTCACCATCGCCCGGAATCATGTGGCATCAACTGGCAACACAAACCTAGCGGTGTCACAAGTCGAAGAATACACTTTGAACTTCTATGTCTTAGTTAGGGAGAAAGACACTGGAATAGGCGCTTTCGAGCTATTGGTTGACAAATACAGCGGAGTGGTTACCCCTGAGATGGGTCCTAACATGATGTGGAACACGAAGTACGGTATGCATAATGGAATGATGGGCTGGCTCACCGGAACACAAGCAACTGCAGCAACGGTAACGGCTGAACAAGCCAAGGCGAACGCACAGCAGTATCTTAACGCGTACTATCCCGGTACAACTGCAGATGATGCTCAAGCGTTCTACGGTTACTACCACCTTGAAGTTCTTTCTCCAGCAGGCAACGTCTATGGGATGCTGAGCGTAAACAGCTACACTGGACAGATCTGGTACCACACGTGGCACGGGACCTTCATACAAGAAATGGAACTTGGTTAGACCTTTCCTGTCTAACACAAGATTCTTTTGTAACCTCTTTTTCTAGTAAAACCTCAGCTATAGCAACACGCTTCCTGAAATAATGGAGCGCACATTTTGCCACATGCATCTGATGAGGAGCCACTGATTAAACCTGAGTTCCGTCTAAAATCTCGAGGAAGTTTGGGTTTCAGAGATTGCTGTAACCTTGGGCAAAACTTATAGGTCTGAAGTGTTACCCTTTGTTGGTTTTTAAAATGAAAACGAGAATATTCGTTATGGAAGAAGAGGATTGCGAAGACTGCGACTGTGACGACTGCGAGGATGAAGAGTAAGTCTTCCCACACTTTCTTTTTTCTAGTTTTAGCCCGCGTTTGGAATAATAGAGTGAGCTTTTGGATGTGCTATGAATGAAATATTTACTGGAATAATCCTAGAATCCAAATATGTGGGCTATACTGGCTGCAATTCGCAGATAGTGTATAACTTTAAGTAACTCTTTTTTCTTTTGTGGTGTTGGTGAAAAGTATGGTTTTCTGTTCTAAATGCGGTAAAGAGCTTCCTGAAAACGCTTATTTTTGCCCCAATTGCGGGGTGAAAACGGCAAAAGGCGAAGAAGCCAAGGTTTCCATGCCTTATGGAGAAATGTTTTCGGAAATGGAAAAACAGCTGGAAAAAGGGTTCTTGATAGCTTCCGAAGAAATTAAGAACGCGTTCAACAAAGCAAAAGAAGAAATCAGACGAGCAGCTAACCGATAACCTGCCGTCTATTCTGTCGCGCTCAATCCCAAACCCAAAAGAATTATCTGCGTCTCTTGTGGCGAATACTGTAAGGCACTTGCTTGAAAACAGGGAAAATTCTTAAGAGATTCAACGTCAAAGACGGACGAAAGGTAGTTCTAAGAACACCAAGATGGAGAGACTTGGACGACCTCTTGGAATTAATCAACTCGCTTGTTGACGAGAAAGCAGAAATCTACATTACTCAGAAATTCACGAGGGAAGCAGAGGCGGGGTGGCTGCTTAAAGTCCTCTCACGTTTAGAGAAAGATGAGCTTTTCTTTCTCGTGGCAGAAGTTGATAAGAAAGTTATCGCTTCGTCCGATTTTCAAGTTAGAGGCGCAGACGAAGAGAATCGCGTCGGGGCAATAGGAATAGTCGTGAGGAACGGCTACAGAAATTTGGGGATTGGAACTGAGATTATGAAAACTCTTCTGGAGCAGGCAGCTTTCTTTGGGTTGAAGACAATGACTGTGAACGCTTTCGCCACCAACAAGTGGGCAATTCACGTTTATGAGAAAGTTGGTTTTGCTCAGTCAGGCATAATTTCAAAGAAGCATCTTCGACAGGGCAGATTCATAGACGAAGTCATGATGTCAAAGTCTGTTATGTAGGCAGTTTTGGGTTGGTTGGACTAAGATTTAAGGCATTCGACAATTGTCGTTAGTTTGTTTTAGCTAGTATTCTTGGTTCTTTCCACTCCTCTCTCAGAATACTGTAAATATAGACATCTCTCCATTCTCCTCTCATGAAGAAGTTCTTGCGGAGTGTTCCTTCCTTGCTAAATCCTGCCTTCGCTAATAGTTTCTGGGAGGCTATGTTTCTGGGGTCAGTTTGGACTTGAATACGCTGTATGTCTCTGGAGAGAAACAAGTAGTCTACCATAATTTCTATTGCTTCGGTGCCGTAACCTTTCCCGCGCTCGTCTGGCAGCAAACTGTAACCTATTTCCAATTGTTTGCCCGCCACATGTAGAACGTAGAAATAGCTCACAAAACCGATTTTGCTTCCGTCTTTTTTCAGTATTAGGAAGGGTGTTTCTTCATGAGGGTTCTCGAGGATTTTCTCTGCCTGTGCTCTGGACATCTGGTGGAGAGGATTGTACTCGCCAAAGACCTCAGGTTTGTTGACCCACTCGGCAAATAGGGGCAAGTCTTCTTTCTCCATAATTCTCAGATTCACATTCTTGCCTTCAAGCAACTTCATTCCCCCATTCACTTTGTTACTCCTTATTTGGCTTTAACTTTTCCCCAAACCAGATGAAGATTATACTAGCGCACTGCGATTTAGTTAGTAGGACAGTTTGTTAACGTCCTCAAAGTAATCAAAGAGTCTCGCGTTTTCTTCAGGTTGGTCGCTTGGCGGATCAAACCATGGATAAAACATCCGTATCGCATTGCGGTTTTCAGTCTCAGACGGGAAAAGCATGGATGGAAAAAGGATGGAAATTCTCGGAGATTCAGGAATCGCTGACATATAGGCAGCTCGGAACACTCCGCGATAAACCTCTTCTCCGTTAATCCTAATCACGAAGCCGGAGGCGAAGCTGTACAAACTATCTCCCATTCCTACCAAGTCTATCCGATGCTTCGTCAGTTATGGCGATTTCTTGGCTTGTCCAATTGTAAGACAGAATGTCAGCGTCAGAGATAATCAGGGCATTGTTTTCGAGGGAGACTATTCTGAATTCGGTTTCTGGAGACTGCGCAATATGGCCTCTGAATAGCCATAAAGCCGAAATCGACACGAGAATCACCAACACCAAACCTGTCCAGACCCATCTTTTCATCTTCGATTCCATCTCGTCAATAACACAATCGGCTGTCTCCCAAACTGGATAAAAAGATTTGTGCTCTGTGCTGTTGCTCTGCTAAATGATAGTTTAGCAGTGCGTGTTCCTGAAGGAGAAGCATACTCCTCCTTTTCTTCTAATCCGTTGTCGTGAAGTCGCAAACCGGGCACAAGGCCGTAATTAGTTCCTCAAAAGCTCATCCTTCTTTCTGGAGAATATGCTCCAGTTTCTCCACAACGGGAAAGCTTCCCTCGTCCAAGGGAGTCAACTTTATCTCCGATGCTGATTTCACACCCATTTCAAGCATAGCAGCTCTTTGAATCTGGTCAAGCTCGAAAATTCTTCCTTTCATAACCGTCGGGTCGCTTTTGCCGTAGCTTCTGAGAACGGCAATGCCTACGGCGTCTAATGCCACTCGGTCTTTGCTTGCGAATAGAAGGTCCGGCTCCACCTCGGCGCCCTTATCGGGACCGCCGTCAACGAAGGCGCGTATCCCATCCATGAGGACCAGATCAGTGTGGTAGAAACTGTTAATCTCAGCTATCATTTGTCCTTGAAAAGGAGAGGTGTGCAGTTCATTCATATAGCTGTGCGCATCGTTTGGAATTTCGTTTGCGACCAAGCCCACCGAATTCTTCAGTGAGAGCGTAAAGTGCCCGCCGAACCGGTGAGTCTTCAGACAGCAAGTTTGAACCACTTTGTCTGCCTCAAGAAACACTCTGGCAATATAAAACCCGCGTTTCCAATGTGTGCCCTTGCCTCCAAGTTTAACCCAGTCTTCTTCCTCGCTTTCATCCAATACCATGACCTTGAATCCCAGCTTTTTCGACAATTCGAAGACCCCCATTTTCTCTAAGACTCTTCTCGTGTCGCCCATACCGCTGCGTTCCGCCAGTATAATCTCGTTCGCGTTTGCTTCTTTCAAAATCTTAATCAACGTGCTCAAAGTTTCAATATGAGTCGATGCTGGAAACGGATCTGCGCTGTTGAAATTCGCTTTAAGGGCAACACGTTTTCCCGAGAAGCTGCCAAGTTCAAAGCGACTTAGAAGGGTTCGGATGCCGGCATTTCGGTCATTTGTTTTGGTGATGAAAACTTCCCCCATAACAGAATTGGGCATAAATAATCCTCTCCAACACAGATTACTGGAAACACGACAATATTAGTCTTCCAAGCCGGTGTGCTGAGACGCGCGCGCTGCCGAATCTTGAGAGAATTGGGTAATTAATGTGGTTTAAAAACTGCTTGGCAAATGTTAAATACCCAAAAAGACAAAAAACCAATTTACGCAATTGCTGGAGGTGAAAGCTTACATTACACAAAATGGACTCTGATTATTGTCGGTGCAATAGTTTTGGTGATGGGCATTGCAGGTTTGCCAGGGGTTTCCACCATGGGCTCTGAACCAGATTGGCATGCAGTTCTCAAAATCATCGTAGGCGCCGTAGCCATGGCAGTTCCCTTCCTAGACAAACACAAGTAAATCCTTAACGACATCATTTAGCGCGCGCATTTTTTTTAGCGCGCTTCTTTTTTTGGTGCCTATGCATGGTTTTTTGTGTTGTTTGTCGTTTTTTAAAGTGTTAAATACAAGTTGGTCTGAGAAGGACACTGGCCTTCAAAGAGGCTTATAATGAAAGGAGAATGAAAATTGACTAGAAACAAGATTGCTACAGCGATTGCTCTTCTTCTAATGCTAACAATGGCTATTTCGCTTGTTGCTTTGCCTAATGCCAACGCACAATTTGGACCACAAATCAATACAATGACGTCCTACGCCTTCATCGGCGCTAGACCTAACCCCGTAGGTGTTGGACAATCAGTGTTGCTTCACTTCGGAATCACGGCGTCAACTCAAAACGCAACTGAAAACTTCAAGGGCATAACAGTAACAGTCACAAAACCCGACGGTACCACTCAGACATTAGGGCCGTTCAACACCGACTCAACAGGTGGATCAGGCACAATATATGTGCCTAACGTGGCTGGCAACTATGTTTTGCAGACGCATTTCCCTGCACAGTGGTACAACTTTTCTGGAGCTAGTCTATTTGGTCCACCATCTGATATTCGCACGTTTTATTCGGCCAGTGACAGCGAACAACTAACGCTTGTAGTACAGGAGGAGTCAACACCGATCTATCCTGGCGTGCCACTACCAACTGAATACTGGACTCGCCCCATAGATGCACAATCTAGAGAATGGTACACGATCTCGGGAAGTTGGCTGTATGATCCTGACAACAGGTTCGCTCCTAACAACGACGGACCGGAGACCGCTCATATACTGTGGACAAAGGTGTTGACGATAGGAGGACTTGCCGGAGGAGACGTGGGGCTTGCTGATTCAATAAACCAAGGAGCTGTTGGATTCGGGACTGGAGACGCATATGAGGGTATATGGAGTAGCCGGCTAGTTATTGCGGGAAGGCTTTACTACGCGGTTCATGCAGCTGGCATGATGACGAATGCCGCTCTTCCTGAGCCAGTGGAATATCATTGCGTAGACCTGCATACCGGTGAAGAACTGTGGACTAGAACTTTCATGAACAATCAGACGATTTCGTTCGGTCAGCTGTTGTATTACCAAGGGTTCAATTATATGGGCACTTTCGCTTACTTATACGTGGCCACCGGAGGCTATGACTTCTTCAGCGGTACTTTTGCGCCGTCAACATGGACTGCATTTAACGCCTACACTGGAAACCAGGCTTTCTCCGTTCTGAATATACCAGCAGGCACCACTTTGCGTGATTCAAGCGGGGGACTCTATGTACTAGAAGTCAATCAATTTGCAGGCTGGATGGCTCTGTGGAACATGACGCAATTTATCGAAGAATCCGCTACGGGATACTACGTGGGCGGTGGCAGCTGGGGAAACGTGGTTAATGGAATGACTTTTGATGCGGGAGCGAACACTACAGCGGCTAAGAATGCATACAGTTGGAATAAGACGTTACCACAAGGTTTGGCTGGAAGCGTTCAAACAGCCTTCTTCGGCGACAGAGTGATCGGTTCGAACCTTCAGGGTGGTTTCATGGGCGGATCCGTGCCAAGTACCGTCTCGGTCTGGGGCTTAAGCTTGAAGAAAGGACAAGAAGGACAGGTGTTGTTCAATAAACAATGGACGCCACCATCTAATTGGATTGCACGCAACGAAAGCATAAGCTGGGCCACTTGGAGCGCAGAATCCAAAGTTGGCATTCTATGGTCAAAAGAGCTTAGACAACACTACGGCGTCAGCCTCGAAACAGGAAACCTGATGTGGGGTCCAACTCCATCGCAGTACTACTTGGACATATACGAGGGAACAAATCTTCCATCCCACGTGGTCGCCTACGATAAACTCTACGCTTGCGGAGTTGCCGGAATACTGTACTGCTACGATGCACAAACAGGCAACTTACTGTGGAACTATACAGCAAGAGACCCCTACACCGAAAGCATGTTTTCCAGTAATTGGTGGCTAGGAATAATTCTTGTCACCGACGGAAAACTCTATTTAGGCTCTAGCGAGCACTCTGCCAATCAGCCGCTACCACGCGGTGCACCGTTCCTTTGCCTTGACGCAGAAACAGGAGAGCTCATATGGAGAGCTAACGGTTTGTTCCGTCAGACTGCCTGGGGAGGACTAGCGATTATCGCAGACAGCATAATAGCCACAATGGACACTTACGACCAGCGCATGTATGCCGTTGGCAAAGGACCCAGCGCAACGACAGTTGCCGCTTCACCAGAAGTCTCAGTGCACGGTAGCAGCGTGCTTGTAAAAGGCATGGTGACTGACGTATCTCCAGGCACGAAGGATGAGGCTTTGACAACTCGTTTTCCAAACGGAGTCCCCGCTGTTTCTGACGATAGCATGAGCGACTGGATGCTGTACGTGTACAAGCAGTTCTCTCGTCCAACAAACGCTGCCGGCGTTGAAGTTGTCGTTGAAGTGCTTGATCCTAACAACAACTATTACGAAGTGGGCAGAACAACCAGCGACTCGACAGGCTTCTACAGTCTAGCTTTCGCACCAGAAGTTCCAGGAAAATACACTATTGTAGCTAGCTTTGCAGGATCCGGATCCTACTACGGCTCGTTCTCAGAGACCGCCATACAAGTAGACGAAGCAGTTTCCACGGCCACACCTGAACCAACACAAGCACCTGCATCCTTGGCTGACCAATACTTGCTGCCTGGAATAGGCATAATCGTCGCTGCAATCGCCGTAGTCGGTGTCGCGCTAGCTCTATTGCTTAGAAAACGCTAAACACCTGTGAAGAAGCAACCTTCACTTTCCCCCTTTTTAGTGGGCTAAAAACAACACCATGACTTTAGTTCTGCTTGCGGTTGCGTTGTTTTTCCGTCTGTGGTTATCGTTTTCTTTGAGGAAAGACATTTTAGAGAATATCGTTAAAACGGGTAATGGAAATGCGTATATGAACAAAGCAGTTTCTCCTCTTGAGTATAAGGGTAGAGCCTTAGGCATAGTTGCTTTGACAGCTGCTCAGGTTCTTATTGGTTTTGTTCATGTTTTGTTCGGATTTTGGCTTCTGGTTGCGTCTCGGACAACTCTGTTTGTGGGCGTTGTCGGCTTGTCCTCTGCTAGGTGACATATACAGCATCTACACGATTATTTTCGGTTTCTTGACGCTGCTGTTCGCGGTGCCGCTTTGGCTGCAGAAACGTTGGGGTTGGGTTGGCACGTTCGCGGTGTTGGTGTTTGTTGTGGTTGCAGATTCTTTGACCTTGCTGGATTTGCCAAGCGTTCCCGGGATTCCGAAGTTTGCTGGTCTCGGCGAAATAACCTACAGCGTCCTTGTTATGGTTTACTTGTTGCAGGCTCACATACGAGCCAAATACAAGATCAGATCCTGAAAGAAGGCAAAAAGGAAAAAAGCGTTCACGGAGCGAGTGCCACTAAACCTCAGTCTCAATCTAAATACTAGTATTGTAGAAAAACGGCGACGCCAACATGGCTGGTAGTTGCACCACCGTTCAGTCAATTCAGATTAGTCGAAACCAGGGGCTCAGGCGGGGTCAATGTCTGCTCCTTGCGTTCCGAACCATTTTATGAACCATTTGAAGGTAGCGCAATTGTCTTTGGAAGGACAAGACAAGCATGGGAATTCATTTCCAGAAGCATCTACTATGCCCATAATGTCATCTAACAGTTTTCTATCTGTCAAAACCTGTTCGATTTGTTTCTTAAATTCGCCCACCATCTTTATCATCATTCCCTGTCTGAGATCATAATCTAATTTCAAGGATATTTAAAGAAAGCTCGCGCTTAGACAATACCGTTAAAATGGCTGCAGATGAAGACGCTTGATTCGCGAATTAAATAAGGTTTGTTCGTGAATTTGCCAGAGCAACAGGAGCTTTGAGTGAAAGGTGAAGTGGCCCGTGGGTTCTGGCAGGCTGGGTTTTGATTTGAAGCGCAAAGAGGCAAATTGCTCTAGCTCACGGATGGAATAGAGTATTCACATTAAGTGTTTTCTCTGGGTTTGTTGGTCCATGAAGACGAGTGCGCCTCCTGTTTTGTTTCTGAAATAGTCGATTATTAGGTGTTTTGTATTTTGCTTTGAACCTGATTGAGACATGGGAGGCATCGCAGAAAGGCTTGTTTCTCGATTCACCGCAGCGGCAAAGAGTAACCCGGTTCCTCGTCTCATATGGTTCCCCGTCTTGTGATTCCAGTTTCACCCCGCCGGTCAATCTTATAGGCCCACTCAGCCCTTTCTTTGGATCCTCAACAAGGTGAACTGCCTTTTTCAAATCAGGTTCTATTGGCTTTCCGTTCTCTTTGTCTACTGCAAGTAGGCGGCCTGAGGCGCAGTTGCATGCTTCCTCTATGATTATTTTTTTGATTTTTGGGTCTTTGGATTTTCCAAGGAGATGCCATATCCCGCCTTCCCGATGACAGAAGCGGGAGCCAGCGCATAGGCTCTGCACGTCAGATAATCGTATTTCTGGGCCATTTTCAATCTCTGCCTGTTTCATGTATGGTTCTCGGCTTGCTGTTTCCGTACCTTGAAAGCCTGTTTTGACGTGTGTTCCATCGCAGACAGGCTTGTTCTTGGATCTGCCACAGCGGCAAAGGGCGTATGATTCCTTAACTGGAATTTCTTTTCCGATATTCCATTCTTTAGCGTCGCCGGCTCTATCGTTGACTATTTCAGCTTTGGCTAAAGGCAGTGCGCCAGAAACAAGATAAGGTCCATTCTTGCTTACGATGACCTTTCCTGTAATGGTGGATGCGTGACTTTTTTGTTTATTCGTTTTTCGGCATGCCCGCTTCACTTTTCGTTTCCTGGAACTGCATTACTCATAGTTTTCGAGTCCAGCCAAATCCAGCCAAAAAAGGGAGAGAATTGTTGTATTTTACTGGAAAATTAGATTTTCTTCTTGCTGACTGTGGTTCTGAAGGTTTTGCCGCAGCATTCGCATAAACCTATGGTGAGCTCTGTCCTTTTTCCTGCTTTATCAGGTCTGCCCGCCATTTTCCACGTTTTCTTAGGTGCTACTTCTTTTCCGCACTTTGGACATTTGGCCATTTTTCCATTCCCTGCAGTTAGCTTTTAGATAGGTTGTACTAACGTTTTTCCATTGTAAGCTCTCGTTTGAGCGTGGGCTTCCATTCTTTCTGGCTTGTTTAGTTTAACTAAAAAAAGGATTGGGTTAGTTGTTGCTTAATGACTTACTTGGGCAACAGAACTTTGTCGATTACGTGGATTACTCCGTTATCTGCTTGGACGTCTGCTTTGAGGATGTTTGCGTCGTTGACCTTGACTGATTTGTGTAGGTGCCATTTTGCAGCGTCGATTTTCAGGTCTTGTCCTTGTAGTGTTGTTAGTTTTGGGTGTTGTACAACATCGCTTGCTGGGACTTTTCCCTCCACGACGTGGTATGTTAGGATTGCTGTTAGCTTTGGTATGTCTTTCAGTAGACTGTCGACTGTGCCTTTGGGAAGTTTTGCGAATGCGTCATCAGTGGGTGCGAATACTGTGAAGGGTCCTTTGGTGTTTAGGGTTTCGACTAAGCCTGCTGCTTTGGTTGCAGCTACGAGAGTTTTGAAGTTGCCTGCTGCTACTGCTGTGTCACATATACCTGCCATTCTTCATTCACCTCCGGTTTTCCGTCATTGTTTTCTGATTTACATATTGTAAAAGACAAAGCTTATAAACTTTACCTTTTATATAGAGTTTTAGGAAAAGCTTTACAATTTGTAAACTGGGTGTGATGAAAACCAATGTCAAAAACAATAGATGACATCGACCTAAAAATAATGAAGTCCCTAAGCGAAGATTGTAGAAAATCCACAACCCAAATTGCCAAGGAAGCTGGGACCTCAAGGCCAACAGCTATCGCAAGAATAAAACACCTCTCCGAAAATCAAATAATCGATTTCGGAGCTAAACTCAATTTAACAAAACTTGGACTCAAACTCGCAACAGTACACTTTGAAACTGACGAAGCCGAAGAATCGCAGCAACTCATTGACAAGCTCAAACTTTGTCCTCGAATCCTTCAATTAATTCAATCAGTAGGAAAGCTCACCTATTCAGCATTGATATATGCAGAAGACGCCGAAACACTTCTGTCCACCATAGACTGTCTGGAATCATTTTTAGGTATAAAGATAACATCCTATCAACGGGTTCTACCCTTAATTGGCGAATCATTTAGCCTAAAAATACAACTTGAAAAGTGTGCAAAAGCGCCTTGCGGAAAAGAGTGCGGAATCTGCCTATCCTACCAACATGTGGAATGCGCGGGTTGCCCAGCTACTAAAGAGTATAAAGGACCAATATGATTTCTCTTTGCAATTCTCACCCGTTCGCTTCGCCTGGATTTAAAATGTTCCGCATTTTCGAGGTTGTGTTGAATCTGAACGGTGAATCGGTGTTGACTTACCCCCCAAAAGAGCTTACAACTTGCTTGGTCATTGTCACTTAATTGTTTCTGAATGGTGGCTATGCGGATATTAAGGGTTTGAAAGGTGGAGAGCTTGCGGAATTTCGCTTCGGATGGAGATTTCTAAGTGGGTATCTTCTTGTGGTTTTTCAATGTTACACAAATAGCATAATTCGATCGATGTTCTGTTTTGTAATATATCGATTGGTGATTTGTTGGTTTTTTCGGAATCTGGGTTATATGGTATTCGTAATACTTACGATACGATGATTCAGGCGGAAAAGGTGAGCTTCAATGGCGGCCAGATACTACGTTAAATTTCTGCAAGAAATCGAACGTGAAGTCCTAGATAAATGTAATGGGCACAGAACAAAGCATAATCTTCCTTCTTTAGTATTTGTCGAAAATTGCGAAATGGAGATATGCAGCAACGACTGTCCTTTTGCGCGCAAAACGGTAACATAGATTTTTTCTGCCATCTCTTTGGAAATTACTTCAGAAATCTATCAACAACTCTAGCGCGAGCCAACTTAGGGACAGATGGCGGATTATCGGTTAGCTGCTCGTCTGATTTCTTCTTTTGCTTTGTTGAACGCGTTCTTAATTTCTTCGGAAGCTATCAAAAACCCCTTTTCCAATTGTTTTTCCATTTCCGAAAACATTTC
>CAVRFW010000001.1:0-86822 GCA_963720565.1 Candidatus Bathyarchaeota archaeon | reverse complement strand
TAGACTCCTGAAATAGTCAAAGACTCTCTTCCCGCGTTTGTAAGATCTGTCAAAAGACGCCCGCGCCCAGGAGAACACTAGCACATCAGGCGCTCCTCCTGCATCAAGAAAGGCTCTTGCATTAATCTCTCTTGCATCCCTTCTAACCAGGTTCTCTCCGCCAAGAAAGTACTGAATCATCAAGACAAGTCTGGGTTCTGTGCCTTAAAAAGATAGATTTAGCCAAAAATCTGTCAAGCTAGCTTTTTTGATGTTGTTAGTGAAGCTAAAATCACTCGATCCATGTATCAATCTCAAAACGAACATGAGATTCGCTAATTGTTTTGCTTGCGTGTAAGCGAATAACACTTATAGTCTCTGTTAACGAATAGCAAGCGATGAAAGATGTCGTTTGAAGGTTTTGCCGAGTACAAACGCAGGGAATTCTGCAACGCAGTTAAATGTTCAGTGCAAGTGAAACTAAACGGTCTTTCGGAGAAAAGTGAGGAGTATGAGCAGATCAGAAAAGAATGCAGTACTGCATGCCTCTATACGACATGGCAGTTTCATCATTGGCTGATAGAGAATAACTACATTATTATCGCGAGTCTGAAATTGAAGAACAAAAGCAGTCTCTTTGCTTCTATTGAAACGGATTTGCTCGGGTGGATTGATGAGCAAGTTCAAGGCGGAAAATTTCATAGCAGGAGCGATCTGATTGAAAGTCTATTGCGTGAGCACAGAAAAGCAAGTAGAGACGCTTGAAATCCCATTTTCCTTTGCCATTACAGCCTCTCAATCCGTTCTAGCAGTCTCGAACTTTTACGTTTATATGGTGTAGGCTTCTGTGATGTACCTTCTAACAACCCAGTGTATCTGGAAGTAATGTGCAATTCTGGCAATCGAGTTTTTCATTAGGTCTATCCATGCTTCTCTTTGTTCGTAGTATGTGGGAACAATCAGGTATTCGAGTTTGCTGTATAGGTCTCGGAGTTCGATTTCTCTTCTTTCCATTTCTGTTACTAGTTCTTTGGGGTGTGGCCCTATTGACCAGCCTGTAACGCCTTCAACGCATCCCTCTGTCCACCAGCCATCCAACACGCTGAAGTTTACGACTCCGTTGTGTGCTGCTTTCATTCCGCTTGTTCCTGAGGCTTCCATTGGCGGAATCGGCGTGTTTAGCCAAACATCAACACCAGACGTGAGCATGGCTGCAACGTCCATGTTGTAGTTTTCAAGATACACGATTTCAATTTGGCCTTTCAGGTTCTTTGCATACTCATAGATCTCTTTTATCAGTCTTTTTCCATCTTCATCTCTCGGATGAGCTTTTCCGGCAAAAACCATCTGAATTTCTCCTCTTCTGGTCACCTCGAGCAGCCTGTGCAGATCCGAGAAAACTAGTGTTGACCTCTTGTATCCTGTGGCTCTTCTGGCAAAACCGATAGTTAAAACATGGGGATTCAACTTCACTTTCTTGGTTTTCTCAACATAATCAAAGAGCATCTTCTTCCCCATTACATGCGCGTCCCAAACCTCGTGGCTTGGGATTTCTAGTGCCCTAACAAGCAGAATGGGCTCGTTAGCCCAACTCGGAATATACTTGTCATAAAGGTCTCTGAAACATCTGCAGGTCCATGTGTAAGAGTGAACTCCGTTTGTTACTGACCTTATGTGATGACCTGGAAAAAGCTTCATAGAGTATTCCATGTGCGCCTTGGAAACCCCATTCACATACTTGCTTAGATTCAAGGCAAGATATGTCATGTTCAGATTGTCTACACCGGCGTACTGCTTTATGGTTGACATCATATACTCTTTTGAAAGTACTTCCTCGACTAGTTTGTAAGAGAACTGATCAAAAGCCGCTTCTATCGGGGTGTGAGTTGTAAAGACGCATATGTTCTGGACTTTTTCTGCGTTCAGATTGTTTTCTTTGAGCAACTCAAAAGTTAGAAGTGCAGAGTGGCCTTCGTTCATATGGTACTTTCTAATGTTAAAGGACAGTTCTTTGAGAAGCTTTGCTCCGCCTATCCCCAGCACAATCTCCTGTTTTAGTCTGTACTTCTTGTCACCACCATAAAGATGGTCAGTAATTCTTCTGTCCTCTGGTTCATTTCCCTCCACGTCAGTGTCCAGGAAAAGTATCGGAACCAAGCCTCCTGTGGGACTCTGATATTCGTAGAGCCATGCTTGCACCTTCACCGGTCTATTCTCGATTGTAACAGTAACGTTCTTCGGCATCAAAAACATGGATTTTGCAGGATCCCACTCATCCGGCAACTCTTGCTGTTCTCCGCGTTCTGTAATCTTTTGCCTGAAATACCCTTTCCTGCTAACTAATGTCAGAGCCACCATTTGCAGCCTCAAATCAGCACTTGCTCTCACGATGTCTCCAGCCAAAACGCCTAGTCCGCCGCTGTAAGTTGAGATATCGTTACTGATGCCTATCTCCATGGAGAAATAAGCGATTCTCGGACCTTCTATAAACTGTTTCATGCAATTTCTGCTGCAGAAGCAATATTTCTTTCCGCCAAAGCTGCCGTAGTTTATCTGCATTCTTGTCTCGGCGTCATCCACGTCAATTTCTGTTCCGCAGAGAGGACATCTTAATGAGCAAAGAGGCTCCAAAACACATCCGTCCAATTATCTATTCTTGAGTTCACGAAATTACCCAGCCGTATTGATAAACCATTCGAAGTAGCAATTTAGATTTATGAAAGAGAAATATGAACGTGCAGAATTGAACTGTAGAATCCTCTTATCCATTAACGCAGCAACAATGTCCAGCTGACGTTACAGGTGTTCCAGTTGCCATTGACGTGATAGACTCTAACGGAAACTATCGGAACATAGGAACTGTAACAAGTGACGGATACGGAGCTTACAGTTTCATGTGGACACCTGACATTTCAGGCAAATACACCGTTATCGCGACATTTGCAGGCTCAGAATCTTACTGGCCTTCATACACGGAAACCGCTTTCGGCGTGATGGAAGCACCCGAACCAACGGTTGCACCCACTAATCCACCAGCTTCAGTTGCTGACCAATACTTGCTACCTGGAATCGGCGGAATAATAGCAGCAATCGCAGTAGTCGGCATTGCAATAATCGCACTGTTGCTAAGAAAAAGTAAGCGCCTGAGTGGCGCAAACCCCTAATTTCCCTCTTTTTTCGTTCAATGAAATTACTCGATATCAGAAGCGCTTAGGCTAAATGGGTCCAGAATGAATCTCGAAAGATAACGGAGGTTGTGGTTTCTTTTCGTCCAAGATAAATTGTAACGCCCGCGCCACTTAATAACCTCACGCAGATTATGAACAGAGCGCGCTTACAGTCTGATTGCTTCCTGGTCTCATCCGCTTTGCAGCTCCAACCCCTTTCCCCGCAACGCTGATGGGACAATTGCCACGATGTTTAAGGCTGCTAGCCATAGGTAAGTCGACTTCAAGCTTTGGAGGAATAGTTCTCTATCAGCAATCAATGTTGTCGTGTATCCCGCAACTATCTGCGTGACTAAGGCATAGGGTATGGTGAGACTAATAATAAGAATAGCTAAGTTGAGACTAACGGCAAAGCCTACGTTAAAAAAAGTAGCGCGCAGCGCTGATCCTATGCCTCTTCTTTCTGCTGGAATAGCTCTCATTATCGAGCTCATGTTTGGGCTGCCGAATAATGCCTATAGCTGCACCGAAAAGCATCATGTAGACCGCGATGGTTAGGTATGGCGTAGTGGCTTCCACTGTCGAGAATAGAAACAGCGAAAAACTAGCCAATACTATGCCTGTTGTAGTGAAGGGCAGATGACCAAACCTGTCGCTGAGTTTGCCGCTTAGAGGACCAAACACGAGGAAGGAAATGTCAAACGGGATTATTCTTATGCCCGCGTCCAGAGGACTTAAGCCAAGAACAAGCTGGAAATAGAAGCTTAGGAGCAGTAGCACCGCCCCCCAAGATACCGCGTTTATTAACTGCGCAATGATGCCCCCTGTGTATTCCCGTATCTTGAGGATTTTAAGGTCAAGCAGGGGATTTTGACATCTTAGTTCCCGAGCAATAAAGACAGCGAGGCTGACAACGCTGATTATCGTGAATTCCAAGGTGAGGAGTTGACTTCCCATGCCATACGCGGCAAATGTCAACGCTAGAAGGAGCGATACGATAAATAGGGTGAATGTCAAGAAGCCAAGCCCGTCTATACAAGCGAATTTGTTCTCGTTGGCTTTCCTTTCTGTTCTTGAGGGTTTCTTTTATGGTGATTTGTGACCAGATGGTTCCGAAAATACCTATGGGCACATTTACGTAGAATAATGCTCGCCAGTCACCAATTAATGAAAGGATCAAACCGCTCAAAGTTAGTCCTGCCATGGCGCCGAAGCGGAATCCGAGGTTGTTTACGCCCAGTGAGAAGCCCAACTCGTTTCGGGGTGTAGCGTCAACTATTAGCGCAACGCTACTCGTTAGGATGATGCCTGAGCCTATGCCTTGAATTATCCTGAACAAGATCACCTGCATCGGGTCAATGGCGAGGCTTGTCAAGGCGGAGCCAATGGTAAATATGACGAAACCGCTGGTGTAGACGCGTTTTCTTCCAAAATTGTCCGCGAAATAACCGACGAGAAGAAGAATTGCTATGCTGCCCAAGAGGTAGGCTTGGTTTATCCAGATTCCTTGTTCGGCATCTGCTCCGAGAGCTTGAACTACTTCTGGAAGTCCGATGATTACTATGCGCGCGTCGAGTCCAGCCATTAGAACGCCAATGGTGGTGACAGATAAAACCACCCACTTGTACTGCAAGCCACATCATCCTATACTTGAATAGCTTTCTGTTCTCGAAAACTGTGGTTTAAAGATTCCTCACGCCGAGTTGATAATCTCCCGATATCAAACTGCCTGCTTTTGTTATATCGCTTCGTAAGCCCCTGAAAAATACCGCGCGAACATCAACTTTTCAGCTGGAAATGCATTTTCGATATATCGCAAAGGCACAGAAAAGTTATTTAGCTCTGAAATCAAGAAGGTGCGCGGTGAGAAAACCATTGGAATGGGGAATGAAGAATAGATTAGCTCAGCTCATTAAGGCTGATGGCAAAGCACTCTTCCTGCCAATAGATCATGGATACTTCCAAGGCCCGACTCACAAGTTGGAGAAGCCTGGAGAAACTATTAAGCCACTTTGGCAATATGCCGACGCTTTGATGATGACCCGCGGCGTACTGAGAAACTGCATAGATCCAACTAAAACCAAACCAATTATCCTGAGAGTTTCGGGTGCAGCAACCGTTGTAGGAGAAGACTTGGCTAACGAAAACATTGTTACTTCCATAAGTGAAATTATTAGGCTTAACGCAAGCGCTGTTTCCATGTCCGTTTTTATAGGCAGCAAATATGAGCACGAGAGTCTGTCAAACTTGGCGAAGCTCGTGGATGTCTGTGAGGATTACGGGATTCCTGTTATGGCAGTAACAGCTGTCGGTAAAGAGCTTGAGAAGCGTGAAGCGCGCTATTTGGCATTATGTTGCAGAGTAGCGGCAGAAGTCGGCGCTAGAGTCGTGAAAACCTACTATTGTTCAGAGAAATTTGAAAAAGTCGTAGATGGATGCCCTGTGCCAGTCGTAATAGCAGGCGGACCGAAGGTTGATACTCAACGCGAGGCGTTCGATTTTGTTTATGACGGAATGCAAAAAGGAGCCATAGGCGTGAACTTGGGAAGGAACATTTGGCAAACTGACTATCCAGTGGCTGCAATAAGAGCCATGAGAGCCATAATTCACGACGGTTACACGCCAAAAGAAGCTGAAGACTTGTACGAACAGGTAAAAGCTGGAAAAGCTTAACCTTTTCTTCCTTTTTTTGGTGGGTGGAATCCTGATTGTTGACTGCAGTGTACTATAACAATCATGACGTCAGGATTGAAGAGATACCAATTCCCGAAATCGGTGACGAAGAAGTACTGTTAAAGGTCATGGCAAGCGGGATCTGCGGCAGTGACGTAACCGAATGGTATCGGGTGCCCAAAGCTCCAAGAGTCCTAGGTCACGAGGCGACCGGCGTTATAGCAAAAGCAGGAGCAAGAGTTGAAAATCTAAAAGTGGGAGATAGAGTTTTCGTTTCCCATCACGTTCCATGTGGAAAATGCCATTATTGTCAACGCGATCATCACACGGCTTGCGAGACGCTTCACACCTCGAACTATTTTCCAGGGGGATTTGCCCAGTTTGTTCGTGTGCCTAAAATAAATGTTGAGCAAGGCGTTTACAGACTACCTCATGGCATGTCTTTTGAACAAGGCACGTTTATTGAGCCTCTGGCCTGCGTTCTTCGTGGTCAGCGAGCTAGCGACTATCGGCAAGACTGACACCTTGTTCGTAATCGGTTGCGGCGTTTCAGGTCTGTTGCATGTACAACTGGCGAAGCTGAAAGGAGTCAAACGAATAATCGTTGCTGACGTAAACCCCTATAGGCTATCTCTAGCCGAGAAATTCGGTGCAGACGTTATCATCGAAGCCAAGGAGAATGTTCCGCAGAAACTGAAGGATGCAAACGATGGGCGACTTGTGGATCAGGTCGTTGTCTGCACGGGCGCAACACAAGCAGCCTTGACAGCGCTGGACTGCGTGGATAAAGGCGGAACAATATTATTCTTTGCAGTACCGGAACCAACGGTACGGATTCCGTTACCCATAACGCAGTTTTGGAGAAACGAAATAACCATTAAAACTAGCTACGGTGCAGCACCAAACGACTTGGCGGAAGCTTTGAGTATTTTGGTAGCTAAAAAGTTGAATGTTCAGAATATGATCACGCATAGGCTGGACTTACGTCAGGCTGCTGAAGGTTTCAAGCTGATGGCAGAAGCGGGAAAATCGTTGAAGGTGATTCTTGAGCCTAACAGAGACTCGCAGTGAAACATAGAAAAAAATGCAATTCGTTTCTTTGCTTATTTTCTTTCGTTGTAACGGTTTTGCGTTTAAGCGGTTGCTTGCGTTATGATCTTATCATTGTCAGAAGCATTTTGAATCTCGTCAGAGCTGTAAGAGCGTGTGGCTCGTTCGCTGGCATTATTGTCATTTCGCCCTCTTTTAAGCGAACATGTTTGCCAGAAATAATCACATCCGCTTCGCCGTTTAAGATGTAGACTATGGCGTCGTATGGGGCTTTGTGCTCGCTTAGTCCTTGGTCAGCGTCGAAAGCAAACAGCGTCACAGTTCCTGTTTTCTTGTCAACTATAGTGCGACTTACCACTGAACCTTCTTGATACTCAACAAGGTCGGATAGGTTAACGGCTTGCGCCATGAGATTCTCGGTTTTCTTTTTATTAGCCATCGTTCATCCTCTTCTTTTTCATAATTACTGGGCTGTTTGTATTTGGGTATTTGCTCTTTCTCTTTCTCTGTCCCAGCGCTCGAACACTTCTTCGGCGATCTGAGGTCTCAAGACGAAGATATCCTCCGGGTGTTCAACGTAAAGATAGACCACATAAACGCGCTCAAAGGCTGACGAACGCGTTAACATGTAGCTTGGTTTCTTAGGCAGCAAGTGGGTGTGTATTTTGAAGACTTCTTCGAATATTTGGGCTATCTTCTCTGTTGAAATTTCGTGGTTAAATCCTATTTCAAAAGTGTAGCAATTGAGGTCTAAGTGTTTCGTTTGGTGCAACGTGTAGTTTGTTATGTCCCTGTCGAGAATCTGCAGATTGCTTATCGCCACGATGTTGTTGCCTATTGTAAGCAACCTGGTGTAGTTAATCGTGATCTCCTGGACTATTCCCTCCGCCGTTCCGATGCGAACGTAATCCTCAACGCTGAAGGGTCTTGCAGCCAAGAGATATAGTCCAGCGATAAAATTGCCAAGGGTCTTCTGTGATGCAAAACCCAGGGCAGCACCTCCTATTGCGGAAATGGATACAATCCATTCAGACTGCAATCCACCCACGCGGCTTAGTGCGAGAAGGGCACCAATTAGAATGAGGACTCGGAATGTGAGAACAATATTGTTACTCGCACTGCGGTCTAGCTTTAGGCGTTTGGCGAAACGCGACAGATACAACGCGATTAGCCTTTCGAGAATTATGGCAACTGCCGCGATTATTACCACGTCTAATATTACTTGGAGGTCGATTCCAAACAGGTCAGCCATTGTAATGCCTTCGTTTTGCATAAGATTTTGCTATGTTTTGTCTATAACTCTTTCGAGGTGCCAACAGTTGATGAACAACTTCTTAACTAGATTTGTTCTATTTTGCAGGAACAAACTCTATAGAGATGGAGTTTACACAGTGTCGCGTACTCTTTTTGGTTAAGTTTTCTCCGATAAAAACGTGGCCAAGATGTGCTCCGCATTTTGCGCATTGAATTTCAGTCCGGACACCATCAGCGTCAGGAACTCTCTTGACAGTGTCTGATATCTCTTCGTCAAAGCTCGGCCAGCCGCAACCTGGGTCAAATTTGCTTTCAGAATGGTAGAGTGGTGTTCCACAACGCTTGCAAACGTAGGTGCCATGTTCCCAAAAGGCGAAGTACTTGCCAGTGAAAGGTTCTTCCGTCCCTTTATGAATTATAACTTCTTCCTCTTCTTCTGTTAACTTTCTAAATCCAACATTTTTCTTCGGCATGCTCGTACCCAGCAGTGAAGTATGGTTGTATCGGGTAATAAACTACTCTACTCAAAATCCAATCATTATCCATTCACTAATTGTTTTACTTGATGGTCAAGTCGTGTATGCTGCCCGGTTCGGATGTTATTAGATGGTCATTAATGAGGCTCTTGTTTTTGAGAATTGTATTCTATGCTGGTGTTTTTTGCCTCTTAAGGTAGGCCACGGTAAACAGTCTTTCGCCTGGCATTCTAATGTCTTGAATGCAGACTAGTTCCCAACCTTCTTCGCCCAATGCGTTCAGGTCGTTTTGAACATCCTCCATCACCGGTTTGCTGCCTCTCTCAGAGTAGTCCGTGTGAATCCGCGTCTTTATTGGGACAACCTTGTATTCCCATTTGTCCAAATCAAGCATCACCTCTTCATAGTAATAGTTTAAAGTTCGCCGAAATCTTCACTTTCATAGACGAAGTCTTTCAATTGAACTTTTCCATCTTTTATGATTGCTGTGTAATCTGCCTCACATACAGGACAGGCGACGAGTTCGCCCTCGATAGGGACGTTGATCTTGAAAGTATTTCCGCATTCCACGCATTTTACTATTATCATTATTTCAATCACTCAGATACTAAACCAGAAAATCATCAAACCTGGATTTCAATTCGGATGCAGACAGGTGACTTCGTTCAATCTTGAATCACCGTCGTTGCTAACCCCTCCTTTTGTTCCAAGGGTTAGCTGTTTTTCTCCTCTGAAGGTGGACGTTCTGGCGTTTTCAATTTGTACGGTTTCCCCTACAGTAACTGCGTTTATTTGTTCATTCCATAAGCACAGCTTGATTGTTCCCGTATCATCCGATATTAGTGCTTTAGCTATGTTGGCGTAGTTCCCGTATCTTGTAACAACACGCCTTGGTTCTGCAACTTCCAAGATTTTAGCCCTGAGGTTGACGTGACTCATTCCCGCTCTTAAGTCACTGATGCTGTGAACTCGAACTCCCTTGCATTTCTGAAACAAGACCCTGCGAAGCATGGTTGCATCGATGAATTTACCGAGGGAATTTTGCTTTTCCAAGAGAAACTCGTCAGGAACTCGAAATTGTGCAACAACACCCGATTTATTCCTAACCAAGAAAATATGTTGTTTGTTTACATTACCCCTAAACTCAATCGAGAGACTTTCACAATTTGTTTTTCCCTGTTCTCTAGCCAAGCGCAGGGCACTAAGAAACTTCTCTGGGTCGACTTCATATTTTACGGTCAGGAAAGCAAGATATTCGCCTATTGATCGTTTTTGCCTCAACATTACTCATCCTTCTATTCCTTATAGCGTTAGGTAATTATGTGCTCTGAGCCAGTCAGACTGGTTTCTTCTGTATCGCCAGAAAATGTCTCCTCGTGTGTCTGACTGAAAGTCCCAGGGGGATACCAAAACAACATCTCCTTCCCTAATCCACACGCGTCTCTTTAGCTTGCCTCGGACTCTACACAGTCTTTCTTTGCCATCTTGGCACTTGACCATGATTCTGTCAGCGCCAAGCATCTTAATTGCCAATCCTAAGACATCATTAGCAGTTGGCAAAATCATTTTGTCGAGGTCCCCCTCATTCGTAATTTTCCTTTTTCCCATTCAAACACCAAATTCCGTCACCGCACCAAGCTTTCGTTGATGCGTCAACGAATCATAAATCAGAACAATCTGGAGAAAAAGCATAAACGTATTTTGACGATCTGACTCTTCCTCTAAAATATTCTAATTGCATAATTATTGAAGCGCCGACTATATTAGCCTGACTGCGCTAAAAGCAGGTTTTCCATGATCTATTCTCGATAATTACGTATTACTACTTATTTTTGGAAAGTGAAAAGCCCGAGATTCCATGTTGGGCTCACAACTAACTCTTAGTAATATGCGTTTATAAGCACGGCAGAGGTATTCTATCTGAAGAGTCTCTTTTATCCTCTGGGCTCAGCCAATCGAATAATTGATTCTTTTCAAATAAAAAAAAGGACAAGAGGTAACTATTATGTGTATGTTGAGAGTAGGTTTGGTAAAGAACTGCAGAAGATGTAAGTCATCCGTGCGAAGCACTTGCACTTTCCGAAAGAAGGCTGCAAAGAAAGTCTTTGTTAATAATAAGAAGAAAGGAGAGACAAAAACATAGTCCGTGTCGGCGACCGTGCGGAATGCCCAGAATGCAGCCGCATGGGGCACGTGGTTTGGGTTTCTAGTGACGGCAAAACAAAGGGGATTCAGTGTCCAGCAAGTCACCGCATAACGAGCCGTCCTGCATCGAAATATGGTACAGTCACACGTCCCCAATCTAAGAACAGTAGAAACATGGTTTTCATGACTAATATCAAATGAGATTATCTTTCTCCCGCCTATGATTAGTAGATGCTTATGCTAGACAACCGATTTCTCTACGGCAAAATTAGAATAGGCTTCATCCCTGAAGAACTTCGGGCTTTCTCTAGTAACCAGGTTAGGTTTTACCGCAGGTACTCAGCCTTCGTGTTCAAATCCTTGGCAAAAACTTCATTTCAACAGTTCCTTAACTGGATGCTGACAAAGGAACACATCGAAAAAGAAACAATCCGAGTTATCCAAGTGAAAATTCTTCCGCTGAGAGGCAAAAATGGAAAAGGCGTTGCGGGAAAATGTAACCTTACACAAGGACTAATTCGAATATACCCCAAGACATCCAAGTTTTGCCAACTTTTCAGGCAAAAATTTGGAAAAAAAATCTTACATATCTACGCGAAAAACAGGGCAAGAGCTGCATTAATTCACGAGCTATTGCACTTGAAATACGTGGAGGATGAGAAAACTGTCAGAGAATTATCTCAAAAGTACTTCCGCATCTTCACAAAAAGACTGTACACTGTTAAATTTCACGCATTCTGTATTCATACGATGGTTTTCAGTTCAAGAATCGGTAAAGAAGCAAGCTCTCTGAGCAACTCGAACCAATTCGTTGCAACCACAGAGCTCGGTCAAACACGTTTAAGAGCAAGCGGTGTATCTAAGTTAGCGCTGTAAGGGTGAAAGTTTTGTCTCAACCAGTTATTGGAAGAATAATGAATTATCGGGTGGGCATCAGGACACAAATGTCAAAGGAATGCCTTGTTCAAATCAACGATGTAGTTTCAATCGCTCAAGCAGGACCGTTCTTCGGAAGAAAAGTTGTGTGGAAGACTGCAAACAGAAAGGTTGCTGGGAGAATCGTGGGTCTTCACGGAAAGAACGGCGTTGTAAGAGTCAAATTCAACAAGGCAATGCCTGGACAAGCTATCGGAACAATCATCGAAATACTCAGGCTAGCTTGGTTAATTCAGTTAATCGCGCTCAGACCAGGCTCATCAAAGACGTAGGCTGGTACTTCCCTGCCTGCCAGTTTAGAGCATAAGCATGCGCGCTTATCAGTCAGAATACAAAAACGAGAAATTCTATCGCGAGACTATTTGAACAATGTGTTCTAACAATTGGTCTTATATCTTGCTTATCTGTTCTATGTTTTGGCGTTCAGAGCTGATTTAGAGTGGGCGATGAGATAGAGCTTGAGTATGCTCTTCGGGGCAAAGCATGGAAAGTCTACTGGTTTCTGCTGAAAAACGGTAACCCCGTTGGTGTTCGGGAGGTCCAGCGTTCTCTGCACTTCAGTAGCCCCAGCATTGCGTATCACCATTTGGAACAGCTCCGCGAATTGGGTTTAGTTCAGAAGCAAGAGGTCGGCGGGCATTACATTTTGGTGGGCGAAGTTAAAATCGGTGTGCTCAGGCACTATGTGAAGCTGGGAAAATTGCTTTTTCCAAGGTACTTTTTCTACGCGATTTTCTCTACTGTCTTTTATGTGGCTTTTCTTTTGTTTCTCCTTCAAGGTTTTAATCGAGAGAATCTGTTCATCATAACGTTTGGAGCCATTGTTTGCGCAGTGTTCTGGTATGAAGCATACCGGGTCTGGTCTATGCGCCCGTTCTAACTATTAGAACAAGGTGTTCTGAGGCTTAGGATAATATAATTTGGCGCCATATGGTTATGTCAGGTGAAAACATGGTTCAAAAAGAAATTAAGCGGAAAACAGGAGTCTACGGAACAGCAGCAGCCCTCTCGGCCATTATCTTGGTTGGATTTATCTTTGTCTTTGGATCAACACCAGGTCTCGTAAACCCGCCGATCACCCAGAATCCTATTGCTTCGGATTTTAACCACTTCGCTTCCTATGATGAACTCAAGAGCTTCCTAGTTGCTAATACACAAGGGTCAACCACCACTTTCCGGGGGGGACCTTTAGATCAGGGATTCTTCGCCAGCGAGGCTATCCCAGCGCCAACAACAGCAGATGGTTCAACTTACAAATACTCAACAACAAACATACAAGTCGCCGGAGTTGATGAGGCTGACATCGTAAAAACAGATGGCACATACCTCTACGTAGCATCAAGTGATTATTCAACTGGTCAATACAGCGTGTTCATAATGAAAGCAGACCCAGAAGATCCAAGAGTCATAGCCAAGATAACCCTCGAAAACAACACTTACTTGGCAGGCATGTTCCTTAGCCAAGATGGTAACAAGCTCGTTGTCATCGGAAGCCAATATCAAATCTTTGCTTACGACGTTGTGCGTCCCGACGCGGCGATGATTTATCCCTACTACAGTGATGTTAAAACTTTCGTGGCTGTATATGACGTATCCGACAAGGTTCACCCTGTTCTAACAAGAAACTTGATACTAAGTGGCAGTTATTTCAATTCAAGAATGATTGGCAACTACATTTATGCTGTAGTCAGCCAATCTGCCTATGTCCTTGAAAATACAGTACCGCTTCCTAGAGTCAACAGCGGCGCAGGCACAGAAGAAATTGCAGCCTCTGACATATACTATGCTGACACAGTACCAGGCTCTTTCATGTTCACAACCTTCGTGGGTTTCAACGTGATGGACAACTCGGAGAAAATAGCCAACATGACGATACTAATGGGAGGAGCAAGCACAATGTATGTGTCCCCAGACAACATTTACATTACATACCAAAACTATGACGAGCAAAGCTCATACACTTCAATCTACAGAATAAGCGTCAACCAAAACATCCTGAAGCTCGAAGCAGAAGGCAGCATCCCAGGATATGTTGTAAACCAATACTCTATGGACGAGTACAGCGAACACTTCAGACTGGCAACCACATCTCAGGAGGACACGACACACAACAACATCTACGTGCTTAACATGAACCTGACAGTTGTGGGCAAACTGGAAGGTCTCGCAGAGACTGAACGAATCTACTCAGCAAGATTCATGGGAAACAAAGCGTACTTGGTCACGTTCAGACAAATAGACCCATTCTTCGTAATTGACCTTAGCAATCCCACTAATCCGAAAGTCGCGGGACAGCTAAAGATACCCGGCTACTCGAGCTACCTACATCCTTTTGATGATAACCACGTCATCGGATTAGGCATCGAGAACAATACTGTCAAACTCTCGCTCTTCGATGTCACAAACGTGAATACGCCAACAGAAATTGCAAAATACATCGTGAATGCCGACTACTCATACTCCGAAGCATTGTACGAACCAAAGGCCTTTCTATTCGACAAGCAGATGGAACTACTGGTTATCCCAGTTTCAATAACCCAATATGGCATAGTAGAATCAACAGAAAAAACATCGACGTCAACATCCGAACCCTCCATTAACGGAGGCTATTGGCAAGGCGCATACGTCTTCAAGGTGAACACAAGCGGCTTCACACTCAGAGGCGGAATCACACACACAGCAACAACAAACCCGTACTACGACCAAGTGAACAGAGCACTTTACATTGACGACACACTCTTCACAATTTCCAACACCAAAGTGAAACTTAGCAACCTAGGCGACTTGACGCAAATAGCAGAAGTCATCTTGCGCTAAAATCCTCTCTTCCTTTTTTTCTAACTCAAAAACATTCTTTCTCAGAACATTTTTCTCTGAGCAAATCTATTTAGAATACGGTTCTATGTGCACAGTGACTACAACGTAGGCGAAGCGTTTTTGTATTTCATGTTCAATTCGCGATGTAACGTCATGTGCGAGAGTTATTGAAACCTCGTTCGTAAAGCAACAATCCAAGTTAATGTATCGTTTGCCCTCTGCCGAGTAAGTTGTTATCCGCTTAACGTAAAAATCGCGTCCCGTGTCCGCGACAGCCTCATGAATTATCGCTCTGAGTTGTCTCTCGTCTATTTCATTCCCGTTGACTTCAACGCCGTACGGCTCCAAGTGGACGGCAACGTTTTCAACCTGTTTTATTCCGACATGCATTTCTTTCTCAATTTTCTCAGCAATTTCATGCGATTTCTCCACTGACAATTGAGGGTCCACATATGCGTGCAGAGTAACATTGAGCTTTCCGCTGGTGTAGACGGTTTCGATGTCGTGCACTTCTTTTACGCCGTCGACCGTTGCGAGTTTCTCAATGAGCTCGACTGTCTCTGTTTCTTTTTCGGAAGGTTCAATATGGATAGTTGAGTCAACATCTCCAAAAGTTTTCTGAAGATCAACCTCAATCTCTGAGGCTAAAGCATGAGCGCTTTCTAAGCTTATGCGGCTTGAAACTTGAACCGTGCATTCTGCAAAGGTTTTTGAGCCCACCTTTCGAACCTTCAAGTTTTTGCAGTTAAGAATTCCGTTGTGGGATAAGTATTTCTTTCCTAATTTTTTGAACCAGCCCTTTCGATGCTGTATCGGCTAACTCTGTGACGCTGCTCATAACAAGTTTAATGCTCAAATAACTGAGCAGTATTCCGAGTACAATGGATGATATTGAGTCACCTTGATTGATTCCTATCGTGGCTAATCCAAATCCTAAGAAGGCAAGTGCAGTTGAGCTTAAATCGGCCAAGGCATGGTAAAATCCGGCCTTAACCGTGGTGCTATCGCTCTTTGCTGCCTTTCTGAAAATGAACATCCTATAGATGTCGATGCAGAAGGTGTAACCGATGGCGAAGAAACCTGCGAGCTGCAGTCCAGTGTCTACACCTTTTCCTTGAGTTAGTTTTGTGATAGCTTCATAGATTACGAAGACGCCAACGCCTATGAGTACAATGCCGCCTATCAGACCGCCGATGGGTTCAAACTTTTCGTGTCCATAGGTGTGTTCCTCATCTGGCGGTTTGAGCGCCTCCCGGGTGGTCACAAAAAGGATAACACTAGTTAAAGCATCCAGCAGTGCGTGAAGGCCATCGCTCAGAATCGCCAAACTGTTCACAATCGAGCCAAGAATTACCTCTACGATCACCACGCTTGCTATGGCAACAGCAGACAACTTCAGCATCCTAAGCTTAAGCACACTTTCCGAGAGCTCTTCCATTGACAATCAGAACCTATGTTCCTCACAAGGGCGATTTAAGAATTACTAAATCAAAGAGTCGATAAGTGTTCTTAACCCTCGAATTCAAGTTTACAACTCAGTCACACTAAACGGCAACTATCCATTAACCCCCGGTTAATTCACAACAAATAACCTCGAAAGAGATCTGGCAATACTGTTCGTTTCAATTCTAAATGATGTTATGCGGAAAAAAACGCTCTTTTTCAGTATTGGCTGTATCGTTCGCCCTTTTGTAGCCAATATTCCAGAAATACAGTGATCAACCGTTATGTTGCCTCAAAAACTGGGTTCTTACGGATCTAAACGAATTTTAGCCTCAGAATTTGCTCCGAAACAAAGCACGATTAGTAATTACTGCAAACTTTAATAAGCAACTTGCACCAGAAAGGAAGCCGCGATTTAGGTCGCATAACAAAATTGAAAGGAGAAAAAAGAAATATGCAAATTTCGAAAACGAAGACTATTGCTACTGCTATCTCATTAGTTCTGATATTAGCTATGGCTATTTCACTTGTTGTCTTACCAGCTATGGGACAACCTCCAGTGATAAACAAGACTGGTCATTCAAAATCGTATGCTTACATCGGTGCTATTCCTGACCCCGCACTTGTAGGTGAAGAAGTTCTGCTGCACGTCGGTATTACCCAGTTTCTCCAAATCACACAGGATAAGTGGTATGGCTTAACAGTGACTGTGACGAAGCCAGATGGTACGACTCAGACGTTGGGGCCTTTCAACACTGATTCAACAGGAGGAACAGGAACCGTATTTGTGCCTGCCACGGTGGGTACGTACAAGCTGCAGACACACTTCCCAGCACAATGGTACAACTTTACCTCGTTTGACTTCTTCTCGGGACAACTACAAATGGTAAACATATACTACGAAGATGACGACAGCCCAATAATAGACCTCGTGGTGACTGAAGGAGAACCAACTTACTGGCCGGGCGTTCCTCTTCCAACTGAATATTGGACTCGTCCAATAGACAGTCAGAACCGAGAATGGTCCGTGATGTCAGGCAGCTGGCTTTACTCTTCTACATTTGGCAGCCTCGATCTCACTGAAGGTCAAGATGATGCACCAGAAACTGCACACGTACTTTGGCAAAAGCCCCTGCAAGTAGGAGGCTTAGCTGGAGGCGTTGGCATTTCTGAAGACGCAGGCATTTTCCCTGGAGACGCGTATGAAGGCAAATTCAGCACTTCCTTAGTTATCATGGGTACACTCATATACCAAAAGTTCGACAGCGCTGGAGGCAACGCCGTAGACAACTGGATTGTTGCTGTAGATCTGCACACTGGTGAAACATTGTGGGAAAAGGAACTGCTTAATCCTGCCGGAGAACGCGTAGTGCCACAATTTGGCCAAATAATGTACTGGAAGAGTTATAACACCCAAGGTGTTCACCCATATCTATGGGCAGGCGTTTCGGGAGGATTCTTTGGCGCAGCATCATCTACGTTAGAAGCATTCGATCCCTACACCGGACGTTGGCTATTCACCTTCACAAACATGCCTAGCGGCAATCGCATGTATGGTCCAAACGGCGAAATCCTCATCTACACAATCAATCTGCAAGCTGGCTACATGACTTTGTGGAACTCAACAGGTGTCATTGACGCCTACTGGGGAACAGCAGAAAACAACCCCAGCTTCGGTTCATGGCAACCTCAAGGGAAAACAATCAACGCAACAGGAGTTGTCCCAGTGACTTCAGCAACACCCTTCGGATTAAACGGCTACCAAAAGAACATCACTATACCCTTAGGATTACCGGGAAGCGCTTCCTACACTTACTTTGATGACACAATCTTCGGCTACTACAGAGGAGACACCATTGGATTCTTCGGTACCATATCGTTTGATGACCCGCCTTTCAGGATATGGGCTTTTGACGCTAAAACAGGAGCACTAAAGTTCAACAAAGACATATGCCGCACCAGCTGGCAACGTGTCTCTCGCAGTCTCAGCAGGAAGTACTGAAGAACGCATCGTCTGCTTATGGAGCAAGGAACTGGCACAGTTCTGGGCCTACAGCCTTGACACAGGAAACCTGGTCTGGGGACCAACTGCACCACAGCACTACCTGGACGTTTTCGCTATGTATCCAACAATCCAATATGGCAAACTCTACTCTAACGGCATGAGTGGAGTAATGTATGCCTACGACGCACAAACAGGCCAATTAGTCTGGAACTACACCTACGCTGACCCATTCAAAGAAGTCTTGTGGTCCAACTACTGGTCATCTTTGCGTCCGCGCATCATGGCTGACGGCAAAATCTACCTTGGCCAAAGCGAGCACTCTGTCAACCAGCCTCAACCCCGTGGTGCACCATTCGTGTGCCTCGACGCTGAGACAGGAGAAGAACTCTGGTCGGTTTACGGTATGTTCCGTCAAACTGACTGGGGCGGAAGTGCAGTCATGGGAGACAGCATCATCGCAACAATGGACACATACGACCAGCAAGTATACGCCATAGGCAAAGGTCCAAGCGCAACAACAGTAACCGCTTCACCGAAAGTTTCAGCATTCACCGGCAGCATACTGATAGAAGGCTACGTCACAGACACATCTCCAGGAACAGAAGAATACGCTCGCACAGCCCGTTTTCCAAACGGAGTGCCAGCAGTATCTGACGAAAGCATGAGCACATGGATGCAATACGTATACAAACAATGGGCTCGTCCGACAGACGTTACCGGAGTTGAAGTATCCATCGACGTCATCGACGCTAACGGAAACTTTAGAAACATCGGCACAGCGACAAGCAACGCCGACGGTTTCTTCAGCTTCCAATGGTGCGCTGACATCGAAGGCAAATACACCGTGATCGCCTCATTCGGCGGCTCCAACGCATTCTATGGGTCCCATGCCACAACAGCATTCGTAGTGGATCCTGCACCTGAAGCTACTCCAGAACCAACACAAGCACCTACATCAATAGCTGATCAATACTTCCTACCAATGACAGGCGGCATGATTGCAGCAATAATTGCAGCAGCAGTCGCAATCATACTAGTCCTCAGAAAACGGTAAAATACCTGCAACAGAAACAACAAAACCCAATTCCCCTTTTTTCATTTGTTCACAATCAATTTAGGTCAGAATCAAATCCGCCCAAGGTCTTTTGATTAGTTCTATATGCATTCCACCCCGGCAACTCAAGAGTCTTATCCGCCGATTCATTCAGATATCCGATCACACCCTTTAAAAGGTGATATTTCCTACGGCGCCCGAAAAAAGAACAGTTTGATGTAACAAAACGCTGCAAGAAGCTGTAATTACGAATAGATAGGCATTTAGGTTTGAAGTAAATAGATAGAGAAAAACGGCTGATGGGTTAAATGACAACGGTTAAAATTCAGGAAATACTTGATGGCTGCTGTGAAGGCAAACGCGTTTCAGTTAGAGGTTGGGTCTACCGCAAACGAGAAGGCAAGGAACTAATCTTTCTGTTACTTCGTGATTCAACTGGCGTTATTCAATGTACTGCGAAAAAGGGCAGTCCTGCCTGGAGTGAAGCGGAACGTGCAACAATCGAGTCCTCTGTAGTCCTCGAAGGTACTGCAAAACAGGACAAACGCGCTCCAGGCGGCTACGAGTTGTCTGCTTCCAGTATCCAGATAATAGGTTTGGCTGAGGTTTTTCCAATATCCAAAGACAAGAGCGAAGAGTTCATCCGAGATATGCGCCATCTATGGCTGCGCAGCCGCAAAATGAATCTCGTTATGAAGGTCCGCGCTGACGTTCTGGAGTTTGCCCGAGAATACCTGAAGCGCCAAGATTTCACCGAGGTTTCTCCACCCATGTTCATATCAGCAGCTGTGGAAGGAGGTTCCACACTTTTCGGCCTCAAATACTTCGACCAAGATCTGTACTTGACACAGAGCAGTCAGCTTTACCTTGAAATTCTCATATACTCCCTCCAAAACGTGTACTGCATCGCTCCATCCTTCAGGGCTGAGAAGAGCCGAACCATAAGGCACTTGACAGAATACTGGCACCTTGAGGGCGAATGGCCATTCGCTGACATGAACGACCTAATGGTGTTCGAAGAAGGACTGATGACCCACATCTGCCAGAGCGCCGCTGACAAGTGCAAAAAACAACTTCAAGAGTTAGGCGCAGACATTTCCAAACTTTCTCAGGCTAAGACACCTTTTCCGCGCATAACTTACAATGAAGCCATTGAGAAGCTCAAACCAAAAAACCCCATCCTCAAGTGGGGTGATGACCTCGGCTACGAAGATGAAAAAGCACTAGCAGAAGAGTTCAACAAGCCTTTCTTCGTCTATGACTACCCCACAGCAATCAAGGCGTTTTACTGCAAAACCTACCCTGAAAAGCCAGAAGTTGCAATGTCAGTGGACATGATGGTTCCGCGCATAGGCGAAATCTCAACTGGCGGGGCTAGAGAAGACAACAAAGAGATCCTGATAAAGCGAATAAGAGAAATGGGTTTGAAAGAAGGAGACTACGAATGGTACCTGGATCTTCGACGCTACGGCACTGTACCGCATGTGGGTTTCGGAATGGGCGTAGAACGTTTGCTAACTTGGATGCTTGACCTAGACAACATTATTGACTCCATTCCGTTTCCACGCACAACACGCAGGTTCTATCCATGACCGGCATCCACTGCGTGCGCTTGTCAGGTGTGACCTGCCAGCACTTCAAGTTTCAAGTGCGACGGGGGCAAACCTAAGGAGGCTACAGTTGTCTCCATGGCCTTTACCATTCCAGGTGGTCCACAGGCGTAGTAAATCCTTTCCTTGTAATCCGGTACTTGGTTCTTTATGAGATCAGCATTGATGAATCCTATCAGCCCTTTCCAATGGCTGTTCGCTTCGTTTAGAATGAAAACTACTCTCAGGTTTGGATTTTGCCTCTGCATTTCTTCAAACTCTGTTTTGAACGCGATTTCGTTTTCGCTGCGGTTCCCGTAGAGTAAAACAATACTTGAACTAACCTGCTTGTCCGTGCAGTATCTGCATATGCTTCTAAACGGAGTTATTCCCACTCCTCCAGCAAGTAAAACTATTTTTGGGTGTTCACCTTGGAATGTAAATGTTCCGTACGGCGCGTCTATTCGCGCCCAATCACCCGGTTTAGCTGCTCTGAGAGTTTTTGAATATTCGCTCTCTGTAAGTCTCTTAGTGAATTCAACATGATTCATTTCACTCGGACTGCTGGAAAGACTAAAGGGATGAACCAACTCCTTCTCGCTGCTCTTTATCGTGACAAGCATATACTGTCCTGCCCTATAGCTTAGTTCATCTGGTCGCGAAAATCTATAACTGACCATATCTTGGGCACGAGGAATAATCTCTAAAAAACCAGTTTCAAATTTCATACGAAATACCCCTCCCTCTCCATAAACTCAGGTCTCTATCGTTTGATATTTATTAAGCCTTCTTGCGGAGGCATGGTACGAACTTCTTTCCAAAATTAAGCTCTGCCTAAGTTTTCTTTGAGGTTGCACTATCAACTTCCAGGTAGCAGAAATCGAGCGTCCAACAAGATTTATGCTCTTCTCAAGGGCAACTATTTTTGGAGTGCTTTCTCAATCTTGGCTAGGGCGTCAGAGAAATCTGCTGGAACATCCTGTTTTATTCCTTTCTTTGAAACGCTCAAAATTACCACGTAGCCTTTGCTGGACAACTTTTTCTCCAAGGTCTTGAACGTGCTGCCTTTCCAAAGAGTGTTTGTGCAGAACAAAATCGTCTTTTTGCCATCGCTCCTGGGTAGGTCTTCAACAAATCCCAGAATTTCTTTTGTCGGACCAAACCCTTCAACGGGCGTCCCTAAAATAAGCAGATTGTGGCTTTCAACGATTGTGGACTTTACAGAGGTTACGTCGAAAACCGGTATCTTCAACGCGTTGGCGATGGCTTCTGCCATTCGTTTAGTGTTGCCTGTCCTAGAGAAATACAAGACACATGGTTGCATGGTCTGCTATTCCATTGTCGGTCTTATATAATCCTTATCCACCCGCAGGTTTTCCGAGTTTCAAAAATTGGTTTTCGCTGAGATTAGCTTGGGTCTATCAATACTGCATCTATTGAAGGCGTTTGCCTTGGATTTTGAAAGCAAAATTCAAATCAATTCATTTAGGCAAAAGGGTTATGCGTTGTTTATAGAAGAGCAGTGGGTCACAAAATTTTTATTTTTTGACTTAATGAGTTGTACACGTTTTTTTCTATGGCTTTTTTTGTGTTTGCGATTCTTTCGAGCGTGTCTTTGTATGCATGTTCTTTAACAGCCTCATGCGATTCGACGTTTTCCTTCCTGATTTTGAGTTGCTCAGATTTTTCTTTCATTGCGGAGAGGTTGCGTTTCACTTCTTCCATTTCTGACGACTTTAAAAGTTGTCTCTCCCTCATTGCAGCTTCGACGCATTTTGTATGTATTCCTGCTAACATGTTTCCATTCAATATGTCGTTCAGTGTCTGTTCTGCTTTCCGAGCCTTGTCTGGCTTAAGTTTAAGCTTGTCTTCAACCAAGAGCCGATTTAGCTTCTCCATTATCTGCTTGAGCAGTGGATACCCGAATTCCTCAGTGGCCAGCGCGACGAAGGGTTTCTCTAAATACTGATCGAGTTTAACCAGCTCGTCTGGAGTTAAGCCTGCGCCACCTCCATGTAAAGAAAGGGCTTGAACTTTGATGAAGGGTTTTTGCAGGTGCCTCAAGGCATGTTTCAATTCGTTGTTGAGTTTTTCCTTTTCAGCTTCAACCTTCATGAGTTCTTCTACGGGGCCTTGGTTCTGAAGGCGCGTCATTTTCTGCTCTATTTCTGCTATCTCTTTCTCAATTGGAACGCGTTCGTCCTGAAGATTGCTTTTGTCTATCTCAATCTGGACTTGTTGCGCTTCCAAATTGTGAAGGTCGTTGATGAGCTGGAAGGTTTCCTCCAGAGTTTTTGTTTTCACGTATTCCTTCGTAAGAAAATCGTTGAGGGTTGCTAGATACAGTTTTGCTTTCTCGTGGACTGCCAAGAATTTCCGTCTGTCCATAATGAAGAATGGAGAGAGCCTGGGGAACCAATTTTTAAGGTCGATGTCGGTAACCAAGTATACTTTTTGGGCGTCTTGCGCATACTTGTTGAGGCTTTCGTAGGTTATTTGGTCGGGTGCTACGAGTTTTTTGAGTCTGTCTATGAAAAGACGTGCAAGCTTGTTTAACGCTCGTGCCCTGTTGTAGACGCGCATGTTACGCCTTTCAATTTCCTTTGCACTGTTATCCAAGAGAGACTTGCTGACTTCAGCGACTCCTTGAACCGCCATGTTCAGGTCATCCCTTAGTTTTCGAGCTTGAGATTGCACTGGCGTGAGAATAGAGTTGGTTTGGCTTTCGAGCCAGCTTCTTATTTCAGTGCTCGAGAATTGTAAGGTCTCAGACAAGGCTCTTCACTTCAACATAATATGTTGAGTCTTGTTTATCAATTTTAGGCTGAATTATCAACAAAATGTCTACTCTTTTTTAAGTAGCTACTCTTAAATAATTAGGTCTCTCAATAAGAAGGAGTTTAACATGAACCCCAAGAAACTCACGCTAGCTATTATGATGGGTGCCCTCGGAAACGTCCTTTTCCTACTTTCATACGTTGTAGGTCAAATAGCTCCAGGAGTATCCTTTGATTTCTCTCTCATCGCAGTCTTGATAGCAGGACTATACGGAGGACCTGTCGCCGGAATAACAGCAGGAGCAATCGCGGGATTACTGCCTGGCCTCATGTACGGTCCACTTGGAACAGGAGGCGTTCTTGGCTTGATTGGCTTGCCCGTAGGAAAAGCCCTGACCGGACTAACAATGGCACTTCTAGGAAAGGTTGTCAATATACATCAGAGAAACCACGCTTCAATCATAACGGTTCCGACAACCCTTGCTTCCTACATCCCAGAAGGCGTGTTCACGTACATCTATTTCTCATATCTATTGCCGCTTTTCATGGAACAACAAATCGGGACAGCAATAATTGCGACTATAATGATAAAAGCGATAATTGAAGTTGTCATAATGAGCTTTATAATGGCTGCTCTCGTCGGCAACAAAGGCTTCAACGACTTCATAAAAGCCCATTTTGTAAGAACAAGTACGAACCAGGAAAACTAAGAAGCGCTGGGGGCAGTAGCGCCTTTAGCCTTTTCGACAAATAAGAGAATCGGATTGAAACCCTAATGACTCAGCAAGAATCTCAGGGTTGATTTCGCCAGCCCTAAACACTTTGCCTGTTTTCGCGTTATTCACCAGCAGTGTTGAGGGCGCAAATAGGTTGTGGTCTATCTTGTAGAAGTCGCGGTCAGCCTCTTGAAAAATCTGAAGGAATGGTTTGCCGTAGTCTTTTGACATGTTGGAAGGAGCCTGTTCAACCATTCTCTTCAGAGCTGCCTCGTCATTGTAGTCTACTATGCAGTAGACCGTGCCACCGTAGAGTATGGCGTCGTTTGTCCTCGCCATAGCTACCTCAAACTCGCCGCATTGCGCAGGAATAGGTGCATAGCCCATAGCATAACGTATTGACTTTGGGTTTAAACCAAGCGTTCTGAGCTTGTGAATACCAGTCTCTACTATTCTGCCTGTGACTTGCGTCAGCCCCGCTATGCTCGCTGTTGGTGCAACAACGACGAAAAAATTTTCAGGTTTTATCTTACAGGCGTTGGAGACCTTCTCGATGAGCGCGTCAGAAGGGAGGTTGTTGCTCTCCAGCGTCAATACCGCCTTGTCCGAAGCGTCAGTGTACCCCAATTCCTCGTAAATTTCTTTTGGTTTCAGCGCCAATGCACGTGCAGGACCAGATCCAATTGCTATCGACCCGTCGGGTTCTTTTATGCGCCAACCTGCAAACTGCGAAGCCAAAGCTGCAACAGCAGGATGATCCGAAGATACGGTAATGGAAGGTAGCGTCAGTTCACCGTACTCTCTTAATCCTAACTGAGCTTTTCCTGCGCCTCCCAAGCAGATTTCAGTCAGTATCTTTCCAGCCTGAAAACCTCCTGGAACCTTCACTCCTGCGTCGATGACAGTGGCGCCCGTGCTCGTCTGGGAAGAGTGAACGCCATAAAAAGCTTGATTATCCAGAAGTTTCCTGACAAGTTTCAGAGACAGGTTGTTAATGCTTAATGCTTCATGCATGGCGCCACGACCTATAGGAATCGCTCATATGGGATTAATTGGGGATTGTTCGTTTTTGAAATGAAGAGTTTGCCCCTGCCATTCTCAGCTAAATCGCCAAGGAATACATAGAATGGTCCTGATGCGGAATCGCCCTCTTCAATCTTGACCTTAGCTTTTATGCTGTCAATAGTGAAAGTAGGTAACACTTCTTCTAAGACCCCTGATACCACGATTTTGCCTCCTGACATACAAGCTCCAACTCGTGTTCCAGAGTTTTTAGCTACATGCACAGTACCATCACACATGCGAAAACCCAGAAATGGACCTGCATCACCTAGAATCTTGATTGTACCGCCTTTCATATAGACTGCAGAGTCGGATCCCACGTTTCCATGAACAATTATTTTTCCTCCGCGCATCCCTGTACTGCTTCCTCGATTGGGTGAACCCAGATAGGGCCCTGCGTTTCCCATGATTTCAATGAGGCCTTTTTTCATGTCGGAGCCTATCCATCCAGCTGCGTCACCGTGTACGGTAATCTTTCCGCCAGACATTTTTTCTCCTAAGTGGAATCCCACGTTTCCGTTGATCAGTATTTCGCCGTTTTTCATACCTGAACCTATATGGCGAACCTTTTCCACATTGCCGCTTATGGTTATGTTCGGTGTTTCCTCAGGTGTCTCCTCAATCTTGAAAAGATCAGCAAGCTTCTTCTCTTTGTTCCCTTCCCAAACGCTTAGTTCAGATATTTCCTTAGCAGATTTGCATTGAAAAACATCAGGGTTGATGCATTCTGCTATTACTGGGAACTTGAATTCTTTAGCAGGCGTTAGGGTTATCATGTTACACATCTGCCTTTATTGTTATTGGATCTGAAGCTTTCAAGTAATGGGTGCTGACAGGGTAGTTTTCGAATTCAACCGTCCAGTATTCCTTAAACCTTCTTTTTAACTCTTCGTCAACCTTTATCTGTTCTGAAGTCTGCACGTCAAGCCACATCGTTCTACCGTCAACATGCTGAATTATCTCTCCATCCTTCACAACAACCTTTCCGTCCTTAATCGTGTAAGCAGAGTTGCGGAAGGCCTTTCGCACCGTTTTGTATTTCCGAGCTATATCCGTATCCTCAGGGTTCACGTTATATATGGCAACGTCTGCATCGGCGCCAACACCCAAGTGTCCCTTGTGCGTTAGTCCCAAAGCCTTTGCTTGCCCAGCCCGAGTTACTATAGCCAATTCGTAAAGGCTCAATTCACGCTTAATGGAAGGAAGAAGACTTTTCTTCTGCGCTTTCTTGTGACATTTGTTCAGCGTTGCCATGCGCGCTTTATTGCTAATTAACCAAGCAATAATCTTCGGATAAGCAAAGAATGGTCCACCATTGGGGTGATCTGTGGTTAGGAACATTTTCCAGGGGTCATTAATCATCAGGGCAAGCTCCAAAGCTATAGACCATTGCGTAGCGTTAACAGCATTGTTGCGTTTGTAATGAAACGGTATGATGCCTCCGCTTGTTTCCGTCTCCACGTCTCCGTTAACCCATTTGTGTCCACTCAGCTCATAAAGTGTGTATTCAAAAGGACCATCCGCAGTCATGGTAGTTGTGTCTGTAAAAATGACTTGCCCCATGTCAAATGTCATGTGGCTGTGAGCGTTTATGTAGCTTGAGATTTCCTCAGCTCCAGACCTCATGTTTCCCCATCCATCGCCTGCGAAACTGCTAAACTGCAAATGAGTTATGTGAGCAACCGGTTTTCCATCTGAAGGCACACTTTCCAGAGCCCTCATCGTATCAAGAGTAGTGGCATAGTTTCCCGGTAAACCGAGGTTGTTAGTGTGAAGATGAATAGTGTGCGGCAAATTCAGCATCTTGTTGACTTTTGCCAAACCACACATTATCTCTCTTGGTGTAATCCCGAAGTTGGGAACCTGATCATCTATGCTGTGAACGTTCCTTCCGAAACCCCACGACTCTAGTCCGCCAGGATTAACAATCTTTATTGCGTAACCCTTTGATATGCCTATCATCCAAGCCACGTATTTTGCGCATTCGGTCAAATCGCCTTTTGCCAAGTACTCCAGAACCATCCACCAGTCTCCCAGCAGAGGATAGGTGGCTTTATCCAGCATGGGTGTGTCACTTAATTCTTCATGCGTGTGCTTAGCTTCCAGAGGCGGCATAGACGGGTTCATAATAGTGGTGTAGCCCATGCGCGAGTAACGATAACCTGTAGTGAATGTTGACGGAATTGAATATCCCACACCAGACCTTGTTAGAGTCGTCTTGCGTTCCGTGTCTTTTATGTGATCTTCTGGTCGCATTAATCTGCCAGTGTTGACTTCTGCTCCTGCTATGTGAGTGTGAATGTCGACGCCGCCGGGCATCACCGTCAATCCCGTAGCATCCAGCTTTTTGGCCTTGTGTTCATTTACCTTCTCAACGATCTTGCCATTTTTTATGGCAATATCCATCTTTTCTCCATTTATGCCGTTTATTGGATCGAAGACGAATCCATTCCTAATTAGCAATTCCATTTTACGCTGCCTCTCTCATTTTCTGTGCCTTTATCAATCTGACTTCTTCAAGAATCCTTAACAAGACTTCCTCGTCCGAAAGCATCCCTTCGGGAGGCTCAACTACCTTCTTAAGAGGGAGAGGAACATGATCCATGCGGTATGCGCTTCCCGCTTTTTCTATTCCCACAATTGCCGAAGGAAAAACAACGTCACCTAATAGAGCTGTAACATTCATGTGTGGGTCAATGACAATAAGCGGGTTAGCAACTAGCTGCTTAACTGCTTCGCGTGGAAAATTGCTGCCTGGGTCTGAAGCAATCACCAGGGCAGCGTCTGACTCTTTTCGAAGCAAGATATCCGTAACACTGGTTTCGCCGGGATTGTAACGTGGGTAACCAAGAGACATGTCAACTGCATACGGATAACCGGTCTGCCAAGTTGACACTGTGTCTGCACCAGTCACGTTAAAGTGTCCTCTCATCGGTAGTATAGCAAATTTCGTTCGTTTGTTTAAGTCCCGAATCAATGATATGGCGACATCTACATTGCGGAACTTGCCGGCGCTTTGGGTTAGTCCCATGCCGAAAAAGATAACACCGAAATCGCAATTTAACATTGCATCGACCAGCTCTTGTATGTATTCTACTGGAACGCCCGCAACTTGGTCAACATCCAGCTCTTGGTCTTTGACTAAAGCCCGAATGGCCAGCATCAACTCGTAGTCTTTACCCTGTTCAACTTGCATGAAGTAATCAGCAATTTCTCCCGTCATCGTTTTTCTTACGTCGATAACTATCAGCTTTCGCCCTTTCTTGCTTAATGTCTCTGGAGGCTTGTTTACCTGTGAAGTCTCAGCTACGATTTCCACAGGGTGTTTCAATACGCCTTTCCTTTCAAGGCTGTGCAGTTTCTTTTTTCCAGCTGAAGCCTTAACTTTGTTAATGTAGCTTTTCCATTCGCTTCCTTCAAACCTGCCGTCTGTGAAGCTCGTGTAACGCTCAAGATGCCTTGGATGTGCACTCCATGGGTCACATCCCCAATAGATTATTAAGTCGGCGCGGTGCCGAATCTGCCCCAACGTACATGTTGGGATGCCTACTTCTTGGACGGCCAAGATTGAAGGCCCATGGCAGACCAAAGATGTGTTATCGAGAACCCCTCCTACTTCTTCCGCTAGCTCAACGCCGACACGTTGAGCTTCGCAGTCAGTGGAACTCCAACCATACAAAATAGGATAGTTGGCATTGGCAAGAATCTCCGCGGATTTATGTATCGCCTCTTCATACGAAACAGGAACTAACTTGCCCTCCTTACGCATTAATGGTGTCTTGTTCCGGTGTTCGTTCTTGTATCCTAGGAATTTCGACTCACACATAGCGCAACCATTTTTCACCTTGACGACTTTTCCTTCCTCGATGGTTAGTTCAATATCGTCGCATAAACAACCGCAGACTGGACAAGTTACGAAATTAACTATTGCCATTATTTCTACCTTCCAAACTCGCTTCTAAGAAGTTCTTCCATGCTTAGGACGTTCTGGTCGGGGGCTGGTTCAACCTCGGCAGGGTTGCCCTTAAACGATGGCATTCCGATTCCGTTGGTCTCGCTACTACAGATCGCGTTAGCCCAAGGTCCATAAGGAATGTAGATCAAACCCGGCATAGCGCCTCTGGGGTATTTGACAGCTTTAAGCACAACAGAACCGTTCGCAGTGGTCACAAGTATGTTGGTATTGTTCTTAATACCCATCTTTTTCATGTCACTTGCGTCCATGTAACACATCGTAGTGCTCTCAAAATATTCCTTCGAGCCTTTTCCTGCTTCTTTGCCTACACCCTGCTCAATTGTTCTTCCAGTAAGCAAGGTTACCTGCAACTTTTGCTGCACCATGAGGTCCAACCTTTGTAATACGAATTAAAATGCTAATATTTAAGAGTAAGTTTGAAAATCCGCGATTTTAACCTCAAAAATAACATTCCAGAAGCACAAACACTATACATTCAACCGTCATATCTCGAAAAAATTTCGAGATAAACCGCTTGTCTGCAATCCCAGATCGCCTGTCAAATGACTATTCTTTCCACACATGTGTAGATGTTCATGCGCTTGCCCCGAACAAATCCGACTAGCGTAAGGTTTGCCGCTTCAGCCAACACTAATCCCGAAGATAGTGCCGCTGCAATTGAGGCTACAATTGGCAAACCCACTTTTGCCGCCTTGAAAGCGACATCACCTGACATGCGACCGCTCAACGCTATGAAGCACTCTTTGAAATTAACCTTGTTTAAGGCGGCTTTTCCTATCACTTTGTCCACTGCATTATGCCTGCCTACATCCTCAGCTAACGCCATAAGAGAACCGTCACTCCTGTAAATCGCCGCAGAATGAAGACCTCCAGTCTGCCTGAATCCTTCAGCCTTAAAGTTAAGCTGGTTGACGCTGTCAAATATGACCTGCGCATCAACTCTTAGATTCGACGTTACTCTGGGGGTTATGCCTACGTACTGATAAGGTGAACTCTCTCCACAAGCCGAAGTAATAACACGGGTATGAAGCCTAGAAAGCCTGACACGATTTTCAACATCAACCTCACTTCTCAACTTCACAGTGCAGGCGCTCTCAGTTTCTTTCAAAATAACCTCTGCGATTTCTTCTATGGAATTAATTACTCCTTCATCTAGAAGATGCCCGACTGCCAATTCCTTAAGATCGGTCGGCGAACACAGAATAGATGCCCAGAAAGTTGTGTTAACGAATAAGTAAAATGGCTTTTCTTCAGCTACATAATCGACAGTCTTTTGAGCCTTTCTTGTGGGAAGATCTAATTTCACGATATTGACTTGAAGCACCACAGTCTCACTTACCTTGTTTCTTTGGTTCTGAACCTAATTAACATTACACAATATCCAATCCTGTGGTGATTTGGCTGTGAAAAGTATGTTGTGCTTCTTGACCAAGCTTTTCCAATTTATCTTCCGATAAATAATTCACACTCGCCTCTCCCGTTTCACAACGACTCTCGCTGTTCAAGGGAAAAAGAAAGACTCAGAGACAATTCAAATAAATTGTACATAGGACTCTATTGACCAACAGAAGAAAGCGTTTGCTGCGCTGATAAAAGGTAGTAACGATGACCAAGCGAGCAGCCATTATCCTTGCAGGAGGTAAGGCAAGCAGGTTCCAAAGCGAACAGCAAAAGTGGCAAGACAAAGCCCTTATTCAACTATCTGGCAAGCCTCTTCTAATTCATGCTGTTAAGAACGTTCAAAACCTCGTAGACGAAATTGTGATAAGTGTAGACAATGAGACCAGAAAAGCGCAATATTCTGAGATTTTGAGAAAGCATCATCTGCAAAATGTCAGACTACTCGTAGATGAGAAAATTGGCCAGTTGGGTGGACCTCTCGTTGCAATTTACACAGGATTGAAACTAGCAGAAGCAGACTATTGCCTTACACTTCCATGCGACATGCCGTTCGTACAACCCAAGGTTATAGAATACATGCTAAATACGGTGAAGGGCACACGCGTGGTTGTCCCAATGTGGCCAAACGGGAGACTGGAGACGCTCCTCATGGCTCTCGAAAGGAAAAGTGCTCTTGAAATTGCGAGCACACTGTGCAATCTGAGTGTACCACGGTCTGATAGCATAATACGAGGCGCACTTGATGTCTTGTTTATTTCCACGGTCGCCGAGATTAAAACGTTTGATCCTGAACTCAGAAGCTTTGTAAACATAAACTCACGCGAGGATTTAGCTCGGTTACAACCTCGCCACGTTCAAGGGGCTGCAACTGGAAACATGCGGCTAAACTCGGGCACTTTTCCAGCAGAGGAATTAAGAAGCCTGAGGGATGCCGCCGTGCTGGCTGAGAAAGGTGAAATCTACAACGCATCACGAGCCTTCGCTTCATGTGCAGAAAACTTGGAGGCTGACAGTTTATTCTTCTGGATAGCTATAAGTCGAGAAAACGAAGGCAAAACACTGCTGAAAGGTGTCCAACAGATGAAGACAGAACAAGAGGCAAGCCAAGCATTAAGAGCAAAAAAAGCTCTATTGAGAGCAGCCGCTAACTATGGCTTCGAAGCTGAAGTGTATGAGAAAAACTCCCAAGTTTTCCTAGCTGAACGTGCAAGATCGAACAGGATCTGGTGCGAAAAACTCGTGGGCAGACTCTCTGAGCAATGATGCCGGACGTGCAGAGTAGACACAACAGAGGTTTTTCCAGAGTAAAATAACCAGGTAAGTGGCGGTGTTTATTAATCCTGACTAAACTGTTTCTTTTTTGGAGGACACTTAATTGGTTTTTGTTATCGCTGCAGTTGGAACCAGCGGCTCGGGAAAAACAACAACGCTAGAATACCTGATTAACCATCTCTCCGTTGAAGGCTACAAAATCGGGGCAATAAAACACATACACCGCGAAGGCTTCACAATAGACAAAGAAGGCACAAACACGTGGAGATACGCCAAAGCAGGATCAAAAATAGTAGTTGCAATCTCGCCAGAAGAAATCGCGGTGATTAAAAAAACTGACAATGCACTAGATGATTTAGACCAAGTTATTGAGCTGCTGAAGCGAGAAAAACTTGACATAATCTTTATTGAAGGATTTCACAGTCTCATAGCAAAGAGAGCAGACGTGCTAAAAATAGTAACCGCTAAGGATGAAGCTAATCTAAGGAGCACGCTAGAACAAACCGTCGAACCAATAATTGCGATTACAGGTATTATTGCCGATCTCAATCCTCCAAAATCCGAACTTGGAATTCCAATAATCCATCTTTCAACAGAAGGAGAGCAACTCCTTCAACTCGTAAAGGAGCACATCAAAAAAGGATCCACCCGATCTGCTCGGTAAAAAAAGTGACTAGCGTCCATTTCTTTAGTGTGTATTAGTTATGGTTCAACTTTACCATTTTCCTCAGATTTTCCAAAATTCTATCCGAAGCCTCTTTGTCGGGTAACTCGAGGTCATTTTCTGTTGGCGTAGTTGACGCAAAAAGGCACAGAGCGTCAATTTTTTTGCGCTTGGCAAGACCGAAGACTAATCCTGAAAAGCCCATGAACGGTCCTTCATATCCGGTTTCGATGCCGAATTTTTCTTTCATTTCACTGATGATTTTGGAATTGTTAGCAGCACAGACCACGCTCTTAATATTTGAACCATATCCGGCTGCCACAATCATTCTTTTGACATTGTTTTCGCTAAGAAAATCAACGACTTTTTCAGCAACTTCGTACTGTCCTTCAAAGTTTGGGTGATACCCGGCAACAAGAATCAAATCAGGTTTTGAACAGGCGTAAAACTGAATTTTAGGCAGATCCGCTTCCGCTGATTTTACAATGGCACCGGCGAAGCCGGGGTATAATGGATTAGCCGCGTAAGAAGGTGAAGTCTCATAGACAGAGGGTAGATGCGTCGAAAAAAGTTCGGCGATTAACAGTGCTTCAGTTTCGGCGATGATGCTCTCAACCACCAGCTTGCCGATGGATCGCAAGCCAGGTGATCCAACAATAGCCACTGGCTCAGCTATCTCAACCCTCTTATAACGTCTTATCCATGTGTCTTGCTCGCTTTCCATGAGAGCGTTCTCATCCTTAGGTTACGTAGCTTGGTTTTTTGCTTGTTTGCTGTATTTCTTCTCGCACTCGCCTATCGAACTCAGCCATCTTCGCAAAGGCCTCGTCCATTTGAGTGATCCTTTTCTCCATGGGTTCCATATCTACCTTCAAATTTAGTAATTTGGTTAGAATGTTTAGCGTGGCAGGTGCTGTTCTGGGATCCATTACGTATTCTCCGGTCGGAGTCTGGTAACCATGGGTTTCAGTGAGGAGGCAAATGCCTTCAACGTTTTTCTTTCTTGCGAGGCCTATGATTAAACCGTTTTCACCACCGATAATACCCTGATCCAAAGGTTGCACGCCCAGTTCTTTTGCTTCTTCTAGCAGGCTGACAGAAGTGGTGGAACAATACACGCTTGGGCTCTCGAATGGCCTGTCCGTCACCAAAGCAGCAATCGAAATGACTCTCTTCACCTTTTTCTCTATGGCCCAATCCAACACTTTCTCCACCATTTCGTACTGTCCTTCAGGCGAGAAAGCTTGTGCGTTACCTGATAGGAAGACGATGAAGCGCCCTGAATCGCCTTCAAGGCAGTGTATTTCGTTTCTCAGTAATTCGACTAATCCATCTTTGTTTATTATTACATAAGGGGGAAAATGCTTGGAGTACACTTCACCAATTAACTCAGCTTTGAGCTGTTGTATTATGTAGTCAACCGGTATTTTTCCAACGTAAGCCATTCCAGGCAGACCACAAACCAACACTACTTCAGCTGGGTTAATTGATTTTAGAATCTTGATCTCTGGGTCCATAGATTATGGAATCCACCTTCGCCTTATTAAGGTGAACGTAGGGGGTGGCGAGAGGCTGATACACCGGAAGAGAGTTTGTCAATCAATCTATATGTGTTCTCTTTCTACAGAAGCCATAAAAAGTTAAACGCAAAATACGTTCTATATCGTGTGATACTGATGTTAGGGAGAAAACATGTTTCCGCCTGCAAAGCTGCTATTTACATTTCCGAAAGTCAATTTGAACCAAAGAAAAGACTGGCAAAGAAAATGAACGACCAGCATCAGTTCGAAAATGTGTTATGTGAATGCGCTAATAGCAACTACAAATCAAACGAGCAACATACGTGTTTTTTAATTAAGCAAAAAAAATGTTTTGGATTTGCCATCCATGTATGAAGGTAACTTGATCGTTTCGATTATTCCTGCACGAGGCGGTAGCAAAAGCATTCCTCGCAAGAACCTTAGACAGCTTTTGAACAAACCCCTAATTGCCTATTCAATAGAGCAATCCATAGCATCTCATTACATTGACTATACTGTTGTTTCAACAGAAGACCCAGATATCGCCAAGATAAGCAAAAAGTATGGTGCAAAAGTGCTGATGCGACCAGGAGAATTGGCAACGGATACGACGCCGACTGAACCCGTTTTGATAAATACAATAGAGCAACTTCTCAAAGAAGGAATTGATCCAAAGTACATTGTACTCCTGCAACCCACTTCTCCCATTAGAAGAACATACGACATAGATAAAGCCATAGAATTTCTGATCACCAGTTCAGGAGATTCTTTGTTGAGTGTTCGAGAGAACAGGTCCTTTTTCTGGTCAAGTGACGGTCAACCCCTAAACTACGACTATCAAGCTCGACCTAGACGCCAGGATAAGCAATGGGAACTTGTAGAAAATGGGTCAATATACATAACAAAAAAAGAAATTCTGCTCAAAGAGAACAATAGACTCGGCGGTCGTATTATGACATACGTTATGCCGGACTGGGCGTCGTACGAGATTGACACACCGTTCGACTTCGAATTAGTTGATTACATAGCACAAAAAAGAATTCTATTCACACCTAATCTACAGAAAATTAAGCTTGCAATTTTTGATGTGGATGGCGTATTCACCGACGGTTCTGTGTACGCTAACGAGCAAGGTGGAGAATTATTGAAATTCTCGAGAATAGATGGCAAGGGCATTGAAATGCTACGTCAGACAGGAATAGAAATCGCAGTGATAACTTCAGAAGAAACCGGAATAGTCAAAGAGAGGATGAAAAAACTGAACATAAAACACGTATACACTGGTGTGAAAAACAAGGAGACTATTTACAGGCTTCTTAAAAGAAAACTTGCCGTGAAAGATGCAGAAATAGCTTATTGTGGAGATGATTTGGGCGACCTACCCCTAATTGAAAGCGTCGGATTTGCCGCCTGCCCAAAGAACGCTGTTGAAAGCATTAAGCCCAAGTGCCATTATGTTTCGTCCTATTTTGGTGGCGCTGGATTCGTCCGCGAAATATGTGACATGATAATAAAATCAAAACAAGTTGGCAAGCATGACCAAGATAAAAATCAAGAATAAAACAATTTCAAACGATTGGCCCGTTTTCTTCGTCGCTGAAATAGGGATAAACCACAATGGAAATATCGATACCGCTAAAGAATTGATAGATCTAGCAAGCTTCTGCAAATGTGACGCTGTAAAATTCCAAAAAAGGACACCCGAGCTCTGCGTACCTGAAAACCAGAAAAACCATTACAAAGATACGCCTTGGGGGAGACTGACCTACTTGGAATACAAAAAAAGACTGGAGTTCAGCAGGGAACAATACGAGGAAATCGATAACTATTGCAGGAAGAAGGATATACTGTGGTTTGCCTCACCATGGGACCTTCCCAGCGTAAACTTCCTGGAAGATTTCAACGTATCCTGCTACAAAATCCCCTCTGCAATGTTGACCAACAAAAGACTTTTGGAAAAAACAAAATCCACAGGAAAACCAATTCTACTTTCCACGGGTATGAGTACAATATCTGAAATTAACAAAGCCATAAACTTCCTCGTCTACTGTTCCTCTTGTTATACTCCATTGCAACTCTTCATATCCAGCCGAAAACTCCGAACTCAATTTACGAGCAATTGAGACATACAAGAAAAGATACCCTGCCCACATCATAGGTTATAGTGGACATGAAAAAGGCTACACTGCATCTCTAGTTGCAGCAGTCATGGGTGCCCGCGTTATTGAACGGCACATAACACTAGACCGAACAATGTGGGGCAGTGACCAAGCCGCAAGTCTAGAATTATCTGGCCTCCAAAGGCTGACCCGAGATCTCTCGCTTCTTCCTCTATGGCTGGGAAACGGGAAGAAACTTGTATTCGACTCAGAAAAGCCAATTAGAGAAAAACTCAGAACAGAAGACACACTATAATTGAAAAACAGTACCGCGCGCTCACCCTGCCGAAAAGAGGGAAGAAACCAGTTCTGCGCCACAGTCTCTCCTTGCTTAATGCGTGTCTCTCAACGCTCGTAGCATTTGAGACTACTCTCAACAAGCCTGGTATCCTTTCACTAATCTTGGTGAATTGAATTTGATCAACGCCGTACACTTGTTTCTACCAGGAACGCGTTTTGATGCTTTGACAATTTGATTGCAGCAAGTTTTCAGCGATTTTGCTCCCCTAACAAAGACTCTGGCAGTTTTTTGTTGCATGGAGAGCAAACAAAACTTCGGGAGCAAACACTGCTAAATACGGAACATAGATTCCTCTTTTTTTTTACAAGGTCTTAGGTCGTAGACTGAAAAGTATGCTTTTCTCGATATTCCACTTCAATCTCGCTTTCTTTCTTAACAATTTTTAATGGTTCATCGAAGGTTATCTCAGTCTCTTGACTAGTCATAACTGGAAAGCCGTATGTCGTGCTTTTGTAGCCCAGTTCACCCTTGGCTTCGGTTCTTTCTTTGACAAACTTCAGGTGGTTTATTATTCTGTTTTCGATAAGCTTGTTCGAGAAGTCAACTATGCCTCCAAATCTTTCAAACAGAGTTACCTTGAACTTCTTGTCTATTTCGATTCCTACGCTGTTTCTTCCCGTAGCCATCGCAGCCGAGGTTGTGGTTCCAGTTCCCAGAAAGGGGTCAAGAACGGTATCGTTTCTAAGCGATAACATGTTGATTAATCGATAAGGCAATTCGAACGGAAAAGCTCCACTTCTCTCCCGAATCTCCTCATCTATGCTGTTTTGTTTTGTTCCCTTCAGACCTTCCCAGACATCGGAAAACCACATGTTCCTTTCTTCCCAAAAAAACGCGCTTTCTCTTCTGCGTTCCTTGTCTTCCTCGTTGATGAACTCTTTCTTGTTGCCTTTTCTCAAGATTAGTATGAACTCGTGTTCTAGTGTAACGTAGGCTCCAGCCGGCAACATACCTGAACCCATGAACTTGTTCGGAGCGTTCGTTTGTTTTCTCCATATTATCTCGGGGAGAGAACTGAAGCCCAATTTGAGACAAGACTGCAATATTCGCACATGGCTTGGATAAATCTTGAACTCGCCACCTAAAGTTCTTGCGGCGTCTCCGATATTGATGCATGCAAACCCGCCAGGACTTAGCACACGATAAGCTTCGTTCCAGACTTCATCCAGCTCTTTGTTCATGAGTTCAAAAGCTATTTCTCCGTTTTCACTCTTCAGAGCTCTCCCAATCTCTGAGTTTTGCTTAGAGAAAATCTCATCCCACATCTCAATCATAGGGTAAGGTGGAGACGTAACCATTAGATCAATAGAGTTGTCTTCTATTTTGTTCATGTTGCGGGCGTTTCCGAAAAACAGCTTGTGAATTGTTTTCATTGCATTCTTCATTGATGCACAATTAATAAAACCCTTCTCTTTGACAACGTGCTCCAAATCTAATATGCGCAATTTGGCAATTCTGGGCCTTTCAAGACCGCGTAGACTTGAGTTTAGCTTAGAATGGCTGGGGAATAATTTTCAGAACAATCACGGGTGCTATAGAGGATTTAGCTAAAAATTTGGTCGGACTACCAAAGAGAATAGATGCTTAAGATTGCATGCTTAGCTCGATGCCTGGAATCTTTTCTTTTTCATAAATGATGTCCATTATTTTTGAGAATCCAGTTATCCAAACTAGGTAGATTATCGCGATAACAATCCAAACAGGCATAATCTGCATGTTATTGATTAAGATCGAGCGACCTGCACCTACTAAGTCAAGAAAGCCTACGAATGCTAGAGTTGCGGTACTTTTTGTCAAGGAACAGAATTCGTTAGTCCATGAGGGGATGACTATACGATAAGCTTGTGGCAGAATAACATGGCGAAGAGTTTGAATCTTTGACAAACCTACCGATAAACTCGCTTCCGTTTGATCACCCATTATGGTCTCAATTGCACCTTTCATGTAGCCTTTCTGATAACCGGCACTGTTCAATCCAAAAACTAGAAAAGCTAAAAAGGCGTGGTCAATCTGGACATTAAGTATCGCTGGAACTGTATATACTGCCAGGAAAAGCTGTACAAATAAAGGGCTTCCTCGGAAGATTTCTACATAAGTCGCAATCACTATTTTAATCGGTTTTTTACCGTAGATGTCGCCGATAGCCAAGAGGGTTCCCAATACTAAGCCCATCAAGACCCCAAACATCGTAATTTCGATTGTTAGGAGTAGCCCTTGAAGGATCCACCCTTGGTATACGGGGTTGAAGACAAATTCAAACATCACTTATTCCCGGGTAGTTCGGTTTATGATTCTTGTCATGAATTTTTTGGCTCGATCAGTATTTGGTGCGTTGAAGAATAGTGGTGGGGGTCCAGTTTCAACGACTGTGCCCTCGTCGTAGAAAATCATTTCTTCTGCGACTTCGCGTGCAAATGGCATTTCGTGGCTTACGATCAGCATTGTTGTACCTTGCTTTGCCAAGTCACGAAGGGTGTCAATAACTTCCCCGGTGAGCTCTGGGTCTAGTGCTGATGTGGGTTCGTCAAGTAGAATAATGTCAGGGTCTCGTGCTATCGCTCTGGCGATGCCTACGCGTTGTGCCTGTCCTCCTGACATTTGAGAAGGATACTTGTTAACGCAGTCAGTGACTTTTACGTCTGCTAAGGCAGCTAATGCTCGTTTGCGGGCTTCTTCCTTGGGCAGTTTTAGCACTTGTCGGAGTGCTAACTCGACGTTGCCCAGGGCTGTGAGATGGCGGAATAGGTAGATGTGTTGGAAGACAAATCCGATTCTTGCACGTGCTTTGTTTAGATCAACGCCGGGGCGGGTTAAACATTCGTCGCGAAGGTAAATTTCGCCTTTGTCTGGAATCTCGAGCATGGCCATACAGCGAAGGAAGGTGCTTTTTCCTGAACCGCTGGGTCCAAAAATTAGTTTTATGTCGCCTTTTCTAATTTGCATTGAGACGTCTTTGACTGCTTCAACAATTTGTTCGGTGGCAAGGCATGTTTGTGGGCCAATCTTGTTTGTTTTTGTGGATTCTTTGCCGTAATTCTTGTACACGTGTTTTGCTTCCATTACGAGGTCGGTCATTGTTCTACAATCCTAGTTTCTTTTTTCTTTTATTTCCCCATCTATCCAGCCAGGAGGCGATGGGGAATGTTAACGCAATATAGATGGCTGCGGAGAGAACAAATGGTGTGACAACATCGCCGGGGGGGATGCTTTTTATCTGTATGGCCTTTGTCATCAGTTCTGCTAGGCCTATGACGTAAACATAGGCTGAGTCTTTAATGAGCAAGGCATATTCGCTGCCTAAACCTGCAGTTGAGAAATTCAAAACTTGGGGAACCATGATGTGCCAAATTGCCCTCCATTTAGAGAGACCGATAGATGTGGCGGCGATGATTTGTTCGTCACCAACTCCGCGAATTGCGCCTCTGTAAATTTGCGATTGATTTGCTCCGCTTCTCAATCCTAATACGAAGGCTGCAACAAAGAAGGCGCTGCCAAAAGGTAACGGAAAATAAGCTCCTAACCCAAAATAGAAGAGTAACAATAATACTATTTCTGGAATGCCGCGTAGGATTTTTTCGTAAGCATCAACTACAAAACCGATTTCTTTTTCGTAGGTTCTGATAAATGCGAGTGGCAAACCTACTGCTACGCCGATTATGAAAGAGAGTATAGAAATGGAAAGAGTAACTGGTACTCCTCCCAGGAGGAAGATTAACTGTTGCCAGACATCCAATACAGTTCACGTGTGTTTAATCAAGCCATTCTGCTTTTAGTTGATCTACTGTTCCATCATAGATTAGCTCTGCAAGTGCGCCGTTCATTTTGTCAAGTAGAGTATGTGAGTTTTTGGCGGTGAGGAATGCAACTGGCCAGAATGGGCGGGTGTAGACAACCTCAACTGATTTTCCCTCAGCTTGGAATCGAATAATCCAATCGGTTGTAATTGGTGTTTCGGCATATACTGCTTGTACGCTTGGGTTTGCGCTTACCATATCTTGGAATGGCGATGCAGAATCTTCCCATGTTCTGACGCTTACTCCTGCTTGTTGAAGTTCTATCTGCTGAACGTTTCCAGATTGGACACCAACGGTGATGCCCAGGGTTTTGAAGTCTGAAAGCGAGTCTACGGTTGTTATGCCTTTGGATTCCATTGTGCTCGTTAGCATTACTATTTGTCCTTCTGTTGTGCTGTGTGGCAAAGTGAAGGAGACAACCTCTAGTCTTTCAGGGGTTACTGAAAAGCCGCTGACACCCATGTCAAGTTGACCATTCTGAACGGAAAGGATGATGTTGTCGAATCCTACGTCGTTCCATTGTATTGTTAAGCCTAGTTTTGCTGCGCATGCGTCTCCTAGGTCAACTTCGAAGCCTACGATTTCTCCTGTGACCTCATCTCGCAGTTGGTAGGGAGGCCATGTTGGGTCTGTGCCCACACGGATGACTTTGGTTTCTTGAATGTTTGCCCAGACAGCATCTGTGCCTGACTGGTTTTGCGGTAGAATTAGTGGACTGGCAACCAAGCCTGCGGCGAATCCTACGATGAGCATTATTACAACTAAAGCTATGGTTAATATTTTTGCCATTTTTTTCTCCTAGCTCCATAATTCACTGGTCTCTGTATTTAAGTTCTAGCATAATGGGCAAACGATGTTTTATTTGGTCTTTACGAGTCAAAGTTGCTCGTTTTTCGCAAACTTTCGGAAAGTATTGCCGCTACCTACCAACCTTTTGGTAGCGCACGCAAATGTTTCAACAAGAGGTTTGTTGTGTTCAGCAAACCAACCCTTTTTCTTTTCCATCTTATCTTTATATTCCAAGGATGATTGGTCGAAGCATTCGGGTACGTCCCCATTTTTCCTAAGGTCCCAATGTTCTAGATTTCAAACTGTGGAAAATAGAAATCGGGTCTAAACAAATCATCAACATCAGGTTCATATCTCACCTCGATTTTTCGCCCATTGATTTTATGCGTAAGGAGCCAATCCATAGTCTCCTTCTCGGCTCTGCTACTCACCTTCGTACCATTAATCGAAATGTAGTTGCTTTCTATGGCGTAATCCAAAACCGCCTGTTTGTCTTCTTCAGTTACCTCAGAATCTTCATCACGAACAGTTACCACGTAGTGGATAAACAAATTGTAGAAATTCCTGTTAGCAACTGCTTCTTCTTCGAAAAAGCTTTTTACAAATTCGTATTTCTTGTTTTCGTGAACAATATCTGTTCTGTAAATCGTCTTTCCTGAACGCTCAAGGATATCTTTGCCAAGTTTGTGAAAGGTGCGGACACATGCATCCTCAATCCCGTACCGATTCAGCGCGCCTTGCCTTTTTATAACATTCGTCCTCTGAAAGCACTCTGATGAATAGGCACTTTAGTCTTCATGTACACTAAATATTAGCTGCAGAGGTGAAAGATGCCTCTTTGTATTGTAGCGGAGGAGATAGAACTAAGCGGTTTGTGGCTAGCGCGCTACGGCTGAAAAATCATTTAAATATATCTACTCAAAGAAGACATTTTCAACAACTCTATTCGCTGAGGATTGTGTTCGCCATGAAAATCAGGTTTCTGGGTACAAACGGCTGGTATTCAACAGGTTCGGGGAATACATCTTGCGTATTGATTGAAACGGAAACAGACTACGTTGTCCTTGACGCTGGAGACGGGATACATAAAATTGACAAGTACATCCGAACCGAAAAACCGATTCACTTGTTCCTGTCTCACCTGCACTTTGACCACACTATAGGTTTTCACGCGTTTAACAAGTTCAAATTCAAACAAACAGTAAACATCTATGGATATACAGGCACCAAGGATGGCTTGCAAATTATCAGGCACCCATACACGATTCCATTCAGCGACCTGCCGTTCAGGGTCGAGATCCACGACCTGGAAGAAGGCAGTCACAAAACGCCTTTCCCATTCGCTTGCAAACAATTGGTTCATTCGGATCCGAGCCTGGGATACAGGTTCGAACTGGACAATCATACAGTTACTTACTGCACTGACACAGGACTATGTAACAACTTGATCGAGCTCGCACAAAACGCAGCTCTTCTAATAACAGAATGCTCACTATTACCTGGACAAGAAGAATTAGATTGGCCTCATCTGGATCCGGAAGACGCTGCAAACACAGCAAAACAAGCCAACGTCAGACAACTCGTATTAACCCACTTTACCGCTAGCAACTACAAAACACCAAAAGACCGTTCCCTAGGCAAAGGTTGCAGCAACAACGATATTCAGAAACACTATTTGCGCACACGATGGTCTAAAACTTGAATTTTGAGGTTCGACAGTATCCCACTAAAAAAGCTTATGCACGCAGCACGTGCAAGCGAACTTGAAACACCATAAAGAGAATAATGCTTCATGACGCAAACCTCACAGCCCACAGGCATTCTTGGAAAATTCCTAGCTTGGGGGATGTCTATGGGCACCAGAAGTTTCTATAAAAACGCCGCACAAGTTATCAGACTGAGGAATAATGACCGGTACCTTGAAATAGGCTCTGGCTCCGGCTTGTTTATAAAAAAATACGCTTCCCACGTCGCGCAAATATCTGCATTAGACTTTTCCAAAGACATGGCAAAATTAGCGAACAACAATAACAAAGAACTTGTTAAATTAGGAAAAGTCCAATTTGTGCAAGGCGTTGCTTCTGCTCTGCCTTGGAAAGGCAACGAGTTTTCTGTTGCAGTTGGGATTGAGACATTCTTCTTTTGGTCAGAACCAAAAGCGTCCCTTGAGGAAATATATAGAGTATTAGCTCCTGGTGGCAGGCTAGTTCTTGAAATGGCCTACAACAAAGACGATGGAAAAGATCATTCACAACTCATAGAAAAATATAATTTGAAGCTTTATGGCGAAGACGAAATGGTAAGATTGCTGGAAGAATCTGGATTTGGCGCTGTCTGCATTAGCTATTTCAAGAGCTTGTGGGTTCCTTTCAAGGGTTATATTGTCCCGAAAGGTATGATTGTGAAAGCAGCAAAACAATCACGAACATCCTAAGAGCAAAGCTCGGAGTTGCCCAATTGTAAGCCAGCTCTGATTTCCTGAAAGCTTGAGAACACGTCTATTTGAAGAAGCCCAAAACTCTTCTGCGTTTATGTTGCGCGAGATTTGTTTGCTAGGAAAGCGCGCCGACAGAACAATTCTTCATCCTAAAAGCGAACGAACCAGAAAATTCATGACCCGACTAATCAAGAAAACACAACGGGAATAGAATGTTCGAATTCACAATCGAATACGCTCCTCCTATTCTTGAAGGCTTCCTTCTAACAGTAGCAATAACCCTGTTCGGAGTTTTTCTTGGACTTGCATTAGGAATCGGTCTAACTATTGGCGATTTGTACGGAGGAAAAATCACCTCGTTCTTAATCAGAATATATGTTGAGTTTTTCAGAGGCAGCCCCCTTGTTGTCCAGCTCTTTCTCGCTCGCTACACAATCCCAGATATCCTTCACATTCCAATCAACCCATACCTCATTGGCTTCCTCGTTTTTGCCCTAAACAGCGCAGCGTACCAAAAAAGATACATTAAAGGCGCAGTCGAAACCGTATTTGAAGATCAGATGCTCGCGGGACTCTCAACCGGAATGTCCAAAGCGCAAACCATAATCCACGTAATTCTACCCCAAGCTCTAAGGAAAGTGATTCCAGCATGGACAAATGAGTTTTGTTCATTGACAAAAAGCACGGCGTGACAAGCTATATCGGTCTATTGGATCTCACGAGAGCCAGCAGGACAATTGCCGGACAAACATATACTGTACTCGAGGCATACACCATCATAGCAGTAATTTACCTAGTTTGGATCACAGCCTTCACCAAGGTCGCCGACTTCATCTATGAGAGAAAAAAGCGTTCCTGGAATAGAAATCTAGGTATAACCTCACTGGATACTATTGATTTCCTATTTGTACGCTCACATTTCTGAACCGCTTTATCCGCCTTGCTTTTGTGATGTTTTTCGGTCTAGCCAATTTCTTGATCGCATTACTCTTTTTCCGGCAAACTCCAAAGTTAATGCGTCTTCATAGGGGCACATTTCGACACAACGCGCACAAAGCATGCACCTAGATTCGGTAACGTCGCCTCCTTTCTTCTCGTACACATCTGTTGCTTGAGTTGGACACACGCGTTTACACACTCCGCATTTGGTGCATTTCTGTTCATTCTTTTTCAAGCGCGTAAGGGCGATTTTCTTGAAGGGCGAGAAGGAACTAAACAGAGCAGTGAGAGCGCCCATGGGACAGATTCTACACCAGAACCGCCTATAAGCCAAAGACAAAACTGTAACTGCGACAAATATCGGCAGATTTATCGAGGTTAGGTAACTGCCAACCATATAAAAAGGCTCATAAGTTATTTGGGAGACGTAAGAATACTTCATAGATCCAATGGCGCATTCAACAAGTATGCATAAGGGTTTCATGGGACAAATTAAGCAGAAGGGCTCGTTGATGTTTCCCACAATTCCAGCTTCAGTTCCTTCAGGTCCACCGGGAATCGTGCCTGGAACAATCTCGATGCCAAAAATAGCATAGGAGCCGAAGATCACACTTAAAATCAAAAAGGCTGCGATGAAAACATACCTAAGCTGTCCAACTGCACTATTCGTTTTGTCAGAAAGATTCAAATGTTTCCGCCTGAAAGCCTTCCGAATCCGAGTCAACACGTCCATGTAGAGTCCGAAAGGACATAACCACCCGCAGAAAAATCTTCCAAGAATCAAAGACAACACAATCATGGAACCGAAAACTATGGCAAGCATCTCCAATCCCGATGTAGAGTAAACAACTTCATATCCCCTTGGATAGTTCCAAAACGGAAAAATGTAAGCCTGAATTTGCCAAATCGGACAAGTAACCGTCCTACCGTTCGGATAATAACAAGCCAATATAGGGACAGACAAACCATCTGGAAACTGGTTTCCTAGAAACTCAATCCCGATTAATCTGTCACGAGGGGAAGGCCCCAAAGGCTCCCACAACGGCTGATTAAATGGCCCTATTATGAGTCCCATAAACACAGCAAAGACAGCAGCTGCCTGAATGAAAAGTCGAAGGGAACTAACCTTTCTTGTTTTGTCTTTTGAAAACTTGAGAACGAAGAATATTCCTACCAGTACAATAACAGTGTACAGCGAAACCAAGGTGACGCTAGAGTTTTCCCAAGTCATATGTGCACTTCCTAATTCCATGCCTATTTCCGACTAATGCTACTGTAAATAGGCTATAATCACCCCTCACCTTGTTCCGATTGCTTCTTGTTTTTCACTTTAACCAAAACTGCCGCGGTCATTGTTACAGCCACCGCAGCCCCCGTTAAGAATACTATTGAGTGCTGCTCAAAGAAAGGCAAGTCCGCGCTGCTTCCGCCTTCAATAGAATAGTATATGATCGTAACGTTGCCAATAGCTCCAGTAACCGTTATTGTGCCATCCCGAGCAATACTCCATCCATCCCCTTCACCCATAAAAACATCATTGAAGAGAACACTCCACTCAGCATTCAAACCCCCCTCGTCTTCCCTAGGCTCAATTCCAATATTGACGGTTTGCATACCCTGGCCTTCAACATAATATGCTAAAACCGAAAGTCTCCTAAGATAATCGAAAGACAAATGAGCAAAAACGGTCACGTTAGAGTTCTCGGCCAAAATCTCGAACATCTTAAGTGGTTGCGAACTGTTTAGTCGCAAGTCTGTAAAATACCAAGTGTCGTTTTCCAACCTTGCATTTGCATAGGTTCCGTTTGTTGCAAAACCGATAATCCCGTTGCGTGATGGAATAGTGAACCGGTCTGCAGACGTAAAAGCTGTTGAGGTCTGAGCAAATACGCTAGGATTAACTTGGAAAAGGACCAAACCTAAAACAACAACCGCTGCAGCGCTTTTGAAAGCGAGATTACAGTTGGCTTCTGACAAAGCTCCCAGCATCTTTGCCAATATTTAGTTTCAGATATGGTAATAACTCTTTTCGAACCTGATTCTTTCCCCCCAAAACTCAATCCAAACAATCTCTGATCTATCAGAAGCTTGGATCAATGGCGAACTTTCATCGCATCAAAGTTAAGAATAAACCGTAAATTCTTTTCGCAGCTCTCTATAATGTACCTGCAGGAAAAACAAAAGAAAAGACGTTCCAACTCAGGAAATATTACCTTAATGGAACCTTCCTTATATGCTCTCTGCGTCCATCTGAAACACGTATAGGAGATAGAGAAGGTTTCATTCAAAGAAAGATTAATTCAAGTTCTTTCTCAAAAAGGAAAAACAACACTCAAGGAAGAAGCGACCGCGGTAGCTGACAAACTGAGGAAACAGGAGAGACTCACCGACGACGAATTCTGGAATGTCTACGGTTCAATCCGGCAAGAAGGTCAAGACATGAAAACTCGCAATCCCGCCTTCTGGATTTACAAGGATAAATAACCCCTTGCGATTTTAAAAAACTATGCCAACAAGATCCAAAGTCTGGGGAAAGACAAGATATCTATCTTTTCTATGCTTGTTCCTTTCACTAGTGGCATTGTACTGGGCATACTCATACGAGGTTTCTATTGGCACGGTTGAACCCGCGATAATCTATCCGTACCGAGATTACACAATACCTCTTATTCTGATTTCAATCACATTATCGGCGGTCTTCATCTACACTGGCATACAAGAACATCGAACATATGCGCTTGAAAACCAAAGTTCAGCCCAGAAATAGCCGCAAGGCTGCAAGAGGCGAGCGCCCTATCCTACTATTCAGAACTGTTTTTACTCAGAGTATTTTCCTTCCAGATTTAGTGCTAACATGTCTTCTAAGGACTTGTGGCACTTGCTGCACTCAAGCATCTCATTTCTGCATGAAGTGCAAAACAATCTTCTCTCTCGTAGACTTTCCAGAATTGATGATATCGCAATCTTGTTCTGTTCCAGAAGAGGATCGGGGACGGGTTTTTGAGCGATAATATCACCCTTTTCCCGGGCTAATGATTGCCCCGGTGTGACTAGTTCGCTGTAGACTTTTGATATGCTGGTTTTTCCTTCACGCAGCATTTGCTTGTCCTCTTCGCTTGCCTGCTCCAGGATCTTCTTGCCTCTCTCAAAAGTGCGCGTTGAAACACCGACCTTCTTAGCCACTGCTTCAGTTGCCTTGCTCTTTAGAATGGGCTTAGCGTCATCTGGCGCAAACCCCAATTGAAGATTTCGACCCGTTTTTCCTCCTTCAATCTGCCTCTTCTTCGCCAACTGCTTTTCAATCTCCAACAGTGGCACACCCAACTCGACGAGCTGAAAGTTACTCAAATGTCGTCGCCTCAAATTCGCTTCTATAACAAACTTTTTCTCAAGTAGTTTGTCATCAAACTTGCGCACCTCAAAATCAGGCTCCACATCCAATTCGGTGCAAGCCCTAAATCTGTGATGCCCATCCAAAACCTCAAGGTCTTCATTAACAATAATTGCGTAATGCTGTCCTTCTTCTCTGATTGAGCTTTTCAGGGCCTCAAACTCTTCCTCGGTCATCTTGGGAAGCAACTTTTCGTATTCGGAATTTACACGCAAACTCATGATATCGCCACGTTCCCTATGCTTTTTGGTCTGTCCTATTATTTAAGCCGAAAAGAAAAGGTAACGCAAAATTGCATGTCACAAACCAAACCATCCGGTGATCCTCCCATGCTCGTCTAAGAGCTGATTAGCAAAAACATTTTAATGTATTGCAAACAACAGTACTTAGAGGAGTCAGTCATGCCAACAGCATTTGTGTTGATAAACACCGAAATAGGTTCAGAAACAGACGTTCTTAAAGACCTGAAAAAAGTCGAAGGTGTTGAAGAGGCATCTGCAGTCTATGGCGTTTACGATATTGTCGCAAGAGTCAAAGCTGACACAATGGATAAACTCAAGGAAATAGTAACTTGGCGCATTAGACGTCTTGACAAGGTCCGATCCACGCTAACGATGATTGTTGTAGAAGAACGATAAATTTCCCCACCTATTTTTTCCTTCTCTCGCGCGACCTTTCTAACATCATTTCCTAAACCAAACGGAGAAAAGTGCCATTTGGAAAAAAGGCAGATAATGCACATTGGGCTAGACGATACGGATTCAACCAGAAAGGGCTGTACAACCTACCTTGCAGCTGTCCTCATGCAAAAGCTATCGAACACTAGGCGTTAAACTTCTCGACTACCCACACCTAATAAGATTAAACCCTAACGTGCCTTGGAAAACCCGAGGCAACGGTGCCTTGGCGATGAGAGTGGAATTTGACGGATCAATTGAGAACAGGATAAAAGAAGAGACCATAAATCTAGTAGAGGAACAAGCTGATCTTTCATCAAAGGGCACCAACCCTGGAATGGTGTTCCTTAAAAGAGATGAAATTCCAGAAGACATAAGAACATTCTCTGAGAAAGCCACCACAAGCATCGTCACGCTGAAAGAAGCAAGAGAAATAATCATGAAAAACGGTGGAGAATGTTTTGGTTTCAACAACTGCAGAGGAATAATCGGGGCCTTAGCCGCCGTTGGCTCAACACTTGAAAGCGACTACACTTATGAGCTCATAGCTTACCGTACACCAGAAAACTATGGAACAAAAAGAAAAGTCGATGATGCCTCCATTTTCTCGATGGACCTGTCGACGCAACCCTACACTTTCAACAACGTAGACTACGAAAAGAAGAGAGTAATAATTACTCCAAGAGGTCCAGACCCTATACTCTTCGGAATAAGAGGCGAAACCCCCGAGATAGTTAAGAGGGCTTTCGAACTCATAAAGCCTCTAGAACCTATCGAAAGATGGCTTATTTTCCGCAGCAACCAAGGCACAGATGCGCACCTCAAACCCGCAACTTCCCTGAAACGAATAGAAGAATACAGCTCTGTCATCGCCAGAGGTCAAGTTTCACAGAACCCCAAAATAGTTCCCCTACGCCACGTAATATTTTCCATCAAAGACGGCACCGGAGAAGTTGACTGCGCGGCGTATGAACCAACCGGAGATCTCAGGAGAACCGCGAGAAACCTCATGATTGGCGACACCGTAGAAGCATATGGAGCAGTTCGCAAGACTTCTTCACCGAGCAATCGTTTGACAATTAATCTTGAGAAAATCAACATTACAGCCTTAGCACCAATCGCCGAACTCAAGAACCCGCCCTGTCCCACATGCAAAAAACGAATGAAATCAACGGGCAGAGACAAAGGTTTTCGATGCGAAAGATGCGGAACGAAAACTGCTGATAAAACTAAAGTGGCTATAGCTTGCGACAGAGGAGTAAAAACTGGGTTGTACATTACTTCAACGCGTTCCCAAAGGCATCTGACCAAACCACTTAGACGTTACGGACTGGAAAAACACGACGCTTCAGAGAAACATATGATTACAAACTGGCACTCTCCATAGAAAAATCGATAAAAGCCAATCTCGAGATGAAAAAGTTGAACCAGCGAAAATAGTGTTATGCGCGCTAGACGACGGCATGTCGTTCCTTTTTATGTGTTATAAGTTCTAATTCAGTTTCAAATTTTCGATTGCAGAAACTGCACTCATGCTGGTTTTCTTTCTGTGGGTTATTTTCTTCCTCAAGTATTCTCAGAAAGTCCACCTAATACATATCATATTTTATCTTTTCAAATTTTTTCGATGCACGCTTTCAAAAAGAGAAAAATGGAATTGTGTGCGCGGGTGACAACACCAATTTCAGGGATACCGTTTAAATCCGTGAACCTCGTAATCCCATTAAAGTCTCGAAAAATCGACATTTGTGAACGGAGTGCTTGAACAATTTGAAACGATTTCCGTCTGAAGAATACTCGCTGTCTTTCTTCAAGGAACAGGGATTCGTCAGGAAACTCTGCCCAAAATGCAAAGAATACTACTGGACTCAAAACACTGAACAGGAGACATGCGGCGAATCCACCTCGGAAGGATGTGCAAGCTACACTTTCCTTGCAAATCCGCCGACCAGAACTCGTTACAGTCTTCCCGAGATGAGGGAAACTTTTCTATCATTTTTTGAGAAACATGATCACACCAGGGTCAAGCCATACCCTGTGGTCGCAAGGTGGCGAAGCGACATCTACTTAACTCACGCGAGCATAATTGACTTCCAACCTTACGTAACGGAAGGGATTTCTCCTCCTCCAGCAAACCCCCTAGTTATTGCACAGCCTTGCATTAGACTGGTTGATATTTCAAATACTGGACCAACATTTGGAAGACACTTGACCATTTTTGAGATGGGTGGGCATCACGCCTTCAATTATCCCGGCAAAGAAGTCTATTGGAAAGACCAAACGACTAGGTATCATCACGAGTTCGTTACCGAAGTGTTGGGAGTAAAATCTGAAGATGTAACGTACAAAGAGGACGTTTGGGTAGGCGGGGGAAACGCCGGACCAGACGTGGAGTGCATCGTAGGCGGGTTAGAAGTTGCAACCTTGGTTTTTATGCAGTACAAGGTCGTTAATGACGAGTTTGTTAAACTGCCTATTCGCACGGTTGACACAGGCTATGGTTTGGACCGATTTGCCTGGCTTTCTCAGGGAGTTCCGAGCTGTTTCCACGCTGTCTACGGAAGCCTGCTCGACAACGTCTTCAAAATGGCTGGATTGACCAAAATTGACAATGACCTGCTGTTTAAAGTGGCTAAGTACTCTGGCTTGGTGAGTGTTGACAAAAACGCCAACCGGCAAGATGCAAGAACCCAAGTAGCTAAACTCATCAAGATGCCCTTAGAAGAATTGGACAAAATTCTGATTCCAATTGAAAATGCCTTTGCAGTGGCGGACCACACTAAATGCTTAAGCTTCATTCTCTCCGAAGGTGTTGTGCCTTCAAACATCCAAGAAGGCTATTTAGCAAGACTGCTGTTCCGCCGGGTCTACCGTCTGCTCCGAAACCTGCACATAGAACCAGACAAACTTTACGATATAGTCGACATGCAAGTTGCCTTGTGGTCAAGAGACTATCCACAAATCAAAACCATGCGCGACGAAATCATAGAAATGTTAAAGGTAGAACAGGAAAAATTCGGGGAAACCCTGAAAAGAGGCGAGGGAATGATCAAGCGACTGGCAATCGACCTCAAAACGAAAAAGGGCGCTCAAATTCCCGAATCGGTCCTGTCAGAACTGTATGATTCACATGGTCTTCCGCCAGAAATCGTCAAGCAGGTTGCCGAAGCAGAAGGCGTTAAAGTGGATATCCCCGAAAACTTCTATGCACTAGTGGCTAAGAGGCACATGCATGCAAACAAGCCGATGGAAGAGGAAGAAACCAAAGCTAAAGAAAATCTTGAAGCAGCCGTCGAAAAACTGCCCCAGACCGAAAAGATGTACTATGAAAACGCTTATACCGCAGAGTTTAACGCCAAGGTCCTGAAGGTTATAGACAATGAATATGTTGTTCTGGATCGAACATGCTTTTACCCCGAGGGAGGTGGACAACCCGCCGATCACGGGCACCTTGTCTATGGCAATGTGAAGGCTGAGGTTATTGACGTGCAAAGGGTCGGCAGAACCATCGTTCACAAAGTAAAGGCTAATTCAGTGCCTAAAGAACTCGCAAGCGTTAAGGGTGTTCTGGATTGGGACAAACGTTACGCTCTGATGAAGGCCCATACTGCCACGCACCTGGTTAACGGAGCTGCTAGACGCGTTTTAGGCGAACACGTCTGGCAACATGGAGCACAGAAAGCTGTGCAAACCTCTCGCCTAGACATCTCTCACTACCGACGACTAACGCCCCAAGAAACACACGAGATTGAGTCTCTAGCCAATCAAGCAGTGCTTGCTGACATGCCGGTCGAAACCTCATGGATGCTTCGAAACGAGGCCGAATCACGGTACGGATTCAGACTATATCAGGGTGGAGCAGTGCCCGGAAAAGATATTCGAGTGGTTAAAACCGGCGATTGGGACCTAGAAGCATGCGGCGGAACACATTTGAAGCGAACTGGCGAAATAGGCTTTCTCAAAATAGTCTACACAGAACGCGTCCAAGACGGCGTAGAGCGCCTTGGCTACGCAGTAGGGCTTCAAGCGCTAAAAAAGGTGCAAGAGCAAGAAAGCCTGCTCTGGAAGGTAGCAGAAACCCTAAACGCGCCAGTCGAGAAACTTGACAAGACCGCCGAAAGAATAGTCAAGGAACTTAAAGACACCAACACCGAAAAACGAAGACTAATCAAAGAATTGGCGTCGAAAGAGAGCCAGCCTCTGGATCAGGCAAACAATTCTGAAGCAACGCAAGAAATAGAAGGCATCACGCTCGTGAAACGCGACTTCGGAGAAGACGTCGACATCAACCGGATGGTTCAAACGTCAAACGAGATGATAAAACATAACGATACAACGGTCACTTTGTTCTACGGGACAGACGGAAAAACAGCCCGCATAATCATCAACGCGGGAAAAGAAGCAGTCAAGAAAGGAGTAAACGCCAACGAGATCGTCGCGGCAATCTCCCCGATAATCGAGGGCGGCGGAGGCGGAAAACCAAACTTCGCACAAGCTGGAGGAACACAAACAAAAAGACTATCCGACGCCGCAAAAGCAGCAATGGAACACATTAGAAACCAGCTGAAGCACTAAAAGCACAATCCTCTAGCGATGGCCTTTCAGGGAACAATCATAGGACAAGCTGCAGTAGCCAGAGTGCGCTAAGAACGCTTTTATTTTTGTTCAAGTTAAATACTTCTTGCCGGATGATGAAAAGGCATTAGCTTGACAATCAAGGATGAAAGTTCAGAGTTACTCGGACGGCAATGCAAGGGAATAGCTATAAGGTGCGCCGCTTATTCAATTCTCGAACGAAGACCGGTTTTTGCTTCAAAAACCATTTAGCCTTTTCTCCCCACTTTTTCCCGTCCTTTTTCATCCATGGACTATTTTTCATTAGCGCATGATAACTTGCTAAGAGACCTTTTCTGATAATTCTTTGTTCAGAGTTTTTCCATGAGTAGACCTTTTTTCAAGTGTGTTTCGTCGATGCTTTTGTATACGAGCGAACACAGTTTTGCTCTTAGATCATTGCTTCGTCACAAGAAGATCATTTTTCATAGTTGTCCATGGTTCAGGTTTGATTAAAAGGTCCTTTCTAGCAAGTTCTTACTGGTTTTTGCGCTTCGCTAGCGCGAGGAAAAGTGTGTTCTGCAATATTGTTTGAAAATTAATAAATCATAAATTTTTGCGAAGAAATAGCGTTGCTGTGAGTAAATACCTGTGAGCAACACTAAAAATTGTGGTGAAAAATGAAGGAATACAAATCAGTTTCCAAGCCAGTGTCGAGCTATCTTCTCAAAAAAGGCGATCCTGTTGCTTTTAAGGAGTTTTTCGAAGAAATCAAACAACTTTCAAAGGACGGGTGGATCGTCAAGTTTTTCAATATAGCGAGTCTAGATCAAGGTAATGAATGGTTGACCTACTGCGCTTTGTTGGAAAGAGACGTTTCCAACTAAGCACGCAGAAGGAGAAGAAAGCGAAAAGGCGTCGAGTACGCGCCAAGAAAATCGCTGTTTTAGCTGTTGCAGTGCATAATAAGACCGCGTGCGTTATGAAGCAAGTCTTTGTTTATGTTGCAATAAGATACACTTAGGATTTCTGAACATTTGTCGTACGCAATTTATAATAAGCCAGTTCGATACTTCTTGTTTTCTGTTTAAGTGAAATAGTTCGGAGAGAAAATACAACGGGATCAGGCGTCAAAATTGTCCTCACTGCTCCAGCCACTGAGATGAGTGACTACGAGAACAATCCATTCATGGCCTTCGTGGCGGGCTTCGGCAAAGGCCCCTTTCCTTTACGATACGTGAGACGATACCTTTATCCCGCTGGTGACCGCACAATCGACGGCAGAGCAAGATACGCACCATACGGACTCAGGAAGGTCGAGGCAACCCTCCTGAATCACGGTTACAGCGAATCTGAAGTTGCCGTCGTCCACCCTCAGGATTTAGATACTTTCATAGGACCTGACACAAAAGCAATTGGAATTTCTTCGATGGACCCCACGGGAATGGGTTACGTCAGCAAGACTTACTCTTCCATCATAGGCGGAGGCGAACCGATGAACGCGATTGAGTTCAGAAAACTCTTGACTAACCCCGCCATCAAACGGTTTAAGCCAAAAATCATAGTTGGGGGTTTTGGCTCTTGGCAATTGGAACGAAATAATGCTGCAAAAAGCCTCGGGATAGACTGCGTGGTCATAGGCACTAGGATAGATGCAATAATAGAGGTTTTTGGAAAAGCCGTAAACGGAGAAAATCTCCCTAGCGTTATCCGCATTGAACTTCCCGAGGTAAAGAACAACGGTTATGATACGCCCTTAACAAAGCACGCGGCCATCCACGGAGCAATCGAAATTTCCAAAGGATGCGGTCGCAACTGCCAGTTTTGCACACCGACCATGCAGAAGAAAGTAGATGTGCCCCTGGACCGAATAATGGATGAAGTGAAAATCTCAACCTCAGAGGGTTGCGCCCACATAACCCTTGTAACTGAGGACTTGTTCCTTTACGGCGCAAGAGACCAAAGTTTCATCCCAAACAAAGAAGCGGTCGTGAAACTGACGAGAACCGTTGCGGAACATCCTGGAGTAGAAAGCATTCAAGCCTCACACATGTCCCTGACACCTGTCGTCTGCAATCCCGGCATGGTAAAAGACCTGTCCGAGATCCTTATCAAACGCAGCTGGTACTCTCACGGCGGGAAAGCTATAGTTACGGCAGAAACCGGTATTGAAACAGGCAGTACCCGATTGATGAGGAAGTATATGACTGGCAAGATGCTCCCTTATAAGCCTGAACAGTGGCCGGAAATAGTGGCTGAAGCCTTTGGTATTCTGAACGACAACAATTGGTATCCATTGGCTACTCTAATCATTGGGCTTCCCGACGAAAAAGAAGAAGATGTTCTAGACACCCTTGAGTTGATGGATTCACTGAAAGACTACAACGCGTTCTACGTTCCTCTTTTCTTTGTGCCATTGGAAAACTGTGTTCTCATGAACAAAAAAGGCGCAGAACTGGATTCACTTTCCAGGGTCCGCTGGGACTTCTTCCTCCGATGCTGGGAATACAATATTAAGATCTGGCGCAACACGTTCCTCGCAAACAGGTACTCTAACCCCCTACTCTTCAAAGCAATCAACAATGTAGCGATTCCCTCTCTAGCAAAGGTGGCTGGCTACTACTACGGGCGAAAACGCGGTGAACAGCTAAAACAAGCCTTCTGGAAGCTTGGAATGCCTCAAAAACCCTTAGGCAATCAAGAACCCTTTCTCGAAAGCACTGTCTAGTTCTCTTGAGAAACCCCTTTCAGCGCTTTGCGTGCATAAGTGATGTAGCCAGTGTGTCCTGTCATCAACGTTTGAGGACGAGTTTTTCCCCGTTCAACCTGCATGCCCCGCATTAGACACTCAACGGTTTCAATGCAGACAAAGTTTTGTTCTCTGAGCGCTTCCGTTGCCTTTACAACCTGATCCATGGTCGGGCTAAACGAGACTATTGATCCAGAAGATTTCAAAGCCTCATAAGCATGAGGTATCACCAGCCATGGCACAGCCAGATCCAATATCACTGCGTCCACATCTCTTTCATCAAACCCTACTGTCGCGTCTCCACTCTTTAGCTCCACATACTCCAGCAGACCGGCGCGTCTGAGGTTTTTTTCGGCTCCTTTCTGGAATTCTTCTCGCATCTCATAACTATAGACTTTTCCTCCAGGTTTTACGTAGTGAGCAAGCGTTGTCGTTAAGGCGCCTGTTCCCGTGCCTGACTCGACTACTCTGCTACCAGAGCCAATTCCGCTAAACATAACGATTAGTGCAGCGTCCTTGGGGTAAGTTATCTGCGTGTTACGAGAAGACTTCATGATGTAATCCATCAAAGAGGGCTTTAGTGCAGTAAAATCTATCCCGAGACTGGTTCGAATAGCCTCGCCATAATTCTTGCCGACAAGGTCGTCAAGCTTCAGAAATCCTTTGTGAGTGTGGAAGGTTTTTCCCGCCTCCACTTTAACCATGTATGTTCTCCGCACATCCAAATAGAGAACTACGTAATCGGCTTCACCAATTTTTTCGCCTATCACTGGCTCGTCCTTCCAAAGTTCAAGTGAACATGTATCTTGTGCGATTTAAGCTTTAAAAAACTCTAAAGGATAGGCTAACGAACTAAATTCTTTCATATATCAAGAATTGATGGAAGAATTATCGTTAAGGGGGCGCGCAGAGTCTATGCAATGTATAGCCATTTTCCAGCTAGAACTTTGACTCGATCCGAAGGTTTTCCATCCTCCATAGGTTTTCTAGAATCTGAATTTCAAATCAATATTTTCAATGTATTTCCCCAATTCATAAGTTAGTTAAATATCGTAAACTAACCTGCTGAGCAATATCATTGGAGGAAAAAACATGAAACAGCAGAACACAATAAAAAGCAGAAAAGAATTGAAAAGCAGGTTCGCAGCGGTCTTCGGTGAAAAAATCGGCGAACTTTCGACAGATTTGCAGGAAATATTGATAGATGACCTGACCACTGCTTTCGAAAATAGACTAAATGTGTTAAATCGTGTAAACGCCAGGACTGACTACTGATGCTGCATGATGAAGAAAAACATGTAGTTTCAATACATAAAAGCTTTATAATAAAACCAATGAATTAGGCTGAAAAGAGGCAGATGTATGAGACGTTCCAAACTCGAAATGTATGTTGACATCCTCAAAGTACTGGCTCAAAGAGGTCCGCTGAAGCTAACACATGTAATGTATAAGGCCAACGTTAATTGCAGCGTACTCAAAGAATACCTTGACTTCCTGATTAAGCAAGGATTGGTGGAAGAGAGAACCGTAGGAAAAAGACGCGTTGTTTACGCCGTCACGCAAAGAGGCATTACAGTACTGAAGTACTTCAGAGAACTCAAGCAAGTATTGCCCATAGTTGAAGAAGCTAGGAATCAAGCGCCGATACCCTTCTAAAATCTTCAATTCTTTATCTCTAAACTATTTGCTTTTTAGTTTCTTTCAATTGTAGGGGCGGAAAGCCCAATTTCTTCATTTTTAGCGCCTTGTCGAGATCTCTTTTTCCGTTGGAGCTTTTGTTTGTGCGTATGTCTTCTCTTCTGAGTAGTAGGTGTTATTTTTATGAATAAATATCAGTGTTTCGTAAGACTTAATAAACAGCCTAAAGTTACTTCTATTACACGCGCGCAAAACGCACCTTGAGGAAAACCTTTGAACACAGAAGAACTCCTTGGCAAAAAGCCACTGTATTTGCTTGAAAAAATAAAGGACAACCTCGAGAGACTCAACGAAAAAATGGAAGTCATGATCGAACTACAAAAACATGGAAGAAAAGACACCCAACCTCTCCCCGACGCTTCACTAGACGTGATGACTTTGCTTTCGATGCCGGACCATCTTAGAAAAACAGCTATGACAATTTGCAGATGCGGAAGAGCCACAGCGGAAGAAATCTCCCAGCAAACAACCAGAGCACGAGCTGTTGAAAGTGCATATTTGAATCAACTTGTAATCATGGGTTACCTCAAAAAAGAGCGGAAAGGAAGGAAAGCTTACTTTTACGCAGACAGAGAAAACCCAAGGTGATTAGCAAATGAGCAAGATAATAGCCGTTCATTCGTACAAAGGCGGAACTGGTAAGACCCTTCTTTCAGTAAACTTGGCAGCTGCATTAGCCAAGCGCGGAAAAAAAGTTGCGCTCTTCGATCTTGACTTTCGAGCGCCAAGCCTATTCGCCATATTTAAAATAAACGAAGTATCTCACTGGGTCAATGACTACTTGAATGGAACGTGCGATATCAACAAGGTGCTCATAGATTTGAGCAGCCGACTTCAAGAAAACGGGAAATTCTTTGTAGGACTCGCAAACCCAGCGACCGAAGCAATAAGAGACATGAGCGCTAAAGACAGAAAATGGGAAATGCGCGCACTAGGAAGCCTACTTTCCCTAAGGAATACACTACTCGATCAAGGAGGATTCGACTACCTGGTCTTTGACACCAGTCCTGGTCTTCAATATTCTTCGATAAACGCCATCGTAACAGCCGATTTGGTGGTTGTTGCAACAACCGGTGACCGATCCGACGTAGACGGCACTCGTCGAATGCTATCCGAACTGTACAACCTGTTTGAGAAAAAGACTGGCTTAGTACTCAACAAGGTCCTTGATTCAGCGAAATCTAAGAAAGATGAAATGACCCGCAAAGTTCAAACAACCTATCAAGTTCCACTGCTGGGCTTCGTACCATGCTTCTGCGAAATCCTACGAGCCGAAGGCAACTTCATATTTGCCCAAGACAAGCCGGATCACCCATTTTCCAAGATACTAGATGAGATGGCCAATAAAATAGAAACAAATGACGTGAAATAACCGCACACCCCACTTCGCTCACGTGTGCTTCTCCATGTTTGTCGAGGCTGCAGACAAAAAAATTCAAAGGAGCGTCAAGCTATTTTACGTTGGGGGTCTTTTTTGGGCGTACTGATATCTTCTTGGTTTTCCTTCCCGGGTTAGGATTCCATCTTTGACAAGGTCGATTAAGGCGTGTGCAACGGCAGTGCGATCGTAATGGAACCCTCGACGTGCCATTTCAGCATGGACCTCGCTCAATCCTTTCGGCTGGGCAAACCAGCTCTCCTCCCAGAGCTTCTGGATAACACCCTTGCAAGTCTCCGCTCTAGCCGGGGGAGCCTGACGTTCTAACAAGCGCGTATCTTTCATGCGCTCGGTCACTGCGCTGAGTATTCTGTCTACAGCTGCCTGTAACTGGTCCTCTTGGGATTCAATTTCGAATTCTATTTCGCCGATTTTCATCTTTACTCGTATTGGTGGTCTTTGCGGTTTTTCTGTCAAGTTGTCACCTGTTGATTATTGTATTGTACAAGATGTACATGCACAACACTTAAATATTTCTCACGGACCATATTGGCTATTGGTGAATCTTGGTGATTGAACAATACACTATTACAACAACTCCAAAATATAATTTTCCACAACAAACCATAGACACGACTCTGCCAACAAGATTCCTCGAGCAAAGCATGCGTTCCCTAAAACAAGTGCGACAAAAAACCTTTCAACTAAATCAACAACCCTTTCAACAACTTGTCAATACCGACTTGGAATACGCAAACCTGCAACTGAACCGCACGCCAATACCGTTAAAACCAAATCACAAAGAAACCATAGTAATCGGCATAGATACATCCACGATCAAAATAGGTGAAACCAGCACCGGTATAATAGTTGCTATTCGGGGCGCAACAGTATGGAAACAAAACCGCACCTATCGTTACACACGGCTTGGGCCATTCATATTTCACATTACAGAAGAAAACAAGAAAGACGTATACAACACTCTCGAGCGCACATACTTCACAACACGCTATGGTAACCCAAACCAGTCTGCACCAACCCTCATGCAGATGCCATTGCGCTTAGCCTCCCTACTCGAACGATGGTTGCAGACAATGATTGCAAAAACCGTCACTGATGGGTTAATACTTCTAGACGGGAGCTTAACCTCTGGAACCATCGACACACCCGTATACCGTATGAAAGAGATTCTCAATGTTGCCAGGAAAAACCAAAACATTGTGCTCGCATTCAGCAAAATGACCACGCTCCGTGTAAACGGATATCTCATAACAGAACAACTTCCAAAAAGCGAACCACCTTATCTACTCGAAACCACAGGCTTGCGATTCAAACCGCCAACAATACTCTTAGGCGATGTCTATGTAGCTAGACTAAACAAGGCTAACTACGCCTTCAGACTGGATATAGACAGAGAAATTCAAATCCCCCGGCGATTGGAAGCTGTTGAAAAACTCTTGGGAAATGACCTATACGCTCAGAGCTACCCCGAAACCCTCAGGCTGTCACACATTCTCTGCACATTCACGGCAAATGAAGTCCTTGCAATGCAGCATTTCATAACCCGTAAACATGGCATCAGACTCGTCAACCGCCCAGACATGCATCGCTTGCTTTTCGGACCCTTTGGCAAAGGAGAAATTTACGCATGAAGCTGTACAAGAAAGAAGGCAATATTCTCCAAGTATTAAGCTTCCCAAACGAAAATGCCGAAAAAGGCGATTATTTAATGGTGGAGGATATGGACGCGGGTAAAGCCCTAATTGCACAAATTATCGATGTTCAGTTTGCTGCAGTTCCAGGAGTTCTAGAGGAATTGTTGCGCACGCTTCCAGATGGTGGTGAATCCATCCAAGGTGAGGACATAGATCCAATGGAAATAGCGCCCCATATAACTTACATCCAAGACGCTAGTCTTCTTATCTGCAAAATACGGGCAACGTTCGAGAATGAAGCGCTAAGCCCAAGCAGTAGTTGGCTTCCATCTCGTTCGCAGTCCACCATTAAGAGACTATCGATTCCAACGTTATTGAAGCTCGCGAAGGTTGAAGGAAAGCACCCCATAATCATAGGTGGAACCAAAGACTCGTCGCTTCTGACAATAGACGCGGATGCCGTCGACGGAACGCTAAACATAATAACGGGCAAGAAAGGATGTGGTAAATCCCACGTGAGCAAGCTTCTAATGGTCAATCTCTTAGGTTACGGGGCAACCGTTGTCGTGTTTGACCTAAACGGAGAATACTCAAGCCTAGGACTGTCAGTTGACGGAAAGAGAAACATGTACTATAGCAGAATTCACGCGCTGATACCTTCCCAAAACTTCAAAGTTGCCATTGACCAATTGCATCTTAACGTCGTCATGGGTATTCTCGTTCACGCACTGCATCTTCCGGGAACTAGCGCACGCGAGTTTAGGCGAATATGGAAACAACTTAGAGACAAAGGAGAACTTACCCTATCTAATCTCGGAGAGGCAATCCGTAATGTGAACTGTAACCAACACGTTAGAGACGCATTATCCTCCCGTTATCATTCTCTGGTTAACTCGGGTTTCTTTACAGACAAACCAGCGGAAGCTGCACTACTAGATGAGTGTTTACTAAAAGCAAAAGACCAAGGAGGAGCTTTAATCGTAAACCTGAAGAACACGAGCAACATAGACCGGCAAATAGTCGTCGAATATGTCCTTGGCAAACTTGTAGATTCTCTGAGCAGCTGGAAACTCAAAGCTGTTTTCCTATTTGCCGAGGAAGCGCACTTGTATCTTCGAGAAACTTACTGGGATGACATCGTCACGCGCATGCGACACTTCGGCATATTCACTACTTTCATAACCAACCAGCCTGATACAATTCGCGAAAGCATCTACCGGCAGGCTGACAACATCTTCCTCTTTAACTTCACCAACGAACATGACCTAGAAGTTGTAAGTCGTGCTGCCCGGGTGGATGCTGAAACAGTCCGCAGTATTGCGAGAGATTTGCCACCGCATCACTGTCTTGCACTCGGACGTGTGGTTCATGATTTTCCAATCGTAGCAAGAGTCAGAGCTTTAGATTTAAAAACAATGGGTGAAACCCGCTTGTTCTTCAAGGATATGAATTGAGCTTTTCAAGTTTCTGCCTATTTCGCCGAAAGAAAAATCTGAAAGACCTGGTCAGATTGCACTCTTCCACTTCGCTGAAGGGTACCCATCTTAATTCACCCGCGTCGCTTGCCGCTTTAGGCACGCCTTTCTTAACTTTGACGCAATAGTCAATAACGACAAAGTGATACCGTATTTTTCCATTATCATCAAGCTCTACATCGTCGATAACGTCAACAAGGGTTAGTTCAGCAATGTCCAAGCAGGTTTCCTCGTTCACTTCTCTAATGACCGCTTGCTCAAGGTTTTCTCCGAGTTCTACCAGACCACCCGGAATGCTCCATTTTCCTCTGCCAGGGGAGTTTTTGCGCTTCTCAAGAAGAATCTTGCCTTCCTTAATTATTACAGCGCCTATGCCAATAATCGGCTGATTGGGATAGAGCCTCTGTACCTTTTTTGGATTTTGTTTACTCATATCGCAGAGCCTCTACTGGCTTTAGTTTTGAAGCTCGCCAGGCAGGATACAACGCGAAGACAACGCTGATTCCAACGCCGAAAACCAAAGCGCCCAACAATACCTCAACGGTCAAGATTGGCGTTATAGTCAGGGCGCCTCCCATTATTCCGCCTCGACCAAGGAAAATTGCGACTAAATTAGCCAAAATCCAGCCGGATACGACGCCAATCGCAGCTCCTATCAAGCCTATTATTACCGATTCTGTTAGAAAAATATACAGTACAGTTCTGCTCTTCATGCCTATGGCTTTAAGGATGCCAATTTCGCGTGTGCGTTCAATTAGAGAGACAATCATGATGTTCATTATGCCTATTCCAGCGACTAGTAGCGAAATGGCTGCGATACCTCCCAAAAACAAGGATATTGTCGAGAAAATCGTTGTGAGCAAACTTTGGACAGCTGTGGCTGAAATAACTGAAACTTGGTCTCCAAAATAGTCCGTTATCGCTTTAGAGGTTCTGTTGATTGTGGCCTCGTCACTGCTCTTTAACTTGACGATTATCATATCAGCCTCATTTGTTCCAAAGAAGTCTTCAGCCTGGGATAGTGGAACATATATCCCGGTGTCAGAGGGTCCCCCGATACCGAAACCGCCTATTCTTTCGAGTATCGCGGAAACACGTGCTGTGTAGGTCATATTCTTGAATGGAATTATCGTATTATTTGTCCATGTGATGTTGACTTCATCGTTTGTCTGAACAAACCGGGTGCCGTTAAGTCGCGGGTCACTCACTCGCGCTCCAACTACAATATCATTGATTGAAGGATTCGATGGTATGCTACCACTGGCAGCAACAAATGTGGTCGAATAAGCATTCTTGTACTCCGAAAAGTCAACTCCTACCATTGTTGTAACTATTCTAGTGATTCCTGACCCGTTTTGTATGTACCCTGCCTTCTGGATCAACGCCAACGAGGTCGTAATATCTGGCGACAACGCGTTAATCTCATCAGTATAATTAAGGTACAAGCGTGTGCTGGAACTGCTGGTGCCCATTCCTCCACCGGCAAATCCTCCGGCGCCACTGCTGCCCCCGCCCAAGGCATTTGAGCCAGAAACAACGATTAGCGTATCTGCGGATAAACCTCTTTGAAGTTGATCAGTTATAGTTGTCTGTAATCCCTGCGTTATTGAGAGGAGCGCAACTATAGCTGCAATGCCAATTATAACGCCTAGTGTTGTCAAGGCTGCTCGAAGTTTTCGAAGCTTAATCGCGCTGAAAGAATAATGGAAAACATCAGACACTCTCATGCTAATTCTCCAGATCAGATGTAATCACGCCGTCAAACATCTGCACTGTTCTTTTACCTTCAAGAGCCAAACGTTGATCATGCGTAACCATAATTATCGTAACTCCTTTCGCGTTGATACTCTGGATTAAGTTAAGGACTTCACGTGCCGTTTTTGAGTCTATGTTGCCCGTGGGTTCATCCATCAACAGAAAGCGAGGATCATTCGCCAAAGCTCTTGCTATTGCCACACGTTGCTGCTGCCCCCCACTTAGCTCAGCTGGCTTGTGATTCATCCGGTCTTTCAAACCCACAATTTCCAGCAACTCTTCTGCACGTTTCCTTCTTTCATCCATGCTCTTACCTTTGATTGACATAGATAACTCCACATTGTCTCTTGCCGTGAACCGTGGAATAAGGTTGAAGAATTGAAAAACAAAACCGATTCGAAGCCTTAATTCAGCTAATTGGTTTTCGCTTAACGTAGAGACCTCTACTGCCGTCAATAGCCAGTTTGCCTGAAGTCGGCTTATCCAAGGCACCAATCAAGTTGAGGAGCGTGGATTTTCCGCTTCCTGACGGACCGAGGATAGACAAGAAGTCTCCGCTTTCGACTCTGAGGTTTACCCCGCGCAAGGCTTCCACGGGAATTTTTCCTAGCATATATGTTTTTTTTAGGTCAACTGCTTCAACAACTGACGCGACAGAGGTTTGTTTCATACTCGTTTTTGTCTCCAGGTTTGCTTGTTTATGTAACGCCGAGTACGCACTATTCCCGTCGTAGTCCTCACAGCAGAAAAGAGACCTATGTACCCAAAGCAGTATACACACTTATTATAATCGATATTGAGTATCAAAAGTTGCCTCACTCCGATGGTGATATCAAAGGTGATATTTAAGTTTAGAGTTCTTGAAAAAGGTTAGTACTTAACTTATTGTCGTACCTACACTTTCACCATTGATGACTGATAAAATATTTTCAGGTTTGAAGCCGTTTACCACAATCAATTTCATATGCTCGCGGCTTAGAATCTTCACAGCTTCAGGATCTATAATCTGATGAATCCCAGCCTTGTGTTTACTTTCCGAAAGCACTTTGCCCAAATCACTAAAAGATAAACGATCGAGTTTCACGGCATCTGAATGTTTTCGAGGGTCTTTGCTAAACACGCCATCTTGATCCGTGCCTTTGACTACCAAGTCCGCATTCACACGTTCAGCAACCAAGGCTGCAACTGCATCTGTAGTGATTCCAGGTTTCAAACCACCCATAACCACGATTTTCCCTTCATTCAGACACTTAGCTGCATCCTCAAGTGTTGAAGACACCTGATTGCAACTAAGATAATCAAGTTTCTTTACAAAGAGTTGGGCGAAGAGGCGCGACACTGAAATAGCGATTTCATCTTGAGCTTGCATGTTGAGCCCAAGATTTCTTGCAATAGTGATAAACTCTCGAGCTAGCGAACCTCCGCCCGTAACAACAACGAGTTCATGACCTTGCTCCCTCAACTTAATTGCCAAATCAACATATTTGCCCATTAATTCTGTATCGATAGGAGAAGCTACCACCGATCCTCCAATTCGCAACACTATACGCAAGGCTATCCGTCCTTGTTGTCTATAGTAGGAAATTTGGGTTAAAAGTCTTACAGGAAGAAAAGTACTTTCATTGTTAAAAAAGACGGATTTATCTGGAGCAACAAGGTTGGCTACTGCATTCTTGCCTGCAACTGAGTCCATCGAACTTCTTAGCCGCATTTTGAACAATAAGACATATCAATCCCTCGACTGACAAGACAAAATCGTGAACCTAAACGTTTTTCCAGTAGTGACCTTTCTAATGCCTTATGAAAGAATTGGAGGACAGTATTCGAAGGAACAAATCATATTAAGTGTGTTTGAACATATTGCTTGTTATCGGGATTAAGTAGGTCGCATGCCAATTGTCGGAATGCACTTTGCCTTCCAAGAAAAGAACAGACTCTTTGACTCTTACGATACTAACCGTGATTGCTGTCCTAACTATTATGGGCGTTCTCTTAACTCCGAGGTCTGACGAAATTCTTGCCAACACTAGATAGCGTAATTTATATCCTGCTTACGCTTGCTACAGACGTTCTTTACCTTCTGGGCGGGTTAGTAGTGTTTTTTGGAGCCTTGCTTGTAACGGTCCGTTTTATTCAGTGTAAACTCAGCGACCCCTACAAGCCATCCTGCGTTACTAGGTTTCTCTCTGGATATCTAACTCTTAGCTTAGAGTTCTTCATCGGCGCTGAAATCATAAAAACCACTGTAACAAGAACAACACAGGAATTCGAACTGCTCATTCTGGTAATAGTTAGCCGAGGATTATTCAGCTTGATCTTGTACTTGGAAAGAAGATGGCACGGCGGAGCAGAGACTGAATAACTCATCCGTGAAAACCTACTACAGAACAAGCTTTTTTCGATATTAAGAACATGTTTTCTCGAAAAGTAAATTGAATAGATTTAAATTTATGAAGCTATCTTGAGAGAATATCTTACCTTGCATGGAAGCGACAGAAGACGAGACAACACACAGACGGTTTCCCCTGCATAAAACCTAAATTCTTTCTATCAGAATTGGTTGAGGTTTTGAACAATTATGAAAGCTTGAGCGGCATTCCAATGATTGCTGGTGAATCAGGATGCGAGGAATCAATAGGTTTCTCCAAATTCCACTGCAAGCCTATCTTATCCAGCCGCAATTCAACTTTGTTTAGCATGGATGGGAGATCAATAAGAGATGCTTGTTGAGTCAATAGTCGCGTTTTTTCTGATTCTATTAGCTTCCTCAGTTCTGTATGTTATTGGAAGACGAGCCTCTCCGAAACCCATTCAGAACGTGAATGAGCGGTCAACTTATGCCTGTGGAGAAAAAGCTGCTTTTCAGGGTCTGAAAGTCAATATTTCACTGTACAAATTTCTGATTTACTTTGTAATATTTGATTCTGCTGTACTGCTCCTCGCGTTTGGGGCACTAATGACAACAGGAATAAACACTGTGTTAGTAATTCTCTACCTTTTCATGATGCTCACTTCGACTTTTTTGCTGTTTGAAGGAGGCGGGGATTGATGAAAAGTCTGGCTACTTGGGCTCGCTTAAAATCTCCTTGGGTTCTTCATTTCAACAGCGGCGCGTGCAATGGATGTGACATAGAAATCGTTGCTCTTCTAACTCCGCGCTATGATGTAGAGCGATTTGGCATAAAACTTGAGCCTTCACCCAGACACGCGGACGTTCTGCTCACGTCCGGGGTAGTTACAAGGCAATGTGCAGAAAGACTGAAACGCATTTACGATCAGATGCCTGAACCCAAATTCGTTGTAGCAATTGGTGCGTGCGCATGCTCTGGCGGCGTGTTTAAGGGAAACTACACAGTGTTAGGCGGCGTAGACAAGGTCATCCCAGTGAACGCCTACATCCCAGGGTGTCCTCCAAAACCAGAAGCGTTAATTGACGGAGTTGTTAAACTCCTCAATTCCCTGAAACAACCAGAATCAGAGGGTAAGCCATGACACAAGCAAATCAAAACAGTCTAGTCTCAACTCTCCAAGATAGAATAGGTAGTTTAGGAAGCATCCAGCCTGATTACCTTGGAAAAGCCACAATTCAAACTAATGCCGATTCTATTAGAAAAATTATCAAGATACTACTGGAAAATAATAGCGCAACAGTCATCGTTGCCATTACGGGCCTAGATCTCTCTGAAAAGATAGGCATTATGTACCACACCCGCACAGGCGGTTCAATAGTTACCGTCAGAACCGAGGTTCCAAAAGAAAACCCGCAAATATCTTCGATAACTGACCTAATTCCCGGCGCCAATTTCCATGAGAGAGAGGTTTCAGACCTCTTCGGCGTAGTCTTTCAGGGTCACCCAAACCCGGTACGCTTGGTTCTTCCCGAAGACTGGCCCAAGAATCTCTATCCACTGAGAAAAGACGCTAATCTTGAAGAGGTCATAGCCAAACTCAATAGTGGTCTCAACAATACACAACCTGAAATTGAAAAGCAGCAACCCCCAGAAGACACTGGTTTGGTCAATATTGTGGTAGGTCCGCAGCACCCAGCCCTATTGGAACCGGAGAAGTTTTCAATAAAGGTCGACGGCGAAATCGTTAAGGCGGTGGAACCCAGAATCGGTTACGTTCATAGAGGTGTTGAAAAAGCTTCTGAACAGCGCACATACCTGCAGGATGTTTACCTAATTGAACGAATTTGCGGAATATGCAACTCCTGTCACGCGTTAACCTTCATTGGAGCAGTTGAGAAAATCCTGAAAACAGAAGTGCCGGCAAGAGCCAGGTACCTTCGGACAATAATCTTGGAACTAAATCGACTTCACAGCCACCTGTTGGTCTTAGGTCACGCTGGGTTAGAAATAGGATATGAAACACTTTTCCAGTATATGTGGCGCGACAGAGAACCAATCATGGATTTAACTGAACTGCTCACAGGAAACCGGGTTATTTCGTCATCTATGACCATTGGTGGAGTTCGTCGCGACCTGAAAGAAGCAGATGTGCCAAAAATTAAGACTCAGCTTGATATTCTGAAGAAGAAATTGGTTTTCTACCAAAGCCTTTTCCAAAATGAAACCTCCCTAAAGATGCGGACCCAGAAAGTAGGGTTCCTTTCAACTGAAGATGCCCTAAGATTATGTGTCGTGGGGCCAGTGGCAAGAGCCTCCGGTGTCAACACCGACGTGCGGAAAGATGAACCATACGAGGCTTACGGCGAAATACCGTTTCGCATAGTTACACGTACCGAAGGTGACACATATGCGCGACTCATGGTTCGTTTAGACGAGCTTAATGAAAGCATAAACATAATCGAGTACGCTCTAGACCACATGCCCACTGGTCCATTCCGGGTGAGAGTCCCAAGAATTGTGATTGCAGGCGAAGCCATTAACAGAGTGGAAGCTCCACGCGGTGAACTATTTCATTATGTTAGAAGCAACGGAACAGCTTACCCAGAGCGTGTCAAAGTACGCACTCCAACCTTTGCTAACCTCCCAGCATTTCTCAAGACCGCAATCGGAGAAAGCATAGCAGATATCCCAGCGAACTTTGTTAGCCTTGACCCGTGCTTCTCATGCACTGATAGGTGAGAAAAAAAGTGCTGGATTTTTGGTTCATTTTCCGGGTTCTGATATTTCCGGGTTTCACTTTTGTCCTTTTCTTAACACTGTTTTGCGATTGGGTTGAAAGAAAGATTGAAGCGAGAATGCAGAACCGAGTCGGTCCCGCTGTCGCAGGTCCAGCAGGCATACTTCAACCTCTCGCTGATTTGATCAAACTATTTACAAAAGAAGAGATTATCCCGAGTAACGCCAAGAAGAACGTTTTTAGAATTGCACCCATAGTAGCTTTTTCAATTATGGTTTTTGCCATGTGCTTCTTGCCAATCGACGGCTCCAGCGCAATATCAAGCTCTGGCTTTGTAGGAGACCTGATTTTCGTTATGGCATTAGTTACTGTAGCTAATTTTCTCTTGTTCATTTCCGGATGGGCTTCTTCAAGTCCGTACGGTGCTATCGGCGCAGCCCGAGTTTTAACTCAGTTTCTTGGTTATGATATTCCTCTATTCCTCCTCGCTTTAACACCAGCCTTTTTGGCTAAAGAATTGACCCTGTCAGCAATCGTGTCAAGCCAGGACATTCCGTTCATAATCCTAGCGCCTTGGGGCTTTGTTCTCTTCATAATTACTCTTCAGGCGGAGCTTGAGAAAGACCCATTCGATATTCCGCATGCAGAGAGCGAACTGGTTGGGGGATTAGAAACCGAATACGGCGGTGGCAAACTGGCTTTTCTGCACCTGACCAGAGATGTTCAAATAGTTCTCGGTGCATCGCTGGTTGTAACGTTTTTCCTGGGAGGCCCAATGGACCAGTTTTCTTCGGTTTAGCAGGGTTCTGGTACAGCCTTTGGTTTGTGCTCAAATTGTTGGCAATTGTAGTAATAACTGAATACGTCACGTGTCTTTTTGCGAGATTGCGGATCGATCAAGTCCTAACAGCTAACTGGCGAATATTGCTTCCCCTTTCAATCCTGTCCCTTGCTCTCACGATCACGATGGCTACATGGGTATATCCTTTGGTGACATAAATGAAAAAGAAATTTACCATTTCACCTATGATAAAAGAGGTTTTTTCAAACCTTTTCAAGAAACCTGCAACTGACAAGTACCCATTCGTAAAAGCCGAGGTCCCTGAAGACTTCAGGGGCAAACAAGTTTTCGATATCACACTTTGCGTAAGCTGTGGCCTATGCTCTAGAGACTGCCCCGCCAAAGCAATCGAAATGGTTGAAGTTGATGGAAAACGGAGACCTCTGTTCCACCTAGACCTGTGCGTTTTCTGTTACCAATGCGCTGAAAGTTGCCCGAGAAACGCTATTAAGAGCTCGTGCTTCTTCGAATTAGCCTCAACTGATAAATCCACCCTAATAATAAAACCAGAAGCAAGCTCAAAAAAAGTGGATGTTGTTGAGCCATGATCTTGGAAACAGTAGCCTTGGAATTAGTGGCCGTTGGACTAGTAATCTCGGCTTGCCTAGCGATTTTTCTAGAGGAAGCTGTTCATTCTGTGGCTGCCTTGGCTGGAGCTTTCTTTTTTACTGCACTGCTTTTCTTGCTAAACGGTGCAGTCTTTGTGGCAATTTTCCAGTTTGCCGTAGGCGTTGGAACATTGGCCGTTCTCTTTTTGTCCGGGGAAATGCTGACTGAAAAATTCAAGAAGAAGACTTCGCTAAGGACTGCCTTAACGGTTCTTGTTGCTGGGGCGTTTCTGGGATTGCCGGCCGTTTTCCTTTCAATTCCAGTTTCAACTGCGACGGGGTATGGGGTTTCTTTTGAAGAGTCTTTGTGGTCCTTGAGAGCGCCAGATGTTGTCCTGCAGGGTTTGGTTGTCATGGTTGTTGCCATTGGAATAGCCATAGTGTTGCACGATAAGAAGAAAGGTGAAACATAGTGGACTTTGTTATTTTATCACTTACTCTGTTGCTTATCGGGATATACGGTTTGCTGACAAAACGTGACCTTTTGAAGGTTTTCATTTCCGTTGAATTGATTGCTTTGGGGGCGACTTTGAATTTTGTGATGCTTGCTTCTTATATGGGCGTGGGCTTGGGAGAAGCTTTTTTGGTTCTCGCGTTCTCAACCGATACGGCAGTAAGCGGCGTGATCTTGGCCTTACTAGTGATTGTTTCTAGGAAGTATGGAACAAGAGACATTGGTGAGCTGATGAGAATCAGTCAGGAAGAAGAGGCCGAGGTTGGGTCATAGTTGCTGTCTAATATTACAGGATGGCTCGTTTGGATTGTTCCCTTAATCGCGAGTCTGTTTGTTCTACCGATTGCACGTTTTAGTGCCAAGGCACGCGATTATTTTGTTGTCTTTGCAAGCTTGGTTACTGCAGTGCTGGCGTTTTCGCTAGTTTTCGAGGTCTCGTCAGGTTCAGAGGGAATAGCCATCGATTCTTCAGCTACCTGGATTTCATCTTCAGGCATAGAGGCAGGAGTTTTTGTTGATCCGCTTAGCGTCCTTTTCACCGTTCTTGTGGCCTTCTTTGGTCTAATTATCGCAGTTTATTCCTTGGGTTACATGAAAGGTGAGGAGGGATTAACCCGATACTACTTCTTCATGCTGCTTTTTATCGGCTCGATGATAGGCTTAGTCCTATCAGACAATTTCCTTCAATTGTTCATCTTTTGGGAAATGGTGGGACTCTGCTCGTATTCGCTGATATCTTTCTGGTATAAACGTCCAGAATCGGTTCGTGCCGGCACAAAAGTTTTCTTAATGACGCGAATAGGCGACATAAGCTTGCTTGCCGCCATCGGACTACTCTACACAAGCTTAGGTTCATTCTCATTTAGATACACCATGGCAAACATATCAGCAATACCCATACCTATCCTAACAGCGATTGCTTTCCTGACTCTTGGTGGTGCCATCGCAAAGTCCGCACAACTTCCGATGCACACTTGGTTATACAGTGCCATGGAAGCCCCTACCTCCGTTAGCGCACTCTTGCATGCGGCAACGATGGTTAAAGCCGGAATTTACTTGATAGCAAGACTAATCCTGGTCCTAGGCGCGCTGTCATTTTCACTTCCGATGTGGCTTCCCACGGTTGCTTGGATCGGTGTTTTGACAGCTGTGTTAGGAGCTACATTAGCCATGCATACACCTGACATTAAAGGAGTGCTTGCGTACTCGACGATAAGCCAGTTGGGGTTCATGATGGCTTCGTTAGGCACAATATCGCCTCATTCTTCTCTGGGGTGGTTTGCAAGTCTGTTTCATATGATGAGTCACGCCTTTTTCGAAGGATTGGGATTCCTTTTGGCTGGCGGTATCATTCATGCTATTGGAACCCGAGACATGAGGCTTATGGGTGGCTTGAAGAAAGCAATGCCGATCACCTTCGGGCTAAGCCTCATAATGGTTTTGACCACTAGTGGTATTCCTCCTTTCGCGGCTTTTTTCAGCAAGGGCCTTATAATTTCAAGCTTGATGGAGAATGGTAATATTTGGCAGGTAATCTTGATTTACGCCACGACAATGTTGACCTTCGCATACAGTCTCAGATTTATTAAACTAACTTTCATGGGGAAAGAGTCGGAACACGCTAAGGGGCTTCATCTTCATGAAGCACCAAAGGTGATGCTATTTCCTGCTGCGATCTTGGCGATTCTATGCGTGGTTTGGGGTTTTGTCGAACCGTGGCTGGGCAATTTCATGCAGGCGGAGGCCGAACTGAGTTTGATTGGCGCCTTTTTCAACCTCGAAACCCCAATTTTCTTCGCACTTCTCGTTCCAACTGGCTTAATTATATATCTCACTTACTACAAGAACTCTGAAATCATGAGCAAATTCCGCAGCAGCTCGAACCCCCTTATGAAAATCCTAAACCGTGGCTATTTCTTCGATGACCTTTACGAGAGAATTATCGCAAAAGCAATAGTCAGCTTCTCAAAAGGTGTTCGATTTGTAGAGGTCGTTTTGTTCAATAAGATACCTTTAATCGTTGCCTGGTCCGTCATAATTTTGGCAAATGCGGTTCATAACAACCTTGACACTTTAGCTGATGATCTGCTGGTCGTGTTAGCGCGCAGCACAATGCGGTCAGCGTCTCAAGCAAAGAAACTGCCTTCGACTTCTCTGCAGCATTACGTGGCCGCTGCGATGATCGGTTTTATATTGATTGTAATATTGATAATACTGACAATAGGTGTGTAAAAATGGGTTATTCTCTACTCTTGGTGTTCCTGCTACCCACATTGGGCGTTCCATTGGCCTATTTCGCTGGAAGAAAATCTCCTAAAGCTGCGGCAATATTGGTAGCCTCAATTGCGCTAGCTAATATAGCCTTGGTTCTAACCACCGTTCCGGCAATCTTGAACAACGTGGACCACAGATACGTGGAATCCTACTATTGGATTCCCATGCTTCAATCAGAGTTCACACTTTTTGCAGACGGCATAAGCGCCTCTATGGCAATAGTAACATCTATACTAATCCTAGTTGCTTCGCTTTACTCGATAAATTATATGCAAGGAAAGAAAAACCTTGCAGTTTACTACGCCCTTTTGTCGTTGCTCTCGATAGGGCTTGTTGGAGTCTTCATAACTTCCAATCTTCTGCTGTTCTATTTCTGCTGGGAACTGATGCTTGTTCCCGCTTATTTCATCATAGGCGGATGGGGCTACCGAGAACCCTATCGTGCCGCCTTCAAGTTTTTCGTGTTTACACATGCTGGGGCGGTGTTCGTGCTATTAGGTGTGGGTGCCATATACATGGTAACTGGCGTTACAGACATGTTCCAAGCTCAAGCAGCGCTGATGGCTTTTCCTGACATTGCGAGATGGATCTTGCTTGCATTAACTGGGGGGTTTGCCGTTAAGATGGCTGTCGTTCCAGTTCATATGTGGTTGCCTGATGCTCATTCTGAGGCTCCTTCATCCATGTCCGCATTACTTAGCGGAGTAATAATCAGTGCAGGCGCTTACGCTATACTGCGCTTGTCATTGGGCACGGTTTTTCCTTCAATTGCTGGAACCACATTTGGAATCGATTTCCTTCACGGGTTAGCGGTTTTTGGAGTCATAGCAGCGTTTTTTGGTTCGTTCATTGCCTTAGTTGAGACAGACATCAAGAGAGTAATAGCATATTCCAGTATTGCTCACATGGGTTATGTACTGTTTGGGCTTTCTCTGTTTCCTTCAGCAGCGCCACTCATAGCGGGAGCAGTAGTTATAACCTCAGCCATTACTGGCACAGTACTTCATTTGATAAGTCACGCTGTGAGCAAAGGGCTATTCTTCCTTACGGCAGGATCTGTCATGCATCAGACTGAAGAGAGAGATATTCGCGAGATGGGTGGTCTTGCAGGAAAAATGCAGTTTACTGCAGTCTCCTCGGCAATTGCTGCTCTCAGTATAGCCGGGGCTCCTCCTTTTGCATGTTTCATTAGCGAGTTTCTAATATTCGTTGGCGCGTTCGAAGTGATTTCAATGGACGGATTCTATCTCCTTCCAACAGCATTAATGCTCGTAGCCACGGTACTTTCGCTGGCTTACTCCTTGCGTTATATTTCTCGGGTTTTTCTGGGTCAAGCAAAGAAAGAGGAAAAGAGCGTTGTTGATGTTCCCAATTGGATGAAATTGGCGATGGCTATCCTGGTTTTGTTCGTCATCATTTTGGGAATTTACCCAGCCTTCTTCGTCAACTTGATTAACACTGTGAGTCTTGTCTGACTGTGGTGAAAAACTTATGGTTGATGTCTTTGATTTATTCTTACCCATAGTTAGCTTGGTCACATTTGCCCTCTTGACCATTCCTGTTTTCCAAGCTATCCGAAAAACCCAGCATAAAACAGCTTTAATCATCGTTTGGTTTTCCACGATTTTTTTGGTTTCTGGTGCAGCTGTTGCGAACTTGGCGGCAAAATATTACAGTTTAGCCTCACCGCAGCCGTTTCTAAACATAACTTTGACTGAGACGCCTTTTGCTTCACTTTCGAGCAGTTTCATGATTGATGCAATTTCGATTTACATGGCTATTCTTTTCATAGCTGTCAGTGCCGTTGTCATATTTTACAGCATTTTTTATATGGGCATTGATGAAAGACCCTCAGAAAGATACTTCGCCATAATGCTCATCTTAACAGCTGCCTTAATGGGCGCGGTGTTTTCAGGCGATTTGCTTACGCTTTTCATTTTTTGGGAGGCTGCAGCTGCCGGATCAAGTTTTCTTATGATTTACAAGAAAAGCAAGGTATCGTTGAATTCCACTCTTAAGTATTTGGTGATGATTATTATCGCCTCAGCATTCATTGTTTTCGGGCTCTCAATGGTATACGGGCTTACAGGCACGCTCAACTTCTGGGCTGTAAGACAAGCGTTAGTAACCCTAAGCGACAAAACCCTGCTCGTGCTTGCATTCATATTTATAGCTGCCGGATACGCCATTGAATCAGCGATCGTGCCCTTCCACTTCTGGCTCCCAGACGCTTACACCGCGGCTCCATCATCATCTTCAGCATTTTTATCCGCTCTTATTGACCAAGGAAGCTACTATGTGCTTATCAGAGTTCTCGTCTTCATCCTCACCCCGCCAAGTGTGCTGAACTGGGTCTTCATGTTAGCAGTCATGTCAGCTCTGACCATGATTGTAGGCAACCTTTTTGCGTTGATCCAGGACAACGTAAAGACCTTGATAGCAAACATATGCGTCGCCGACGTAGGATACAATCTCATCGGCATAACCAGCGTAACAACCATCGGTCTAATGGGCAATCTCTACTTTTTCCTAATCGGAGGCATTACCACAGCCCTTTCGTTCATGGCTGTAGGTCTAATTAACCGGCACGGATTCAAAACTCTTGAAGACTTTTCTGGGATAGGCTGGAAAATGCCATTCGCCAGCTTGGCTTTGCTACTCGCAGCGCTATCTTTTGCCGGTGTCCCCCCTCTAGGAGGATTCACAGCGAAATTCCTAGTTTTCACTGCCGCAATAGAAGCCGATTTGAGTTGGCTGGCGATTATAGGCGTAATAACCAGCGTTGTCCAAACCGCATACTTGCTTCGGCTAATAAACTACATGTATGGAAGAAAACCCAAAGAAGAAACAAAAATAACAGAATCCAAAAGACTCCTAATTCCAATATTCCTGCTCGTAGGTGCAATAATCGTGTTAGGCCTTTACCCCCAGATAGTCTTCAACCTGATTCAGCCTTCCATAGACCAAATCGACTTCATCAAACTAATCCTGCTATCACTCAACTGATAAGAAAGCAACAGCGCGCACCATAAGGCTAGACCTGCTTGCCACTCTACTTTTTTAATAGTAGAAATTGGCAATCAAATTCACTCAATTGTTGAAACCCTTCAAAATTATTTTGAACAGACTTATTTCGTAAAAAAAAATTAAATTTCGCCTAGAAAATGGCGCCGGGAGTGGGATTTGAACCCTCACCAGGCAGGCGATGTCACCTCTCAGATCGTTTCTTCGCAGCTTTCTTCCCCTTTTTTTGTTGGGGATCTTTTGTTGTCCGAGTGAAATGTTTGGCAGGAGATATTACGCGTTTGCATCTAAAGTGCGCTGCCATAGAAGGTCACGAACCAGCCTGCTTCGCCTGGAAAAGTGACGTATCTGCCGAAGGGAAGCCAGCTGACCTGTTTGGCAATGTCTTTAACGACCGTGTCTTCGCCCAGGTAATTGAAGTGGGCATCGGGTCCTCCAAGCTTTTCAACTACTTGGTTGATGGCGTAGTCATCTGTGATCCATGGCGCCCAGAGCATAAGCAAGACGACCAGACTGGTTACAGTTATGAGAAGTGTAATCTTCGTTTTCATCTTTGTGAAATTCCACAATACATGTATCGAGGGCAATGGATAAAATTCTTTGTATGTTCGTTGGATGCTGAGCCAGACCTTAATTTTGCCTTTGGAGGCTGGCTGTTGACTGGGGTTTTGGGCGGGAGTACAAATGTTTGCGGTTCAAAGTATAAAGTAAAATTTGACACTGGGACTGTTCGCAGATGGGTTCTTCCACTTCTGCTGAGAATAGCAGTCGGGGACTATCCGACAAGGGCTGGGCGAATCATAGGTTTGAGCCGCCAACATACATGGTATTATGTCCGAAAGCTTGAGCAGTGCGTTGGATCGGCTCTGTGGTCTTAGCGGTGAAGGCGAACAACCTGTTCCTGTTGGGGAGGGAGGTAAAGGCTACGTTTCCTGAGGCCGCGAAAAAGAGCGTTTGCGAAGTTGATGGGGAGGTGAGTTCCGAGTGAGTTTGGTTATCAGAAAAGTCTTGTATAGTATTGTGTTGCGTTTTCCCTTTTTCGGGGTGGATGTGTCGAGGGAGCTGAGCGAGTCTGAGCTGCAGCAGTTCTACGGTGAGCTTAAGCATTTGGAGGCATCTGTTGCGGACCAACTGGGCAAGCTCACTTCTATCAATATTGCGCCTTCTTGGCAGAATCAGGCGTCCAAGGAGACCGTAGCGAAGATTTTGCATTATGCTGTGGGGAAGAGGCTTTTCAAGGCGGGTGAGGTTGAGGTGGATCTGGGGCTTTCGAGGAGTATTGTTTATCCGGCTTTGAGGAGGCTTGTTGCTGAGAAGAAGTTGACGCGGCTTAAGCTGCGTCCTGGAGGAGCTTTTGGTTACACGCTGGTCAAGCAGTGTGTTTCTGTTCCGGCGGTTGATGTGGAGTGTGATGAGGCTAGGTTTGTCAGGGAAGATTTGAAGCGTTTGAACGCTGCTGAGGTTCAGGCAAGGTTGGATTCGCGATAACTTCTCTCTTGGTTTTGTTCGTAGCCTTGCAGCTGCCTTGCCAAGAACGAATGGTCCGCTGGAATTTGGACCCCGCCCCGTGTGGAGATGTCACCCGCACAACCCCTCTTTTTCTGTCTCTGAATCCGCGTTTTTGTTCGTCCTTGTCCTATGTGGATAGACTTTCTTTTGTGAGGGCTAACTCGTTTTCCAAGTATTTCTGGTTGGCAAGTTTTCTAACTCTCAGGGTTCTTCCCAGGCCTTTTTCTGTGATTTTGATTTCTCCGTCGAATAAGCCGTTGATTGCTGGAACCTCTTCCGGCGAAATGAGCGGATCGATAATCGCGAAGATTGTGAAGCCCTTTGATTTCAAGGTTGGAAGAAGTGCGCTCAGCCATCTTCTCGTCGTAACTGCGTGATGCTGCAGCAAGGCATCAGAGACTATGTCTAGGCAGATTCTTCTGGGGTTTGTACTGGCTTGATTTAAGGTTTTGAAAGCCCTATTTAGTGCAATATCTATCTCTGTCAGGTTCTCTATGCTTTTCAGTTTGTATATGTTGGGCAAATTAGGAACCATGGCGTCGGCTTGTGGGTTACAGACAAAAAGGAAAAAGTTCTGTTGGTGGCTTCCAGCCAAATCTGTCATTTTGCCTGCTTCGGTTGTTACGAAAAAGGTTGTTTCGCCTCTTTCAGCTCCTGTTTCGAGGAAATTCTTCACGATTAGTTCTTTTTCGTTGCAGGAAGGGGAAGAAAGAATAACCGCGTATTTTTCAGGTATCCCTCCCAGTAGTGGCTTGTCTAGCTCTGCTGAACCCGTGGATATTCTTCCAGGCAGTATCTCATAGGTCAGATCAGCAGGTGAAACGATTATGGTTATTGGTCTGGAACGGGATGTTTTCGTTTGACCCAAATCATCTATGTATGCGATCTCTGGATTCAAAGTAACGGCGCATGGTTTGGTTGCCTTGAAAGCCAGTGTGAGAGTCTTAACGGAGAAAGGTTCGAACGTGCTTTCTTTAAGCCGCAACTCTGCACCTTCGATTGAGCAATCCGGTGGGGTTTTGATGACTTCGAGATCTCTTGGCAGCATACCCTTAATTGTAACCAGCGTGCCATGGGCTCTGGAAACGTTTATCAAGTCAAGCCGGGCGTCAAAGGTTTGGTCTACTTTCACCCGTGCTAATGTCATTAGGTTTGGGCGTAGGTTAACATGTTCGAATCGTTTTTGGGCATCCTTGAGGATTCTGAATGCTTCATCCCGTTCTTCTTGCGCCTCGTCTTCCTTTCCCAACGCAGCATGCATTAGAGAATTCACTAGATTGATATTCGCCTCAACTAATGGGCTTCCCGGCTCATTGGGAGATAAGCGGTAGCTCTTAGCAGAGGCTACATATTCATTAGCGCACTGAATGGCTTGGCGCATTTGACCTTTTGCTGCGTAGTATATTGCTTTCACATTATTGAGTCCTACCCATCCGCTTTCCAATGTTTGAGGTGGAAGGTTCACCAGTTTCTGGAAGTATTTGTCAGCTTCAGCCATATTATTGAGGAATACGTATTCCATCGTTGCTCTTGCATATGCATTGCCTTGGGCAAAGGCTGAATCGGTTTTTTCAGCAATCTCAATTGCTTTCAAAGCCTTGGTCAACGATTCTTCAGGCTTACCTTGGAGACCCAGAATAATCGACCAACTTACATAAATCTGGCTTATGTCCCGCAGTAACCCAAGTTTTAGGTCATCTTCAATTTGAAGCCCTTTCTTAAACATCTGTTCTTCTTCCGGGAAGAGACCACATAGTCCGAAGGTTTGACCTACCATGTTGCAGTTTTCTAGTCGAGTTCGATAATCTTTCAAATCATCACAAATCGCTATACAAAGCAGCCCTTCAGCTACAGCAGTCTCCAACTTACCTTGGAGAGCTCGTCCAAACCCCCCGCCTAGTGCGCGAGGCATTTCCTGCAACATGTATTCTTCTTCAAGGATTTGGGTCGCTTTTTTTACATATTTTTCAGCATAGGAGACGTCACCTCTCAATCCTCCAAGAGCTGCTCTTAGTCCGAAAATGTGCGCCATTCCTAAACGATCAGACCCTACATATTCCTGGGCTTGATCAAGTAATTTGGCTAAGCGAATGACGTCCCCATGGAGATATGTGGCGGAAGCGGCTCTTAGTATTGCCTGAAATTTCTCCGCGCCGGATGTATTTTCTATGAGTTGCTCAAATGTTTGCAGAGCTCTCAGAGAAAGCCCGCTCTGTGCATAAGCATCCCCCAAACCTAGTAGTGCCACAGCCTGCTCTCTGCGACGTTCAGGGTCGGTGCCGACTGCGTGTAAAGCATACGTGAAGTGTTTGATGGCTTGTGCATTGCTGCTCTTTTTCAGTGCATCCTTGCCTGCTTCCATAGCGTAGTAAAGTGCTTTTTCAGTGTTCCCCGCCTCGGAATAGTGGTGGGCTAGGTCTGCGAAGGGGTAAGGGTTTGCCTACGCCGTCTGTTTTTTCAAGTTTTTCAGCTATCCGAGCGTGGTATCCTCGCTTCAGAGGTGTTGAGACCTCGTCGTATAGAGCCTCTTGGAACTTTGCATGATAGAAATGATAAAAGTTGCCTTCCACACTTACGAGTGAGGTTGATTGAGCTATGATGTTGAGTGTTTCTAGTAATTCAAGGCTGTCTTGTCCAAGTACAGCGCTGAGTAGGTCTACATCGAATTTTTCGCCTATAACTGAAGCGGCATCAAGAACCCGCCTCTGAGCATACTTCAAGCATGCGAGCCGACGCAAGATAATGTCTTTTATTTTTGAAGGAATCCCCAGTTCGTCAACGGCAAGCCGCCACTCATCATCCTCTTGAATTAGGCTTTTCCGTTCATGTAACATTCGCAGCGATTCAACGACGAACAGCGGGTTTCCCTTGCTTTCATTTGTCAGTTTCTCGGCAAGCTTGGGCTGTAACGTTCCGCCGATCATGCTTTCGGCTATTTTTGAAACGTTTTCTTGGCTTAGGCTTGACAGTCTGATCTCTGTGAAAAGCTCCTCGCGTCTCATCAACCTCATGGTTTCAGCCAAGGGGTGTGGATGTCCCTCAGCATCGGCGGTGAGTTCCTCGCTACGGAATGTTGCTAAGAGCAAAACTTGTTCCGAGTCGTGAATTGCTCTTGAAATGTAGTGAAGTAGCGCCAGCGAAGCGGAGTCTGCCCAATGAACGTCCTCTATGAATAAGATTACAGGGCCTTGTGCTGCTATGGTCGTGCAGTGTTTTGGAAACTGCGGCGAAAACTTGGTCCTTCCAGACCTGAGGCGAAAGCGCTTGGAGACCTCCTGTTTTCTCCGGTAGTCTTGAGCCTGCGAGCCAAGAGGTTACTTCCATCTCTCCGCTTCCAATCCCGACTTGTGCAGGTATTCCCAAGCCGAGTTGTTCCTGTGGCTGCAACAAGATTGTTTCTCCCTCGCCTGAGGTTGCATAGTAATTGTTGAAGGCTTCCATAAAAGGAGAAGTATGGGACTTGAGAGTCGCCAAGGCACCAACCAGCCATCGCGCCAACGCCTTTTTGCTTTGCGATACTAAGAAATTCACGGGTCAGTCTGGATTTTCCGCTTCCTGCCTCGCCTGACACGAAGACCGTGTAATCCCTTTGCCTCGATGGCTGAGTCGAGGAACAGTGCCTAGCTCTTCAAGTTCGCGTTCTCTGCCAACCAGAACCGGTTCCGATAACACGACCGACTTCAATTTCAAGTTCAAATCCGCCTTCCGAGCGAAAACGCCTAGCTACCTTTCTTCCACTACATCTACGTATAGAAACATACGCTCAAAAGGTTTTTCATCGCATTCTTCAATAAACTGCGCTATCAGGGAGTTTGTTTGTTGCTCCAAGGACCTTCCCAAGGCGGGTACCTGTAGGTTGCTCCCGCTTCTTCCATTATCTCTTTGGGACACACAGGCACCTGGATTCCGTTCTGCCACTGGAACGTGCAAACAAGCATATAATCCGTACTCGTCTTGTTCGGGTCAGCCGACCCAATCATAACATCGTGTGAAGAAGTGAACATGAAATGGCGCGCCGTGCAAGTCTCAACATCCGTTTTTTCTAGCGCTTTGATTACGGCTTCCGTCTCAGTAGTCCCTGCTTGTTTGAGAGCATTGGGCAGAATGAAACGAACGAAATCGTAAGCAAGCGTTCCCGAGAAAGTTAGTATTTCCCCATTCCACCTCTGAATGTAAGCTTCCCTGGCCGGCAGTGTTTGATTGGTCAAAGGGTATCCCGCTAGGGCTGGCAACCCTGCAAAAACTGTATATTCGCATTTTCCTTCGGTCAAATCCCAGAAATTGCTGCCTACTTGGCCCACGTTGCCCCAAATGACGAACGGCGACTGACGATCATACCATTCTTTCACGAAAGAAGCACTTGTCCCATAAATGTTTGCAAGGAGCACTTCTGCTCCTGAGGCTTCTATCGCTGCGAAGTAGCTTGCGAAATCTGTGGTTGCCCACGTGGCTGAGTTTTGGTAGACAACGTCAAAACCAGACTCTGACAGAGATTCCAAAAGTCCATAGTCTAAACTGCTCCCAAGTCGAAGCGTCTTGATCCAGATACGCTACTTTGTTGAAACCGGTATAGTTCCTCAACGTTAAAACAGCGTCAACCCATCCGTCATCCATAGAAGTCTGGTTTGCCATCATTGAGAAATAGTACTTGTACTTATCATAGTTGTCAAGCACTCGCTGCGAGAGTTCATCGAAATTAGCTTGTACTGTAATTAGGATTTTCTTGTGCTCAGCACAAATATCCTGATAGGTTAAGCCCATTAATCCTGCTCTTGCTACTACATAGTCAGCTTCGTCAACGGTGATGAGTTTCGTCAGGGCGTTTGTGGCAACAGAAATATCATTTGATGTTTCGGCATCGTCGTCTTCGGCGACTATGGTGATGTTTCTGCCTAAAACGCCGCCTTCAGCGTTAACCTGCTCAGCAGCCAACATGACAGCCTGCCAGATGCCTTTTCCATTAGGCATGTCGAGGTCATCACAGACACCTATTCTTATCGATTGTCCGAGTTGTGCCGGTCTGCTCCAAAGAACATACGCTACACCTCCACCTACGGCTGCAACAACAATTACAGCGATCAATGCTACTGATTGAATCTTGGTTAACGCCCTAGAATCCAAAACAGCTTCATCTCCCACCATTCAATTATTGTCTGAAAAACAGATATTAGACTTGCCATCGCCAGAACGGATTTTTCCGGATTTGCCTTCTTCAGTGGAATCAAAAACCAAAAGGAATGAGGTTGGTTAATGGGTGGCGGGCCCGCTGGGATTTGAACCCAGGACCTCCGGCTCCGCAGGCCAGTGTCATAATCCGTATCAGACTACGAGCCCTCCACGACGAGATTACTCTACTCGCGCAATATAAATCCTAATGTGGAAGGAAAAATCGTCAACACGCTACTGAAACTCAAAAACAATGGCATGGAAGAAAGAACTGTAAAAATAATCGGTTTCTATCTGAATCATCTCTCAGATGATGTCGATTTAGACGAGCCTGAGAGCGTTAAAGAGTTCATCGCAAACAAAGACGTAAACAGCGGTTTCAAAGGAAATCTGGTGAAAGCGCGCCCAACATTTCATTAATCATTGAAGGCAGAAAAGAACCAAGCAACTGTCCCAAATGCAGAGGGGGGTTAACATAAGATGCACGCGCGCTTGCTCTTGCCAGTATGACATAGGTTTTTAATTTGCTAAAACTAACCTCTATCTAAGATAAGATTGACAATAAGTTATATTTGCAGAAAATGCGGCAGAAGCCACTCGGACCATGAATATGAAGAGAGTAGATTCTGCCAAACTTGTGGCTCATTTCTTCTTTTGAAATATGATGTGGACCGCAGGCAGTCTCTCTCCAAGAACAGAAGTTGCACTGAAGGAAATAAAATCTCGCAGGAAAGGACCGCAAAAACTAAAAAGGATGAGAAAAACGCTTCTGAATTAGTGCGCGTGGCTCAAAGGTTAAGAGAGAAAGTTACAGGCTCAAGAGAGTACACAGTAGTTACGGAAACCGCGGCAAAACCCTCAGAGCCAATAACCTCGCGAGTTGAGAGCTGGATATGGAACACAGAATATGACGACGCTCTAAAACTTGAACGCAGACTCGTCAGCAAGTTCAAAGAGAAAAGCCTTGAAGAAGCAATACCCGGAAACACAATTTCGAATGACCAGGGCGAATGCTATTCAATCTCAACCACTTGCGTTGCCAGATTCAACCTGGCAAGCTACGAGAAAAGCAGACAATTACTAATCTCCGACCTCAAGATAGTCCCAGGCATAGGACCTGCAAGAGAACAGGTCCTTAGGCAGCAAGGCTACACGACCGTGGAAGCGCTCACAAATCATCCGATTTGGAACAAACCAGCACAGAAATTTATGCAGCTAATAGACTCGAAAGAAGTCAGATCCGCGCAAGACTGGTTGTGGCACCGCCTTCCAAAATCCCACCCATTAGCCCACTATTTGGCGGGCCTATGCAGTTGCGAAGATTTTGCCATAATCGACATCGAAACCCTTGGGCTCTCCGAAAGACCCATTATCCTAATGGGAATAGCCAAGCCAAAAGGCAACAGCATATGTACAAGTCAGTTTCTGCTTCGCGACATTCCCGATGAGCCAAGCGCAATATGGGCTTTAATATCCCAGCTTGAACCAAGTTCTTCTCTCATTAGCTTCAACGGAAGAAGTTTCGACATACCTTACATAAAACAAAGACTCGCCTACTACGGCATGGACGCATCCTTCAATAACCCACACTTTGACGTTCTCCATTTTACAAGAAGAGCACTGGGCAAGAAACTCGCCAACTGCCGCCTCGAAACCGTCGAGAAATACCTAAACATCCAGAGAGACATAGACATACCCGGAGCAATGGTGCCCCACTTCTATGAAACATACCTAAAAACCAGAAACGTTGGACCCCTCGTTGCCATTGTCGAGCATAACAGGCAAGACCTCATCACCCTCGGCAGTTTGTTCTCACGACTCTACGAGGAATGGGACTTATGATTGACGAATTCATCAGAAACATCAAGAAGAGCAGCTCCTACAAAAAGCAAATCGCGCATTTAGAAGAAATCCCGTCGCAGGAGGCAAACTACAGCGACCTAGAAAAGGCCTTACCGGCGAATATTCAAAACTGCCTCCTTGACAAGAAAATTAGATTTTACTCGCACCAAGCCGAGGCGATAAACAAAGCCCGACAAGGAAAAAACATCGCAATAGTCACCCCAACCGCTTCTGGAAAGACTTTAGCTTTCAACATTCCAGTCTTAGAAGCCATACACGAAGACCCAAAAGCGACAGCGCTCTACCTCTATCCCACAAAAGCCCTAACAAACGACCAGCTGAAAGTTCTCAAAGAAATGGAAGAGGAAACAGGTCTCAAGGTCTCCCCCAATGTTTACGATGGAGATACTCCGACAAGTCAGAGGTTGAGCATACGGGAAAACTCTAAAATAATCCTCACTAACCCATATGGTCTCCACCAGTATCTCCCATGGCACTACAAGTGGAGAAACTTTTTTCAAAACCTAAAGTTCATTGTAATCGATGAAGCGCACGTTTACCGAGGAGTATTCGGATCCAACGTAGCAATGCTCCTAAGACGCCTATTTAGAATCTGCAATCACTATGGTTCAGATCCGAAGGTCATACTGTCCTCGGCAACCATAGCAAATCCGGAAGAACATGCCAAGAAGCTCACGGGGAAAGACTATGAAATAATCTCAATCGACGGTTCCCCACGAGGAAAAAAGACCTTTGTGTTCTGGAATCCGCCCTTCATCGATGAAACCAACACCATTCGCCGCTCCACCCACCAAGAAACCAAAGATCTTCTGGAACTCAACGTCCTAAACAACCTTCAAACCCTATGCTTCACCACGTCGAGGCAAATGGCAGAACTAATCACAAGATGGACAAGAGAAGAGCTCTACAAGAAATCGCCAAGACTGGCAGACTCGGTGACAGCTTACCGCGCGGGCTACTTGCCCCAAGAAAGAAGAGAAATCGAGAACAGACTGAAAAACAAGAACCTGATCGGAGTCGTATCAACAAACGCCCTCGAACTAGGCATCGATATAGGCTCTTTGGACTCAGTCATTATCTCCGGATATCCAGGCACAGTCATCTCAACATGGCAACAGGCGGGAAGAGCAGGCAGAGGCAAAAACGACGCCCTCGTTACCATGGTAGCCTTCCAAAACCCCCTCGACCAATACTTCATGAAAAACCCAGAAGACCTCTTCGGAAGACCACACGAACAAGCAATAATAGACTTGCATAACCGCTACATTTCCTTAGGGCACCTAATGTGCGCTGCATGCGAACTTCCAATCACAGAAGACGACCGCAAATACTTCCCAGAACTCTTTCATGAAAGTCTCAAAGCACTAGAAGAACAAACCCTCGTTCGCAAGACTCCCAGAGGCTGGGTCTACTCCGGAACAGCAAGACCAGTTGAAATCGTGAACCTGGAAAGCATATCTGACAAAACCGTGACCGTCACTTGCGACGGAAACATACTGGAGACATTAGCGCTGACCAAGGCTTACGAAGAAGTGCACGAAGGAGCTGTCTTGCTCCATCAAGGAGAGACCTACATCTCCGAAGATCTGAATCTGAAGAGCCTGACTGCCCGAGTCAGAAAAGAAGATGTTAACTACCATACGGAAGCCATGAAAACCGTAAATGTATCTGTGAAGAAGAGTTTTGGAAGAAAAGCAAAACGAAATTAGAGTAGGAATTGGCGAATTGGACTATAACAGAGAATTATCGCGAGTTCATAGTCAAAACATACGATGAAATTATAGGACGACGACCGCTTGATCTGCCACCGTTGAATTCTCGACAGTGGGCATGTGGTTCACAATTCCTGACGAAATCAAAAACGAAGTAGACAGCAATGGGACTCGATTTCGCCGGAGGAATACACGCAGTTGAGCACGCGATGATAGCGATGTCACCAATCTACGCAATGTGCGACAGATGGGATATCGGCGGTCTCTCAACACAAATGCATCCAGACACAGGGCACCCCACCATTTTCATTTACGACGGATTTGAAGGAGGAATCGGAATTTCGGAAACCCTCTATGCGAATGTCGAAAGACTGTGGGAAAAAACACTTGCAATTAATAACCAGATGCGAATGCAAAGACGGTTGCCCTTCCTGCATTTATTCGCCAAAATGCGGAAATGAGAATGAACCCTTGGACAAGAAAGCAGCAATTGACATACTGCAAAAACTGCTAAAAATTATTGAGGAAAGATAGCATAGGACACGCAGTTTTGCAG